>NZ_JBIAYX010000007.1:24721-356049 GCF_042898365.1 Streptosporangium sp. NPDC000509 | reverse complement strand
CGCCGGCGACCACACCCACATGAACACACCACATCCACCCCCCCCCCCGGTGCCGCCCCCCCCCCCCAACCCCGAGAAAGGGGGGGGGGGGGGGCGGGGAAAAAAAAACCCCCCCCCCCCCCCCCCCGAAACTCCGCCCTGTTTCCGGCTTGTTTCGTCATCCACAGCCCGGAATCACCTTCTTGGGACGCGGGTTATGGCGCGTTGTATCCCAGGGTGTAGGCGCCGGAGCCGCTGAAGGAGACTATGCGGTATCGGTAGTAGCCGGCCGTGCCGGTATAAGTGATCTTCTCGTTGGGGGTCGGGCTTTCCGAGGTGGCGACGGTGACCCAGCTCTGGTTGTTCCACTTCTGCAGGTAGAGGTCGAAGTCGACGCTGCCGCTGCCGGCCAGGCAGGCGGAGTGAATGCCGTCGGCGGTCGACTGGTAGTAGCGGTTGTTCGGCTGATAGACGGACTGACCATTGGCCAGCGTGCCGGTGACGGTCCTCGAATAGCCGGTGCACGTGCCAGGGGCCGCCGGTGGCGGTGGGGGCGGGGTGGATCCGCTGCTGGTCGTCAGGGTCAGGCCGTAGGTGGTGAGGATCTCGCCGATCGGCTGGAAGTAGGTGACGCCGCCGGAGTTGCAGTCGCCGGAGCCGCCGGAGGTGACGCCCTGGGCCTGGTCGATGGAGATGAAGGAGCCGCCGGAGTCGCCGGGTTCGGCGCAGACGTTGGTCCGGGTCAGTCCGGAGACGGTGCCCTGGGGGTAGGTGACGCTGGCGTTGAGTTGCTGGATGGTTCCGCAGTGCCAGCCGGTGGTGGAGCCGGACCGGCAGACCGACGCCCCCTCGATGGCCACTCTGGAGCCGGCGACGTTCACCGTCTCGCCCGCGCCGTTGCTCACCCACGGCCTGGGTGTCCAGTTGTTGTTCACGGCGACCCAGGCGAAGTCGCTGTCCGGGAAGGTCGACCCCTGGAAGACACCTTGGTCGGCTTGGTTGAAGCCAGTGGTGGTGGCGCCCTTGGCGCCGCAGTGACCGGCGCTGACGAAAGCGTTCTGGGTCCCCTTGGTCACGGAGAACCCGATCGAACAGCGCTCCGAGGCGCCGATGTAGTAAGCGTTGCCGCCCACCAGGTCGGACAGGAGTTGGGGTCGTTCGATGGATGACACCACCCGCACCGCGACCGGGTCCACGTCGCTGGCCTCGATGGCGTCCTGGGTCGTCGACGGCACATCGGACAGGACGACGACCTGGTTGGTCCGCACGTTGACATAGCGCACCGGCCCGCCCGAGTGGGCGGACAGGGCCGTCTCGACCGTCTGGAGGGTCGAGTTGAGTTGCGCCAACGACCGGCCGACGATCTCGGCGCGGGCACCCCTGGTGACGATCTGGGGAGTGTGTTCTTTATCGGTGGTGGCCACCACGAGATTCTGTGCGAGGTCTCCGGTGAACCAGGAACCGCCGAAGTCGGCGCCGAGTTCTTCGCGGAGTTGTGCCTCGACCGGCGCCAGGCGGGTCTCGTTGAGCAGTCGGGCCTGGGCCTGCTCCGCGGTGAGATGGAGGTCGCGTTGCATGGCCGCGAGCATTCCCGGCGGTGGTTTCATCGTGGTCGCGGTGGTTGCGACGCCGGTCGTCAGGGGCCGGGCGGCGGCAGGGACGGCCGTCGCGGTAAAAGTGGTCGCCAGGACGCATCCCATGATGGCGGCATATCTGCGGGGCATCGGTCTCTCCTCGACCTTGACTATCCAAGAAAGAGGGGGGAGCGCCTCACACCATCGGTTGATCATGCGGTGCGGGCAGCACAACCTTAATTCAGCTGTTGTCGGTCGCGGCCACGGAAGCCACACGCCACGCGGGTGCGACTCCGGCGATGCTCGCCGGAGCATTCCGGGGCCCGGCGAGGGACACCGTCGATCGGGTCCTCGACCGTCCCGGACCTCCCGCCACCCCGTCGATGCCGTAGACCTCGGCGGTCGGGTCACCGGGAAAAGGTCGGAGTGGCAGGAGGTGAGACTTGGGCGCGTTGCGGCATCCTGTATTCCAGGCTGTAAGGGCCGGAGCCGCTGGAGGAGACCACGCGGTATCGGTAGTAACCGGCTGTGCCGGTGTAGTCGATCCTCTCGTCGGGGTGCGGGCTTTCCGAGGCGGCGACGGTGACCCAGGCCCGGTTGTTCCACTTCTGCAAATAGAGATCGAAATCGGTGTTGTCGTTGGCGTTCAGGCAACCGGAGTGGACGCCGCCGAAGGCCGAGTAATAGCGACGACCGCGCGGTTGATAGGCGGAACTACCTACGGTCAGCGAGTCCTCGGCGATGCGCGGATAGCCGGTGCAGGTGTTCGCGCCCGTGCCAGACGGGTTGGCGGTGGTCGTCAGGGTCAGGCCGTAGGTGGTGAGGATCTCGCCGATCGGCTGGAAGTAGGTGACGCCGCCGGAGGCGCAGTCGCCGGAGCCGCCGGAGGTGACACCCTGGGCCTGGTCGATGGAGATGAAGGAGCCGCCGGAGTCGCCGGGTTCGGCGCAGACGTTGGTCCGGGTCAGCCCGGAGACGGTGCCCTGGGAGTAGGTGACGCTGGTGTTGAGTTGCTGGATGGTTCCGCAGTGCCAGCCGGTGGTGGAGCCGGACCGGCAGACCGACGCCCCCTCGATGGCCGCTCTGGAGCCGGCGACGTCCACCGTCTCGCCCGCGCCGTTGCTCACCCACGGCCTGGGCGTCCAGCCGTCGTTCACGGAAACCCAGGCGAAGTCGCTGTCCGGGAAGGTCGACCCCTGGAAGACACCCTGCAACACCCGGTTGAAGCCGGTGGTGGCCTTGCCCTGCGCACCGCAGTGACCGGCGCTGACGAAAGCGTTCTGGGTCCCCTTGGTCACGGAGAACCCGACCGAGCAGCGGGACGTGGTGCCGATGTAGTAGGCGTCGCCGCCCACCACGTCGTAAAGGAGCCGCGGGCTCTCGGCGGAGTGCACCGCCTGCACGGCGTTCGCGCCCACACCGCTGGCCTCTATCTCATCCTCAGTGGCTAAAAGATCCGAGGTGAGGATGACGATCCTGTTGCTCTTCACATCGATGAAGCGCACTTTTCCCCCGGCAGTGGACAGAGACGCGTCAGTGATCGCCAGGGCCTTGTGGAGGTCCGGGAGCGACCGGGTGACCACCTCACCCCGTGCGCCCGCGGCGATGATGTCGGGAAGATCGGCGGGGGTGGTGGTGGTTACCACGAGGGTCTGCGCGATGGTTCCGGTGAACCAGGAACCGCCGAAACGGTCACCGAGCTTCGCGCGGAGTTGTGCCTCGACCGGCGCCAGGCGGGTCTCGTTGAGCAGTCGGGCCTGGGCCTGCTCCGCGGTGAGATGGAGGTCGCGTTGCATGGCCGCGAGCATTCCCGGCGGTGGTTTCATCGTGGTCGCGGTGGTTGCGACGCCGGTCGTCAGGGGCCGGGCGGCGGCAGGGACGGCCGTCGCGGTAAAGGTGGTCGCCAGGACGCATCCCATGATGGCGGCATGTCTGCGGGGCATCGGTCTCTCCTCGACCTTGACTGTCCAAGAAAGGGGGAGAGCGCCCCATACCACTGGCGCATCGTGCTACGCGGGCAACACATAACCTTAATTCAGCCGATGCCGGTCACAGCCACATAAGCCATACGCCACGCCGGACAACGATTTCCAGCGAAGGCCACCGGGCAGGTCACGGTGCCTTGTACCCCAGAAGGTAGGCGCCGGAGCCGCTGGAGGAGATTACGCGGTATCGGTAGTAACCGGCCGTGCCGGTGTAGTCGATCTTCTCGTTGGAGGTCGGCCCATTGGAGGTGGCGACGGTGACCCAGGCCTGGCCCTCCTGCTTCTGCAGATAGAGGTCGAAGTCGGTGCCGATGGTACCGGCCAGGCAGGCGAAGTGGGGGCCGTCGGCGGTCGACCGGTGATAGATCGCCTGGTGAGCGGGCTTCCCAGCGATCAGTCGGCCGTCGGCGGTGTGCGGGTAGCCGGTGCAGGTGCCCGTGCTCGGAGGCGGAGGATTGCCATTGGTGGTCACCAGGGACAGGCCGTAGGTGGTGAGGATCTCGTTGACCGGCTGGAAGTAGGTGACGCCGCCGGAGTTGCAGTCGCCGGAGCCGCCGGAGGTGACGCCCTGGGCCTGGTCGATGGAGATGAAGGAGCCGCCGGAGTCGCCGGGTTCGGCGCAGACGTTGGTCCGGGTCAGTCCGGAGACGGTGCCCTGGGGGTAGGCGATGCTGGCGTTGAGTTGCCGGATGGTTCCGCAGTGCCAGCCGGTGGTGGAGCCGGACCGGCAGACCGACGCCCCCTCGATGGCCACTCTGGAGCCGGCGACGTCCACCGTCTCGCCCGCGCCGCTGCTCACCCACGGCCTGGGGGTCCAGTCGCCGTTCACCGCGATCCAGGAGAAGTCGCGGGACGGGAACAGCGATGCCTGGAAGATCCCCTGAGGGCCCCGGTCGACGTTGGCGCTGGTGGTCATCCCCACCGTGCCACAGTGACCGGCACTGACGAAACCGTTCTGAAGACCGCGGACCACGGAGAAGCCGATCGAGCAACGGGTTGTGGCACCGACGTAATAAGCCTCGCCACCCACCAGATCGGAAAGGGGCTGGGGCCGCTCAGAGGAGGAGAGCACCCGCACCGCGCTCGAATTCACGCCGGCGGCCTTGAGGACGGCCCTGGTCGTCGACGGCACATCGGACAGGACGACGACCTGGTTGGCCCGCACGTCGACGTAACGCACATGCCCTCCAGCGAACGGGTGAGTGGACAGGATCTCGTCCGTCTGCTTCTTGATCACGTTGAGTTGCGCCAGCGACAGGCCGACCACCTTGCCCCTGGCGCCCTCGGCGAGGATATGGGGAAGATCGGTGGGGGTGGTGGTGGCCACTACAAGAGTCTGCGCGACGGGTTCGGTAAGCCACGAACCAGCGAAACGGTCACCGAGTCTTCTATGGAGCCGCGCCTCGATCTCCGTCAGGCGGGTCTCGTTGAGCAACCGGGCCTGGGCCTGCTCCGCGGTGAGATGGAGATCGCGCTGCATGGCCGCGAGCATTCCCGTTGGTGGTTTCGTCGCGGACACGGTGGCCGAGGCGTCGGACGTCAGGTGCCAGGCGACGGCGGGGGCGGTCGTCGCGGTAAGGGCGGTGACCGCCAGGACACATCCCATGATGGTGGCATGTCTGCGGGGCATCGGTCTCTCCTCGACCTTGACTGTCCAAGAAAGGGGGAGAGCGCCCCATACCACTGGCTCATCGTGCTACGTGGGCAACACGTAACCTTAATTCAGCCGATGCCGGTCACAGCCATGAAAGCCACACGCCACGCGGACGACGATTTTCAGCGAAGAGCACATGAGCGTTCCTCGCGTTCGCCTGAACACACCATGCCCGGACTCCCGTTCGGGGTGCCCGGCGACTTCCGGCGGGGAACTCGCCGGGCACCCCGGTAGACGAACGTGTGGTGGAGGGGGCCGGGCACGACACCCCGGGTCCGGGGCCGGGTGCGGTGTTTTTACCCGCGGGCCGCGGCGAACGCCCGTCAGCGGGTGTTCGCCGGTGAGCTCCACCGCGGGTGTTCAGCCACGGGCGGTGGCGAAGGCCTCCAGCGCGCGGTCGACGTCCTCGGACGAGTGGGCCGCCGAGAGCTGGACCCGGATGCGGGCCTCGCCCTTCGGGACGACGGGGTAGGAGAAGCCGATCACGTAGACGCCCAGCTCCAGCAGGCGTTCGGCCATCGCGGCGGCCTCGGCGGCGTCGCCGATCATCACCGGGACGATGGGGTGGTCACCGGGCAGGATGTCGAATCCGGCCTCGATCATGCCGATGCGGAACCGCTCGGTGTTGGCGCGCAGCCGCGTCCGTGCCTCGTCCGAGCCGCTGATCAGGTCGAGGACGCGCAGCGAGGCGGCGGCGATCACCGGGGCGAGGGAGTTGGAGAACAGGTAGGGGCGCGAACGCTGGCGGAGCAGCTCGCAGATCTCCCCGCGCGCCGCCACGTAGCCGCCGCTCGCCCCGCCGAGCGCCTTGCCGAGCGTGCCGGTGAGGATGTCGACCCTGTCCCGTACGCCGTGCAGCTCGGGGGTGCCCCCGCCGTTGTCGCCGACGAAACCGACGGCGTGCGAGTCGTCGACCATCACCATCGCCCCGTACCGCTCCGCCAGGTCGCAGATCTCGTTCAGCGGCGCGACGTAGCCGTCCATGGAGAAGACACCGTCGGTGACGATCAGCCTGCGCCGGGCGTCGGCGGACTCCTTGAGCCGCGCCTCCAGCTCGGTCATGTCACGGTTGGCGTAGCGCAGGCGCCGGGCCTTGGACAGGCGGATGCCGTCGATGACGCTCGCGTGGTTGAGCGCGTCGGAGATCACCGCGTCCCGGTCGTCGAGCAGGGTCTCGAACACGCCGCCGTTGGCGTCGAAGCACGAGCTGTACAGGACGGTGTCCTCCTGGCCGAGGAAGTCCGACAGCCGCGCCTCCAGCTCCTTGTGCACCTCCTGGGTGCCGCAGATGAAGCGGACGGACGCCATGCCGAAGCCCCAGCGGTCGAGGGCCTCCTTGGCGGCGGCGACCACCTCGGGATGGTCGGCCAGGCCCAGGTAGTTGTTGGCGCAGAAGTTCAGCACCTCACCGCCGCCGGCCACGGCGATGTCGGCGCGCTGCGGGGTGGTGATGACCCGTTCGGGCTTGAGCAGCCCGGCTTCCGCGATCTCGTTCAGGGTCGTACGGAAGTCGTCGCGCAGGTTGTCGAACATCAGGCCGTCCAATCCGAGGTGGTCTTTCCGGTTCCGCCGAGGTCGCGGTGGGGGCCGGGCATCAGGTCGTCCAATCCAGGATGACCTTGCCGGTCCTGCCTCCGGCGGCGGTGTCGAAGGCCGCGTCGAAGTCGAGGTAGGAGAAGCGGTCGGTGATCACGGGGGTGAGGTCGAGGCCCTTCTCCAGGAGTACGGACATGGCGTACCACGTCTCGTACATCTCCCGGCCGTAGACGCCCTTGATGGTGAGCATCGAGGTCACGACCGTCGCGAAGTCGACGGCGAACTCCTCGGCGGGCAGGCCGAGCATGGCGATCTTCCCGCCGTGCGACATGGAGGCGATCATGTCGCGGAGCGCCTTCGGGTTGCCGGACATCTCCAGGCCCACGTCGAAGCCCTCGCGCATGCCCAGCCCGTTCATGCCCTCTTGTATGGAGGTCTCCGCGACGTTCAGGGCGAGGGCGACCCCGAGCTTGCGGGCCAGCTCCAGCCGCTCGGGGCTGACGTCGGTGACGACCACGTTGCGGGCGCCCACGTGGGTGGCGACCGCGGCGGCCATCAGCCCGATCGGCCCGGCGCCGGAGATCAGCACGTCCTCGCCGACCATCGGGAACGTGAGGGCGGTGTGCACCGCGTTGCCGAACGGGTCGAAGATCGCGGCCACGTCGAGGTCGACCGGGACCCGGTGCACCCAGACGTTGGAGGCGGGGAGCGTCAGATATTCGGCGAAGGCGCCGTCGCGGTTCACCCCCAGCCCGATCGTGCTGCGGCACAGGTGCCGCCGACCGGCCATGCAGTTGCGGCACTTGCCGCAGACGAGGTGCCCCTCGCCGCTCACCAGGTCGCCGCGGGTGATGTCCTCCACGCCGGGCGCGACCTCGACGACCTCGCCGCAGAACTCGTGGCCGATGACGAGCGGCGTGTTCAGCGTCTGCCGGGCCCACGCGTCGAAACTCCGGATGTGCAGATCCGTGCCGCAGATCCCGGTGCGCAACACCTTGATCAGCACCTCGCCGGGTCCGACGGACGGCTCCGGCACGTCGACGAGCCACAGACCGGGCTCGGCCCTCTCCTTGACCAGTGCCTTCATCGCGGATTCCCCCTCGGTTTCGACCATACGCACTGTGCCCGGTCGCCTTCGGGGGTGTCCATCGCGGTTTTCTTAACCCCGCCCACAGCGTTGCTTCACGCCCGGGTCCCGGGACCCAGGGGGATACCCAGACATTTCTCCCTAAACCGGCCGAACAAACGGGTCCGACCGCGAGATCTCGACTGGAGCACCGGTCAGGTCGTCTCCTTCAGGCCCCAGCCGGTGATCACCGAGGACCACCTGGTCGTCGAGATCGACACGGTCCCGTACTTCCAGGGCACCGACCCCCGCGACGGCCCGGGGCCGGGCGCGGATGCCCGCGCCGACGAACACCGGTCATGATCGTTGCCCTACGAGCCTCGGCCATGAAAAAGGTCCTCCCGCCCGGATCGCCGGGGCGGGAGGACCAGGAAGAGAAACCCTCCTCCGGGTCAGGGGCGGTGCTCCTCCTGGAGGTGACGCTCCTGCTGCGACTCCGTCTCCGCTCCGAGGAGGCCGTTGCCGGGGAGAGGCACCGGAGGCGCGTTGAGCTGGCGGGGGCCGAGATCGGTCTCGGCGGCCTCGGCGACCGCGTCGGCGGCCGCCTGCTCGGCCTGCTTCCGCTCCTCGGCCGCCGCCTCGTTCACCCTGGGGGTCTCGCGGACGGCCGACGACTGCGGCAGCGCCTCGGTGAACGCCTTGGAGACGCCCTGGATGGCGGAGGTGACCTCGCTGGGAATCACCCAGAACGTGTTGTTCGGGCCGTTGGCCAGCTCGGGCAGGACCTGCAGATACTGGTACGCCAGCAGCTTGGGGTCGGGGTCGTTGCGGTGCACGGCCTGGAAGACCTCGTCGATGGCCTGCGACTGACCCTCGGCCTTGAGGATCGCGGCGCTCCGGTCACCCTCGGCCCGCAGGATCGCGCTCTGCTTGTCACCCTCGGCGGTCAGGATCTGCGACTGCCGCTGGCCCTCGGCGTTGAGGATCGCGGCGCGCTTGTCCCGCTCGGCGCGCATCTGCTTCTCCATCGCCTCCTTGATGCTCTTCGGCGGGTCGATGGCCTTGATCTCCACCCGGTTGACCCGGATGCCCCACTTGCCGGTCGCCTCGTCGAGCACACCTCGCAGCTGGCTGTTGATCGTGTCACGCGAGGTGAGCGTCATCTCCAGGTCGAGCGAGCCGACGACGTTACGCAGCGTGGTGACCGTGAGCTGCTCCACGGCCTGGATGTAGTTGGCGATCTCGTACGCGGCGGCCCGGGGGTCGGTGACCTGGAAGTACAGGACCGTGTCGATCTCGACGACCAGGTTGTCCTCGGTGATCACCGGCTGGGGCCTGAAGGAGACGACCTGCTCACGCAGGTCGATCATCGGATAGACCCGGTCGATGTAGGGGATCACGAAGTTCAGGCCGGGCTTCAGCGTGCTGTGATAGCGGCCGAGTCGTTCCACGTTGCGGGCTCGCGCCTGGGGGACGATGCGCACCGAGCGGATCACGGTGAACACCGCCAACAAAGCGATGAGCAGTCCGGCTACGAGTAGAGGATCCATGGCGTCACTCCCGACGTGGATTTATTTATGGCGGCACTCCCGCGGTCCGGCTGGATGGGCAGAGGGGCCGTGGCGTTCACTCCCGTGGATACACGAGTGCGGTCGCGCCTTCGATCTCGATGACGTCGACGGTCGCTCCGGCGGGGATCACCAGAGTCTCGTCGTAGGCCCTGGCGGACCACTCCTCGCCGCCGATCCGAACCCGGCCGTCCCTGCCGGTCACCTCGCTCAGGACGTAGGCGGACCTGCCCACGATCGCCTGGATCCCGAAGCGCTGGCTCCGGGGTTGCAGCTTGGCGATGTGGCGCTGGGCGACGGGACGGACCAAGGTCACTCCGGCGGCCATGGAGGCGACGAACACCACGAGTTGGAGCGGGATCGGCAGCCCCAGCGCGGCGGCGACGGAGGTGATGAGGGCGGCGCCCCCGAGCAGGCCGAGAGCGGTGGTGAGGGTGAGTATCTCTGCGACACCAAGCGCCACAGCCAAGATCAACCAGATGACCCAATACTCCATGCTCCGACCCTCCTGTCCTACTTGTACAACGTTCCGGACGTCAGGTAGGTTCCTTTGCCCACCGTATGCCTTTCGCCATGTCGCGGACAGGCCCGGTTCTCCCCGCAGGCCGCCATTTCGAGCGCCTCGGCTCATCCCTTCCCTCGAATCGCCGGGTTACCGCGCGGGCTCGATCCTTCCGGAGACCTCACCCAGAGTGATGACGGTCCCGCCGGGTCCCGGAGCGGTCGCGGTGATCGTGACGGTGTCCCCGTCCTCCAGGAAGGTCCTGGCGGAGCCGTCGGGCAGCTTCAGCGGCTCGGTCCCGTTCCAGGTCAGCTCGATCAGCGAGCCGCGCTCGCCCGGCCCGGAGCCGGAGACCGTACCGCTCGCGTAGAGATCGCCGGTGCGCAGGGCGGCGCCGTTGACGGTCATGTGGGCGAGCATCTGGTCGGGCGTCCAGTACATGTCCCGGTACGGGGGACGGGAGACGACCTCGCCGTTCACGGAGACCTCCATCCGCAGGTCGAGCCCCCACGGCTCCTCGCGGCGCAGGTAGTCGAGCGGCTCGGGATCCTGCCGCCTGCCCTCGACACGCGCCTCCGACAGGGCCGCGAGCGGGGTGATCCACGGAGACATCGAGGTGGCGAAGGACTTGCCGAGGAACGGGCCCAGCGGGACGTACTCCCACGCCTGGATGTCGCGGGCACTCCAGTCGTTGACCAGGGTCACGCCGAACACGTGGTCCTCGAACCGTCCTGCCCGCTCCCCGAGGGCGGTCGGCGCGCCGACGACGAATCCCAGCTCCGCCTCGATGTCCAGCTTGGCGGAGGGGCCGAAGACCCCCGCGCCGCGCTGCCCGGAAGGCCGGGTGACCGGGGTCCCGGACACCACGACCGTCCCCGCCCTGCCGTGGTAGCCGACCGGCAGGTGACGCCAGTTCGGCTTGAGCGGCTCCTCGTCGGGGCGGAACATCCGGCCCAGGTTGGAAGCGTGCTCCAGCGAGCAGTAGAAGTCGACGTAGTCGGCCACCTCGATCGGCAGGTGCAGGGTGACCTGGTCGAGGGGGATGAGGTGCGGCCTCACCACCACATGGTCGGTGCTCAGCTTGTTCTGGATCAGGGCCCGGGTGTCCCGCCACGCGGCCGGGCCCCTGGACATGAAGGCGTTGAGCGATCCGGTGGCGAACACCTCGTCGTGCAGCGCCCCGGCCAGGTCGACCACGTGGTCTCCGTACCGGACGCCGACGCGAGGGGTCTCTCCCTCATGACGGGAGAAGACTCCGTAGGGCAGGTTCTCCAGGTCCCAACCCATTACACGTTCTCCTCTGTTGTGTCGGGGGCGGCCATGCCGTGGGCCGCTCCGCCGGTGGTCGCTGTATCGGGGATGGCGGTGCCGGTGGTGGTGGTGTGGGGCGCCGTGCCGGCGGGGGCGGGCGGGCGCCGGGCGATCAGGCCCAGCGCCACCAGGTCCTCGATCGGGGTGTGCGTGTCGCACGACCCGTACGACACCAGCAGCTCCCTGGCGCGTGCCGAGGTGTCGTCGGGCACGGCCTGTGCCAGCCGTACCAGCTCGCCGACGTCGGTGAGCTTCAGCACCGGCACCGGGTCGCGGTCCTCCACGGCCGCGCAGACCGCGAGGACCAGGTTGAGGAATCCGTGCCGGTCGACGCCGAGCGCGGGATCGAAGTGGCGGACCGCGTTGTGCAACCCCGCGGTCGCCTTGAACGGCACGCCGTGCCTCGCGCAGTGCGCGATGAGGGTGCCCAGGTCCGCGGCGCTGGGAAAGGCACCCGCGGTCAGCCCGCCGCAGCGGAACTTCAGACCGGGGCCCTCGCCGTCGCGCGGCAGGGAGGTCAGGGAGGCCAGGGAGGCAGGGTCGCCGGCGGACACCTCGACGAACAGCCGGGCGTCGCCGGGCAACCGTCCGGCCAGTCGCTCCCACACCGCTCCGGGGGTCTCGCCCGGCGCCTGCCGCACCTCGACCAGCTCGACGGCGACGTCCTCCAACGGCGGGATGTCGGGGGTGTCGAGGATCAGACCGAGCCGGATGGGAAAGGTGAGGTGGTCGCGGAGCTCCCCCAGGCGTCCGGCCGGGCAGAGGAACCGGTGGGTGAGCACCGGGTCGTTGCCCGCCAGGTCGTTCCTGTGGCGTTCCAGGGCCTCCGCCATCGGCAGCCCGGTCGGCGGGAACAGCCCCGCGTCGTCGACGAGCTCCCGGAAGAGCGTCGCCGTTCCCATGCCCACACCGCTCACACCTGCGCCGCTCACACCTGTGCCGTCCACGTCCGTGCCGCTCGCGCCCGCACCGCTCGCGTCCGTGTTGTCCACGCCCGTGCCGCTCGCGTCCCTACCGTCCACGCCGGCGCCCGTTCCCGTTCCCGTGCTCGCGTCTACGCTCATGGTTCTGCCCCTACCCCGTGGCGGGTCGGAGGTCGCGCTCGGACCGGAGACCGTATCCGTGTTCGTGGTCACGTCCGGGGACGCTCCCGCGTTCGTGTCCCGGCCTCGGGCCGTGTCCGGAGGCGGCTCCGGGTCCGGGGCCGCGTTCGTCAACGGGCCCACGTCCACGCGTACGCGGGGTCCTCCACGGAAAGCCCGGCGGGACCCAGGTCGAGGGGGCGGAAGGTGTCGACCATCACGGCCAGCTCGCTCGTCTGCGTGTGGCCCTGCCGGACCGCCTCGATGACGGCTTCGACGGCGCCCGGCTGCGGCCCGTGCGTGAACCCCGCCGGGTGCAGGGAGACCGAGCCGACGTCGATGCCCGATCCCTTGCGCGCCGTGTAGTCGCCGCCCGCGTAGAACATCAGCTCGTCGGAGTCGACGTTGTGGTGGTTGTACGGGATCGGGATCGCGTCGGGGTGGAAGTCGAGCGGCCGGGGGCAGAACGAGCAGATCACGAAGTTGGGACCCTCGAAGGTCTGGTGCACCGGCGGCGGGGCGTGGGTGCGCTTCACGATCGGCTCGAAGTCGTTGATGTTGAACGCGTACGGGTAGAGGCAGCCGTCCCAGCCGACCACGTCGAACGGGTGGTCGCGGTAGACCAGCCGGGTGAGCCCGCCGCGCGTGCGGACGAGCACCGGCACCTCCTCGCCCTCGGCGATCAGGGGCTCCTGCGGGGTGCGCAGGTCGCGCTCGGAGTAGGGGGCGTGCTCCAGGAACTGGCCGTATTTGGACAGATAGCGCTTGGGCGGCCGGATGTGACCGGCCGCCTCGATGGTGAACGCCGTGACGCGGCCCTTCGGCACCCACCGGTGGATCGTCCCGGTGGGGACGACGACGTAGTCACCCTCCCCGGCCTCGATCGCCCCGTACGTCGACTCGAACCTGACCTGCCCGCTCGCGATGTAGACGCACTCGTCGCCCATGGAGTTGCGGTAGAGCCCGCTGGGTTCCTCGCTCGCGGCGTACGACATGCGGACGTCGGCGTTCCCGGCGATCAGCCCGCGCCCGGAGACGAGGTCCCCCTGGGGCTTGAGGTCCTGGGTACGCAGATGGCGGGGGGAGAGCGGCACGTTGGGGGTGAGGTTTCGCGACTCGTCGGGCTCGACGGCCTCGGCCTTGACGATCGCCGTGGGGAGGTGACGGTGGTAGAGCAGCGACGAGTCGCTGGAGAACCCCTCCTCGCCCATCAGTTCCTCGGCGTACAGCCCGCCGTCGGGCCGCCGGAACTGCACGTGCCGCTTGCGGGGGATCTCCCCGACGACCCGGTAGTACGGCATCCGCTTCTCCCAGCTCTGTCCGTTTATAGGACGCATACGTCCTTTATACGAACAACCATCTGTCAGGGGGATGGGAGATGTCAAACGTCGTCCCAGAGTGTCCGTCCCGTAGGAATCCCACCTCCGCCGGGCGCCGCCCCGGTGACGTACGCGAGCCGACGCCGTTCGAGCGAAGTGATGTACGGACCCGACTCGGCGCGATTCGGGGCGCACGTTCCCGGGCGAGTCTCAGCGCACCGCCTGCTTCACCAGCGCGCTGATCCGCGCCTCCACCTCGGCCGTCACCTCGGTCAGGGCGAAACCGGCGGCCCACATCGCGCCGTCGTCCAGATTCGCCTGGTCGCTGAACCCGAGCGTCGCGTAGCGTGTCTTGAACTTGGCCGCGCTCTGGAAGTGGCACACGATTTTGCCGTTCAGCGCGTAGGCGGGCATCCCGTACCAGAGCTTCGGCGCGAGGGCCGGTGCGTCGGCGGTGATGACGGCATGGACGCGCTGGGCCAGGATCCGGTCCGATTCCTGCATTTCGGCGATCTTCGCGAGCACGTCCCGCTGGTCCTGCGCCGCCTTGTCCGCGCGCGAGCTGCGGCGCGCCGCCGTCTTCCGCTCCTGGGCATGGTCCTTCATCGCGGCCCGCTCCTCGGCGGTGAATCCCTCGTACGTGCTGCCTTCGGTGCTGCTCATGGCGGATCTCCTCCTGGAGGATCTTGATTTTCTGGATTTCGAGAAGGGACCTTGTGGTCCTCGGTGGTGATGGCGTCGTCGAGGTCGTCTCGCCGCCCGCCTCAGCGGATCCTTCGAGCGAGGTGGGTTCGTGGTCTTGTCGGCGGCCGCCAAGCGGCGGGCATGGCAGGGGCAGGCGGCGATCAACGGTCCTGCAGAAGCCCCAGGACGTTGCCGTCGAGGTCGACGACGGTGGCCACCAGGCGTCCGCCGCCGACCTCGTGCGCGGCCTCCCGGACGATGGCCCCCGCGGCGATCACCTCGGCCAGCTTCGCCTCGATGTCCGGTACGTGCCAGTAGGCCACCGGCGAGGTCATGCCCTGCGGTCCACCGCCCGGCACCAGCCCGATGTGCTGGCCCTCGACCTCGAAGCCGACGTAGTAGGACGAGTCAACCTGGGGCGGGACGCCGAGCAGGGCCGCGTACACCGTCTTGGCCTTGGCCAGGTCGGACACCGGGTGCAGCACGGTCTTGATTCCCTGGGCGGAAGAGCCGGTCATGGTCACTCCTGTGGTCGTGGGCCTCGTCGACCCGCTGTTCGCGTGTTCACAGCTTCGCCTCCGGCCTGCCCGGCCGGCATCCGTGGTGACCACGGAACCGCCCACGGAACCGCCCACGGATCGACGGCACGGATCGCGCCCGGTGGCCACCACGGATGAGAGCACGGAGGGGGTGCGGCAATATGTGACAGTGATTGCAGCAGCGGACATATCGCCCCGGGAAGCCGAAGTGCTGGAGCTGGTCGGGGCCCATCTCAGCAACGCCGAGATCGGGGCACGGCTGCACATCTCGGTGCGCACCGTGGAGAGTCACGTCTCCTCGCTGCTGCGCAAGCTGGAGGTGCCGGATCGGCGGGCGCTCGCCCGCCGCGCGTCCGAGCCGATCGGCGTCGGCCCGTCTCACCCTGCACCGGTTCTGCCGGCCCCGCTGACCTCGTTCGTCGGCCGGGTGAGCGAGCGGGCCGAACTGGCCGAGCTGATCAAGGAACACCGTCAGGTGACCGCGGTCGGTTCCGGCGGGGTGGGCAAGACGCGGCTGGCGTTGGCGGTGGCCGCGGAAGCGGCCGGCGAGTACGCCGACGGGGTGTGGTTCGTCGACCTGGTTCCGGTCACCGATCCGGACCTGATCGCCACGGCGGTCGCCGGGGCGCTCGGCCTCGGTGAGCAGCCCGGCCGCGACATGACCGAATCCGTGCTCGCCGCGCTGGCCGACCGCCGTGCGCTGCTGGTGCTGGACAACTGCGAGCACATGGTGGACGGGGTGACGCTGTTTCTCGAGCGGCTGCTGGCGGCGTGCCCTCGGATGACGGTGCTGGCGACCAGCCAGGCACGGCTGATGGTGCCGTTCGAACGGGTGTATCCGGTCCCGCCGCTGTCGCTGTCCGTCGACGGTGAGTCCGACGCGGTCGCGTTGTTCAGGGAACGGGCGGCGGCGGTGGGCCGGTCGCTGGATCCCGCGCTGCGCGATCAGATCGCCTCGATCTGCGAGCGGCTGGATGGGATGGCGCTGGCGATCGAACTGGCCGCCGCCCGGTGTTCCACGCTCGGGCTGGACGGCATCAACGCCGCCCTGTCCCATCCGCTGCGGATGCTGACCGGTGGCTCCCGTGCCGACGAGCGGCACCGTTCGGTGCGGGGGGCGCTGGACTGGAGCCATGCTTTGCTGGAACCGGCCGACCGGGCGCTGCTGCGCCGGGTGTCGGTGTTCGTGGCACCGTTCACCGCTGCCGCGGCGGCGGAGGCGGCCGGGGGCGAGGAAGGCATCGTCGCCGAGGGACTGGCACGGCTGGCCGAACAGAGCCTGCTGGTGGTGACGGGGTCCCCGGGCGGGACCAAGTACCGGGCGTTGGAGACCATCCGTCAGTACGGGGTGGAGCGGCTGGCCGAGGCCGGTGAGCTGGTCGACGCCCGATCCCGGCACGTTCGCTGGTGCCTGACCAAGGCCGCCGAGCTGGCGATGGTGCGAGCCGACTGGCGGGCCCGGTTCGACGCGGTGGTGGACGATCTACGCGCCGCCCTGGCGTGGGCGGCCGACCGGCCGGAACAGCGCGCGGACGCGTACCGCCTCGCTCGGTTCATGGCGGAGCTGACCTTCGTCCGTCACCTGATCGGCGAGTCTCAGGGGCGCTACGAGCAGGCCGCCGCGCTCGCCGACGACCCCGCCGCCGGGGCATCGATGCTCCGGCACGCCGCGGCCGTGGCCGGCTGCCGGATGCACGGCGATGACATGTACCGCCTGCACCGTGCGGCCGCGGAGGCCGCCGACCGGGCCGGTGACACCGCCGGCGCCGCCCGTGACCTGGCGACCGCCGCCGCCAACGCCTACCGGTTCTCCGGAAAGTTCGTCAGGAAACTGCCACCGGAAGAGGTGATCACGCTCATCACCCGGGCGCGGAAGCTGGGCGGCGACGATCCGGCCGCCCAGGGCGCGGTGGCGTTGGCCGAGGCCGGACGGGCGCTCACCGAGATCGGTGCCGCACCGGGCGTGAACGACAACGCGATTCCCATGGCGATCGCACGCGCCGAACGAGCGGTCGAACTCGCTCACCGCACGGGTGACCCGCTCGCCGAGTCCGCCGCGCTCGATACGCTCACCTGTGCTCGGAGCTGGGCCGGCGGCCCGTTCGCCGCCGCCGACTCGGCCCGGCGCCGGATCATGCTGCTCTCGTCCACACCGGACACCCCGGCCGGTACCCACGAGCTGATCGAGGCGCTTGGTGAGGTCACCGAGGCCGGCCTCGGCACCGGCGACCTGCCGGGGGCCCGCCGGTGGGCGCGGCGACTCGCGGATCATCCGCTGCTGGCGGAAGTCGGCCATCGTGCCACGAGCTGGCTCCTTGTGACCGACGCGATGGCGGGCAACGTCGAGGAGGTGGTCACCGGCAGCGTCCGGTTCCTCGACGCGTGGCAGCAGGCCGGCAGCCCCGCCAGGTCCGTCCTCGGCCCGTCGGCGGCCGCGGTGGCGATGATCCACGGCCTACGCGACGACCAGGACGCCTGGCGCGAATGGAGCGCGGTCCTGAATCGTCTCGACCCCTCACCGGGCAATACCCACGGCTACGGGGCGGTCTTCGACGCGATGCTCCTGCTCCACCGTGGGCGGGCACCGCAGGCGCTGGAGCGGCTGGCGCCTGAGCCCGGCGAGGTATGGCAATGGGTCACCTGGATCTGGCTGCACTGGTATGTGGCGCTGCGTGCCGAAGCCGCCGTACTCGCCGGGAGCTCCGATGCCCGCGACCGTCTGGCCGAGGCTCGGACCGTCGTGGCCGGCAACCCGGTCGCCACCGCCATCGTGGAACGGGCCCAGGCGCTGCTCGACGACGACCGGGAGCGGTTGCTCGCCACGGCGGACGCGTTTGACGCCGCCGGCTGTCGCTATCAGTCGGCGCGGACCCTGGTGCTCGTCGGCGGCGGCCACGCCGCCCGTGGCGCGGCCGCGCTGGCCGATCTCGGTTTCGCTCCGATGGCCCCACCGGATGCGCCCCGGAGCCGTTTTTGAGTACGGCCTGCCGGGGTGTCATCGGCAGGCGTCCTCTCAGGGCTGCTGGTAGGCGTCGGGGATGCCGTCGCCGTCACGGTCGACGGTCTCGGCCTCGTGGATGCGCCGGTAGATGCGATTGCGCATGCGGAGGATGAGTGTCGCGAGCAGGGCCGCGACGAGGGAGCCCGTGAGGACCGCCACCTTGACGTGGGCGTCACTCTCGCTGCCGGCCCCGAACGCCAGCTCCCCGATGAGGAGGGAGACGGTGAAGCCGATGCCGGCGAGTATCGCGAGCCCGGCCACGTCCACCCAGCTCAGGCTCTCGTCCAGGTCGGCGTGGGTGAAGCGGGACACCAGCCAGGTCGCGGCCATGATCCCGATGGGCTTGCCGACCACGAGCCCGATGACGATGCCCACCGCGATCGGGTCGGTGAGGGCGGAGGCGAGGCCGCTCAGGCCGCCGATGGCCACCCCCGCCGACATGAACGCGAAAATCGGCACGGCCACCCCGGCCGAGATCGGTCGCATGCGGTGCTCGAAGTGCTCGGCCAGGCCGGGTCCGGCGCTGGGGCCACCGGCCCGCTCGCTGCGGACGACCGGCACGGTGAAGGCGAGCAGCACCCCGGCGACGGTGGCGTGCACACCCGAGGCGTGCATCAGCGCCCAGGTCGCGGTGGCGAGCGGTAGCAGCAGCCACCAGGCGCGCACCCGGCGCCGCACCAGCAGGGCGAAGATCGCCAGCGGCACCAGCATGCCCAGCAGGGGCAGCAGCGACAGGTGCGCGGTGTAGAAGAGCGCGATGATGGCGATGGCGAGCAGGTCGTCGACCACGGCCAGGGTGAGCAGGAAGGTGCGCAGCGCCGTGGGCAGGAACCGGCCGACGACCGCGAGCACGGCCAGCGCGAAGGCGATGTCGGTGGCCGTCGGGATCGCCCAGCCCTTGCCCGCGTAGTCGGCCGCGTCGCTGGAGAGGGTGACGAGCAGATACAGCCCGGCCGGGACGATCACACCGCCGAACGCCGCCGCGACCGGCACCGCCGCCCGCCGCACCTGGCGCAGGTCGCCGGCGACGAACTCGCGTTTGAGCTCCAGCCCGGCCACGAAGAAGAAGATCGCCAACAGCCCGTCGGCGGCCCAGGTGGCGAGGGTCAGATCCAGGTGCAGGACCGCGGGCCCGATCCTGATGGCGCGCAGCGCCTCGTAGGCGCCCGACCAGGGGGAGTTCGCCCAGATCATCGCGACTACCGCGCCGACCAGCAGCAGCGCTCCGCCGACGGTCTCCCCGCGCAGGATGTCGGCGATGCGGCGGGCCTCGTCCCACGAGCCGCGGCTGAACAGGCGAGGCGTGCCGGGAGAGGTGTTGCCCATGTGAGCTCCGCTTCAGGGGTCGGGTCGGACACTGCCGACCAGACTTCCCGGCGCACCGCCGTTCACCATACCCATGGGCTCGGCGGAACCCGACGGAGGGTGCCCACGTGTCAGGGTCGCCCGTGGCGCGGTCGCCCATCGTCCGGCGGCCCCGATGGGCACGGAAGGTGCCACGTGTCAGGGCCGCCCGTGTCAGGGCCGGTCGCCCGCGGTCCGGCGGCCCTGAGGGGCAGGGCGTGCTCAGGGCCCGCTCGGGCAGGGCGTGCTCAGGGCTTGCGTCCCACGGCGCAGAACTCGTCCACCTCGCGGAGGCCGCCGACGATCGACGGTCCCGGACGCCAGAGCGGGCACGAGACCACGCCGGGTTCCACCACTTCCAGCCCTTCGAAGTAGCTCTCGATCTGCTCGGGACTGCGGAGGGTGTACGGGACCGAGCCGGCCTCGTTCCAGATGGCGATGGCCTTCTCGAACTCCACGCCCCGGATCACGTTGGTGCCGTCGGCCACCGCCAGGTAGCTGCCGGAGGGCAGGGCGGCGAGCAGGCGGCGGGTGATCGCCCGTCCCTCGTCGATGTCGGTGATGTGACCCAGGATGTTCATCAGCATCAGCCCGACGGGCCTGTCGAAGTCCAGGGTGTTCCCGGCGGCCTCCAGGATCCTGTCGGGGTCGCGCAGGTCGGAGTCGATGTACTCGGTCGCGCCCTCGGAGGTGCCCGTCAGCAGGGCGCGGGCGTGCGTGAGCACCATGGGGTCGTTGTCGACGTAGACGATGCGCGCGTCCGGGGCGACCCGCTGGGCGACCTGGTGGGTGTTGTCGACGGTGGGCAGCCCGGTGCCGATGTCGAGAAACTGACGGATCCCGCCCTCACCGGCCATGTACTCGACGGCGCGGGAGAGGAATGCCCTGGACGAACGAGCGATATCGACGATGTCAGGAAAAATACCGACGAACTGGTCGCCGATTTCGCGGTCGATGGCGTAGTTGTCCTTGCCGCCGAGCCAGTAGTTCCAGATGCGGGCGGAGTGGGCCACGCTGGAGTTGATCGTGGAGGCATCGTGCGGGGAGGTCTCGTCGGACACGGCCTGCTCTTTCTCTGATGCAGGGGAAGGAAGATCCTATTTTGCCATCTTGCCGGTTCCGTGCCGTTCTTGTCCGCATTTGTCTATTTATTTGATTATTTAGCTGATCTGCGATGAGGAAACCTCAGGTCAGCGAGGCGGACAGCTCCTCGGCGGCGGCGACGACCCGGGGCCCCACGGTGTCCGGATCGAGCCGGGTGAAGGCGACCACGCCCACCGACGCCTCCAGCCAGGGGAGACCGGCCACCGGGGCGGCGATGCCTCTCGCCCCCTCCTGGAGCTGGCCCTCGGAGAGCAGATAGCCGGTGCGGCCCTCGCGCAGGGCGAGGATGGCCAGTCCCGCCGCACCCCGGCTCAGCGGGTGGCGGGAGCCCTCGCGGTAGGCGACGTGCATGTTCGTCCAGGAGGGTTCGACCACCGCCACGGCGAGGCCGTCGTCGCCTTCGGCCACCGTGAGGTGCGCGGTCGCCCCCACCTCCTCGGCCAGCCCGCGCAGGGCGGGGAGGGCGCCCTCCCGCAGCAGCGGTTGCACCGCGCGGGCCAGGACGAGGACCCCGAAGCCCAGGTGGACGCGTCCGCCGCCGTCCCTGCGGACGAAGCCCTCGTTCTGGAGGCTGGTGAGCAGCCGGTACACCGCCGGGCGGCTCAGCTCCAGCTCCGCCGCCAGCTCCGTGGGGGTGTGCCCCCGCCGTCCGTCGGCGAGCAGGCGCAGCAGGCGCAGGCCGCGCTCCAGGGTCTGCGAGGATTCGGCCGGCATCTAGGAGGCCCACTGGGCTGGAAGCATGTCCCGATTATCGCTTGGTATTCGGGATGCCCTCCTGCCGGGAACCTCGCTCCGGTGCGGGCCGGTGGAGCGACGCGGAGGCGGCCGAGCAGGCATGTCCGGCCCGCTCCGGTGCGGGCCGGTGGCTCCCGCGGGGGTGGGCTCCGGCGGGCGGCAGAAGCCGGTGGACCGTAGAAGCACTCCTCTATCCGGTTTTCCCGCTAGCTGCAATGCCAGGAAGCCGCCTTCCTGGAATCCTTGAATCGTGGCCATACGCTGTCTCATCGTCGATGACAACGATCACTTCCGCTGCGCCGCCCGCGCGCTGCTCGAGGGGGAGGGGATCGCCGTGGTCGGCATGGCCGCGGCGAGCGACGACGCCCTCCGGCAGGTCGACGACGCCCGGCCGGACGTCGCGCTCGTCGACATCGATCTCGGTGAGGAGAACGGCTTCGAGGTGGCCCAGCGGCTCGTGGACGGTCACCGTCGCCCTCCGCACGTCATCCTGATCTCGACGTACGAGGAAAGGGATTTCGAGGAGATGATCGCGGGCAGTCCCGCCGTCGCGTTCCTCTCGAAATCCGCCCTTTCCGGGGCGGCGATTCGCGAGATCCTCCAGGAGGCCGGGTAGGAAGGGGGATTCTCACCGGTGACGTCGTGCTTTCGTGGCCGACGTCCTCTCGATCGTCGCTCAGCGGGAGTCGAGGAAGGTCAGCACGGCGAGAACGCGGCGATGGTCGTCCTCCGTCCCCGGGATCTGCATCCTGGACAGGATGCTGTGCACGTGCTTCTCGACCGTCCCTTCGGTGATCCAGAGTTTGTGTGCGATGCCGGAATTGGAGCGTCCCTCCGCCATCAGGGACAGGACCTCCATCTCACGCGTCGTGAGAAGTCCCAGCGGGTCGTCCCTGCGATGGGACCTGATGAGCTCCTTCACGAGGCTCGGATCGACGACCGAGCCGCCCTGGGCGATGCGCTCAAGAGTCTCCACGAAGTCCTCCACGCCGGTGACCCGGCTCTTGAGCAGGTAGCCGACCCGATGCCCCGTCGCGAGAAGCTCCATCGCCTCCTCCACCTCGATGTGCGCCGACAGCAGGAGGATCCCCGTCTCGGGAAACTCCTCGCGGATCACCCGCGCCGCGTCAAGGCCCTCGTTGGTGTGGGTCGGGGGCATCCGGATGTCGAGAATGACGAGATCGGGCCGGTGCGACCGGACGAGGGCGAGGATCCCCTCCGCGTCCCCGGCCTGGCCGACGACCTCCAGGCCCGACCGCGACATGAGGCTCGCCATCCCCTCGCGGAAAAGCACGTCGTCGTCCGCCAGCGCTATTCTTATGCGGTCCTCACTCACCGCTCTCGCCCCCTTCCCCGCTGTTTCCCGCCGCATTGTTGTTACAAAAATGGTCACGCGAGATCAAAGGATTCATTCCTTTGTCACTCCGGGTGGCCGTC
The DNA here is from genome assembly GCF_042898365.1 of Streptosporangium sp. NPDC000509. Classification (NCBI taxonomy): domain Bacteria; kingdom Bacillati; phylum Actinomycetota; class Actinomycetes; order Streptosporangiales; family Streptosporangiaceae; genus Streptosporangium; species Streptosporangium sp. NPDC000509. Next base: position 333,629 of record NZ_JBIAYX010000007.1, on the reverse strand, counting down.
CATGCGCCGCCAGACCGGAATTCGGCCGGACAGGAGCCGTCAACCCCCCTCTGACATGCGAGTATCTTAGTCTCTATGCCGGAACGGCTGCTGTCGTTGCTGCTGCGCACAAAGCGTCCACCCCTTTCGGCGGGGATCATCTGTGTCGTCCTGAGTGTCGCGGCGGGAGCCCTGCTGTCTCTTCTCCTGGAGAGCATGGCTCCGGGCATTTCCCTGGGAGGGATCTATCTTCTCGGCATTCTGCTGATCTCGCTGGAGTGGGGGCTGGGGCTCGGGCTGGTGAGCGTGGTCGCCAGCGCCGCCGCCTTCGACTACTTCAACCTTCCGCCCCCGGGGACCCTCTCGCTCGAGACACGCTGGCTCTGGGCCCCGCTCCCGATCTTCATCGTCGTCGCGCTGGCGACCAGCGCGATCGCGGCACTGGCGCGCTCACTGGGCATCCGGGCGGAGCAGCGTCGTCGCGAGGCGGACCTCTCCACACGACTGGCCCACATCCTGCTGCGCGCGGAGAATCTGCGGGCGGCGCTGCCGGCGTCCTCACGTCTGCTGGCGGAGGTTATGGAGGCGCCGAACGTGGAGATCCGGCTCGGGGAGGTGCCCGCGGAGGAGGGGGGAGAGGCGATACCGCTCACCGAGAACGACGTCAGGACCGGCACGCTGCTCCTGCCCGCCCGCCTTCCCGAGGCCGTACGAAGGCGCCTGCGTGAGCGGATGGTGCCCTCCCTGGAGGCGCTGCTGCTGGCGGCCCGTGATCGCGAGAACACCGGGATCGCCCTGGCGGCGAACCGCGACAAGCTCCGCCGGATCGCCGAGGAGCAGATGGCGCTGCGGCGCGTCGCGACACTCGCGGCGCAGGGCATCTCCTCGACGGAGCTGTTCAGCGCGGTCGCCTTCGAGGTCGGTTCCCTCATGGAGGCGGAGCACGCGGCGATCACTCGCTACGACCCCGGCCACGTGACGGTGGTGGGCTCGTGGAGCCGGCAGGACTGCCTGGACAAGACGCTGCCCATCGGCTCGGAGTGGCCGCTCGACGAGGTGAGCCTCACGGCCATCATGCTGAGGACGGGGCGTCCGGCACGAAGGACCGATTACGTGCAGGGCGACGGGGCGATCGCGCGGTGGTCGAAGGCGGGAGGGATCGTCGCGGGGATGGGTGCTCCCGTGATCGTCGACGGGAGCCTGTGGGGCGGACTGCTCATCTTCTCCACCACCTCGCAAACGAAGTTCGAGGAGATGGAGGAACGCCTGGCGGACTTCGCCGAACTGGTCGGTACGGCCATCATGAAAGCCCAGAACCGCGCCGATCTCGCCGCCTCCCGCGCCCGGGTCGTCGCCGCCTCCGACGAGACCCGCCGCCGCATCGAGCGCGACCTGCACGACGGAGCCCAGCAGCGCCTGGTCTCGCTCGGACTCGAACTACGCGCCATGGAGGCATGCGTGCCACCGTCGATGACGGAGCTGAGGAAACAGATCTCCCACACGGTCCACGGGCTGACCGGGGTCGTGAACGATCTGCAGGAGCTCTCACGCGGTATCCACCCGGCGATCCTCTCGAAGGGCGGGCTCGTGCCCGCGCTGAAGACGCTCGCGCGCCGCTCCGCCGTTCCCGTCGATCTCGAACTCGCCTCCGTCCCGCGCCTGCCGGAGCGCGTCGAAGCGGCCGTCTACTACACGGCGGCGGAGGCGCTCACCAACGTGGTGAAGCACGCGAACGCCTCCGTGGTGTACGTCACGCTGGACATGAACGGATCGGGCGTCCGGCTCTCGGTCCGCGACAACGGAAGCGGGGGAGCCGACTACGGCAAGGGGTCGGGGCTCATCGGGCTCAGGGACCGTGTCGAGACGCTCGGCGGCAAGCTGAAGGTCGTGAGTACGGAGGGGGAGGGAACATCGCTCTCGGTGACGGTGCCGGTGGTGACGGCGCCTTCGTGACGGCGCCTTCGTGACGGCGCCTTCGTGACGGCGCCTTTGTGACGGCGCCGGTGGTGACAACGCCTTCGTGACGGTGCCTTCGTGACGGTGCCGAAGGGCGATCGCGGCTCGCCGACGACGGGCGGAGAGAGAGATCGGGCCCGGCGTCAGAGGTGTTCGGACGCCTGGTGATCGGCGAGCGGAAGGCGGAGGACGAAACGCGCGCCGCCCATGGCGGAGTCCTCCACGTCGATGGTCCCCCGATGAGCCGTGGCGATGTCACGGGCGATCGTGAGGCCGAGTCCGGTGCCTCCCCGGCTGCGGCAGCGTGCCGTGTCCAGGCGGGTGAATCGCTCGAAGATCCTTTCACGGTCGGCGGCGGCGATGCCGTCACCGTCGTCGGCCACGGCGAGTTCGCCGTACCGGCCCTTCCTGCGCACCTCGACCAGCACCGCGTGCCTGGCGTGGCGCTGGGCGTTGTCCAGGAGATTGGTGAAGAGGCGGGTGATCTCCACGTCGACGACGTTCGCCCGCACACCGGGGACGAGCCGCAGCCGTACGGGGACGCCCTTTCCATGCCGCGAGACCGCGGCGCGGACCATTTCCGCCAGATCCACGTTGACGAACGAGTCAGGTGTGTTCGCCCCCACCTTGGCCAGCACCAGCAGGTCGGTGACGATCGTCTGGAGTCGGCCGACGCCCTCCAGCGCGTCGTCCAGAAGCTCGTCCAGCTCCGTCTCGTCGGGGTGTAGCCGTGCTTCTTCCAGGAGTGTCCGAAGCCCGGCGATCGGTGTGAAAAGCTCGTGCGAGGCGTCGGACACGAAGCGGCGCTGCTGGGTCAGCGAGTGATCGATTCTGCTTCTGGCGCTTTCCAGCCGGTTCAACAGATTGCCGGTCGCCAGTGCGAGATGCATGATCTCATCTGCCCCTGGAAGGCCGTGGAATCCGTTGCTCAGATTCTTGGCAGGCGGCGACATGAGAGTCCGTTTCGGTATGCGTCGAGGAGTGCTCTTTCGTCGACGGCGGTGGAGTCTCTCACCCACGGCCTGACGGCCGGGGGAGTCCTCCAGCTCTGGACAGTTACCCACGTCATCATCATTACCCGGTCCGTCGTCCGTCGTCTGCGCTGGCAGCCTCCGTTCGGCACCCCATGCCACCGGGCTCCGGGCATTCCCGCTAGCCGTAATGCCCAGGTCCTCTCGCGGGGACGGTCCGCCGCGCGAGGCCGGGATCGGTCCATGCGGGTGCGACGGGGGTGCCCGGTGTGATGGCTGGTATGGGTTCGACGGGATATATCGGAATGCTGATGATTCCCTGACCGGGGCTGTCGGGTCCACCGTGATCTGGGTAAAGTGCGGGTCGATCGTTTTGTCCAGTTTGCCGGGGAGTTCAGATCATGCGACTTACACTGCGCCGAGCCCTCGCCACGGGCGCCACGCTCGCGCTCGTCGGTGTCATGACCCCCGCGGCCGCGTACTCGCAGGACGATCCCCGCAGCTGTAACGACACGATGGGACCCGACACCCCGGCCTACGTCGTCTGCCACTGGCTGGCCAAGCCAGAAGAGGCCCTCGGGGTCGCGCTGTTCTGGGGGGCCGACGACAACGCCAACCTCAAGGAGGCGACCCCGAGCGACGGCAAGTTCATCGACTGCTCGGCCGCCGGCTCGGTCTGCCCGGAGCCGCCCGGTGGCGGTGCCGAGGGCGACGAGAACTCCCCCTTCCCCGAAGGGGCCGGAGAGGGCGGCCTTCCCGAGTGCGAGGAAGGGCAGCCGTGCTCGGTCGACGGACACGGTGAGGGCGGCGACGGCACGCCCTCCAGAGCCGAACAGACCGGCACCTCCACCGCCAAGAACGTCCAGGACCCCGCGGTCGCGGCCGCGGCGCTCACCCCCGCCGGCCAAGCGATCACCGCGGCGAAGGCCCTGCAGCTGAGGGTCTGGATCGACACCGAACTGGCCGACGACTGGAAGGCCGGCACCGAGGCCTTCACCGCCGCCGTCAAGCGCATCGGCGCGCTGGCCGCGCGCCCCGAGGTCGCGGGCATCCGGTTCACCTCCCAGCTGGGCTACAACACCACCTTCACCACGAACGAGGAGGTCGCCGCGTTCGTCACCGCGGCCTCCGACGCCCTCCGCCAGGCCGCGCCCGGCAAGCGGCTGGGCATCCACACGGTGGTGCCCGAGCTCGCCTGCGGCGCGAACGACACCTGCAAGGCCGAGATGCGCAAGCGGTACCCGCTGCTCGCCCCCGAGAAGATCGAGTCTCCCCTGATCGCGGGCCGCGTCGACCAGATCTCCCTGGACACCGGCCTGCTGTACGGCGGCTACGACACCTGGAAGATCAACGCCGAGCAGGCCCACCTCAACCAGTGGATCCAGGTCCGCGCCCGGTCGTGGGACGTTCTCGCCCAGGTCGCCGCAGAGGAGACCGGGATCGTCGGCGAGGTGACCGCGGAGAAGGTCGTCTCCCGGCTCTCGGTGCCCGTCAAGGACAACGCCGCCCAGCAGGTGAACGTGTGGACGAGCGTCCAGGACGCCCAGGGCACCACGAAGAGGCTGACCGCCTGGGACCAGATGAAGAAGCTCGCCCCGATCCAGCGCCGCCTCGCCGCCGTCTACAACCCGGCCAACCCCGAGACGGACATGGCCGCCGACCTCAAGAAGCTCTCCGAGGTCTTCGGCCAGATCTATCTCAAGACCGCCTGACGCGTCGCGGCCCTTTCCCGCGTCACGTTCTCCCGAGATCGGCGAGATGCTCCATGGCGGTGAGGTCGATCTCCATCGCGCTCGTCCCGGGAGGCAGGCCCAGCGCCTGAACCGTACCGAGGCGCAGCTGGCCCGCATGGCCCAGCACGGCCTCGCCGACGAGGAGCTCCAGGCAGCGTCCCGGCAGCCAGGGCGCGTACTCGGTGGGCCGGGTGACCAGCCCGGCCCCCATGACGTGCGCCGCCGTACGCGCGGCGTCGACCGCGCGGGCCCACGACGACTCGCCGGTGAGGGCGGCGGCGAGGTGCCTGGGCTGGGCGGGGATCGCGGCCGCCAGCGCGTCGAGCTGGGCGCCGGTGGGGCGGCGGTCCGCGCGGGGGCGAGGCGGAGGGGCGTCGCTCGTGAGGGGGGCGAAGACCACTCCCTGCTCGAAGAGCGCGGGGGCGAGGTTTCCCCGTTTGAGGTTCAGGCCGAGCGTCGTGAGCAGTCCGGGGAGAAGCGTGGTGCGCAGCGACGGCTCGTGCGGGCTGATCGGGTTCGTGAGCGTGAGTGTGGCGCGGCGCGGATCGTCGGGTGCCAGGCCGAAGGCGTCCCAGGCGGCATCGCAGACGAACGGAAAACCGGGCGTCTCGACGTATCCCGCTCTCGCCAGCGCGTGCCCGATCCGCCGCCGCAGGTCCTGTGACGGGGGCAGCCCTCCACCGGCCTCCCGTCTTCGGGTGCTCCCGGCGCGGTGCCCGCCGCGCGCCAACGGGATGATCTCCATGTCGGGCACGGCCCGCGCGGCGGGAACGGCCCGCGTCATCGCCGTGTTCGTGACCCTGTCCAGGGGAAGGAGCATGGGCCGCGACCTGCCGGGGGCGAACCCGTCCATCTGGAGGGGAAAGCGGATGTCGCCGTCGACGACGTCGCGCATGTCCTTCAGTCCGTGCCGGAGCATCAGCGTGCGTTCGATGCCCATGCCGAAGGCGAAGGCGCCGTATCTGTGCGGGTCGATACCGCAGGCGGTCAGCACCCGGGGATGGACCATGCCGCACCCGCCCCACCCGATCCATCCCTCTCCACCGCACGTCCCGCACGGATCCGAAGGGGCGTCTCCCCGGAGAGCTCTCGCCGGGTCCTCCTTCGGGAGGTCACGGCAGACGGCGCACTCCACGTCCACCTCGGCCGACGGGTCGGCGTAGGCGAACCGGCGGGCGCGGAGCCGGGTCGCCGTGCCCCTGCCGAACATGGAGACGGCGAAGTGGTCGAGGGTCTTCTTCAGGTCGACCATGGTGAGGCCCAGGTCGACGGCGAGGCCCTCGACCTGGTTGAACACCGGGCTGTGGGTGACGTCGGCCGCCTCGGGGCGGAAGACGCGGCCCGTGCAGATCACCCGGAGGGGCGGGGGCGTGCCGAGCATCGCCCTCACCTGCACCGGTGAGGTGTGCGTACGCAGCAGGAGGCCCGACCTCCGGCCGGGTCCCGCGGGGTTCTCGATGTGGAAGGCGCGTTCTGGGGCGCGGGCGGGGTGGCCGTCGTCCATGTTGAGGGCGTCGAAGGCGAACCACTCGGCCTCGACCTCGGGCCCCTCGACGACGTGGTAACCGAGGTCGAGGAAGAGATCGGTCATCTGCTCGGCCATGATGGTCACCGGATGCCTGGCCCCACGCGAGTCATGCGGCGCACTCCCCGCGCTGCCGCTGGATGCGCTCCTCATCTACTGTTTCTGCCTTCTTCCTCTGTGAGGCTTCCCGGGAGGGCCGGCTCTTGAGGCGGTCGGGCGAGAGCCGCCGGATCACTTTTTGGGCCGGGATGTGACGGGAAGCGAGCGGAAGCGCGGATCGTGGCGACCGGACGACCTCACGCGTGAGACGCGAGATCACCTTCTGGAAAGGGATGGGCGTGCGAAAACCACTCGGGAACATCGGTGCTCACACGTCAATCCGAGCCTTCGCTACGCCTTGCGCTCATATGACTACCCAAAGTTATTGCCCGGTCAATGGCGCGTCAACATGCCACCGGGTCGGCGGCGGGAACGGCGGTGAAGGCGGGGGGAAGGCCGGCGCGGGGCCGAGGGGGGAGGGCCGGGGTGAGACGGGAGGGCGGGGGTGGAAACGGCGGGACCGGATCCGATCGGGGTGCCCCTGCCCGGGTGGGGTGGGGGCCTCGATCGGATCCGGTTCGCGGCCGATCCGGGGTCCGGTGCCCGGATCGGCTCCGGGACGCCGGGGCCGACTCGGCCTGAGGCGTCCGGGGCGGGCCCGAGTGCTCAGGTCGGTTCGGTGAGGTGTTCGGATCGGGGGTGAAAGGTCAGCTCGGCCGGGTCTGGGCGAGGTAGTCGGCGAACTCCTCCAGGGAGATGAGGCCGTCGCCGTCCTGGTCGATCCTGGCGACGGCCGCCGCGGCCGCCTCCGGGGTGATCGGCTGGCCGAGCACCTCCATGAGTCTCGTCAGTTCGGGGATCGAGATGAGGCCGTCACCGTCAACATCAACGATCTTGAAAGTTGTCGCGTAGTCGTCCGCCACGATTGCATCCGCCTTCGGCAGCAGGGAAATCAGACGCCAAGCACACTAGCGGGATTCGAGGCGCGTCTTCCGCTGGAAAGCGGAGTATTCACGCGGAAAGGGGGCGCCGCCGATTCGATCGGCGGCGCCCCCTTCGAGACCGCGTCCCCTCACGTCGTCCCGCGTTCCGACGGCGTCATACCTGCGGCGTGGACGCAGGTATGGGCGCCGGTACGGACATCGCCGCGCGGGTGATGCGGATGTCGATGTTGGACGGCCCGGTAAGGGCAGGGGGGAAGGTTCAGGCCCGTGCGCCGGCCATGGCCTGGCACGCCTCGGCGCATGCCCGGCAGGCGTTGGCGCACTCCTTCAGCATCGCGTCGCCGTTCATGGACATGCACGCCTCGGCGCACTTGCTCGCGACCTTCGCGCACATCGCGGCCATCTCCATCGCCATCGGCGACTGGCGCATCATCATGTCCGCGCACATACGGGTTATGTCGGAGCAGTCCATGAGCGGGGCCATCATCGCCATGTCGGCGTGCTGACCCCCCTGCCTCAGGCAGTAGGACATGGTCTGCTCGCAACGGCTGTGGCTCTCCATGCAGGCATCGATGCACTTCTGCATCTGAGGGCTCATCTTCACCGCGTGACTCATACTTTCTCCCCGTTTTCGTGACCGGCATCGTTTTGACGGCCAAAGGTGTCGCAACAGGGTTGTGCCCCTGCCGAATACCTCTGCTCGCCGGGGAGTTCCGCCTTTAGCCGCAGATGGAAATAGTTTTGTGTATAAATTCACCCTTAATTTGTAGGATTAACGGGAAAAAGAGGGCGGCGGTCCGAGCACCGTGCTCGGACCGCCGCCTGGCCTCCATCCTCCGGCCGCCGTTCCCCGGCCTCCGCCGTCTGCTTCGGTCGGATCGTCCCGGTCGGGTTGCCGCTGTCAGGTATGCCGCTGTCGGATCGCCGTTGTCAGACCACCGCGCCCGAACCCTCACGAGCCCGTTTCGGCCCCTTCCGCTTGGGCGAGGGCGGAGTGCCGGGGCTGCGCTTCTCCAGCTCGATGGCGAGCGGCCCCGCGACCAGCGCGGAGGAGAGCGTGCCGACGACGATTCCGATCAGCAGCGCCACCGCGAAGTCGGTGAGCGAGTCACCGCCGAGCACCGCGAGCGCGGCCAGGATGAACAGCGCGCCCAGGCCGGTGTTGACCGTACGGGGGACCGTCTGCAGGATCGAGGTGTTCGTCACCTCGGCGAACGAGGCCTTCGGGTGCGCTCCCCACAGCTCGCGGACCCGGTCGAAGACCACCACCTTGTCGTTGACCGAGTAGCCGATCACGGTGAGCATCGAGGCGAGGAACACCCCGTCCACCGGCTTGCCCATCCACGCGAACGCGCCGATCACGATCGCCGCGTCGGCGGCGAGGGCGAGCACCGCCGCCAGCCCGAACGTCCAGCGGAACCGGAAGGCGAGATAGGCGAGCTGCGCGGCGAGCGCGACCCCCAGCGCGATCAGCGCGTTGCGGCGCAGCTCGTCCCCGAGGCTCGGCCCGATGAGCTCGTCACGCTCCTTGGTGACCTGCGCACCCTGGCTCTCCAGCGCGTTCTCGATCCGCACCACCTCGGCGGGGCTGATCTGTCCGGTCCTTACGGAGATGTCATCGCCGGAGGTCTGCACCACCGCGTTGGGGAACCCGGCCTCGCTGACGAGCGCGCGGGCGGCGTCGGCGGTCATCGGGGTGCTCGAGGAGTACTCCACGAGCCTGCCCCCGGTGAACTCCACGCCGAAGTTGATCCCCCGCACCGCCACTCCCGCCACGGAGGCGGCCACCAGCACGCACGTGACCAGGAGATACAGTGCGCGGCGGCCCATCAGGTCCGGCTTGTGCGTGTTCAGCCAGGTGCGGACGCGGCCGATGCTGGACAGGCCGGTCATCCCGGGCCGTGCGGCCACGCCCTGGAAGGACACCGCCCACTGGGCTATGACGCGGGTGATGACCATCGCGGTGATCAGCGAGGCGATCACGCCGATGCTCAGCGTGACGCCGAAACCGCGTACCGGTCCGGACGCCAGGAAGAACAGCAGCCCGGCGGCGAGCAGCGTGGTGATGTTGGAGTCGGCCACCGCGCTCCAGGCGTTGCGGAAGCCCTTCTCCAGCGAGCCCCGCAGCCCCGGCTCCGCCTCGTACTCCTCCCGGGCCCGCTCGAAGACCAGCACGTTGGCGTCGACCGCCATGCCGATCGCGAGCACGAAGCCCGCCAGCCCCGGCAGGGTGAGTGTGGCGCCGAGCCCCACGAGCGCCGCGTACGAGATCAGCGCGTAGCAGGCGAGGGCGAAGGCGGCGATGAGGCCCACCAGCCGGTAGATCACGATGATGAACAGCGCGGTGAGCACGATGCCGATGACCGCGGCCTGGGCGCTGGCGGTGATCGCGGCGGCGCCGAGCGTCGGGCCGACGGTCCGCTGCTCGACGATCTCGACGGGCACCGGCAGCGAGCCGCCCTTGATCAGCAGAGCGAGGTCCGCGGCCTCCTCCGCGGTGAAGGTGCCGGTGATCTGGGTGGAACCTCCGGCCAGGCCGACGTTGCAGCCCACGCTCTCGTTCACCTGGGGTGAGACGATCACCTTGGAGTCGAGCACGATGGCGACCCTGCGCTTGGGGTCGCCCGGCTGGTTGCAGGCGGCCTGGCCGGTCAGCTCGGCCCACTCCGCCCGTCCGTTGTCGCGGAAGTCGACGGTGACGAACCAGCCGCTGCCCTGCTGGGCGTCGATCCCCGCCTGGGCGTCGCTGACGCCGTCACCGGTGAGCGCGGCCGGTCCCACGTGCAGCGGGCTGCCGTCCTCGTCGGGCAGGATCAGCTCGCCGTCCTTGGGCTTGGTCTCGTCGGCGGGGTTGGGGACGGCGATGACGGGGTGGAAGGTGAGCTGCGCGGTCTTGCCGATGACCTCGGCGGCCTTGGTCGGGTCCTGCACGCCCGGCAGTTCCACGATGATGCGCCGCTCGCCGGAGCGGGCCAGCGGCGCGTCCGCGACGCCCAGGCCGTCGGCCCGGCGGCGGAGCACCTCAAGGGTGCGGTCGGTGGCCGCCGCGTCGGCCTTGACGGTCGGTGAGTCCTGGGTCTCCAGTACGAGCTGGGTGCCGCCGCGCAGGTCGAGACCGAGGCGCGGCGACATGGTTAAGGCGATGAACAGGGAGGTGGCGATGACGGCGAACGCCGCCACCGCGCGTACCAGCGGGGCACGCGACATGGAAGCCTCCACAGGCTGGGAAATTGTCCTCGGGAATGCCGGAGGTGCCTTTTCGTGGACGTCGGCATGTCTCGCGTACGGGAGCAGCGCTTTCCAGGCGCGACGGCCTCCGGAAGGACGACCTTCGAAAAGGCGGCCTTCCGGCTCTTGGGGGAAGGAAAGGCGTTCTCCGGGTACGGCGAAAGGCCCGGAGGGGCTCCGGGACGATTCAGCCGACGGTGGAGGCGGGGGGTGCGCGCCCCGGCCTGACGAGCAGGGCCGCGAGCGGACGGGTGTCGTCGTCGCGGGCCGGGCGCGTGCCCAGGCCGGTGGCCAGGGAGAGGTGCCGGAGGTCGGACGGCGGGGTCGCGAGCGGATGGCCGCCCCCGCCACCCAGCAGGCCGATCCCCGCGACGGAGAGGCCGGAGGCGAGGGCGTTCCTGTGCCCGACGTCGGAGACCGGGCGGGAGGGCCGCTGATGCTCGCCGGAGACCTGGGCGACGGTGGAGTGTCGCAGGAGGACGGCGGCGGCGCCGCCCCCGCTCAGCCCTCCGGAGACGAGCATCGGCAGCAGGAGAGCGAGCAGCCAGCCGAAGGGCGCGCCGCGCCTCAGCTGTCGCATGATCTCCTCCTGGCCATTCCATCCACCGTAACGTGTCGGAGGCCCCGGGATCTCATCGACGTCGACCCAGTGTCGGCGTTGTCTCATAAAAAGGTCAAGGGAGGGTAGTGCGGACGCATGCGCCTCACCTATACAGCTGATCTGTGGTGGAAGAACGCCGTCGTCTACTGCCTGGACGTGGAGACCTACAAGGACGGGAACGGTGACGGCATCGGTGATTTCCGGGGCCTCACCCAGGAGATCGACCATCTGGACCGGCTCGGGGTGACCTGCATCTGGCTGATGCCGTTCTACGCCACGCCCAGCCGCGACGACGGTTACGACGTCAGCGACTTCTACTCGATCGATCCCCGTCTGGGCACCCTTGGCGACTTCGTGGAGTTCATGCGCACCGCCAGGGACCGGGGGATGCGGGTGATCGCCGACCTGGTGGTCAACCACACCTCCGACGAGCACCCCTGGTTCAAGGAGGCCCGCTCCAGCCGCGACTCCGCCAAGCGCGACTGGTACATCTGGCAGGACGAGCCCGACCCCGTCGATCCCAAGGCGATCGTCTTCCCCGACAAGGAGGACAGCCTCTGGGAGCTGGACAAGAAGACCGGCCAGTACTACTACCACAGCTTCTACAAGACCCAGCCCGACCTGAACACGGCGAACCCGCAGGTCCGCGACGAGATCGCGCGCATCGTGGGGTTCTGGATGGAACTCGGCCTGTCGGGCTTCCGGGTGGACGCGGTGCCGTTCCTGATCGAGGAGATCAGCGGTGACCCGCACGAGTTCCTCGCCGACCTGCGCGCCTTCATGAACCGCCGCGACGGCTCCTCGATCCTGCTGGGCGAGGTGAACCTGCCCTACCCGGAGTTGCTGAAGTACTTCGGTGACTCGGGGAACGGCGACGAGGTCACCATGTGCTTCGACTTCATCGCCATGCAGCGCTTCTACCTGTCGATGGCCCGCCAGAACCCCGAAGCCCTCGCCGACGCGCTGCGCGACCGGCCGGACCCGCCCGACGACTCCCAGTGGGCGATGTTCGTCCGCAACCACGACGAGCTGACCCTGGACAAGCTCACCGAGGCACAGAAGCACGAGGTCTTCGAGGCCTTCGGCCCCGACAAGAACATGCAGCTGTACGACCGGGGCCTGCGCCGTCGCCTTCCGCCGATGCTCGGCGGCGACATGCGGCGGATCAAATTGGCCTACAGCGTGCTGTTCTCCCTGCCGGGCACACCGGTGCTCTTCTACGGCGAGGAGATCGGCCTCGGTGAGAACCTGAAGGCCGGGGGCCGGATGGCGGTCCGGGTCCCGATGCAGTGGTCGGCGAAGGGCGGCTTCTCGCCCAACCCGAAGACCAAGGTCTCCTCGCCCGCCGGCAAGTTCGGCCCGCGCAACGTCAACGTCGAGGACCAGCGCCGCGACCCGGACTCGCTGCTGAAGTGGATCATGCTGCTGATCGAGCGCTACCGGGAGTCGCCCGAGCTGGCCTGGGGGAAGTACGAGATCCTGGACGCCGGTGACACGGCGGTGCTGGCCCACCGGGCCGACGCCGAGCGCGGCACCGTGGTCGCCGTCCACAACTTCGCCGACCGCGAGGCGAAGGTGGATCTCGTGCTCGAAGGTCTCGGCGACCGCGACAAGCTGGTCGACCTGCTGGTGGACGGCACCCTCGATCTGCCCGCCGACGGCCGGGTGAAGTTCACCCTGGAGCCGTACGGCACCCGCTGGCTCCGTACCTCCCTCCGCGACGCGGCGCCGGAGGAGACCTCGGTCAAGAGCGAGTGACCCGGCCGGGAGACCACCCCGGACCACGTCCGGGTGGCCGTCCTGCGGGCCGGCCCGCTCCCCGGCTCGCTCGCTGTCCCGTTTCCCGTCCTATTTCCCTTTCCGCTCGACCTCCCGCTCCCCGTGGCGCTCTCCGCCGCGTTCCCCTTCCCGTTCCCCGGGCCAGGCGAGCATCGCGAGCTCGGCGATCCGTTCCAGCTCCTGCCGGGTCGCGCCGTCGCGGGACTGGGTGGACATGCCCTGGATCGTGGCCGCGTAGAACATGGCCAGGGCTCCGACGTCGGTGTCCTGGGGTAGCAGGCCCGCCGCCACGTCCGAGGCGATGCGTGCCGCGATCGCCGACTTGGCGGCCTCCCTGATCTCGCGCATCGCCTCCCGCACGTCGGCCGACTCCGGGCCGACGTTGACCGCCGCACTGATGACCAGGCAGCCGGGCGGATGGCTGGGGTCCGCGTAGTCGATCGCGGCCTGACGCAGCATCCTGGCGATCGCCGCCCGCGCGGTCGGCTCCTCGGCGAGTGCCGCCGGGGCGAAGTCATGCGTTCGGTAGCGCGCGACGACCTCGTCGAACAGGCGTCGCTTGTCGCCGAAGGCGGCGTACAGGCTGGGCGGCCGGATGCCCATCGCGGTGGTGAGGGAGGCGATGGAGGTGGCCTCGTAGCCGTGCCGCCAGAACTCCAGCATCGCCGTGTCCAGCGCGGCGTCACGGTCGAAGGCTCGTTTCCTGCTCACCGGAGCATTGTATAGCGATCGCTAAAAAACCCTGCTACGGTTCCGTTTTGTAGCGATCGCTAAAAATGGGAGGCGATGTGAGAACCGCGTTGGTGACGGGCGCGAGCAGGGGAATCGGCAGGGCGATCGCCCTGCGGCTCGGACGTGAGAAGGTGCGGGTGGCCGTCCACTACGCCAGGGACGAGGCGGCGGCGGAGGACGTCGTGACGGCGATCACCGAGGCCGGGGGAGAGGCCTTCCCGGTCAGGGCGGAGCTCGGTGTGGAGGGGGACGTGGAGACGCTCTTCACCGCCCTGGAGAAGGAGGTGGAAGGGCTCGACATCCTCGTCAACAATGCGGGGATCGTCATTCGCGCGGGCATCGCGGAGACCACGCCCGAGGCGTACGACAGGATGTTCGCCGTCAACGTCAGGGCGCCGTTCTTCATCATCCAGCGGGCACTGCCACTCCTGTGCGACGGCGGGCGCATCGTCAACATCAGCTCCGGTGTGACCAGGATCGCCTCCCCCGATATCGCCGCCTACGTCGCGACGAAGGGGGCGATAGAAACGCTGAACCGGACGCTGGCCAAGAAACTCGGTCCGCGCGGGATCACGGTGAACTCGGTCTCGCCGGGCCTCACCGACACCGACATGAACGCGGGCTGGCTGCGGGGCAACCTCGAAGCCGAGGGTTACGCGGCCGAACTGACGGCCCTCGGCAGGGTCGGCGTAGCGGAGGACATCGCCGACGTCGTCGCCTTCGTCGTCTCCGACGACGCCCGCTGGGTCACCGGCACCACCATCGACGCCACCGGTGGCGCCGTCCTCTGAGCTCCTCCCGGCCCCACGTGCGGCGCCGCGTTCCGAGCCCCGCCCGGCGCCGCACTCGGAGCTCTGCCCGGCTCCGAGCGACGAGGTCGTGCGGCCCCTCCGAGGAACACCGCGTGCTCTAGCGGGCCAGGCGGTCCAGCAGCTCGCCGAGCAGCGCGCGTTCGCCAGGGGTGAGGTCGCCCGGGTCGTTGTCGACCAGCGCACGCAACGTCAGTGCGGCGCTCGCACGGGTCGCGGGGGCGTCGGCGGAGGGCGTGTGCAGGACTCCGGCCAGCGCGGCCTCGCGGACGCGTCCGGACAGCCTGAAGTCCGGCTCCGGCTGGCTGATCAAGGTGAGCGTGATGCCGACGTTGGCGGCAAGCACCTGTTCGGCGGCTTCGTCCGCCGGCACCTTGAGCAGGCCCTGGGCGGCGGCGGCGGTCAACCGCTCGCGCAACGCGGCGTGCGCGGGAGCGGTGACGGCGCAGGGCTTTCCCGGCTCGGCGCGGCCGTAAAGCAGCCCGTAGAACGACGGGTGCTCCAGCCCGAACCGCACGTGCCTGTCCCAGCCCTCGCGCAGGTCGTCCAGCGGGTCGCCAGAGCTCTCGACCACGGTGTACTGGGTGAAGCCGTGGTTCAGTACGGCGTCGATCAGGCCCTGCTTGCTGCCGAAGTGGTGGTACAGCGTCGGGGCCTGCACCCCGGCGCGTTCGCACACCGCCCTCGTGGACACCGTGCCGCCGCTCTCCAGCAACTCCGCCGCGACGAGCAGGAGTCGATCCCGTGCGTTCTGCATGCTTGCTACAGTAGCTTATATAGCGCTACATTGCTCGCTATAGCGAAAGGAGAAGTCCGTGAGGACTTGGTTCGTCACTGGCGGGACACCCGGAGGGTTCGGCCTGGTCTATGCCGAGGCTGCACTGAAACAGGGCGATCAGGTGGTGGTGACAGCACGTCGGCCCTCTGAACTGCAGGAATGGGCTGAACCGCGCGGCGACCGTGTGCTGGTTCTCCAGCTCGATGTCACCGATGCCGAGCAGGTGCGTGCGGCGGTCAAGACGGCGGAGGAGCGGTTCGGCGGGATCGACGTGCTCGTCAACAACGCGGGCCGTGGCTGGTTCGGCTCGGTCGAGGGGGCCCCCGACGAGACGATCCGCCGCACGTTCGACCTCAACCTGTTCGCCGTGGTCGAGGTGATACGCGCGGTCCTGCCTGGTATGCGGGCACGCGGCGACGGCTGGATCGTGAACATGTCGTCGGTGGCGGGCCTTGTCGGCGCACAGGGGTTCGGCTACTACTCGGCGGCGAAGTTCGCGCTCGAAGGACTGTCGGAGACACTGCGCCATGAAGTTGAGCCGTTCGGTGTGCGCGTGCTCGTCGTAGAGCCGGGAGCGTTCCGCACCAAGGCTTTCGCCGGCTTCCAGAACGAGCCCGTCAACGAGACCGTCGACGCCTACGTGCCGCTGGTCGAGGGCGTCAAGGCGGCGTTCGTGGAACATGACGGCAAGCAAGAAGGTGACCCTGAACGCGGAGTGCAGGCCGTGATCAGCGCGATGAACGCACCCGTTCCGCCGCAACGGATCGTGCTCGGCAACTCTGGCTACGACGTCGTTGTTGCGATGCACGAGAACGCACTCGCGGAGCTGCGCGCGAACGAAAAGCTCTCGCGCGGTGCGGACTTCTAAGCCTGTTGCCAGAACGTGAGGAGCCTCGTCGGGGTGGGGTGAGTTACCACACGACCGACCCGACGAAGCCTTCGTCAGTATGCGCCCCGCGCATGTCTATGCCGACTTGACCCCTGCTCGGCACCTCGAGCTGGTCACCGCCTTGCACGGCGTGCGGCGGGTCGCCGCCCGCATCGTCATTGTGCTGCTGAGGTGCTGCAGGGACGTGCCAGGACGCGCCCGCGTCCTGGTACCCGAGAAGACCGGAGAGCAGAAATGGACGACATCACCCTTCCCAAGGCTGTCGAGAACTTCATCGCGGCCACCAACGCGCACGACGCTAACGCGCTGGCCGCGGTCTTCGGCGACGGGGCCACCGTGCGCGATGACGGGACGACCTACGCCGGCGAGGCCGAGATCCGCGAGTGGATCCAGGGGCACCTGATCAACCCCAAGATCGTGATCACACCGACCTCGTTCGCGGGCGACCGTCTGGTGGCCTCCGGGGACGGTGAGTTCCCCGGCGGGCCTCTGTCCTTCGCGTTCGTGTTCGGCATCAAGGACGACCAGGTCACCGACCTCGCGATCGACCCCGTCTGACTCATCACCGGCCCGGGACGGCCTGAGGGCTGCCCAGGCCATGAACAGGGGACCAGCCATGGGCACCAGGACGAACTGATCAACCCGACAGTGGTGACGCGACCAAGGCCTGCCTGACAAATGATCACGGTGGATGCGGTTGGATAATCGCTCGTGACGCGACGAGGCGAGGCAGTGGCGAGCCATCGCCACCCGCTTCGACAAGCTCGCCATCCGCTACCTCGCAGGCGTCACCCCGGCATCCGTCATGCTCTGGCTCCGCCGTTTTGAATTGTCAGACAGGCCTTAGCGGGCTTCCTGGGGGGGCCTCTCCCAGCTCGGTGAAGAGCGTGAGCTGGAGCCCGGCCGGACCCTCAAGGCGGGAGTTGAGCGAGTTCCACGGAGTCCGGACGGGTTCGGCGATCACCGTGGCGCCGGCCCCGGCCAGCTCGGCGGTGACGGCGGGCGAGTCGTCCACCTCGAACGCCACCCGGATGTGCCCGGCCACCCTCCGCCCCACCTCGACCCGGTCGATGAACTCCGCCTGCGACGGGTCGGCGATCTCCAGGGTGGCCCGCCCCGCCTCCAGGATCGTCACCCGGCCGTCGGGCGAGGAGTACGCGGCCCGCTCGGGCAGGCCGAGCACGTCGCGGTAGAAGCGCAACGCCTCGTCGTAGTCGTCGGCGGTGACGACCAGGCGCAGCTCTCGAACGGTCATGACGGCTCCCAGGGTGATCGCGGATCTCTCGACCACGACAGCACGACCACCCGCGTCCGGCATTCCCGCGGACCGGTCGTTGGCCGGTGTTTCGCGTTCTCGCCGGGTCACAACGCCTTGTGACGCTCCCCCTCACCGGGTCATAACGCCTTGTGACGCTCCCCCGAGACGGCGTGCCCCGGTTTGCCGCGCCTCGTCGCGGGGGTCGGTCGGCCCGGATGTGAGGACATCTCCCGATGCGCATATGCTGCGCATCGTCGTCTTCATGTCAGGCAGTGCCTAAAAGGGGCCAAGCGTCCAGAGGGAGAAGCTCACCGTGTACAAGGAGTTCGCGATCGAGGCCGTGGTCTGGGTGATCCCCGTCGTAGTGCTGCTCGGACTCGCTTTCATGATCACTGCCTGACCCGGAATCCCGGCGCGGACCTCGCCGCCGACGCCGGGATCCCCGAGGAGCTCCGACGCGCCCGGTTCCGTGGGAACGGTTCCTCCAAGGTCGCCGGATGCCCGCGATCGTTCAACGCTCGTGATCACTCGACGCCCGGTACGCGCCTCGCCGGTTTTGTCGTAGGAGCATGCCAAACTCGCGCCACCGTGCCGCGGGTTTCCACGGCACGGGGTCCCCAGCATGCCGGGCTCCCACGGCGCGGCGTTCTCCCGCGTCGCCGGGTGACCGGCGTTCGTTCCCCCGAGGAGACGCCATGACGACCCCAGGCCAGGGCGACGTTCCCACCGACATCCCCGCCGGCATCGGACGTCCCGCGGGCCGGGCTCTCGCCGCGGCCGGTTACACGACGCTCGCCCAGGTGGCCGCCACGACCGAGAAGGATCTTCTGCGGTTGCACGGCGTGGGTCCCAGGGCGATCCGCCTGCTACGCGAGGCCCTCGCCGAACGCGGGCTCACCCTGCCCGCTCGGTGAGCCCGTCCGGAGGACCCGAGCCCCGGGAAACCTGGAGGACCCGAGCCACAGGAAAGACGGCCGGTTCGCCGCCGGGGAGGTCAGCTGTGGTGCCGCATCTCGGGCCAGAGTCGCGGCCAGGGCAGCAGCGGGTCACGGCAGACGAGGACGGGCAGGTTCTGCTCCTCGTTGGACAGGCCGACGCCGTTGTCGATCCTGCCGCGCTCCTCGCAGGCGGTGAACGCGCGGGCGTAGCCGCCGGGGGAGTCGGTCACCACCACGGCGACCCGGGCGGACGCGGGCGGCGGGCCGCGCCAGTAGAGCTCGTTGTGCCCGCTGTGGACCTCGGGAAGGCCGTACCGGTCGGCGTAGCGGTCCAGCGCCCCGGCCTCGCCGTAGTTGTCGGTGAGGAGCACGGCCCGTGCGCGCTCCTCGGGCGTGAGCCCGTCGACCACCGCCGCGACCCGCGCGGCGAACTCCGGCCATCCGATCGACTCGCGCGCCACCTCGTTGATCCCGGCGACCGGGGTGCCCTCCAGGGCCGAGGGAGGGATCACCGGCAGCGCGATGACGACGGAGGTGACCGCGTTGACCGCGAGCGCGCCGACGACCAGTACGCGCCGCCCCCCGCCTGAGGACATCCACCGGACGACCGGGCCGCACCCCGCCGCGAAGAGCAGCACGAGCAGGCCCGCCACGTAGTCGGGGCGCCCGCCGGAGTAGAGCGTCAGCGCGCAGGCCAGTGGATAGGCGAGGGCGAGGCAGCGCAGGCGGGGTTCTCGCCACAGCCGTACGGCGCCGACCACCTGGAGGACCGCCTGCGGCGGGCCGAGCAGCAGGAGCTGCAGAGGCAGGAAGGCGAGACGGTTGTCGGCGCCCTCGTCCGCCTCCAGCGCCCCGGCCATCACCAGCTGCGGCCAGCCGTGGGTCGCCTGGTAGACCAGGTTGGGCGCGGCGATCACGAGCGCGAGCAGCGCGCCGAGCCAGAGCCCACGCTCCCGCAGCACGTCGCGCGGCCCCGCCACCAAGACCCCCACCCCCAGGCTGACCAGGAACAACACGATCAGCTGCCGGTTGTACGTCGCCACCCCCGCGACGGCGCCCACAGCGAGCCACCAGCGGCCGTCGCCACGCAGCGCCCGTACGGCGAAAAGCGCCGCCGCGACCCAGAACGGAAGATCGACACCCAGGGTGAGCAGGGAGTGCCCGCCGATCAGAAGCAGGCTCGTGGTGGCGATTCCCGCCGCGGCGACGATCTGCGTCCCGCGGTCGCCGCCGAGCTCCCGGGCCAGGAGGGCGACCAGGACGACGGTGAGCGACGCGATCAGGGCGGGAACGACGCGCAGGGCGACCACGGTGTCGCCGAACACGGCGACCGAGGCCCGCGCGATCAGCGGGGTGAGCGGCGGGGTGTCGAAGTATCCGAGGGCGGGGTGTTCGCCCAGCATCCGGAAGTACAGCTCGTCCCGGTGGTAGCCGTAGCGTGGGCTCGCGACCAGCAGCACGGCGAACGCGGCGAGCGCGACCGCGCCGACGGGCCGCCCGGCGAAGGGGGCGGCCGGTGCGGTCGTGCCTGGGGTGCGCGGGGCGGAGGGGGAGGTGGCGGGCACCCGTTCATCATCGGCTTTCGACGCCGGTGACGCGAGGGGGTTTTCGGTTCGCCCGCCGTTCGATGCGGGAGGTGATTCCGAGCCGCTCGGCATTCGGGGCGGGGGCGATCCCGGGGCGCCTGTTATCCGGGACGGGGAACGACCCCGAGTCGCCTGTTATGATCACCGCGGAAAGCCCGGCGGAGGATGCTCGCAAAGAACATCGATTTACGCGACGTGAAACCAATGAACGATTCGAGGGACTGTGCGCCGATGATTCCGGCGAACGATTCGAGGAACCCTGCTGAGATGATTCCGATCGAAGGATGACAAAGGGGGCGGAGACCGATGGACAACACGGGGTGGGCGGTCGATGTTCCCCGAGGATATCGCGTCGGTGAATGGCGGGTCGGCAGGCCCGTCGCCACGGGGAGTTGGGGGAGCGTCTATGTGGGGGTTCGGGACGGGGAGGACCCGACGCCCTCGGCATTGAAGTTTCTGCCGACGGGGACGGTCACCCGACGGCAGTTGAAACATCTCATGGAAATGACACAGCGGGAAATACGGCTGCACAGCAGGCTCCAGCATTCCCGGCTGATTCGATTACACGAAACGCTTGTCGTCGACGACCAGGAGAATCCCGATCTCGATGGCGCGTGTGTTCTGGTGATGGACCTGGCGGAACGGTCGCTCGCCGATCTGATTCGAGCGGGGGAACCCGTTCCCGACGCGCCGAGGCTGATCGCCGAGATCTGCGAGGGAATAGCGTACATGCACGCCGAGAAATGGGTGCATGGAGATCTCAAGCCCAACAACGTGCTCATGATGGCCGACGGTTCGATACGTCTCGCCGACTTCGGCCTGACCACCGAGATAGACGGGACCCACGGCTATCTTCCCCCGATGGGCTCGGTGGACCACGTGCCTCCCGAACGCTGGGGCGAGCCCGTGACCGAACGGGGACACGCCGTGCGCTTCTCGGCCGACGTCTGGGCGCTGGGCGTGATGGCGTGCCAGCTGCTCACCGGCCATCTTCCCTTCAGCGCCCCGACCGCCCGCGCGCGCTACGTCGCCGCCGTCGAGTACGCGGCAGGCGAGCGCCCCCTGACGCTCCCGGTCTCGCTTCCCGAGACCTGGCGTTCCTGGGTGAGTGACTGCCTCGCCCCTGACGCGAGGCTCCGGCCCAGTGCGGCCCGCCAGCTCTACCGGGCGCGGGTGCTGGCCGGTACCACCGAGGCCCCGCCGCGGCGCACGGGCATCCGGTTGGCGGGGATGGTGACCGCGGCCTTTCTGGTACTGGCCGGCGCGTCGGGGGCCGGGATGGTCGACGCGTCCGTGGCCGATCCGTTCGGGCGCTGGTTGCGTGCCGATTCCGACATTCCCCGGCAGTATCGCGCCCTGATCGTCGAAGCCGGCACCATGTGCGACGAACCGGGCCTGAGCCCGGCGCTGGTCGCCGCGATACTGAAGACGGAGAGCGGCTTCGACGCGCGACTGCACGACGTGGAGAAAGACGAGTACGGCCTCGCGCGCTGGACGCCGTCGGTGCTGCAGTACTACCTGCCCGCCGACCGCCGAGGCGTCATTCTCACCCCGCCCCTGTCGCCGGAGGACACCATCCCCGCCGTCGGCCGCTATCTGTGCGTACGTCTCCCCCTGCTGGCCGGGGTGCCCGGAGATCCAGGCCTCCTGGGAGCCGCGGCCTTCCGCTCCTCCGACGAGGTGATCCGCAGGGAGAACGGGGTTCCCGAACGGTTCCGGTCGTTCGTCGAACGGGTGCGGAAGCACCGGGCCGAATACCAGCCGTGATCGCGTGGAGGGGCGCCGCGGGCGTCAGCCGTGATCGCGTGGAAAGGCGTCGGACGTCAGCCGTGATCGGGCGGAGGGGGCGTCCGTGATCGCGCGGAGAGGGCATCAGCCGTGATCGGGCGGAGGGGGCGCCGGGCGTCAGCCGTGATCACAGGCTCAGTCGCTGCAGGTGCTCCTCCCGCACCAGATCGAAGCGCAGCGCGACGGAGACCAGCGCGGCGCGTTGCCAGTCGGCCTTGCGCGAACCGGCCGACGGTTTGACGCGCAGTTTCTTACGTGCCAGATAGTCGATGTGGAAGTTGACCGCCGCGCGGGTCAGCCCCTCGCAGCCGGGCACCTCGCGCAGCAGCTCCAACACCTCCGGCACTGTCGGGATGACCGAGGAGGCGCAGTCGCGAAGGCGCGGTTCGCAGAGCGCGACCAGCACGAGGAAGTATTTCGCCGTCTCGTCCAGGGAGAAGCTGGAGATCGTCGGCTCGCCGACCGTCAGACTCTCGGGTGTGTCGGGGTCGATGAAACTGTGCTGCGAGGCGAACACCAGGAAGGAACAGGCGCCGCCCGCCACCGGAAGCACCACGCGGGCGAACTCGAACGGCACGGGCGCCGCGACCCGCCGCGGAGCCACCTTGAGGAACTCCCCTCCGCCTTCGGGATTCTCCACGACCAGGGTGGAATTACGGCTGAGGTTGGTGAGCAGCCAGTAATCCTCCATGGCATGGATGACCCCGGCCCGCCTGGAGATCTCCGGATGATCCAGTGGAAAGTCGACGGGGACACTCGCCGTCCCGCGACCAAAAGTGATCTCGTGGCCTGGAGCAAGCTCGATGACGGCCGGTTCGGCGCCAGAGCCTTCGGCTTGTAAGAGGATCGTTCGCATCCACCCGCCCTAACAGCACCCTGGAAGCTTCGAGGTTTCCTTGACCTCAGCCTATGCCGAATGCTGTTCTCGTCCGCGCTGGATTTACCGGGGCTCAGCGCGTTGACGGCCGCTGTTCGGCGAGGGCCGACAACGGCATGAGGTTCCCTCGGGGAACGGAACACCTCGTCCGAGTCAGGACCGTTGAAGCGGTGGCCGGCCCCCATGGGGACCGGCCGTCGTCTCTTTCCCGTCGCCTTTCGGCCGCCGAGCCGAGGAAAAATCCCTCGACGTCCTCCGGGACGTGCTGAGACACTGGCCGCTGCCCGAAGAGCCGAGAGCACCTCGGCTCGGCCGAGCCCTGCCCCGGCCTGCCCATCCAGGCCTGACCTGGTCCGATCGGTCGGCGCACTGGCCTAACCTGTCTTGGTCGCCCATGACCTGACCACTCGCGGCCGGTGGAGGCGCCGAGCGCGGCGCCGACGGAGGCGGGGCGCGGGGAGATTTTCCGATGATCGTGGTAACGGTAGGTGAATGATGAATCCGGTCGGCGAGAAAGAGATACGCAGAGCCTTCGTCAACTGCTCCAAGGGGGAGGCGAGCAGGATCAACCTGCCCAGGAGCCTGCCCGAGTTCCCCTGGGCCGACCTCGACTTCCTCGGCTGGCGTGATCCCGGCGCCCCCGACCGGGGCTACGTGGTCGCCGAGCGGCAGGGCGAGCTCGTCGGCGTCACCCTGCGCGTCGCGCAGGATGTGCGCAGGAGTTTCACCAAGAGCACCGTGTGCTCGATCTGCGTGACCCCCCACTCCGGCAGCGGAGTCGCCCTGTTCGTCGCGCCCAGGGTCGGCGCCGCGGGCCGCCAGGGCAACACGGTCGGCACCTACATCTGCGCCGACCTCGCCTGCTCCCTCTACATGCGGGACATCAAGCGGTCGGAGGTCGGCGTGCGGTTCGAGGAGACGCTCACCATGGAGGAGCGGATCGCGAGGACCACCGTCAACCTGGAGAACTTCCTGGACAAGGTCTTCGACGGCGACCTGCGTTCGGCGTGACCTGATCGCGGGGCCGTGTCCTCCCGCGTCACCCCGTGCCCGGCCGGTCGGGCCAGGCCAGGCCGCCGCCCTCCACCTGGACACCGACCTTGTCGCCGACGGTCATCGGCTCGGTCGGGGCCGTCACCCGCGCGGTGACGTGCGTGCCGTCGGACAGGCTCAGGGTGACGAGCGCGTCGTGGCCGTGGAAGTCGTCGCCGACCACGGTCGCGATCACGGCCTGCGGCGCCGGTGGCGTGGTGATCCGGACCTGTTCCGGACGGACCAGCACGGTGAGCGCTCCGCCTCCCGGGGGGAGTTCGGCTACCATGACCGGGCCGAGCGCGGTGCGCAACACCGCGGGATCACCGTGGTGACCCGGCTCGTCCTGTGCGGACAGCAGGATCGCCTCGCCGACGAAGGCGGCCACCCAGGCGTCGGCGGGCCGGTGGTAGACGTCGGTGGGGGAGCCGCTCTGCACGATGACGCCCTCGCGCATCACCGCGATCTGGTCGGCCGTGGACAGTGCCTCGCCCTGGTCGTGGGTGACCAGGATCCCGGTGGCGCGGTCCGCGCGCAGCGCGGCCCGTACGTCGTGCCTCAACTCGGCGCGGAGCCCGGCGTCGAGCGCGCTGAACGGCTCGTCGAGCAGGATGAGGGAGGGGCGCGGCGCCATGGCGCGGGCGACCGCCACCCGTTGCTGCTGTCCTCCGGACATCTGGTGCGGCATCCGGTCGCCGTACCCGGCCAGGCCGACCAGGCTCAGCGCCTCCTCGATCCTGTCGCCCCGCCGCTCGGCCCGGCTCAGCCCGTACCCCACGTTCTCGCGTACCGACAGGTGGGGGAAGAGCGCGCCCTCCTGCGGCACGATCACGATCTGGCGCCGCTGGGGCGGCGTGTGCGCGGCGGGACCGGCGACGAGCCGCCCGTCGACGGTGATCTCGCCCGCGTCGAGGCGTTCGAAGCCCGCCACGCAGCGCAGCAGGGTCGTCTTGCCGCAGCCGGAGGGGCCGAGGACGGCGGTGAGGGTGCCGCTCGGCACGGTGAGGTCGACCCCGTCGAGGGCGGCGACGGACCCGTAGCGCCGGGCGAGCCCGCGCAGTTCCAACCGGCTCACCGCTGAACCTCCTTGCTGAGAATCCCGGTACGCGCGGCGAGCAGCCAGGTGGGCACCGATGACAACACCACGAGCAGAACCGCGTAGGGGGCGGCGCCCGCGTAGGCGGCGACCGCCGTGTTCGACCACAGCTCGGTGGCGAGGGTGTCGACACCGGTCGGGCGGAGCAGCAGCGTCGCGGGCAGTTCCTTCATACAGGTGAGGAAGACGAGCGCCGCGCCGGCGCCGATCCCCGGCAGGGTGAGCGGCAGGGTCACCGTGCCCAGCACCGCGAGCGGTCCCTTGCCCAGGGAGCGGGCGACCTCTTCGAGTACGGGCGGCGCCTGGGCCGTCGCGGTGGCGACGGCGGCGACGCCCAGCGGCAGGAAGAGCGCGGCGTAGGCGAGCGCGAGCAGCCAGGTCGTCTGGTAGAGCGGGAAGGCGACGTTGATCCCGAAGAACACCAGGGACAGGCCGATCACCACCCCCGGCAGGGCGTGGCTGAGGTAGCTGAGCCGCTCCAGCGTCGCGGACAGGCGCCCCGGCACCCGGGCGTTCAACACCCCGACCGGCAACGCGAGCAGCATGGTCAGCGCCGTCCCCGCCAGCGCGAGCAGGAGGGAGTTGCCCGCGGCGGCCAGCACCTCCGGCCAGGTTCCCGGACGGGAGATGCCCTCGGCCATCCGCCGGGCGAGGCTGTACGCGGTGACGCCGAGCGCGAGGACCGCGACGGCGAGCAGTGCGGCCGCGGCGGGCAGGCGTGCCACGCCCAGAGCGGCCCTGGCGGGCGGGCGGCGGGTGCCGCTCAGCCGGGCGTAGCGGGCTCCGCGCCGCCGGGTCGCGCCCTCCCCGGCCAGGATGAACACGGTCAGCACCACGAGTACGGTCGACAGCACCAGCGCGCCGGTACGGTCGAAGCCGAGGTCGAAGGCGAGGAAGATGGCGCGGGTGAAGGTGTCGGCGCGCAGGATCGAGACCGCGCCGAAGTCCGACAGCACGTACAGCGCCACCAGCAGCCCGCCACCGGCGATCGCGGGGCGGATCTGGCGCAGCGTCACCCGGGTGAAGGTGTGCCAGGCGTCGTGGCCCAGTGACCGCGACACCTCCTCCTGCGCCGGGTCGGCACCGGCGAGGGCCGCGGCGGTCGGCAGCAGGACGTAGGGGTAGGAGCAGAGCGTCAGCACCAGGGCCGCCGCCCAGAAGCCCTCGAAGCCGTCCACCGCCGACACCCAGGCGAAGGCGGCGATGTAGGTCGGCACCGCGAGGGGCAGGACGGCGAGGACGGCGAAGACGCGGCGGCCCGGCAGGTCGGTGCGCACCAGCAGGAAGGCCGAGCCGACCCCGAGCACCAGGCAGGCGAGGGTCACCACGGCCGCGAGCGCGAGCGTGCTCGCCGCCAGCGCCGCGACCCGCGCGGTGAGCAGCTCCTCGGCGATCCGGGCGCCGCCCGCCTCGGCGGTCCGGACGGCGAGGTAGGCGAGCGGGATGAGGGCGACCGCGACGGCGAGCACCGACAGCGCCAGCACCACGGGCCTGGCCGGACGGGGCCGCCTCGCACCTCCTGCCGGGACGCCGGGACGGCCGGGTCGCGGCGAGGATCCGCCGCGACCCGGCCGCCTCACGGAGAGCGGCGACGTTCTCAGGGGACCAGTCCCGATTCCTTGATGAGCGCGATCGTCGCCTCAAGCTGGTCGAGGTCGTTCAGGTCGACCGAGGGAACCTTCAGCTCGTCCAGGGCGGGCACCCCGGCGGGCGGGGCGGCGTCGGCCAGGACCGGGTACTCGAAGGTCTCCTCGGCGAAGTACTTCTGCGCCTCGGCGCCGAGCAGGTAGTCGACGAAGGCCTGCACGTCGGGGTTGCCGGCGGCCTTCTTCAGCACGCCGACGCCCGCCACGTTGACCAGGGCGCCGCTGTCCCCGTCGGGGAAGAAGTGCAGCTTGGCGGCGAGCCCGTCGGGCGTCTTGCCCCGCTCCTTGGCCAGCTCGCCCAGGTAGTAGTGGTTGATCAGGCCGACGGCGACCTTGCCGGAGTCGACCTCCTCCAGGATCGGGCCGTTGCCCTCCCGGATCTGCGGCTCGTTGGCCTTGAGCCCGGCGAGGAACTCCTTCGCCTTGGCCTCTCCGTGCTGCACGGTCACGGCGGTGACGAACGACTGGAAGGACGCGTTGGTCGGGGCCACCCCGACCTTGCCCTTCCACTCCGGAGCGGTGAGGTCGAACACCGAGGTGGGCAGCTGGTCGGCGGGGACCAGGTCGGGGTTGTAGACCAGCACCCGCGAGCGGGCGGTGACGCCGACCCACTCCCCGCTCTTGGCGCGGTAGGTGGCGGGCACCTTGTCGAGCACGGCGGCCGGAAGCGGGGCGAACATCCCCTTCTTGGCGACGGCGCCGAGCGCGCCGGCGTCCTGGGCGAAGAAGACGTCCGCCGGTGACTTCTCCCCCTCTTCCAGGAGCTGGGTGGCCATGGCCGAGGTACTGGCGTAGCGGGCCTCGACGGCGATGCCGCTCTGCGCGGTGAACTTCTCCAGCAGGGGCTTGACCAGCGCCTCGTTGCGGCCGCTGTAGACGGTGATCTTCTTCTCGGCCGCCTGGCCGGCGGCATCGCCGGTGTCCGCGGACTCGCCGCCGCACGCGGCGAGACCGAAGAGGAGAGCACCCGTGGTGGCCAGTTTGAGCATGGTTCTGGGGAGGGACGTCGGCACCGGGGTGCTCCTTAGATCATGGCGCTTGCAACTGCATCGCTGTAGAAGTTAGCAGAGCCTAACCTAAGGAGCTTTGGCAGGGGGTGGGGCGAACACCCGATCTAAACGTCGGGGAGACCGAAGTCGGCCAGGCCGAAGCCGAGTTGGCTGTACAGCTCCAGCTGGTCGAGGTAGTCCCGTTGCGTAATGATCTTGTCGTTGGCGACGTAGGCCATGCACGCGCCGCGGACGGTGATGCGACGGCCGGTCTCCTCCACCTCGCGCCCGTCGGGCAGAAGGAAGGGGCCTGTGTGGGTGCCGGTGAGCGTCCATTCCGCGACCACGGGATCCTCGCAGGGGACCTCCAGCCAGACCGTCTTCTTGAAGTCGGGAAACGCCTTGAAGTACTGCTCGTAGAGCCAGGCGATCTGCTCGTGTCCCTCCATCGTGCCCGACGGTGCGACGAGGACGGCGTCCGGGCTGTAGCAGTCGAGTACTCGGTGCAGGTCGTGAGCGTTGATCGCTTCGATCAGGCGGCGTTCGAGCTCCAAGGAATTCACGTGACCCTCCTGGTGCTGGACGAGGCGTTGGGCTTACGGGACTTCCGATCCGACCGGGATGCCGTACGTCGGGGGTACTCGGGGGGCGTCGGGCCGGGAGCCTTGACGGCGCTCTTTCAAAGCTATCCAGTGGGAAGTGAGCCTTTGGTCCAGGTGTCGTGGTATTCGCACCACGGAAGGTGCCGTAGGTTCCCGGTCACCCCATAGGAGCGCCATGTCTTCGTCATGCCCGCTCGTCCCGTACGTCGGCGAGGAGGATTCAGCTACAAAATAGCTGAAACCACCAAAAAAGCGATTTATATTGAACTCCGCACCATAAAGGGAAATCAGCGAAAATAGCGCTGGTCGGCGAGTCCCATGCGGGTTAGGTTGACCAGCATGAGCACCTCCTATCACCCCCCTCACAACTACCGAGTTGTGGCACCCGACCAGCTGCGCGGATTCCCCAAGGCGCTGGGGATAAGCGACTACTGGACGCCGGGGACGATCACCCTGGCCACACAGGGGAAACCCGGCGACCTGGCCCTGGTCAGCAGCCCGCCGTACGACTCCTCCCAGCACGACTCCTCCGGGATCGGGGTTGGCACGTTCCAGTTCGACATGACGACCCGCACCTCCAAGGGATGGGGCGGCGGCATCGTCCGTTATCTCCAGTCGGGCAAGCCTTGTGTGTGGAAGCCCGGGGAGCCGAAGGAGGGCACCTTCAACCTGGTGGCGGAGATAACCGCCGAGGACGCCGCCGAGGTTCGCGTCTCCGAACGGGAGCACATCGAGGATTTCCAGCGCGCCTGGGACTGCTCCTTCGGGCTGGTCGCCGGTCTGGCGCCCAAGTGCTCCGCCGACTCGACGGAAGGGGCGATCAGGGCACTGGTCACCCATCTGATCGAGATGGGAGCGGCGTACGTTATCCCGGCCGACCCCGGTGACCTGGCCAACTGGGGTCCCCGCGTCCTCGCCGTCTACAAGGCCCTGTGCGCCCACTCCTACAAACGCGACGACAAAGGCCATCACTCGCCGACCGAATACCGGTTCACGGTGCACGAAAAGACCATCACCGTGCGTTTCGCCTTCGGCCCGAGACATTCCAGTGAGGAGGTCGTGATTCCCGGGGAGATCTCCCCGGTGTTCACCGCCGCGAGCTACGAGGAGTACCTCCAGGCGAAGAAGGCCGCCGTCTCCCGGCCTCCCGTGGTGGCCGGTGCGGGACTGAAGGTCGGCACCGTGGTCGTGTGGTCCGATGTCGTCGCCGACGGCCGGTTGTTCGAGGACTATCCGCTGGGGCTCTCCATCGCGGAGCAGACCGTCCACACCGTTCCCGATCTCAAGACGGAGCGGTGGGTGGTGGACATGCCGGCCATCAACGGCCGGCTCCACTTCGAGCAGGGAGAGGTGGTCGAGGTGGCCGACACCCACGCCTGGGTGAAGATCGACTTCCGGGATCACAATGATGACGGCACCTTCTCCTGGGTCACGCCGAAGGTGGCGGAGCTCAACCTCCCCGGCGGGTACGGCTACGTGTGGCTGCGGCACCACCTGCTGAAGCCGAAAACCTGACCGGCGTCACCGCCCGTCTCTCGACCGCTCATCTGATCGCCTGATCGCCTCGCTCGATCGGCCCGCATCCCATGATCCGACCGCGGTGGCCCGGCGAGAAACTCGCCGGGCCACCGCGGAAGGCGCGGCTCGGAAGGCGCGGCTCGGAAGGCGCGGCTCGGAAGGCGCGGCTCGGAAGGCGCGGCTCGGAAGGTGCGACGGCGGTCGGTGGTCATCGGTCTGTGACCCCCGCGCCGAGAAGGCGGACCATTCTCGACTTCGACTGTCGAAAAGTAGTCAAGTTCAGCGGTCAAATTGGGCCTTCTCAGCCTCCCGGTCGGCGGGTTATCAAGAGTCCGGGGGCGCCCGCGCGCCATCCCCGCTCATGACCACCACTCCGATGCGGACGAGGGATGACATGCGCCGGCTATGGGCAGTGATCGTAAGAACGCTCTGCATCGCGGCCCTCGCCGCGACCGGGCTCACCGGGACCGTCGCGACCGCCGCAGCCACTGTGACCGCCACCGCGGCCGAGCCTCCCCGCTGGGGATTCGCCGTCGTCAGAAGCAGTGCGGTGGTGGAGACCCTGCACCAGGCGGGCTCGTGGCCGCAAGGGCTCAAGGTCGAGGCCACCCAGGGCGAGCCCGGTCAGGTGTTCGTGAGGTTCCCGCAGATCGGTAGGGCCTCGGGGGGAGTCGCCCACGTCACGGCGATCTCCCAGTCCGCCGACTGGTGCCAGGTCGAGGGCTGGTGGCAGTCGGGCGCCGACGAGATCGTGGCGGTGCGGTGTCACCGGTACGGCGTCGGGCCGATCGCCTCGCGGTTCTCGGTCACCTTCGGCTCCAGCGACCAGTACCTGCCCGCGCGCCAGGCGTTCGGGTACGTGCACTGGGACGGCTCCGCCGTGGCCACGGGGTTCAACTCCTCAGGGCCGGCCGCGGTGAACACCGTCGTGCCGCTGACGGCCCCCGGAACGTGGCGGGTCACCCTGCCGGGACTCGGCTCGGCGGGCCAGGCTGGGAACATCCAGGTCACCGCGGTCGAGTCGACCGTACCGGCACACTGCAAGCTGGGCGGATGG
The DNA here is from genome assembly GCF_042898365.1 of Streptosporangium sp. NPDC000509. Lineage (NCBI taxonomy): Bacteria > Bacillati > Actinomycetota > Actinomycetes > Streptosporangiales > Streptosporangiaceae > Streptosporangium > Streptosporangium sp. NPDC000509. The sequence continues at coordinate 303,279 of NZ_JBIAYX010000007.1, read as the reverse complement.
AGCGCGACGACGGCCGCGCAGAACATCGTGGTGCGCTGCTACGACGCCACCGGCACATCACTGAACACCGGATGGAGCCTGACCTACCACCGCGAGCGGGCCATCACCTGGACACCTTCGGGGTACCGCTTCGCCTACACCTTCGACAACGCCCCCACGACCCAGGGCCCCTACGTACCGACGCCGTACCCGGTCAGCTACAACTCGCAGTCCGGGGGCCTGCAGCTCAACAATTTCGGGGTCGCCAGGAAACAGGTGATGTTCGGCGGGGTCAGCGGATATGCGGACAACGTCCAGGTGACCGCGTTCGGCTACGGCCCGGAGTTCTGCAATCTGTACGCCCCCTGGGAGACGTACTCGACGTATGTGAGCATCCGGTACGTCAGCTGCTACAACGGCAACGTCCCGGTCGACCACCCGGCGATGATCACATATATAGCCCGCTGACCAGGGTCTTCTTTCCCTTTGGACGCTGGACCGCCGACGGCGGAAACGAGCGTCTGCCTCCCCCTGCGGCGATCGGCGGTGATGAGGAGGCCGTCGAACACCACGTCGCCCGCGAGGTCGACATCACCCGAACGGTCATCCTGAGCCAGAGTGATGCCAAGCTGAGCCAAAATGGCTTGTCCGTGGCATCACGGTGTGCCATAGTGATGCCATGGACTTGACCCCGTATGTGGCCTCGCTCGGTCGCGAGTTGCTGACCGCCGCCGAGACCGGTGAAGGCGACGCCGGTGTGCTGATCGAGCGGTTGACCGTTTCGATGGAGTCGGCGATCCGGCTCACCCTGCTTGAGGCGTTGTCGGCGGCCGCCGACGAGATCACCCGGGATCTGGCTCCCGGTTCGGTCCAGGTTCACCTGCGTGGGCGTGACCCGAGCTTCGTCGTGGCGGTTCGGCAGATGGAGCACCTCGCCGCCGACACCCCGGCTCCGAGCGCGCCGTCGGCCGACGACGCCGCGGCGAGCTTCGAGGACGGGCCGGTGACACGGATCAACGTCCGCCTCCCCGAGCAGCTCAAGGCCGCGATCGAGGAGGCGGCCGCCAAGGAGGGGCGTTCGCTCAACGCCTGGTTGGTGCGGGCCGCCTCGACCGCGCTGCGCGCCTCGGAGCGCGACCACGACTCCGACCGACGCGGTAAACGCGGCGCACAGCGTTCCACCGGCTGGGCCCGCTGACCCACCCGACCGACGCGTCGCGCGGCGTCCCACGGGCCGGGCTCACCGGCCCACCCGGCCCACCCGGCCCACCCGGCCGACGCGGCGAACGCGGCGTACGGCGTTTCACCGGCCGGGCTCACCGGCCCACCCCGACATCCAGAGCCACTTTCCTCACACACCTCCGACCAGCGGAAACGCTCTTCTGACTCACTCCGAGGGGACAGTCATGCCAATTTTCGCCACGCCCGAACCGATCTCCGCCACGATCGAGCTCTTCGTCGGCGACGTCCAGATCATCGCGAGCGACCGGACCGACACCGTCGTCGAGGTGCGGCCGAGCGACGCGTCCGACGAGTCCGATGTGGACGCCGCGCAGAAGACCCGCGTCGAATACGCCAACGGCATCTTGACGGTGCGAGGGCCGAAGGCCCGCATGCTCGACTTCTCCAAGAAGACCAGGTCGGTCGACCTGCTCATCGAGCTCCCCACCGGCTCACACGTGCAGGCGGACCTGTCGATGGCCGACCTGCGCGGCGTCGGCACGCTGGGAGAGTGCCGGTTCAAGGCGTCGACCGGGCACTTCCACCTCGACCGGACCGGGCCGCTTCGACTGAGCACCTCCGGCGGCGACATCATCGTCGAGGCGGTCACGGGCGACGTCGACGTCTCCACCGGCACCGGACGCGTGCGCATCGGCGACATCGACGGCGCCGCCGTCGTCAAGAACTCCAACGGCAACACCGACCTCGGCACCGTCACCGGTGAGCTGCGGGTGCGCTCGGCCAACGGCGACATCTCCGTCGACCGGGCCGACGCGCTGGTGGACGCCAAGACCTCCAACGGAGCCATTCGCGTCGGCCGGGTCGCGCGCGACACCGTCACGCTGCACACCTCGACCGGCCACCTCGACATCGGCGTCGCCTCCGGCACCGCCGCATGGCTCGACCTGGACACCTCCTACGGGCGGGTGTCCAACTCGCTGGACGACCTCGGCGAGGCACCCGAGGAGTCCGAGCAGACCGTCGAGGTCCGCGCGCACACGTCGTTCGGCGACATCACCGTCCGTCGCTCCTGACCAGACATCAGAAGGGTCTCCCATGAACATGCCGTCCCCCTCCGCGATCACGGCGACCGGGCTGCGCCGCTCGTACGGTGACCACGTCGTGCTCGACGGCGTCGACCTGGACGTCCCGCGCGGCACCGTCTTCTCGCTGCTCGGCGCGAACGGCGCCGGCAAGACCACCACGGTCAAGATCTTGTCCACCCTCATCCGGGCGGACGGAGGCAGCGCGCGCGTCGCGGGCCACGACTTATCCGCCGAGCCGGACGCGGTGCGTGCCGCGATCGGCGTCACCGGCCAGTTCTCCGCGGTCGACAACCTGCTCACCGGCGAGGAGAACCTCGCTCTCATGGCGGACCTGCACCACCTCGACCGCAAGACGGGCAGGCGCAGGATCGCCCGGCTGCTCGACCGGTTCGACCTCGCCGACGCGGCGAAGAAGACGGCGGCGACCTACTCCGGCGGGATGCGGCGACGGCTCGACCTCGCGATGACGCTGGTCGGCTCACCGCAGGTGATCTTCCTCGACGAGCCGACCACCGGGCTCGACCCGCGCAGCCGCCGCGCCATGTGGCAGATCGTGCGGGAGCTCGTGGCCGATGGCGTCACCATCTTCCTCACCACCCAGTACCTGGAGGAGGCCGACGAGCTCGCCGACCGGATCGCGGTGCTCGACCACGGGAAGATCGTCGCCGAGGGCACCGCGGACGAGCTCAAGCGGCGCGTCCCCGGCGGCCACGTCCTGCTGCGGTTCACCGACGAACGCGACCTCGAATCCGCCGCACGCGCCATGGGCGAGGTGTCCCGCGACAGCGACACGCTCGTCCTGCGCGTACCGCACGACGGCAGCCTCACATCGCTGAAGGCGCTGCTCGACCGGCTCGACCGCGACGCGGTCGAGGTCGGCTCGCTGAGCGTGCACACCCCCGACCTCGACGACGTCTTCCTCGCTCTCACCGGCAACAAGGAGAAGGTGGCCCCCCGATGAGCACCATGTCGCACGCCCTGACCGACTCGGCGACGATGCTCCGCCGCAACCTCAGACGCATGGTGCGCTACCCGTCCATGACACTGCAGCTCATCGGCATGCCGATCGTCTTCCTGCTGCTGTTCGTCTACGTCTTCGGCGGCACGCTCGGCGCCGGGATCGGCGGGGTCACCGGCGGACGCGCCGAATACGTCAACTACGTCACCCCCGCGATCATCCTGATGACGATCACCGCCGCGATCCAGGGCACCACCATCTCGATCGCGATGGACATGACCGAGGGCATCGTCGACCGGTTCCGCACCATGGCGATCGCCCGCGTGTCCGTCCTGACCGGACACGTTATCGGCAGCCTCATCCAGACGATGCTCAGCATCGCGGCGGTGCTCGGCGTCGCGCTGCTCATCGGCTTCCGGCCGTCGGCGGGGCCCGGCGACTGGCTCGCCCTCGCCGGTGTCCTGGTGATGATGGCCTTCGCCTTCATCTGGCTGGCGGTCGCGCTCGGTCTGGCCAGCAAGTCCGTCGAGTCCTCCAGCAACGTCGGTCTGCCGCTGGTGCTGCTCCCGTTCCTGGGCAGCGGGTTCGTCCCGACCGACTCGATGCCGACCGTGCTGCGCTGGTTCGCCGAGTACCAGCCGTTCACACCGCTCATCGAGACCCTGCGCGGCCTGCTGATGGGCACCCCGATCGGCAACAGCGCCGCCATCGCGGTCGGCTGGTGCCTCGTCATCGGCCTCGGCGGCTACCTCTGGTCGAAGAGGCTCTTCAACCGCGAGTCCACCCGCTGAATCAGGTAGCCGCGAGTCCACCCGCCAAGCCGCGCCTCAATTCGCGGACACCCGGTTCGGCTCATGCGCTTCCCACGGCTGACAGGAATGTCGAGCCGCGAAGAACACGCGCCATCGCAAGTGACCCCCGAGCAGAGAAGAGGAACGACCGTGGAACACATCGTCACCACACTGCCGGCCGCGCGCCCGTCCGGCTGTCCCTTCGACCCGCCCAAGGAGCTGCTCGACGCGCGCGAGCACGGCCCGATCAGCCGCTTCACCTTCCCCGACGGGCACGAGGGTTGGCTGGTCACCGGATACGACCTGGTCAGGGCGGTCCTGGCCGACCCCCGGTTCAGCTCACGCAGAGAGCTCATGCGCCACCACCCGCTGGTCGACCTCGGCGACATCGAGGTGCCCCCGGCGCCGCCCGGCGAGTTCCTGCTGATGGACGAGCCGCAACACGGCCGCTACCGCAAACCGCTGGTCGGCAAATTCACCGTACGGCGGATGCGGCAGCTCACCGAGCGCGTCGAGCAGGTCACCGCCGAGCACCTAGACGCGATGGAGCAGGCCGGGCCGACGGTCGACCTGGTGACCGCGTTCGCCAAGCCCATCCCCTCCGTCATCATCTGCGAACTGCTGGGCGTGCCGTACGAGGACCGGGACCGCTTCCAGGAGAACATCGACAAGTTCCTCGGCGGGGAGGTCGCCGACGAAGAACTCATCGCGGCCTACACCGCCACCCAGGACTACCTCGCCGAACTGGTGGCCGCCAAGCGCGCCGACCCCACCGACGACGTGCTCAGCGACCTGCTCGACAGCGACCTGACCGACGAGGAGCTCAAGGGCATGGCCCTGATCCTGCTCTCGGCCGGGTTCGACACCACCGCCAACATGCTCGCGCTGGGCACCTTCGCGCTGCTGCAGAACCCGGAGCAGCTCGCCGCCCTGCGCGCCGACCCCGCGCTCGTCGACCGGGCCGTGGAGGAGCTGCTGAGGTATCTGAGCGTCGCCAAGCAGTTCTTCAGGGTCGCCTTGGAGGACGTCGAGCTGGGCGGCCACACCATCAGGGCCGGCTCGATGATGATCCTGTCGTACAACACCGCCAACCGTGACCCCGAGCGCTTCGCCGACCCCCACCGTCTCGACCTGCGCAGGCAGGACGGCGGGCATCTGGCCTTCGGCCACGGCATCCACCAGTGCCTGGGCCAGCAACTCGCCCGCGTCGAGATGCGAGTCGCCTTCCCCGCCCTGCTCGACCGCTTCCCCACCCTGCGCCTCGCCGTACCGGCCGAGGAGATCGGCCTGCGCCCGGAGACCGCGGACATCTACGGGGTGAAGAGCCTCCCGGTCACCTGGGACGCGTGACCGGGAGACGGGGACGGGGTCGACCCGGACCGGCCGCCGAGAGGTGAGATACGGCGGCGGCCGGGTGTTGGAGCCGCAGACGCTGCCAGCCGGTGTCAGCCGGTGGGGTGCAGGTCGGCGGTGTCCGGGTCGGGGACGGACTGGGACGCGGCGGCGCCCCGGGCACCCGGACCGGGGAGCCTGAGGGCGGCGAGGACGGCCGTCAGCATGACGGCGCCCAGGACGTAGACGGCGACGCGCATCCCCTCGGCGGAGGCGACGCGCAACGCCTGCCCGGACAGCCCCTCGATGCCGTGGTTGGCGACGGCCACCAGGACCGCCAGACCCGCGGCGGTTCCCACCTGCAGCGCGGTGGAGGCCACCCCGGAGGCGAGCCCCTGCTCGTCCGCCGAGACACCGGTGCCCGCGGCGATCCACATCGCCTCGTACGTGATGCCCATGCCCAGACCGATGACGACGATCCCGGCCAGGACGGTGAGGAAGGATCCGTCCGTGTGCATGCCGGGGGCGAGGAACGCGGCGCCCACGGCGTTGACGACGATGCCGGTGATCAGCGTGCTCCGGGTGCCGAAACGATGGACGAGTCGCTCACTGAGGAAGTTTCCCGCCGTGATCGAGAGGGTCGGTCCGAGGAACGCGAGCCCGGTCTCCAGAGCGCTGAAGCCAAGGACATCCTGGAAATACAGGGTGAGGAAGTACGGCACGGCCTGCATCGTCAGCCCGAAGACGAGGATGACCACGACCGCTCCGCTGAACGCGCGGTTGCCGAACAGCCGCAGCGGCATCAGCGGCGTCCGCCCCCGAGCCTGGACACGCAGGAACGTGGCGAGCAGGACCACCGCGAGAACGGCCGAGGCGACCACCTCGGCCCGCGTCCAGCCGACCTCGGAGCCGTGCGCGACCGCGAAGATCAGCAGCGTGATGCCCGCCGTACCGGTGAGCGTTCCGAGCACGTCGACGCTCCCGGAGGTGACACGACCGTCGCGGGGCAGCAGGGCGAAGGCGGCGGCGGCCCCCGCGGCGGCGAGCGGGACGTTGACGTAGAACACGGCCTGCCAACCCAGGGCCTGGGTGAGCACCCCGCCCGCGAGCGCGCCCACCGTGAGCCCACCGGCGCCCGCCATCGCCCAGACCGTCAGCGCGCGGTTACGCTCCCTGCCCTCGGCGAAGGTGGTGTTGACCAGGGTGAGCACCGCAGGGAAGAGGACCGCACCGGCGAGCCCCTGCAGAGCGCGTGCGGTGAGCAGCACCGCCGGCGCCGTGGCCAGGCCGCCCAGCACGGAGGCCACCCCGTACAACACCATGCCGAGCACGAACATCCGCCGGCGTCCCACCAGGTCGGATAGCCGGCCGCCGAGCAGCAGGAAGCCTCCGTACAGGACGACGTACGCGGTGACCACCCATTGCAGGGTGTGCGGGGTGAAGCCGACATCGGCCGCGATGTCGGGAAGAGCGACGTAGATGATGGTGAAGTCGAGACTGATGATCAGATGCCCGAGCGCGAGCAGCGCGAGGCTCCACCCCGGCCGTCGACTACGCGCCGGGGACTGGGTTGTGGACATGGGTGTGCCTTTCGTCCGTATGTGGTCCGGTGGCCTGTCATGGCTGCACCGGGACCGGCGGACATTTGTTGGCACACCCCCTGAGGGCACTGGGATGGGCGGCCCCCGCGCTCGGCCCGTCCGGTCCGATCATCACCCCTCCCCTCCCTCGCGTGTTCCGCGCCGTCTTCGCGTGTTCCGCGCCGTCTTCGCGTGTTCCGCGCTGTCTTCGGGACGACTATGCCGCTCGCTGCGGCCGACGGCATCGGACGTCCGGTCTGCATGGCCTGGGACCTTGGACCTAAGACCATTGGGGGTCTCCGCGGCGAGAACGCGAGGCCGTCGATCTGTCGCCCTGCCGATCTGTCGGCTTGTTTGCCTCAGAGGAGGCCGGATGCGGCAATCGGAGTGTCGCTTCGCGCGTACCCGGTGACGCGCCTCGCAACGACAGGGGCGGACGGGCGCTTTGACCTCAAGCGCGGTTGAGTTTCTAGGTTCGTCAACGACGCATCCGGACAAAGACGATGTAAGGAGTGCGACTGTGACGACCTTGGTGACAGGTGCCACCGGGAACACCGGCCGGCACGTTGTGGCGGAGCTGGTCCGCCGAGGAGAGCGGGTTCGGGCCCTGACGCGGGACCCGGCGGCGAACGCGGGAAGGTTTCCGGCGGAGGTGGAGCTGGTGGCCGGCACGCACAACACACCGGAGAAGCTGGACGCCGCACTCCACGGCGTCGACCGGCTGCACATCACGGTGACGAACGGACTCGCCGAGGTCGGTCCCGAGCTGGTCCGACGGGCGGTCGCCGCCGGTGTTCAGCGCCTCACCGTGCTGTGGGGCGGCTGGGTGGGTCCGGTCGAGCAGGCGGTGGCGGACTCGGGCGTGGAATGGACACGTCTGGAAGCACAGGAGTTCATGTCCAACACGTTGACCTGGGCCGAATCGATCCGAGCCGAAGGAGTGGTCCGAGAACCGTACGACCTTCCCAGCGCGCTGGTGCACGAGGCCGACATCGCGGCCGTGGCGGCCGTCGCACTGCTCGACGACGGCCACACGGGGCAGGCATACAACCTCACCGGTCCCGACCCGCTCACCCCGAGTGAGCGGGTCGCGATCCTGTCGCGGACGCTCCGCCGCGACATCGCCTTCGAGCCGATGACGCACGAACAGGCGATCGACAGGCTGACGGCCACCGGAGTGTCGCGGAAGGACGCCGAGTACGTCGTTGGCTGGTACGCCGAGTCCAGTGATTCCTCCAAGACCGTGGACGACACGGTCGTCAGGGTGACCGGTCGTCCCGCACGTACGTACACGCAGTGGGTGGACGAGCACGCGGACCGTTTCTAGCGTTTCCGGGCCGAGGATGATTTCTATCGGCCGCACGCGCCCACGCCGTCAACGAGGCAGCCGAGATCAGAGCCAAAACCACTCGATCTTCGCCTTGGCCCGCCGCTCCGCCATGAAGGCGGAGAAGGCGGCCCGTCCCGCGGCGGCGAGCGTGGCATCGTCGGGCTGAGCGGGACGGCGACGGCGTACCGCACCGAAGAGAAAGGCATCACGGTAGGCCACCGGGCCGACCGTCATCCCCTCGGCGGCACCACGCAACGGCTCGGGCAGCTCGGCAGCCACCCGGTCGGCCACCTGGACGGTGAGATCTCCGTCGGCACGCGTCACCGCCGCGCCCAGCGCCGCGATGGTGTCATTCTGGCCGGCCAGTTCACCGAGGACGGCTTCCGGCCCGATGGCCCACACGGCCGACACCCGGTCGAAGTCCGCCGCGTGGTCGGTGAAGTAGGCCGTGGCCGATTCGGCCTGTGTGCGTCGTGTGAACCTGTTCATCCTGGCCAGGGCGAACAGATGGTTCTGGTACGCCTCCGGGGTGAGACCTACCTGGTCCAGCCAGCGCATCGTGTCGGCGCGGCTGTGCAGCCCGCGCCGCCGCCGGAAGTCGTCGGAGGCCCGCTGCAGCTCGTCCTCCGACGGCTCCTCGTCCTCCCAGGTCTCCAGGGAGAGGATGCAGTAGTCGATCAGATCATCGTGCAGGGCCCTGTTCCGCTCACCGTAGGCCCGCATCGAAAGCAGCGCTGTCTGCACGGACAGGTCCACGCCGTCCACGCGCAGCACCTTGCTCGCGGCCCAGTGCGTGGAGTGGTCGACCGTCCATGGCACGCCGTCCTCGGCGGAGGCGGTGAGCGCGACGGTGCCCCCGTCCGGGTGGTCGATGAGCAGGTCGTAGTCGACCAGCGGGGTGCCCGGCCGTTCGTCCACGACGAGCTGGGCGCGGCAGCCGGGGTTGGCGGTACGCCAGGCCGCCACGGTCCTGCGCGCATCGGGCACGGCGTCGCGGTGCCGCGGCAGCCCGCGCAGCACCTCGACCGCCGCGGCGAGCGTCTGCGGGTAGCCGGTCACGCGGGCACCTCCTGGCCGGCCGGGCGCTCTCCGGCCGCCAGCCAGTCGGCGATCGCCTCGGAGATGGGCAGGTCGGTGAACTCCTCCAGCCATCCCCACTGACCGTTGGGGTTCAACTCCAGGTACACGTACTCGCCTTCCGGGGTGAGGATCACATCGATGCAGCCGAAGACCAGGCCCAGCGACCTGACCAGTTCGACACAGCGCCGTTCCACGTCCTCGGGCAGGTGGTGAACGGCATAGCTGATGAAGGTGCCTTCGTAGTGGCGGAAATCGTCGCGGGTCATCCGCGACGCCTGGGAATGCATCTCGGCGGTGAACACCTGATCACCGACGACGGTGATACGCAGTTCGACCGCCTTTTCGATCTTGGGCTGGAGGATCACCGGGGCGTGCGCCAGGCGGTGACGGCTGGTGAGGTGCCGCCGGGTCACCGAGGTGGTGTAGAAGCCGTGCTCCTCCCCGTGGAGTTCGTAGGGCACCAACTCGACCTCCTTGGCGATCAACCGGCCACCCGTCGCCGCCCAGGCGTCGGCCAGCTCCTCGGAATCGCTGGTGATGGTCGTCGCCGGCACAGTGAAGCCCAGTTCGGCGCCGGCCGCGAGATTGACCAGCTTGTTCTGAGTACGCCGCAGCGTGTTCAGGCGGGCGGGGAACCAACGGGCGTCGAAAGTGTCGCTCCAGCCGTCCACGAAGATCCGTCCGAGCTTCGCCACGTGGTCACGGTGTCCGGGGTCCGTCACCGTGGGCGCCGCCTTCGGCGGCTGCGGGCGGCGCACCCAGACGGTGCTGACGTCCGAGGAGTCGATCTCGGCGTCGTCCGTGATCAGCGTGTGCCGCCAGGCGCCGCCGACCAGGCGGGAGGTGATCCGGGCGGTGGCGGGATAGTCGCCGGGGTCCCACCAGTACACCTCGACGCCACGCTCGACGAGCTTGGGCAGGACGAGGTTGACGCCCAGATCGTCCTTGCTGCTGAGTATCAGGATCATCGAATGCTCCTAGAAGGAGAACGGCGCTCCGCGGAGCGCCGCTCCGCAGAGCGCCGTTCTGCTCGATCGTTAGCCGCCGAAGTCCCAGCAGGTGTCCGGCTGACCGTTGTTGATCGAGGTACAGACCTTCGGGCTCGGCGGGGTCATCGGCTCGCGACCGCCGATGACCGTGTCCAGCACGTCGTCCGGCAGCTCGGCGTCGTGCTCCAGATCAGCGATTCGAATGGTCAATCTCAACTCCTCATCGTGTTGCGGACGTTCGCCCGTCCGCGTTCGTGAACAGAACAGAGCAGGACAGAGGGCCCGCGGGAGGATCCGATGGAGCCGGCTGGCGGCCTCGCTCGGATCGTCGATGCGCATCATCGTGGAACGCCTCCCTGCTCACAGAACGGATTGTGAAAGGGCCGTCTTGTGGATGGCTGCAATGTGAGTGAGAAGCGGGTCCTGACCTGTGCGAACCTCCCGGTGGGGGGCGACCGAGTGCTACCAGGGCAACTGCCTCCTCGAACTCGGTGACTACACCCAGGCCGCCCATTCCTTCGAGCAGGCCATCGGCGGGGTTCCCACCATGTGCGTGCGCCGCAAAGCGGAACTCACCGTGGACCTGGCGCAGGCACGCCTCGGAGAAGGCGAACCCGCCGAGGCCGTACGGCTGGCCCAGGAGGCGATCGCCGTGTTCGCCCGGCGAGGATCGGTCGCCGGGATGTCCCGGGTCCACCGCTTCCGCGACCGGGTGGCACCCCGGCAACCCGGGGTCGCTCGCGAACTGGATGACTTCGTCCGATCATTGCAAGAGTGAGCCCCATCTCCGCTGAGGTCATCGCCCGTGCCACCGTCTCGTACGACGCGGTCCAAGCGGTCGGTGAGACCGTCTACTGGATCGAGGGACGGCCGGACGGGGATGTGCTCGTGCGCTGGACCGCTGCCGAGGGCCGGCAGGACGTGCTGCCGGAGGGGGTCCACGTCGCTTCCTACGTGCATGAGTACGGCGGAGGTGCCTACCTGGCCACCGAGCGGGAGCTGTGGTTCTGCAACGCGGATGACCAGCGGGTCCATCACGTACGCGACGGCGGTCACCCTGTGCCGGTGACACCCGCGTCGTCGGGAACCTGGCGCTATGCCGACCTTCGTCTTCTTCCGGGCACCGGCGAGCTGGTCTGTGTACGGGAACGTCACGAAGAGAACGGCATCCACAACGAGCTGGTCGTTCTGTCGGCCGAGCCGTCGATCATCGCCTCCGGCGAGGACTTCTACATGTCCCCGGAACCCAGTCCCGATGGGAAGCAGCTCGCCTGGGTCTCATGGAACGCGCCGCTCATGCCGTGGGACGGTTCCCGGCTCTGGCTGGCCGACATCGGTCCTGATGGTGCGCTTACCGGTACGAGGTTGGTCGCGGGCGGGGACGAGGAGTCGGTCTGCCAGCCGCGGTGGAGCGACGACGGGGTGCTGCACTTCGTCTCCGACCGGTCGGGCTGGTGGAACCTGTACGCCTGGCGCGACGGCCATGCCGGGCCGGTCATCACGGGGGAGTTCGAGGTCGCGGCGGCTCCCTGGGAGTTCGGGTATCGCACTTATGTTTTTCAGGGTGACCAGGTCATAGCCGTCATCCAGCAGGGGCCGCTGCACTCCTTAGTTGTGAAGCGCTCCGACGGTGATGTGGAACGGCTCGCGTTGCCGTACACCTCGATCAAGCCCTACCTGGCGGTGGTAGGCGGGAAAGTCGTCTTTATCGGCTCTAGTCCCACTCAGTTGCCTACGGTGGTGTTGGCCGAAACCGGCGGTGCCGTTCATGAGCTCACACCGGCCGACGTCACCCTTGACCAGGCATCGCTCGTCCGGCCGGAGCCTTTCACTTTCGGCACCCGCGACGGGGGTGAGGCGTACGGCCTCTACTACCCGCCCTTGGGAGGAAGCGACGGGACTCCGCCACTGCTTGTACGGGCTCACCCAGGGCCGACAGCGAACTGGCCGCTACGGCTGGACCTGCACGCGCAGTACTTCACAAGCAGGGGTTTCGCCGTCGCTGATGTCGACTACCGGGGGAGTACTGGGTACGGTCGCGCGTATCGTCAGGTCTTCGTCATCGGTGGGGGATGGTTGACGCCACCGATTGCGCTGATGCGGCTCGTCATCTGGTTTCCGCCGGTCGAGCGGATCCCGGGTGGGTGGCGATCTGGGGGGCCAGTGCCGGCGGGTACACCGTTCTGCGGGCCTTGGCGATCACCGATGTGTTCGCGGCCGGGATCGCCAGGTCAGCCGTGGTCGATCTGGAGAGTTGGAGCAGAGCCGCACCGAAGTTCCAGGCCCATCACGCGGATATGCTCCGCGGTGAGTTCTCCGGTGGAGCAGAATCCGCGATTCGGCGTCCGTTGCTTCTGATCCATGGAGACGAGGATCGGGTAACCCCACTGGGGCAGGCCAGGAGCCTCAATGCTCGTCTGATCGTCATCCCCGGAGCGGGTCACACGCTGCGAAGACCTGCTGATGTTCGCCATGTTCTCCGCGTGGAATTGGAGCACGTGCTTCTACCAGGAATCTGATCACGGCACCGAAGCCAGAGGCAGTAGATTGGGGGCGTTTGCGGACAGCCAGGCCGCGAGCCATCGAGAGTCCTCGGCGCTTCCCTCCGCCTGGGTGTCGATCAACCTGCGCAGGATCATGAGCGGCAGCAGGGCATCGAGTGCCTCCTGGTCGACCGCGTCGGTGCCGTACCCTTCCAGCAGCCATCGCGGATGAGCGCCACGTGGCAGGTCGACGGCGAGGCACCAGGCAAGATCGAGCATGGGAGGCCCGATCTCGACCGCACCCGGGTCGAGGACGGCGAGCAGATCGTCGCCCGCGAAGAGGACGTTGTGCCCCACGGCGGCGTCCCCGTGGATGGCCGTCATCGGCTGTCTCGCGCACGCCTGGTCGAACAGGTCTGAGATGGCCCGGTAATCGCGAGTCGCGAGGTGGCGTGCGGAGCCGAGCATCACTCCGAGAGCACCGGGTTCGTCCAGGCGCAGGCCGCCCTGGTCCGTGGCGCTGTGCCAGCGGCGAAGTTGCTCGCCCAGGCCGCGTTGCTGGGCGGGAGTCGGATGTTCGCCGGGTGAGCCGCCGATCCTTTCCAGCACGAGCCACCATCGTGGTCCGGACGCGGTCCGGACGGTGCCCGCGTCCAGCAGGGCCGGAACCCTGATCCCCGCGGCCTTACGCATCGACTCCATCCGCAGCGCGGTGCCAAGGCGTTCGTGCAGGCGGTGCTGGACCTTGACGGCCGTTCGACGACCGTAGACCACCGTGGCCCCCGGCTCGTACAGCCCCGCCACGCCGTCGAACGCCGCACTCTTGAGCGCCACGTCACGCGCCTTGGCGATCTCGATCTCCGGAACGCGGCCGGTCGGGATGAGTCCTCGTTTGTCACCGACATCGAGCGGGCCGCAGACTTTCATGACCCGCCTCCCGCTCGCAGCCGATGGAGCGGTTGTATCCACCGCTCCCGTGTCGTCTCAGGAAGATCCAACCACCTCGTCCGGGTGAAGTCGTGCAGCTCCGGCTGCCCGGTCCAGAGTGCGGTGACCGCCGACCACACGGGCAGGAAAGCCTCCTCGGCTCCGGCCGTCTCCGCGAGGCGGACCGTGATGGCCAGGGCCCGCTCATCCTCACCTCGTGCGATGAGCTGCAGGACCTCGACCACGTCGATGGGCAGCAACTCGGCGGAGGCACCGACGGCCTCGAAGGTCCGGCGAGCCTCGCCGAGCAGACGGGTGGCGACGGCCCACTCTCCTCGCATGGCGTGGGCCATCGACTCCGCCATGTCGCACTGGGCCAGCCCCACGACCTCCCCGACCGACTGGTTGAGCTCACGCGCCTCCGGAACCGTCCGGAGGGTCAGCTCCGGATCGAACCACATGGAGGCGAGTGCCTGGTGGCGTGCGGCCCGCGCCGCCCAGAGCGGCGCGTCCGCCTGCCGTGCCTCGGCCAGGACCTGAGTGAACAGCTCCGCCGCTTCCTGGAACCGGGCGTTGTGCAGGTACACATGACCCATCAGGTCACCGGTGCCGATCCGTTCCAGCCTCGTCCCTGCAGACCTTCTCTCGATCTGCCGTACGACCTCCGTGTAACGACTGCGCCGGAAGGCGTTGCCCGCCAGATCGAACCGGGCGGCGACGCCGAGCGGCGAGAGCTGGTCGGCGACCATGCCGAGATGGCGGTCGGAGCCGGTCAGGTCACCGGTGAACTGGGCCAGACTGCCGAGTTCGAAGTGAAAGTAGTCGGCGTACGGACTCGCGCCGGCGTTCTCGAGCGCCGCTTTCATGGCCGTGTGGCGCTCCGTCGCCTCCTGGTCCACCTGGACCGTCAACCTGGCCACCTCTGCGAGCGCGGCCAGCTGCGGAAACGCGCTGAACTTGGGCAGTGACGTCAGCACCTGCCAGTGCCCCAGATAGCGCATGGTGTAGGCCATCTGCCCCAACCCCGGTGGCAGGACCTCATGCTCGGCGGCGCCGTACAGGGCGAGAAGAAAGGCAGCGACGGTACGGCGGCTGTGGTCGGCCGGGGTCAGCTCGTCCGGCGGATCGTCACCCCAGACCGACAGCGTGAAGTCCGTCAGATACGCAAGCGCCTGCGAGGCTCGGTCTCGCCGCTCTCGGGCGGTCCATCCATCCGGAGTGTGCGCGTCGCAGCCGGTGATCCCACGACGCAGGTTCTCGTGCAGGCGGCAAGGTGGCCACACGGTCGGATCGTGCCGTACGAACCGCCGAGCGATGAAGTCCTCGATCCTTCTGCCGCGTGCCTCGGGCAGGATCGCGGCCAGCAGCCGATCATCGAACGCTTCCAGCAGCGCCGCGGCACGGAGCAGGTCCCGGTCCTCGGGCGACAGGTCGCGCATCATCCGCAGGACCAACTCGGGAAAGGGCTCGCCGAACACCTTCGGGTCCGGGGTCTCTCCCCGGGCCAGGTGCTGTTCGAACAGGCCCGTCGACAGTTCCAGGTAGAGCGGCGATCCTCCGGAACCGGCCACGATCCGCTCCCGTACCTCGGCATCCATGGCCGGCTCGTCGTCGACAAGCAGCCGCTCCCGTAGGAACAGGTCGGCGTCCGAGGACTCGAAGCCGTCGACCGGGAACTGGTCGGTGAGATCGGCCAGCCCCGGCCATCGTCGCGCCCCGCCGTACGTCAGCCCGACGCCGCGTACCGGGTCATCCCAGCGCAGCGGGCGCCTGCTCCCGACCGTGAAGAACACGTTGGGCAACAGGTACGTCATCCGGACCACCAGATCCTCTAACCCACCGCGCTCGGGCTGCAGAACCTGGACGTTCTCGAACGTGTCGAGTACGCAGAGAGCCAGCACCGGGCTCTTCTGACGGATCCGCTCCAGGTCCGCGCTCAGCAGGATCGGCAGGTAGCCGAGCATCCGGTCCGGGTTCTCCTCCTGAAGGATCGGGCCGAACGCCGGGAGGTCACGCCGGAGTCGCCGCAGGGTGATCGACTGCCGCGCGGATGTGCCGACCAGATCGAGCACCCGGTAAGCGGTCGTGACGGCACCGAGCCCCGCGAACAGGCCGTCGATGCTCGACGCGACCTGCTCGGAAAGGCGCAGCGAATCGGAGACGGCGCCGACCGAGGAGGACTTCCCCAGAAAGCGGACCAGGGACTCACCGGGATGCTTGCGCTCCCAGTACGCCGAGAGCGCGATGTCGAAGGCGGGCCACGACCTGCCCAGACGTCCCAGCGCGGCACGTACCCGGAGCAGTACGGTCTCGAAGCTCTGGCTCGACAGGTCCGCGAAGTCGATGACGGCCACCGAGCGGTCATCCGGGAGCCCGTCGAACTCGCCGCTCTGGGCGAGATCTGCGAGGTGACGGATCAGCGTGGACTTCCCGATGCCGCCCTCCCCGCTCAGTCCCATCACGTTCCGGGCGGGCCGCTGGAAATCCATCAGCCTCTCGACGGGCCACTCCTCGGCCAGGTGCGCGGCAATCCGCTGTTGAAACGCCCGGATGTACTCCTCCCGGTCGGTGAACACCCGATTCGCGGTGAACGGCACTTCGGGTCCGAACGCAAAGAACTGGTCAAGGTCCACTCGGACAGAGGATCATCCAGCGGCTGAAAAAGTAAAGCTGATTGGAATTTCGGTCACCGCGTTACGGTCTTCATGTCGGAGCTAATTTGCCAGTCAATGGAAAATGTCCTGATGAGGCCAGTTTTGGCCGGGTTTATACAAGTTGTGTTGACTTCGAGTTGATCAAATGTAAAGATCAGTTTCGAATCGTCTAGCTGTGGGCGGAAAGCCTTGGGACGCCTCCGCCCACAGCACATCTATCGATGCAAGAAGGAGGATACCTGTGATGAGCAGGTTCAAGCGACCCGTAAGGATGCTTGCCACGTTGGCGGGCATGGCCTTGGCCGGTTTCGCCGTGGCGCCCGTCGCGAGCGCATACGCAATCAACGTGACGAACAGCAGCGGATCCGCCCAGTCATACACGTACGGCTCCAACGTTGTGCGCCTCGTGAACCACTGCTGGGCTACCAACCCGTGCCATGTCTACAACCAGTACTACCGGAGTGCTGCTCCCAGCACCCTGCGGTCATACGAACTGAACGGTTCGGATGGTGCTTATGTCGACAGCAACACCGGTTCTACCGTTACCCAGCTTCGAGCATGTGAGACCATCCCTGCCTGGCCCGATGACTGTAGTTCCTGGGGATAATTAGTATCTGAGAGAAGATGCCGGGCAAGTGATCGATATCCTTGCCCGGCATCACATTTATATGAAAGTGTGGTACGAGTTGGATAACGCTCGGCGGTCGCCGTTGCTGCACATCAAAAACCTCAGTTATTCGACCGCAGGCGCAGAAATCTTCAACGGACTCGACCTGAGCGTCCGCGAAGGTGAGTCAGTGGTTCTTTGTGGGCCCAGCGGGTCAGGGAAGACTACTTTACTATCCTGTATCCTGGGCCTCGTCAAGCCTAAAAATGGGAGCATCTGGGTAGCCGGGGAAGACATTACTAAATTATCTCGTAGGCAGCTTGCTTTTTGTCGTCGGAAGTATATTGGAATGGTATTCCAGTTTGGTGAGCTACTTCCTGAGTTATCCCCTGTTGAGAATGTTGCGCTTGCCGCCCTACTCTCGGGGGTTGACCGTAGATCGGCATATCATTCGGCCCAGGGTCTCCTCGCCGACCTTGGCGTTCCAGTCGGCGAAACGCCGACCGCCTATCTTTCCGGAGGCGAAAGGCAGCGAACGGCTGTAGCCCGGGCGCTGATCACAGGAGCGCCACTCATCCTCGCCGACGAGCCCACGGGTGCGCTGGACCAAGGCAGTAGGGATTCTGTCGCTGATCTTCTTTTCGAGCTGCCGAGACGGCGGCGATGTGCGCTGCTCATCGTGACGCATGACCAGGCCATCGCCGGCCGGGCTGATCGCAGATTTGACCTGGTGGCCGGCTGCCTTACCGGGGGCCGGGCATGAGACGCCGCACGCTGTGGCACCAACTGCTGTGGATAGGCCTTACGGCGGGAGGGCGCTCGCCGGGAAGCAAATTACGATTTTCTGCCCTTGTCGCTGCCGCAGGCATCTTGACCTTGGTTTTCATGTCAGGCCTTGCGGTCATTGCGACATACGATGGATGGGATCAGCGTAATATAGCGCGGGGCGCAGAGATAGCAAGAGCCGGAAAAAGCCCTGTAATTGCTCTCTACAAACCGGTTAACGACTCCATCGGCACGAGCCCTTATCAGGTTGTGTACATAGAACCACGATCGTCTGATACCTCCCCACCACCAGGGCTTCCCCGCTGGCCAGAGCCAGGTGAGGTGTTCCTCTCTCCGGAACTGATACGTGTCGGCGCGTCAGAGGGAATCACGCATCGATATGGAAAATTCTCAGGAGTTATAAGCCCCGACGGGCTCTCCACTCCTTCAGAACGATTCGCTTATGTGCGACCGACCGTCGCCCACCATCAAGGCTGGTTCAAAATCACGCGGATCGGCTCGACACGGTCTACGCCTATGGGGGACTCGCTAAATCGTGTACCTGCCGGCCAGCTTCTTGGCACGATCAGCCTCACCCTTGGCGGCGCGGCAATCGTTTTGCTTGTCGTTGCCGCCCGTTGTGGCTCGGCCGCCAGAGACAGGCGCATCCATCTGCTGACAACACTCGGTGGGAACCGCTGGCATCAGTCGGTGGTCAATCTTGGCGAGGCTTTCGTTCCTATCTTTATCGGCACGATCCTGGGAATCATTCCATATGCGATCATGTCAATATGGAATGTACGTATACCCATGATTGATCAAGTCGTCGACTCTGCTGATTTGAGTGCATGGGTATGGATGGCGCCACCGGTTGCGTTTGTCGCTTGCGGATTGATGTTGTCCGTAGTCGTAGGACTTCATCAGACCACCGTGGACGGAAAGAGCACACGACCTCGAATGTTCGCCGACGCGATTCCCCGGTGGCGACTCTACGTCGGCCTCCTGGGGTTGATCGCGATCGTGAGCACTCCTTACCTTTCCAAGGTTTCGAGCTTTCTCGCCTATATCGGTGGTACGGCTCTGCTCTGGGGCATGTTGCCTTCCGCCGCTGGTGTGTTGATCCGACGGTGGGGGAAATCCGCTGCATCTTTCGGCGTATGGGCGGGCCGTGGTGATGCGCTGGTCGCGGGCCGCTGGGCCCATGCCCGCCCCGGAGTCGTCGTCCGACTTGTAGCGGTGGTCATCATCGGGCTTGGTGTGATCACCCAATCCCAGGTTTGGTCGAGTCGCTTGGGCGAATCAAGCCAGAACGCCCAGATTATGCAGCGGCAGCTTCAGGATTCGGTGTTATTGGTAACCCCTCAATCGATCACATCTGCAGCGTTGGACATGTTTGGACGCTCTCTCCCGAGGACTGCAAACATATTCTCAGTGACCCGCGGGAAGCAGCCTACTGATACGTCCGTCCTCCGCGGATCGTGTGAGGCTATTCGATCCCTCGGGATCACATGTCCCGCAGCTTCATTCCGTATGGCGGACGGAGACGTTCGTGCTGCGATTCTTGGACAAAACATCGGTTACAGCGGTGATGTCGAGATCCAGGAAGAGGACGTGCTCAGAAGTGCGAGAACAGCCGACGGAATTGCTGTGATCTCTCCATTGGGTTCGGCGGACCTAGTTGCGCAGGTAAAGGAGACGGCTCACAAGGCTTTCGGAATGGCTCAAGTGGAACGGCCTTATGACAGCTGGCTCCTTGGCGCCGATCGATTGGCAAGTATGGCCGACTGGGTGAGGTTGCTCACCGTCCTCATGCTGGGAATTCTATTTCTCGCCGTAGGCTTTAGCTCGGCCGCTGAGTTTCTTGTCTTCACGACTGCGGTCGCGCCGTTGGCGATCCTCAGTGAGCGGCGGAGATTCTTAGTCGGAATCGCCCTCTGGAACCTGACCGTACCTACGGTGATTGCTGTCGTCTTCGGAGTATTCGTGGCTGTCTGGCAGGGGTCATTCTTCATAGCAATGACAAACGCCGGAGTATTCTCCTGGAGCTTGCTCGCAACGAGCATGGCAGGGGCGCTGGCGCTGGCCGTCGCTGTCGGTCTCATCGGCGGCGCGGGAGCAATACGAGCCAGTTCCCGTTGGCGCCCTGTAGCCGACTGATTCAACGTTCCCTAGCTCCCGAAACCGGGACAGGAGTTGTCGGATCGTTCCTGCTCAGGCATGGCGGCGCTGTTTCTCCAGGCTCGCGCCGCCATGCGGGTCTGTCAGGTGAGTTCGAACCAGATGACGGTTCCTGTGGGGTCGCGGTGGAAGCCCCAGCGGGTGGCGAGTTCGTTGACGAGGAGGAGTCCTCGGCCGCTGGTGGCGCCTGGGCCGGAGTTCCTGACGCTGGGGATCTGTGCGGAGCCGGGGTCTTGGACGGTGATGATGACGCCGTGCGGGGTGAAGGCGACCGTGACGACGAACTCCGATGGCCGGTTGTCGCCCGCTGTGGTGTCCGCGGTTCCGCTGTCGGTCGCTCTGGCGCCGACTGGTTCGGTGCCGACCGGCCGGGTGTCGGTCGGTCTGGTGGAGTGTTCGACGGCGTTGGTGGCGAGTTCGCTGGTGAGGAGGGTGGCGTCGTCACGGAGTGGGTGGTCGTCGCCGAGGATGTCGGCGACGAAGGCGCGGGCGTTTCTGACCTGGTCGGGGGTGGTGGGGAAGCGTTGGGAGATGACGGGGGTGTGGTTCGGCGTCGTCGACCAGCCGGGGATCCGGCCGGGGTAGGGCGGCCAGATGGTGGCAGCCGGTCCGTTGGGGTTGTCGGTCGTTGGCCGGAGTCGGTCAGTGAGCACCCCGGCGAGTACGGACAGCAGTCGTGCGGTCATCCCGGTCACCTCCCTTGCTGATGGTCTCGTTGTGCTGGTCGCCTTCGGTGACCCCGAGGTCCTTGTCGGTTGTCCGGTGTGCCTGTTCGGGGTGGGGGTGGAAGTCCTCGATGTGTTGCATCCGGGCGGCGAGTTCGGCGGGGGTGTCGGCTTCGACGAGGCCGATGCGTTGGCGGTATCGGGTGGGGGAGAGTGCCCACCAGCGTCCGGTGGCGTGGCCGTACCAGGGGCGCCAGTCGGGGAAGCGGAGCGTCAGGGTGCGCAGCGCGCGGGGGTCGTCGCCGGGTTCGTGCCGGAGATGTTCCGCGTCCGCCTCTGCCTCTGCCTCGATGGGAGGCGCGCTCATGCCGTCACCCACTTCCGGTGCGACTCGCGCCTGCCGGGCCGCGTACCCGGCGGCGATTCGCGTCCGTACGGCGGGGAGGCCGGTCGCGCGTGGCGTCCCCGGATGGTGGGAGAGCCGGTGAGGGGGTGGCTCGGCGGGCGCGGGGTCACGGTGGCTGGTGCGGGAGGCGCGGGCAGTCGGCCGCACAGGCCGAGGCGGCGCCGGGCCGTCATACGAGTACAGACCTGGGCCGAGGTGGGCTGCTCCCACAGGTGCCCGGGCCGGTGCGGCAGGCTGGCGGCGTCGTGCGCGTACGGGGGATGACCGCACCAACGACAGCCCAGGGGTGAGGGCGGACGCTTGGCATGCCAACGGACTCGGATGATCTTTATGGCTCTACTAGGGTTGAGCACAGTTTGCACCTCCGGTGTGCAGGCGAGGTTCTGCCAGGCGACGCCATTCGCCTGGCAGAACCGTTTTCTTCAGCGCCCTCGGCCTATTGGTAGCGCCGAATCAGCTGAGCTCATATCGGCCCATTTGGGAACAAGCTCCGAAAGCTTCCGAAGAGTTCAAAAGGTGCGCTAGGCAATAGTCACACCTCCATCACTCTCGGTGATGGATACTCTTCACATAGTGATGGCTGGCCGCAGAATTTTCAAGGCCAAGATTTCATCGCCGATATTGTCTGGTTTCAGCAGTTAAATTGGGTGATTGGCTCATTTAAGGCGTGAAGAGAGGTCCAATGATCGGCAGTCCTACCGTCAAACGACGACGTCTGAGCGCTGAGCTCATTCGGCTACGCGAGCAAGCCGGTTTCACTCATGACGAAGTTGCCAAGCGCTTGGAGTGGTCACGAGGCCGCCTCACCCATATGGAGCAGAACAAGTGGGTTCTGCCTGATATCGGCAACATTCGTCTCCTGCTGGACCTCTACAACGTCATCGATCCCGCTGTGCGCGAGGCGATACTCGACCTCGCTCGGCAGTCCCGCGAAAAAGGTTGGTGGGCCAAGTACAAGGACGTGTTCGGTGGCAGCCTTCCCGGCTTCGAAGCGGAAGCAACCCAGATCCGCACCGTCGAACTCGTGACCATCCCGGGCTTGCTGCAAACAAGCGCCTATGCCACGGCGATCTTCCAAGCCGGACAGGTCCTTGACCAGGCCGCTGTGCGACGGCGCGTTGAGGCACGCTTGGCTCGGCAGGCGATCCTCAACCGCGATAACCCGCCCCAGCTCTGGGCTGTCATCGATGAGGCGGCACTGAGGAAGATGGTGGGCGGTCCAGCCGTCATGGCTGAACAGCTCGCACACCTCGTCAACATGGCGAGGCACCCCAACATCACCGTGCAGGTGCTGCCCGACTCGACCGGTGCACATGCGGCGATGGGCAGCGGGTTCGTTGTCCTGGACTTTATGGGTGATCTGGATCCATCACTTGTCTATCTGGAGACACCAACAGACAATCTCTTTTTGGAGCGACCAGAGGAGGTCCAGGCATATGCGCTCATGTTCAATCGCGTGGTGGCGGCTGCTCTGACCGTCGAGCAGTCCGTGCACTACGTGACTGCCCTGGTTGATCAACTAAAGCAGTAGGAGAGGTACAACTGTGGACCGAATCACCCCCGTACTCACCTGGCGCAAGAGCAGCCAGAGCGCTCAGCAGGACAACTGCGTAGAGACGGCAAAGCTCCCCGACGGTGGCCGTGCCGTACGGGACAGCAAGGACCCGAATGGGCCGGTGCTGCGCTTCGCCGGCGCCGAATGGCAGACCTTCATCGGCGGCATCAAGAGCGGATCATTTGAGATCTGATTAACCGAACGGCAGCTCAGCTAGACCTCCTGCGAAAGCACCTCTACTGCAAGATTTATCGAAATCCGGTAGAGGTTAATTTCGCAGGAGGTATTTTTGTTTCAACGCGGGCGGCCGTGAGGTCCTGCCCTAGTTTGGGTGTGCGCATGGAGGCTTTCCCGCGCAGTTGACACGCCTTGGCCGGTTCACCTGCCTCGTTCGCTTGGTGAGTCCTCGCCTCAGCGTGGAGGGCTGAAAGCGGCCCGAGGTTGCTCGCGAACTGGGTGACTTCGTCCGATCATTACAAGAGTTAGCCCTGTCCTCCCTGAGGTCCACCGTCTCGTACGACGATGCCCAAGCGGTTGGTGAGCTGGAGGGCTATGGCCGGGCGACCTAATCGGGCAGAGGAGGCGCGCGATGGTGCTCTCTGTGAGTGCTGCGGGGCATCCGCCGGATTTCCTACATGATCTACAAGGTGCTGCTGAGGCATCTGACGCCTCCTGCACTGTGGTCGACGCTGCTGAGACGAGCATGTCCGCAGGTCAGTACCTATCCCCAGTATGCGGAAATATTAGAACTAAATTCTTGTGATCTTTACTGTCGGTGGGGGCGTCTAAAGTCACCATATGACCGATATGTCGATCAGCCCCGGGCTGATCACTACGCGTGCTGACATGAAGAGGGTCTTCGGTGGTGGGCCGCAGGGCGGCATCGTCCCCTCTGCCACGACATCAAACGTTCTGCTCTACTCAGACCCTCAGGAAGGGGAGCAGTCGGGGTACTTCGATGGATGGCTGGCTCAAGAGGACGAGCAGGGGGCTATCTTCGAGTACACCGGCCACGGCCAAGCTAACCAAACATTTGAAGGGCGGGCGGGCAACAGTAATCGAGCAGTCCTCCACCATATTGACGACGGCCGCGCGCTTCGCGTCTTCAAGGCTGTAGGTACAGTTCCTGGGTCCGGCACCAAGCGGCAGCGGTATATCGGTGAGTTTGTGCTGGATCTCGAAGAGCCTTATGTCATCCGACAAGCGCCGAACAAGGAGAATATGCTTCGTCGGGTGATTGTCTTCAGGATGCGTCCGGTTGGAGTAGTTCCCCGAAATAAGCTGGACGATATCCCTCCGGCGGAAAAAACAGAAGCTATCGCTATCCCGGCCGATATCACGACAAGTGTGATGGTTGAGCCGGAGACTAGTAAGAAGACGTTAAGCTCTCGATCGGCAGTTCCAAAAACAACGTCAGAGCGGCGAGAAGCAAAGCTTTCGGCTGATTTTCAGGCGTTCTTGGAAACTCAGCACCACCAGGTGAAGCGCTTTCAGATCAGGGTGAAAGGGCTCACGTCCGTGTTGCTCACCGATCTGTACGACGCCACGGCTCACGTGCTGTACGAGGTAAAAGGTAACAGCTCGCGACAGTCGGTACGCATGGCGATTGGTCAATTGCTGGATTACCGTCGTCATGTCACTCCTGCCTGTCCGGCGGTTGCTATTCTGCTACCAGAAAAGCCGAAAGAAGATCTTCGGGATCTCTTGGAGTTGGAGAAAATCGCCCTGGTTTACCGGGATGGCGATAATTTTGTTGGCTATCCAGTCCAGTCATAGTCGTGTTCTTTGAATGACGAGTCGTGAATCCGAAAATAACGATCATGGCGTCTTGTGTGCAGTGGGGTGCTGCGTAAGACGAGGAGTTTGACGATTACGCAGCAAGAGGTCTCAGGTGCTGCTTAGATTGCTGGTTTATGAGTGATCTCGCGCCTGGGGCATACGAACAGATCGTCACGCACGCTCTGGACAGGCGCCTGCGCGCGCTTCCGGACGAGTTGGTAGAGGTCACCTCCGTTGAACAGGCGGTAGCGGAGGACTACCTCGTACGGCACATTGCCGCTCTGACACGTCATGCCTTGCGTGCTGCCAAGTCTCCTGAGCAGCAGATTGACCGGGCGAACCACATCGCTGAGGCGATCATCAACGGGTTTCTCGACAGTGAAGACGCGGAGGAACGGGTCGTTCAGCCTGGGCAGTTGCTTACCGAAGTACGGCAGCCATCGGGAGTTCCTGGGCGGCCGGAACCGTTGGTTCGGCCTGAGACTCCGCTTTCTGCCAGCGCCCTCCTCGTAAACGGACGAGGCCAGCCGAGCATCGGCACCGAGGTCATGCGGGAGTTCGCGACTGCCGACCGGGTGGATCTGATCTGCGCCTTCATCAAGTGGTACGGCCTGCGTCTCATTGAAGGGCCGATCAAGGAGTTCATCGCCAGAGGCGGCGAGCTCAGGGTGATCACTACGACATACATCGGGGCAACGGACAGGACCGCGCTGGATCGCCTGGTGGATCTCGGTGCCAAGGTCAAGATCTCGTACGAGACGCTCAGCACCAGGCTCCACGCTAAAGCGTGGATGTTCCATAGGAACACCGGCTTCTCGACCGCGTACGTCGGCTCGTCCAACCTGTCCAAGGCCGCGCAGTTGGATGGCCTGGAGTGGAACGTACGGCTCACCCAGGTTGAGCAGGCCCATCTGCTTTCAACGTTCACCGCTACCTTCGAGCAGTACTGGGCCGATCCAGCGTTCGAAGACTATGACCCGGCCCGTGACGGGTCCCGGTTGGCCGAAGCGCTCAAGCGTGAGGGTGGGGCGATCCCGGTTGATCTGCCCCTGGAGATCGCCGCGCTGGATGTGCTTCCGCGTTGGTATCAAGCCGAGGCGCTGGAAAAGTTGGAAGCCGAGCGCGAGGTGCATGGCCGTACGCACAACCTGGTCGTCATGGCGACCGGTACGGGCAAGACCGTGGTCGCCGCGCTCGACTACCGAAGGCTGGTCGAGGCAGGCAAGGCCGACAGCGTGCTGTTCGTGGCTCACCGAGACAGCATTCTGACCCAGAGCATGGCCACCTTCCGGCAGACGCTCCGCGACGGGGAGTTCGGGGAGAGGTTCGTCGCGGGGAACCGACCGAAGAAGTGGCGACATGTCTTCGCTTCGGTCCAGTCGCTGGCGAACGTCAACCTTGAAGAACTCGATCCAGCCCGATTCGACATGGTGATCGTGGATGAGTTCCACCATGCGGAGGCTCCCACGTACCGGAGGCTGCTAGAGCATTTCAAGCCGTGCTATCTCCTTGGCCTGACTGCTACTCCTGAGCGAACCGACGGCATCAACGTTGGAGCGTTCTTTGATGGACGGATCGCCTACGAGCTACGCCTCTGGCAGGCACTTGAACAGCAGCTTCTTGCTCCGTTCCACTACTTTGGCATCCACGATGAAGTGTCCCTAGCCGACGTAGCGTGGCGCCGCGGACACTACGACGAGAAGGCTCTCAGCGATCTCTACACCGGGAACCACGCCCGGGTCCGTCTCATTCTGCAGGCTGTCAAGAACAAGATCGCTCACCCTGGCGAGATGCGTGCCTTGGGCTTCTGCGTAAGCGTTCAGCACGCCAGATTCATGGCTGATCAGTTCACCAAGCACGGCATCCCTTCCCTGGCCGTGACTGGTGACACACCACGAGATGAGCGTCGTGCCGCCGTACAGCGCATGAGGAAGCGCGAGATCAACATGCTGTTCACCGTGGACCTGTTCAACGAAGGCGTGGATATCCCAGAGGTGGATACCGTCCTCTTCCTGCGCCCCACGGAGAGCGCCACGGTTTTTCTGCAGCAGCTCGGTCGAGGCCTACGTCTTGATCCAGGTAAGACGTGTCTCACCGCACTGGATTTTGTCGGGCACCAGCGGGCCGAGTTCCGCTTTGACCTGCGGCTGTCTGCGCTCACGGGGGTGTCTCGGCGCAAGCTTCCCGGAGTGTTGCCCAACCCCACCCTCCCCGCTGGGTGCCACCTCCAGCTCGACGACGTAGTGACCGAGATGGTCCTCGACAACGTACGCCGAGCTCTTCGCCTCTCCTGGAAGGACCTGATAGCTGAGCTTCGCTCAATGCCCGAGATTTCCCTCGCCGAGTTTTTGGCCGAGACGGGTCATGAGCTCGAAGACCTCTATCGTTCCGGCCGAGGCGGTTGGGTTGGGCTGCGCCGTCAAGCTGAGAATCGCCCCATCGCGGATGAGGAAGCCGACCGCAAGCTTGGCCGGGCGATCGGCCGCCTTCTTCATGTGGACGATCCTCTGCGGCTGGCTCAGCTTCGCGGAGACGCCGTTGAAGATCAACGTCTACGCGCGATGCTGCACGTTGCTCTGATCGGTGGAAACGTGTCCTTCGATGGAGGGGACACTGTCCTGAAACTGCTGGCTGATCACCCTCAGCGTGCCGAGGAGCTACGGGCTATAGCGTCAATCCTGGAAGAGCGCATGCACCGGGTCACTCGGGAGATCGCCGGCCTGCCGCTGCGCCTACACGCTCGATACTCCAAGAACGAAGCACTGGCAGCTTTTGGCGTCGACCGTCCTGGGAACGTTCGCGAGGGCGTCAAGTGGATCCCCGAGGCGAAAGCCGACGTCTTCTTCGTGACCCTACGCAAGACCGAGGGTTTCTCCCCGAGCACCATGTACAACGACCGAGCGATCAGCACAACGCTCTTCCACTGGGAGTCGCAGAGCACCACCCGCGCATCCTCACCAACCGGCCAGCGTTACATCAACGGCGGCTCAACTGTGCACCTCTTCCTCCGCGAGTCCAAGGACGAGGACGGCTCCCTCGGCGCCCCACCGTTCTTTTACGCAGGACCGATGACATACGTGTCGTCCAAGGGCGAGCGACCAATGCAGATCATCTGGCGGCTGGCCTACCCCCTCCCCGCAGACATCTTCCAGCAGGCAAGCCTTGGCACTACCTGAGCCAGGTATCGAATCCCCGTGCTCCAATCTCGGTGCTTTCGGATCCGTCCTGCCCAGGATGCGGACGGTGAGCGCTCGCGCGGCCGGATGTGGGAAGGGGATTCGGCGGGACCTGGAGGTTGTGATTCCGGCTGGTATGCCTTTCTGACGTACATTCGCCTTCTACACGAGGGTTGCAGGCCGGTTCATTCGCCGCACCCGCTGACGCTGAGACGACCTCCCACCCCGTAACCGCGAGCGGGACTACCGTCGAGGCCATACAAGCCGCTGGCCTGACAGTCATTCTCGAAGGTGGATCCCCACCGGCGAATGCAGCCAGTGCTACGCGGGCTGCGCCGACGACCCGAGGGAGAGCTGACCATGAAACCCCAGTGGGACGACCTCCCCAGCAACGTGCGCGCCACCGTCGAGCAGCAGGTCGGCCAGGTCCTCAAGGCCGACCCCGTGACCAAGGGGCTCATGCCAGGGCTCACTGCCCGCCTGTACACCGATGACTACAGGATCGTCTTCCTCAAGGCCGTCCCCACCGCCAACCCGGCCGCGACCCTGTACGAGCGGGAACGACGAGCCGGTGCCGTACTGCCACCCGGCCTGCCCGCGCCCCGCCTGCGCTGGAGTGGCGAAGTGGACGGGTGGGTCGTGCTGCTGCACGAGTACGTCGACGGCCGGGACGCCGACCTGTCGCCTGGTTCGCCGGATGTGCCGCTCGTGCTGGACACCCTGGTCGTCCTGAACGAGGCGCTCACCCCGTGCCCCGGCGGGCTTCCGGAGGTCGCGGTGAACATCGCAGGACTCCAGGCCAAGGCCGCGAGCCTGCTCGCCGGGGAGCTGCCGGACCGGGCCATGTACGAGACGGCCCTCACCACGTTCAGCCTCGACGCGCTGGAGGGGGACACCCTTCTCCACTACGACCTGCACCCCGGCAACTTCCGGATCGGCGACGGGCGAGCGTACGTCATCGACTGGGCGTTCGCGGTGCGCGGTGCCGTGTGGGTGGACGCCGTGATGCTCGCTCCCCGCCTCATCGAGGCGGGCCACACCCCGGAGCAGGCCGAGGCGCTTCTGGCCCGCGTACCGGCCTGGCAGTCAGCACCCGCGGACGCGGTCACCGGCCTGGCCGCGCTGTGGACGCTGTTCCGCCTGTACAAGGCGCGGTTCGGCCCGGAGGAAGGGCGCGATTTCCGTGCGCGGGCCGCTGAGGCAGGACGAGCATGGGTGCACCATCGCTCCACCTGACCGGTTGGCCACGTCATTCACCGGTCCCGAGCACTCCTCAGCGGCCAGAGCGACAGAACGCCCTGTTCGGCGGGAGAAGGGCTCGGAAGCCCGGGATAAAAAAACTTACGGCCAGTTGGAACAGAAGAACCAGTAGCGGGCCTGGCCGGACACGCCCGTGTACGGCTCGTCGATCTCAAGGCGCCAGTATCCCTGTTCCCCTTGCCGGGAGAAGGGCACCGTCCATTGCTTGGGCACGTCGACCGTGCCGGCCGAGGTGAGCGTCAGCGAGGTCCAGGGGTCGCGGACCCAGGCGTTGTTCGTCTGGGCGCTCTTGCGTGCGTACGCGTAGCGGATGGGACCCGGCCCCAGCGCGGTGATCGAGCCTTTCAGCGTGAAGGTGGCGGGCCGGCGCAGCTCGCAGGACTCCTCCTCGCTGGTGAACTCGACCTGGGTCAGGTTCGGTGTCGCGAGGGGGCGGCAGGTCGTGGACCAGGAGGCCAGGCCGATCACGTCCGTACGCAGGTCGGGGAAGACGATTCCCACCTTTCCGCTCCCCGGGCGCTGTCTGGGCAGCCGCGGGCCGTCCACGTACCGCGTGCCGCCGTGCTCCGAGATGTTCACGGTTTGCACGCCGGTCCCGGGCAGAGGGGTCGCGTTCTCGTCGACCCACTGGTAGCGCGTCTCCCCCTTGCCGCTGGTGATCATGGCGCGTGTCGGGGTCGAGAAGTCCGGACCACACGGGCCGTCGTAGTTCAACCGGCTCGCGCCGGCGATGTCCACGGGCGGGGTCGCGCAGGTCGTCTGGTTGATCACAGCCTGGCTGGGGTTGGGCGAAGGCTCGATGATATTGATGTAGTAACGCCTGGGCCAACCCGACGAAGTGCGCGG
This sequence comes from Streptosporangium sp. NPDC000509, assembly GCF_042898365.1. Classification (NCBI taxonomy): domain Bacteria; kingdom Bacillati; phylum Actinomycetota; class Actinomycetes; order Streptosporangiales; family Streptosporangiaceae; genus Streptosporangium; species Streptosporangium sp. NPDC000509. The sequence goes on along the minus strand of NZ_JBIAYX010000007.1, from coordinate 273,672 downwards.
CAGGAAGCCGGTGACCTCACGGGCTCCGGGGCTGTCGAAGACGAGTGTCTGGATCTCGTGGCCGGGCACGGGGGAGCCGCCGTACGTGATGGCGTAGTACCACTGGTAGCGGACCGTCTGCGCGATCGGTGAGGTGATCACTCCCTTGATCGGGGTGGTGGTCTCCGATCCGCACAGCCCGGTGTAGTCGCCCACGGGCTCGACGGTCGCCTTCGCGTCCTGGCAGGTTCGGTCGATCGTGACCTGTACCGGTGTGCCGGTCTCGATCGGCTCGCCGCCGTTCCACACCAGGCCGACCACCTTGAGCTGCCTGGTCCCCGACTCGGTCAACGGAATCCGAAACTCGTACGTGCCCGGCCCGTTCTGCTCCTGCTGATGGACATGGTGCACGTATTCGTCGCTGATCCCGCTCAACGTGTAGGACACATAGGCCCGACCCGGACCGGTGTAGGTCAGTTGCACGGTTACCTTGAGATCGTTCTCCCTTCCATGGCACGGCCCCGCGTAGGTGGGCTTGTCGACCTGGACGCTCTGGACGACCGCCTGGCCGTACTCGTAGTCCGCGTGGGCGGTCCCAGGTATCAGCGCGGCGAGCAGGCCGAGGACGAGCAGGGTCGTGACACGTTTCATGAGCACCTTCGTTTCACGATGGGCGCGATGGAATGCCGTGGACGGCGGTGGCCGATGCCCTGAGCGACACCTCGCCGTCTCACGCTCATGCCACGGTGCCGAACGGTGATGGGAGACGGCTTGCATCTCAATGGTGGAGAAACCGGCCCGGGATGCGCGGTTCAAGGCGGCCCGGCGCCGTCCGGGCGCACGGCTCGGCGGCCGAGACGTGCGCCTTGGAACCACTCCCCGGGGAGCCCTTTCAGGCGGGTGGCCGGCATGTGACCCGGCGGTCACCTCATGAGTGACGGCACCGGTCAGGACCCGGCTGCGAGGTCCCATTCGCACACAAGTGAGCGACAACCGGTGGTTGAGATCTTCGGCCTGATCTCAGGTGTTCCCGATGGAGGACCCATGCGTTTACGAAGATCGTTCCTGACCGCCGCGATCACGCTGCTCACCCTGGTCTGCGTGCCCGTCCTACCGGCACAGGCGTACCCGGTGCAGGGGGACCTGCCCTGGTCGGTGCTGCTGTGCAAGTTCGCCGACCATCCGGATACGGAGCCCAGGCCCCCGCAGTTCTTCCGGGAGCTGTTCACCGACGCGGGCAAGGGACTCGGCGGGTTCGCCGACTATCTCGCCGATCAGTCGCACGGGCGCACGAGCGTGTCCGGATCGGTGGTGAAGGGCTGGTACACGATGCCCGTCACGGTCGCGCAGGCCAAGGCAAAGGACCGGTGGCAGCGGACCGAGGACTGCGTCCGGACGGCCGCCGCCGCGGGCTACACCGTCCCGTCCAACCACCGGGTCGCCGTCATGGTCAACTACGCGTGGGACTCGGGCTCCGCGGGAGGGGGCCGGATACTGCTGGACCCGCTCGCCTGGAACCTCGGCTTCACCACCCACGAGATACTGCACGGCTACGACAGGGACCACTCCTTCTCCGACGACCCCACCTACCGCAACGCCGACTGGGCACAGTTCGGCGAGTACGACGACCAGTGGGACGTCATGAGCGCCATGCACATCCACACGTACGAGACGCAGAGGTTCGGCACCAGCGCGGTCGGCTTCAACGGTCCCAACCGGGACGAGATGGGCTGGCTGGAACCCCACCGGATCGTCACGCTCGGCGCGGACGGCGTGGCCGACCGGACGGTGCGCCTCGTACCCCTGGACCAGCCCGGCTCGACGGGCACGCTGTTGGTGCGCGTCCCGTTCAACGTCGCCGACCCGTTCAACTACTACACGGTGGAGTTCCGCAAGAAGACCGGCCAGAGTAAGGGAATCCCCGGCGACATCGTGCTCCTGCACGAGGTCAGGGAGGGCAGGTCGTATTTGCTGAGGGACCGCATAACGCGTGATCCCGTGACGTCGCTGAACACCAACGGGGTCAGCGTCTCCATCGACTCCGTGGGCCAGGACGAGGCGGTCGTCACGGTCAGCACCGGCATCACGCAGAAGTGCCTGGCAGGCTACGTCCACCGCAAGGCGACGCCCAACGACCTGGTGTGCGTGACACCGGCTGTTCACGAGGAGACCCAGGCCGACACCGCGGACGCGCCGAACTGGGAGGAGAACGGCAAATGCCTCCTCCAGCGTACGCGGCGGCTGGCCACGCCCTCCGACACCGTGTGCGTGAGCTCCGTCGCGCGCCGGCAGGTGATCGCCGACAACGCCGCCGCCACCTCGCGGGCCAACCCGGCCAGGTTGGTCCTGGGTCCCAACGCCTGCAAACCGGGCTACGTCTGGCGGGGGGCCGACAGCTTCGATCAGGTCTGCGTCACCCAGGAGATCCGCGACCAGGTGATCGCCGACAACATGATGGGGGCCGGTCGCTGGACGAACGGTCCGGACGGGCCGCGCTCCTGCATCCAGGGCTACGTCTGGCGTGAGGCGTTCGCCGGTGACAACATCTGTGTGACCGTCGACCGGCGCGAACGCGCCCTGCACGACACGCACACCTCCTGGCAGCGGGTCCTGCGCCCGGCGGGTTAGCGCGGCAGGCAGCCGGGCTCGGTGCGAGGCCGGACAAGCGGCGAACCGGCCGGGCCCGGTTCGAGAAGCGGGGCGGGCGTCAGGTGCGTGCCCCCGCCTCGGTGGTGTCGAGAAGGGCGAACCGCTGGGCGAACGCGGACATCTCCTCGCGTTGCCGTTCCGGTTCGGTGGCGGTGGCACTCACGACGATGCGGGTCACGCCTTGCGCGGCGAACGCCTCGACCTGTTCGGCGGTCATGTCGATCGCCCCCGATCGCGTGTACTCCAGCGTTTCCGGGCTGCGGCCCGCCTCGGCGGCGGCGGCGGCCCGGGCGAGGTCCATCTGGAGGGCGCGTTCGTCCGGGGCGAGCGCGCCACCCGGGAAGTAGCCGTCGCCGCGTCGTCCGGCGCGGCGTGCGGCCGCCCGGCTCGATCCGCCGACGTGGATCGGCAGGTGGGTGACCCCGTATGGCTTCGGAAACTGGCACAGCTTGTCGAAGGAGAAAAACTCGCCGTCGAAGTCGACCCCCTCTTCACCACCGGCCCAGAGCAGCCGCATCACGTCGATCGCCTCGTCGGCGCGACGCCCACGGGTGCCGAAGTCGACGCCCGTCGCCCTGGCCTCACCGGGCAGGGTGCCGAGCCCCACGGTCAGCAGCCGCATCCGCCCCTTGGACAGCACGTCGATAGTCGCCAGGCGCTTGGCGAGGACCACCGGATGGTGGTAGGGCAGCAGCAGCACACCCGTCCCGAGCAGGATCCTTCGCGTGGCCGCGGCGACGAAGCTCAGGCAATCGAGCGGATCGAAGTACGGTAGCGACGGCGGGAACTCGAAGCGCCCGACCGCCGCACCGGGGTACAGCGCGATGTGCTCGGGCAGATACAGCGCCTCGAAGCCGCAGTCCTCGGCGTGCCGGGCGTAGGCCACGATCGTGTCGGGGTCGACGCCGTGGTAGGGCGTGCTGTAGCTGACTGCGAACTTCATCGTCGTTCCTTCGGTCGGCCGGTCGGTGCGATGGACGGGCGGTCGCAGATCGGCATGGCCGGTACCGAGGCGGCGTCACGGCCTCACCATGCGTCGACGACGTCCCCACCCGTCTGTCGCGGCCACACTAGAACCCTGTCACCGGCGTCAAGGCAAGGCAGAGCGAGCATGGATGCACCACCGCTCCACCTGACCGGCCAGCCACGTCGATCGAAGCCGCCACCGGTCTGCCGATCGTCGCGACTCTCGCCGATCTACTCCTGGAGGAACGACCGTGACCGTTCATGGCACGCCCGCGTCGGCGGCCCGGCTTCGCCGTGACCTCGCGGACCGGCTCGTCCGGACCGGATGTCTGCACGGCCCGGCCTGGCGGGAAGCGGTCGAGTCGGTGTCGACACAACAGGATCCTGGGCGCCCTCGCTGTGTCTGCGGGACCGGATGCCTGAAGGCAGCCCGAATGAGGGGAAAACGATCGTGATGGGAGTGAGAACCGAGCGGCTGGTGCTGCGTCGCTGGTGTGAGGAGGATCTGGAGCCGCTGGCCGCGATCGACGGAGATCCGGAGGTCATGCGCTTCATCGGTGATGGCTCGATCCGCAGCAAGGAGCAGACCGCCGCCGCGCTCGCGTTCATGGAACGGGAGTGGGACGAGCGTGGCTTCGGAATGTTCGCCGTGGAGCTGCGCGAGACCGGGGAACTGGTCGGCTGGGTGGGGCTGACGGTCCCCGGCTACCTTCCCGAAGTTCTGCCGGCTGTGGAGATCGGTTGGCGTCTGGGACGGCGTTTCTGGGGCCGGGGTATCGCCACTGAGGCAGCCGGAGAGGCACTGCGCTTCGGATTCGCCGAAGCGGGCTTGGATCGGATCATTAGTATCTGCCACGTCGATCACCACGCGTCCGCCCGCGTTATGACGAAGCTGGGCATGCGCCAGGAGCGGGAGACGGTAGTCCCGGCCTACGGGCAGCCAGTGCGGGTCCTGGCGATCACCCGCGGTGAATTCGACGCCATCCACGACAGCTGATCTGCGGGTCGATGCTCGGCGAAACACGGTTCCCGCACTCCGGACTTGCTCGTCTAGAGGCTCTGCGGGTCGCGCACCCGCAGGCCGAAGGCCGACAAGCCCTGCTCGTGGTGCTCGATCAGGTCGAGGCGTCGGTAGAAGGCGTGGTTCGCGGGGCCTGCCGGGGTGGACTCGTGGTCGGTGGTGAGGACGAAGTAGCGGCAGTGCGCGTATCGGTCCTTGAGGTGTTCCAGCAGTCGGCGGCCGACGCCCTTGCCGTGGTGTCGGGCGTTGACCAGCAGTTCCTGCACGTAGCAGACGATCTCGTCGTCGGATACCGTCCGCGCCAGGCCGAGCAGCTTGCCCGACTCGTCCCTGGCGGTGATGACCAGGTGCGAGTTGGCCAGGCTCCGGCATACCCGGGTGACGTCGTGCGTCCACGGGCCCCAGCCGACCGAGTCGTAGAGCTCGAACATCTCGGCCTCGTCGAACGACGTCTCCTGAGCGATGATCACCACTTATGGGGCTCCCTGATGTGCTCGGAATGAAGTGACGCGCCTGAGCTTATTCGGCGCTTGAGCGGCGACCGATCGGCCGGTGGCGCCAGGTCTCCGCTGAAGATCGGTCACGTGTGGAGAACAGGGTCACCGACGTCCGGCGTACTCCGCGACGCCGGACGTCGGTGACGGAAACGTCACTCCAGAAACCGCCGCGCGCCACGCAGCCTGGTCCGAAGTCGTCGCTGAGTCATCTCACACTCCAGGCGCACATCCAGTGGGCCGGGCACGTTGGTGTCCGCTCTCCGACCTGTGGGCAATCGGTCCGCGTCGAGCCCGTCGCGTCGGGCGATGAGCAGTCCCAGCTCGTACCGGCTGATCGCATCGGTGCCGGCGACATGGTGGACGCCGTGATACTCGGACACGGCGAGTTCGAGGAGCGCCGCGGCGAGATCGACGACATGCACGGGGCATCGCACGTCGTCGGTGAACAGCGCTCCGCGCGCCCTGCCGGTGGCGAGTGAATGCACCAGCGCCTCGTGCGGAGAACCGCCGTCGCCGATGATCAGGGATGTCCGGGCTGTCACCGAGGTCGGCGCGATCGCGCTCACCGCTGTCTCGGCGGCGGCCTTGGCCGCACCGTACGGGGAGATCGGGTCGGGGAGGCACGTCTCGTCGTAGCGAATCGCGGCGCCGGAGAAGACCGTGTCGCTGGACACATGGACCAGGCGTCCACCTGCCGCAGCGACGGCGAGGGCCACGTTCGCGGCTCCGGTCGCCGTGGTCGCCCAGTCTGTCTGCAGGTACGCGGCGTTGACGACGGCCTCCGGCCGGAACGCGCCGATCAGCGTGTCGACGTCGTCTCGTCGGCGCACATCGAGCGGCGACCACTCGACACCCGCGGTCTTTCCCGGTCGGGTCAGGTAGGTCGCGGCCACCTCATGCCCGGCCACCAGACACTGCCGGACGAGTTCGCCGCCGAGAAACCCGCTGCCGCCGACGATGAGGAATCTCATGGCCGGTCCGAGCCGGATTCGCTGGAGGAAGTGCTCACCGGCTCATCATGCAGTCATAGCCGGTGTCGTGTCCGCGACGCCGCGAACCAAACCCCCGGGTGTCCCGCCTGAGCGCGACACAGGACCGCGGCGAGGGTTCAGGCGACCAGCAGGCGAAGGCCGAGCTCTGCCGCGTCGAGATCGACGAGGTCGCGGTCGCGTTCGGCCCACCGGCCGGATGCGAGGTCGTCACGGAGATTGCGCGCCGCGCGCCGCTCGACGTCCGGCCCGCCCCTGGTCCAGACCGACCCTCCGCACCGGCGGTGGAGGCAGCGGTCATCATGGAAGTCCTGGTGAGGTGAGAGCGGCGTACAGGCGGGCGGGGGCAGCAGCGGGCTCTTGGACACGCTGCCGGGTGGTGGCGTACTGGTTGTGAGCCTCCCCCTTAGCTGGACACCGGCGGTATGAGCCGATTCCGTAGAAGTACCGCCTGTCCGTTGATCAGCTGGTGTTTTATCGTGAAACGGTGCTCACGGTTGGTGTTGACCTGGCGACAGAGGCGAAAGAGACGGCGGTGGCCTGGCTTGATTGGTCTGCCGACGGGGCCCGCGTCCGCAGGCTGGAGACTGTGGCGGACGATGATCTGATCGTCGAAGCGATCAAAGGTGCGGACAAGGCCGGTGTCGACTGTCCGCTCGGCTGGCCGGACAAGTTCGTTGATTTCATCACGGCTCACCGCACGGGACATGTCGCTGTGCCCGGGGGCAGTACGGACGTCGCCTGGCGCAGGCAGTTCACCATGCGGGTCACCGACTACGAGGTGAAGGAAGTCCTGGACTTCTATCCTCTGAGTGTTTCCGCGAATCTCATCGGCAGCACGGCCCTGCGTTGCGCGGCCCTGCTCACCGAGCTTGCCCGGCAGGGGCAGCCGGTCGACCGTAGCGGCACCGGCGTCGTGGCGGAGGTCTACCCCGCGGCCTCGCTCAGATGCTGGGGCCTGCCCCACGGCCGCTATAAAAGCCCGGCGAATCGTGGGGGACTCGCTCGGTTGGTCGATGAACTCCAGGAAGCGGCGCCATGGCTGGACCTGGGGGAACACGAGCGAATCTGCCGGACGTCCGACCATGCGACGGACGCCGTCATCGCCGCGCTCACCGCCCGAGCCGCAGCTCAGGGTCTCGTGACCGTTCCGACACAGGACCAAGCTCACTCGGCGCGCTCCGAGGGATGGATCGCGCTCCCCACCGGACCTTTGAGTGAGCTTCGCCCGGCTGGATGAGCAGGCCCTGCTGTGGCTGGGTTCGGTGACGCCCGGTTGGAAGCTCGAAGTTCCGTTCGCGGCTCTTTCTCTTTGCGCGACGGCCGTGCGTTCTCGGCTTGACTCTGCCGTTACGTCAACATCTAGCGTCGTGAACGAGCCGGAAGAAACCGGCTCGGTGATGGTGGGAAGAGCGGGTGGGCGGGCCATGTCGTGGTCGATCGCACAGGTGGCGCGGATGTCCGGAGTGACGTCGAGGACTCTGCGGCACTATGACGAGATCGGGCTGCTGACACCTGCCTGGGTCGGCGGGAACGGCTATCGCCACTACGAGGAGGACCAGCTGCTGCGGTTGCAGCAGATCCTGGTACTGCGGGAGCTCGACCTCGGTCTCGCCGAGATCAGGGAAGTCATCGACCGGCACACCGATCCGGTGGCGGCACTGCGTGAGCACCACCGGCGGCTGCTGGGGGAGCGCGACCGGCTGGACGCGGTGGCCCGCATGGTGGCTCGCACCATCACCGACCTTGAGGAGAACGAAGGGAAGGATGGCATGTCCAAAATCAGTAGGCCGGAGAATCTGTTCGAGGGGTTCGACGGGGCGCGGTACGGCGCGGAGGCCCGCGAGCGGTGGCCGGGGCAGTGGGAGCGATCCGGGCAGCAGGAGCTCCTGGACACCCTGACTCCGCAGGAGATCGACCGCACGCAACGGGAGGCGACGGCGGGAATGATCCGGATGGCCGAGCTCATGGCCGCCGGCACACCGGCCGACGACCCCGCGGTTTTCGCCGAACTCGACGCTCACTACCGGCACATGACCCGATTCTGGACGCCGAGCGCGGCGGAGTACGTGCATCTGGGCCGGATGCAGGTCGACGATGAGCGGTTCAGGGCGAACTACGAGCGGATCGCCGAGGGCCTGGCCGCGTACATGCGCGACGCCATGGCCGCGTACGCACACGCCCGGTTGAGCTGAACCTCGTCACATGAGGGGTGAAGGAGCTGCAGATCCTTCACCCCGTCGCTGCGGAAGCCTCGCCTACGAGGAGCCCTGACGTCGTCCGTCATACCTCAGAGGCGACCGTTTCCAGGACTGGAAGTTACCCGCACCATCAAGCGTCGGCCGCGAGCAGGTACGTCGAAACGCGTACGCGCATCGGGCTTTCAGGCCGAAGACGGGGCGAGGGGCGGACTCGTAGCGTGATCAGGTCCGAGCTTCCCATCCGTTAAGTGAGCCTGCTGATGCGACATCGACTTTCTCTTGCCGCCCTTACCGCGTACGTCTGGATCGCCATGGTGGCGTTCGGGGGTATCGCGGTAGAGACGATCGTCATCTACCCCAACGTGTTCCACGACGTGCCGGCCTCCCTGGCCGAGTCGGTGGAGTTCTTCGCGGTGAGCGGTCCCGCCGACTTCTTCCCGCCGATGGGCGCGGTGACCGTGATCGCCTCCGTGGCGACCCTGATCCTGGCGTGGCCCATCCGGGACACGCGGTTGTGGGCCGGTGGCAGCCTGCTGTCACTGCTGCTGGGCGAGTTCCTGTTCTCGGTCCTGTACTTCTGGCCGCGCAACGACATCATGTTCGAGCAGGGCGCCGCCGTTCATTCCGTGGAGGTGCTGCGGCAGACCGCGTTCGAGTTCGAGACCGGTCACTGGGGACGGCTCGGGATGAGCGCGGTGACGGCCACGCTGGCCTTCGCCGGCCTGTGGCGACTGCTCCGCGCCGGCGCCCTCGCGCGAGACGACGTGTGAGGCGGCTCCTCCTCGGCCTGCCCGCGGCGGTGATCCGAGGGCCGGCGCCGCTGGGCGTGCCACGCGTGGTCGCGCACGACAGCCTGCGCGACGACCCCGAGGTCGTCGAGCGATCGCCGGCCGCGGCCCGTGCCGCGTGCGGCAAGGAGGCAGTGGAAGGGTTGCTTGATCTGGGCGGCGGCGCTCGCGGTGGATCGGCTCAGGTCGCTCCTGGCGCGGCGAGCAGTGGATTCTCCCCCCTGACGGATGCCCGTTCAGTGGCAGTGCGGTTGGTGATGATCACCGGATGAGGCGCCGAGGTCGTCGTCGTATCCGGCCCTGATCCGTGACCACTGGGCGGTCGGGCGACCGTCCAGCAGAAACTGGTCGCCTCGGCTGTCCCAACGCTGAGGCCAGCCCTCCGGCGAGTCCTCCCAGAACTCCTGTCGGCCGTAGACGGTCAGATCCAGCAGTCCGTACGACGGTGCCATCAGTTCGTTGCCGCGGCCGGTGGTCCAGTAGGTCTCGTAGACCTTGTCGTCGTCGCGGAGATAGGTGACCAGGATGCCGAAGTACCGGTCCGCGACCAACCGGTCCACGGCGTCCTGCGGCACCGAATACCAGGGAATCGTCCAGCCCATGAAGTCGCGGTAGCGCGAGCTCTCCTCGTACGGCCCCTGGCAGAAGGTCGCGTAGCCGACGTCCCGCGAGTGCAGGTAGGACAACTCGTTGATGTGGGACGTGGAGAAGGTGCAGCCCATGCACTGCTCCGCCGCGGGCCTACCGGTGTGCCACATCTGGAAGTAGGCGATCAGTTGGGACCGGCCGCCGAAGATGTCGATCAACGGCACCGGACCGTCGGCTCCGATCAGCGGAGTCCGCGGATCGACTTCGACCATCGGCAGCCGACGGCGTTCGGCGGCGAGTGCGTCTCCGGCCCTGGTGTGGGCCTTCTCCTTGGCCCGGAGTTCGTCGATCCGTTTCTGCCAGGTCCGCCGATCGGCGACCGGTGGCCGCGGCAGGGGGCGTCCGGCTGCTGGTGTCTCTGTCATGTGAACCTGTTTAGCCCGGTTGGAGAGGGCGGAACAACACCTTCGACCGATCGTCGTCAAATTCTGATCTTGGGAATGGCCGCCGGTTTCGCCCGTGACGTCGATGGTCTTCCGGTGGCGCCGACGACGCCGTCCGGGCGCGTGGGTGGTTCGTCGGTACGGTCCGCCACGGCTGCGGGACGCCGTCGTGGTCCGGCAGCGGCGACCGGTCGAACGCGGGTGACCGTGTCGCCGCTGTCGCCGCTGCCGCCGCTGTCGCCGCGCTCTCAGCCGACGCCCTGGTCGAGTCCCCAGCGACGCCGCAGGGCGTTGTCCGCCGCGCCGAAGCACATGTCCACCACGATGCCGATGACCAGGATCACGATCATCGTGGCGAGGAGGCCGGGGGCGTCGGAGAGTTCCCTGGCGTTGTCGAGCTGCTCGCCGATCGACGCCTGATGGGCGATGATCACGAGCAGCTCGCCCGCCATCAGGGACCGCCACGCGAACGCCCAGCCCTGCTTGAGTCCCGACAGGAACGACGGCAGTGACGCGGGCAGGATGACGTGCCGGTAGAGCGCGAGGCGCCGCAGGCCGAGGATGTGCCCGGCGCGGAGCAGGATCGGCGGGGTGTAGTCCACGCCGGCGATGAGTCCGTTCGCGATCGACGGTGCCGCCCCGAGGACGACCACGAACAGGATCGCGCTCTCGCTGAGCTTGAAGAACAGGATCGCGAGCGGGAACCACGCGATGGAGGGCATGGTCTGCAGACCGGTGATGAGGGAGCCGAGCGCGGCCCGCAGCGGCTTGACCCGTGACACGGCCGCGCCGACCACGAGCCCGACCAGCACCGCGACCGCGAACCCGGTGACCGCGCGGCGCATCGTCACGGCCACGGCCTGGTAGAACTCGGCCTCACCGAGGCGGTTCCACAGATCCGCCAGGACGGTGAAGGGGCCGGGCAGGACGTACTCCGGGCGCCAGCCGCTGAGCACGACCAGTTCCCAGACGGCGAGGACGAGGGCGATCGCCGAGAGCATCGGCCAGGTTCTGGCCCAGATCCTGGAGGCGAGGCTCTGTCGTTCCCGGTGGGACAGTTCCAGCGCGTCCAGGCCGGCGATGTGCTGGGAGAGATCAGCAGTCATTGGTCACCCGCTACTTCTCGGTCCCGGTGCCGGCGGGCCGCTGCGCCGCCGGCTGGGCGTGGCGCAACACCTCCTGGCGCAACCGGTCGGTGATGGTGGAGGCGAGTTCGGCCACTTCGGCGGAGTCGGTACGGCGGGGCCGCGGCAGCGTCACGGGGAAGTCCTCGATCACCGTGCCGGGCCTGCTGCTCAGCAGGACGACCCGGTCGCCGAGCCGTACGGCCTCGCGCACGTTGTGGGTGACGAACAGGACGGCCAGTTCCCGCTCCCGCCAGATCCGCTCCAGCTCGTCGTGGAGCAGGTCACGGGTCATGGCGTCGAGGGCGCCGAAGGGCTCGTCCATGAGGAGTACGTCGGCCTCCTGGGCGAGGGCCCTGGCGAGCGCGACCCGCTGGCGCATGCCGCCGGAGAGCTCGTGCGGGCGCTTGTGGCCGAAGTCGGCGAGGTGGACGATCTCCAGGAGTTCCTTCGCCCGCGCCTGGCGCTCCTTCTTCGTGGTCTTGCCCGAACTCGTCACCCGGAGCGCCAGCTCGATGTTCCCCGAGACCGTGAGCCAGGGGAACAGGGCGGGCTCCTGGAACATCATCGCGATTCGGGCTTCCCTGGTGTCGATCTCCCCGGCGGTGGGACGGTCGAGACCCGCGACGAGATTGAGCAGCGTGCTCTTGCCGCAGCCGGACGCTCCCAGCAGGCAGACGAACTCGCCCCTGTCCACCGAGAGCGTCACCTGGTCCAGGGCCAGGAGTTCCCTGCCGTACACCTTGGAAACCGCGTCCAGCCGGACCGCGGGCTCGTGCCCGTCGGTCCGGCCGGGGCGCAGCTCCTGGATCGGAGCTGTCACTTCGCCTCCCTGACCAGCGGCTCGCCGGATGGTGACCGGGGGTGCCGCCTCGACTCTTCTGTTCTGTGGTGCTCGCTCGGGCCGGTCACTTGTCGCTCACGGCAGGCTGGTTCTTGGCTTTCAGGACCTCGTTGAGGATCGTGAGGTCGTAGATGCCGTTCAGGTCCACCGGGTCGAGCAGGCCGACCTTCTGGGCGTGCTCGGCGCTGCCGACGAGGGAGGACGCGATCGGGTCGTTGGTGAAGGTGATGTTGCCGAAGGCGCTGTCCAGGACCTCCTGGGCGATCGGCTTGCCGCTCAGCTCCTTCAGCTCCGCGTTGATCGACTCCTTGGCGCCCGCCGGGTCGGACTGGATGAGGTCGTTGGCCTCGACGTGCGCCTCGACGAGCTTCTTCACCAAGTCGGGGTGCTCCTTGAGGAACTGCTGCCGCACGATCAGGTGCGTGATCACGAACTTCTTGTCCGGCCAGAGGTCGGTCTCGTCGAGGAGGATCTTGCCCTTGCTCTCCTGGACCAGACGGCTCGCGAAGGGCTCGGGCACCCAGGCGCCGTCGATGTCGCCGGTGGCGAAGGTCTGCAGGGTCTGGGCGTTCTCCTGGGGGAGGATGGAGACCTCGCCGCCGCCCTTGGTGTCGGTCTTGATGCCCTTCTCCTGGAGCCAGTAGCGCAGCGCGACGTCCTGGGTGTTGCCGAGCTGAGGTGTGGCGATCTTCTTGCCCTTGAGGTCTTCGACGCCGTTGATCTCGGGCTTGACCACGAGGAACACGCCGCCGGACGCCGCGCCTGCGACGATCTTGATCGCCTCGCCCTTGGACTTCGACCAGGCGTTGATGGCCGGGTTCGGTCCGATGTAGGTGGCGTCGATGGCGTCGGAGAAGATCGCCTCGGTCGCGGCGGGGCCGGCGTTGAAGGTCGAGATCTTCAGCGTCGCGTCGTTGCCGAGCGCCTTGGCGAACAGCCCCTTCTGCACCCCGACCAGGGCCGTGGAGTGCGTGATGTTGGGGAAGAAGCCGAGGCGGACCTCTGTCTTCGCCGTGGCACTGTCACTGCCGGAGGACCCCCCGCCTCCTCCGCAGGCCGCCGCGAGGGCTGTCACCGTGACCGCGGCCAGTGCCACTGCCGTCCCCCGGAGCCTGCGAGCCTTCATGGGTTACTCCTTAATTCCTACTTAATAAGTCGGTTAAGTGCATAACATTGCAAACGGGCCTTCCTGTCAAGCGTTGTGATCGCACGGGCACGAGCCGTTACCGGTTTGTGTTCCTGGACGCTTCGGAATCGTCCTATATGTCCGCTTATTGGGTGTTATGTCGCATTAGGGTGTCGGTGTGTCTGGCGGGGAGGGCTCGGCGGGCCGGTGGTCGTGGTCAAATTCTGATCTTGGAGATGGTCGCTCTACGGGGCCGGTTCGTCGATCAGCCGACCCGGGCGGCGATGATCCGCGCGCACGCCAGGGACTCGGTATGCGTGGTGTCCACCTCCACGTCATAGATCACGCCGTCGTGAACCACCTCCGCCTGCGACGCGGCCATCCCCTGGACCCGATCACCGCGTGCGATCTCACGGCCTGCGGCGACCGCACCCTCGCACCTCACACCGACCCACAGCACGTCCAGCTCGCCCAGAAGCCTCTGCCACCGCTGCTGGGTGGCGGCTCCACCGAGGAAGACGTCATCGACGATGACCCTGGCGCCGGCGTGGGCCATGGCCACGACGCCCCGCATCCAGGCCGTCTGCAGCTCCATGAAGTCCGCCCCGACGCTCACCCCGCCGTCCGCCGCGATTTCGAGCCCCTCGGTCGACGCCCGCATCCTCGCGGGCATCGCCTCGATGAACGAGTCGACGCCGAACGCCGGCCACGGATCCGGAAGAACGGCCTGCAGGCACCGTACGATCCCGGACTTCCCCGAACTGGAGCCGCCGTTGATGATGATCATCTGAGTCGCCACCCGGCCACAGTAGAGCCTCTCCCACGCGACGCGAAGCGAATTTCGCGGCCCCTCGGAGGCTCGGAACGCGGTCGAAGATCGTGGTGAGTGCCGCAGCCTTCGACGGATGCGCCGCCGCTCCCGTCGAAGTCGGAGGATTCGAGGCTCGGTGCCGGAGATGTCTTTCTGTAGGCTGCCGCGATGAACCGTACTCACCGTGCCATCGGTGCCGTCGTGGGCTCGGCGGTGGGCGACGCGCTGGGCGCTCCCTTCGAATTCGGTCCCGCCGGGGCGTTCTCCGCCCGGTTTCCCGTTCCAGGCGGCGTTCCAGGCAGTGCTCCCGGCGACGTTCCAGACAGCGTTCCCGGTAACACTCCCGGCGACGTTCCCGGCAAGGAGAACGAGATGTGCGGGGGCGGCGGCTGGGACGTCGGGGAGGCGACCGACGACACGCAGATGGCCCTGCACCTGGCGGAGTCGCTGCTGGAGCGCGAAGGGCTGGACCTGCCGGATGTCTTCGCCAGGTTTCAGCGCTGGGCGGCCTCCGATCCCAAGGACATCGGGCTGCAGACCGAGGATGTCCTGACCAACGGCATGCCCTGGGACCGCGCGGCCGCGACCCACTTCCAGATCAACCACCGCGCCGCGGGAAACGGCTCGCTGATGCGGGCCACCACCTCGGCGGTCTACTTCGCCCGGCACGGGCAGACCGCCACCATGGACGCCGCCCGCCGCATCGCCGCGCTCACCCACGGCGACCCCGCGGCGTGGGAGGGAACGGCCATCTTCCACGATCTGCTGCGTGTGGCGCTGGAGGGCGGCGACCCCGTCGCCGCGCTGCCGGACAGCCTCGCCCTCGTCGATCCCGACCAGCGCGAGCGATACTCCGTCGTTCTCGCGTCACACTGGCACCCTGACGACGCCACCGAGCCCAACGGTGCCGTCTGGCCCTGCCTCGGCTCGGCACTCTGGGCACTGCGTACCACCTCCGGCTACGCGGACGCGGTACGCGCCGCGATCGACCTGGGCGGTGACACCGACACCGTCGCCGCGGTCACCGGCGGTCTCGCGGGTGCCGTCTACGGAGCCGACGCGATCCCCGTACGCTGGACCGAACCCCTGCACGTCCCGCTGCCCGGGGCCGGTGAGCGGGTGCTGCGCCTGCCCGAGCTGGTCGATCTCGCACAGCGTCTGGTGAGATGAGGTTACGGCTTCGGGGAGCAGGCGCGTCGCCGCTGTCCAGGACGTTCTCTTGACGGGCGGAATCCTCGTCACGGGAGGGCGGTCGCGTTGGCGAAGCGGTGGGACAGTTCGCGGAGATGCCGGGCGAGTTCCGGGGGAGATTCGACCTCGAAGTCGACGCCGAGCATGCCTACGGTGAACGCGACGAGATCGAACGAGTCCGTGGCGATTTCCAGCAGGCAGGTGTGGTCGTCGACGGGTGTCACGATTCCACTGACGCGTCCGGCGATGTCCGCCGCGGAGGCGTGCATCCGCAGCCTGGCGCGGAGTGGCCACATCTCGAAGCCCATCTTTCTGCACAGGTAGGTCGTGACGTCGCCGTCGGGTGGTTCTCGGTGGGTGAACCGGGGGCCGTTGGGCGTTCGCAGCGAGATCCGGTCGACCCGGAAGGTGCGCCAGTCGGTCCGTTCGACGTCCCAGCCGACCAGATACCACTTCCGTCCCCAGCAGACGAGGCGATGTGGCTCGACGCCGCGGCGGGACCCGGCCCCGTGATGGCTGACGTAGTCGAAACGCAGCCCCTCGGAAGCGTGGATCGCGGCCGAGATCGCGGTGAGCACCGCCGCCTTCACCGGCGGGCCGCTCTCGGGAGACATCGCGACCACCGCGCTTCTCAGCGCGATGACCTGGTGTCGCAACCGGGACGGCAGCATCTGCTCGATCTTGGTCAGGGCACGCAGCGAAGCCTCTTCGACCTCTGCCACGCTGTGCAGGCCGACCGTGACCGCGACCGCCTCCTCGTCGTCCAGCAACAGCGGGGGTAGCGAGGAACCGGCTCCGAGCCGGTAACCGCCGACCGGGCCCATCGAGGCGCGAATCGAGTAGCCCAGCTCACGAAGCCTGTCGACATCGCGCCGCACCGTCCTGGTGGTGACTCCCAGCCGCTCGGCGAGTTCCGTACCGGACCAGTCGCGGTGCGTCTGCAGCAACGACAGTAGTCGCAGCAGTCGAGCGGGTGTTTCCAACATTCCTCCACTATCGCCCCTGTATAGGAACGGAGCTGTCCTACACGGGGCACAGGGTGGGCGGCATGAGCACAGAAACGCCCTTCCGTATCGACATTCCGCAGACCGAACTCGACGACCTGCGAGACCGCCTGACCGGTACCCGCTGGCCGGACGAACTTCCCGGCGTCGGCTGGTCCTACGGCGTGAACAAGGACTACCTCGTCGAACTGGTCGAGCACTGGCGTACCGGCTACGACTGGCGGGAGCACGAGGCCCGCCTCAACAAGGTCCCGCAGTTCACCACGACGATCGACGGGCAGAACATCCATTTCCTGCACGTACGCTCGCCCGAGCCCGACGCCACTCCGCTGATCATCACCCACGGGTGGCCGAGCACGGTGTACGACTTCCTGGACCTCATCGGGCCGTTGACCGACCCGCGGTCACACGGCGGGGACCCGGCGGACGCCTTCCACGTCGTCATCCCGTCGCTGCCGGGCTTCGCGTTCTCCGGGCCGACGCGGGAGACCGGCTGGGGCGTCACCCGCGTCGCGCGGGCCTGGGCCGAGCTGATGCGACGCCTGGGATACCGGCGCTACGGCGCCCAGGGCGGCGACTGGGGCAGCGTCGTCTCCCCGGAGATCGGCCGGGTGGACTCCGAGCGCGTCATCGGCATCCACGTGAACGCGCTGGCCAACGCCGCGACCCCGGCCGATCCCGGCATGCTGGACATGCTCTCGGAGGCGGAGAGGGAGCAGGCCGAGCAGAACGAGATGTGGTGGTACGGCCGCTCCGGCTACGCCACGCAGATGGGTACTCGGCCGCAGACCCTGGCGTACGCGCTCAACGACTCCCCGGTCGGTCAGCTCGCCTGGAACCTGGAGTGGTTCGTGGACTGGGACCCCGCCGGAACCGAGCAGACCTCCGTCGACCGTGACGCCATCCTGACCAATGTCACGATCTTCTGGCTGACCGCGACCGCCGGATCGGCGGCCCGGTTCTACCTGGAAGCCGGGGAGACGTGGGGCCGGCCTCCCGAGCGTTCACCGGTCCCGACGGGTGTGGCGAACTTTCCCGGCGACCGGGCGATCCGCGGGCTGGCGGAGTCGTCGAACACGATCACCCACTGGTCCCATCACCCCCGAGGTGGCCACTTCGCCTCGCTGCAGGCCCCGGACCTGCTGATCTCCGACATTCGGCACTTCTTCCGGACCGTACGACCGCGGTAACCGAGCGCGACGGCGGACCGGTCACTCCCCCACGGGGACACCGTCTGCTCCCGCCCTCACCCGGTGAGACGGTGACGAGCGGGAAGAAGAACGGCATGGCTGCCACGAGTGTCGACCATCCGCTCTTCGCCCGCTGTTATGCCCGCATCAGCCGGGTCGTGGAGAAGCGAGGGCTGGCCGGACATCGCCAGGCGCTGCTGGAGGGCCTGTCCGGTCAGGTGATCGAGGTGGGTGCGGGAAACGGGCTGAACTTCGCCCACTACCCGTCCACCGTCACGCGCGTGCTCGCGATCGAGCCGGAGCCGCGGCTGCGTCACCTGGCCCGTGCCGCGGCTGTACGGGCACCGGTCCCTGTCGAGGTCCGCGAGGGCCTGGCCGAGCACCTTCCGGCCGCCGATGGCACTTTCGACGCCGCGGTGGCCTCACTGGTGCTGTGCTCGCTGCCCGACCCGCACGCGGCGTTGAGCCAGATGCGCCGGGTGCTGGCTCCGGGTGGGCAGCTGCGGTTCCTGGAGCACGTACGCGCCGACTCGGCAGGGATGAGGTGGGTGCAGGACCTGCTGGACGCCACCGTCTGGCCGCGCCTGGCCGGTGGCTGTCACACCGGTCGCGACAGCGCGCTGGTGATCCAGCAGGCCGGGTTCACCATCACCGCTCTGGAGCGCTTCTTGCTGCCCGCGGTGCGTACACCGATGTCCTTCCTCATCCGGGGAACGGCCTACCCGGCCGCATGAGTGCCTGGTAATCCGACGACGGGCGGCACATCGAGTCGGAGGCCGGGCATTTTCCCGGACCATGGAGTGGCTTCCCCAAGGATCGTCGTGCTGTCACGATACGGTCCGCTATCAACAAGGAGGACGGCACGATGAAGTATCTGATGCTGATCTACGGCAACGAGGAGATCTGGAACGCTCTCGCGCCGGAGGACATGGCGAGTCTGATCGCCAAGGTCGACGGGTTCAACGAGACGCTGCGCGAGTCGGGAGAGCTCCTTGAGGCCGAAGGGCTGATGCCCCGGCCGCGATCGGTTCGGTGGGTGGGCGGTGACGCGGTCGTCACCGACGGCCCGTACGTCGAGGCGAAGGAGTTCGTCGGCTCCTACTTCGTGGTCGAGGTGGACGACGAGGAGCGGGCGATGGAGATCGCGCGGGCCTATCCGGGGACGTTGTACGGCGGTGGCCTGGAAGTGTGGCCGCTGATGGGACGTGACTGGGCGAGTGACGAGGTCTGACGAGCCTTTCGAGCCGGTCAAGCCGGATGAGCCGGTTCAGCCGATCAAAGCGGACGAGTCGGCTGAGTCGGCTGAGCCGGCTGGGTCGGTCAAGCCGGATGAGCCGGTCGAGCCGGTTGAAGCGGACGAGTCGGCTGAGTCGGTTGGGGCGGCTGAGCTGGACGACTCGGTCGAGCCGGTCGACTCGGTTGAGTCGGTCGAGGAGCTGCTGAGGTCGTCGGCGTCCCGGGTGCTCGGTTCGCTGGTGCGCCGGTACGGGGACTTCGACCGTTGCGAGGACGCCGTACAGGAGGCGCTGATCACCGCGGCCGAAGCCTGGTCGCGCGACGGTGTCCCGGCCCGCCCGCTGGGCTGGCTCAACAAGGTCGCGGCGAATCGGTACATCGACCGGGTCCGGGCCGACAGCGCACGGGAGCGTCGGGAGAGGGCCGCTCTCGACGCCACGCCGCGCGACGCGCTGGTCGCGCCGCCGCCGGACGCCGAGGTGGCCCGTGACGACCTGCTGGAGTTGCTGTTCCTGTGCTGCCACCCGGCGTTGACCGTCTCGTCGCAGCTGGCGCTCACACTGCGGGCGGTCGCCGGACTGACCACCGGCGAGATAGCGGCGGCCTTCCTGGTGCCGGAGAAGACGATGGGACAGCGCGTCTCGCGGGCCAAGCAGCGCCTGCGGGAGGCCGGGGCGCGGTTCGAGCTGCCTCCGGATCCCGAGCACGGGCCTCGGCTGCGGGTCGTGCTGCACGTGCTGTACCTGATGTTCAACGAGGGCTACAGCGCCAGCTCCGGCTCGGATCTGCGTCGGCCCGACCTCACCGGACAGGCCGTCAACCTGGTACGGCGGCTGTACGCGCGGTTGCCCGACTCCGGCGAGGTCGCCGGCCTGCTGGCGTTGATGCTGCTCACCGAGGCACGCGGCGCGGCGCGTACGGGCCCCGACGGAGTGCTCGTGCCGCTGGAGGAGCAGGACCGGTCCCGCTGGGACGCCGAGGCGATCGCGGAGGGGACCGAGATCCTCACCCGTACGCTCGCGACCCGCCGGCTCGGCCCGTACCAGGTCCAGGCCGCCATCGCGGCGATACACGACGAGGCGCCGTCGGCCGAGGCGACGGACTGGAAGCAGATCCTGGAGCTGTACGAGATTCTGGAGCGCCTGCACCCCAACCCCGTCACCACCCTCAACCGGGCGGTCGCGCTGGGGATGGCGCGCGGACCGCGTGCCGGGCTGGCGCTGCTGGACGAGCTGGAATCCGGGGTGCTCGCCGGTCATCACCGGCTGCTCGCCGTCCGCGCCTACCTGCTCGACCGGGCGGGGGAGACCGCTGCCGCGTCCTCGGCGTACCGAGAGGCGGCGCGTCTGGCCGGTAGTCGTCCTGAGCAGCGGTTCCTCCTGCTGCGTGCCGCCCGCTGCGCGCGCTGAGCCGACCGGCCGCGAGGTCGTGTCGTCCGTTGTGAGAGTCGGACCGGACGCGAGATCGCGTCGTCCGGTGGCGTGCACCGGTAACCAGCCCGGGCAGCGGTCGCGCCACCCGTCGCGCGAGCCGGACCGACCGGTCGCGAGATCGCGTCATCCGCTGTGAGAGCCGAGCCGAGGCCGCGCAAAAAATATTCGCGCGGGCAGGTAGAAATCCGGTTCGCGGCTCCGATCCTTCACCGAGCGGGCCTCAGCGGGGGGCCGCCGGAACAGGAGCGAAGCGATATGACAAAGGTGACGGCACAGATGTCGGTGTCCCTCGACGGCTACTACGCCGGTCCGCGACACACCGGTGAGCGGTCGGGCTGGTTGCACTCGGAGGAGGCCGCGGGCTTCTTCCGGGTCACCCGGTGGGTGATCGACGCCATGGCCTGGCGCGAGCGGCAGGGCTTCGCGGGCGGTGAGAAGGACGTCAACTCCGACATCATCGCCGAGTCGTTCGAGGCCGCGGGGGCCTACGTCATGGGACGGAACATGGCGGACGGAGGCGAGGTTCCCTGGGGCGACGAGCCGCCGTTCCGTGCGCCGGTGTTCGTCGTGACCCACCGCTCCCGCGAGACCCTGATGCGTCAGGGCGGGACGAGCTTCACGTACGTGACCGACGGCGTCGCCAGTGCGGTGGAGCAGGCACGCGCCGTCGCGGGGAGCAAGAACGTGGCGATCGCCGGAGGCGGCACCCTGCTGCGCCAGGTGTTCCAGGCCGGTCTGCTGGACGAGCTGGAGCTGCACATCGTCCCGGTGGTGCTCGGCAGGGGGATGAGCCTGTTCGGCGCCGACATCGGCGCGGGCCTGGGCGCGGGTCCGGGGGCCGACCTGGACGCGGGGCTGGGCGCGGGCGCGAGGCCGGGCGCCGACCTCGGCCTCGGCCTCGCGGAGAAGGAGGCGATCGAGCTCATCCCCACCAGGGTGATCCACACCCCCGAGGTCACGCACATCCGCTACACGGTCAACGGGCGGTCCGCCCTCGTCCTCGACGACCGAGGCAGCGGGAGTTCAGATCTCCTGAGCTGAGACGGACTCTTCGCCGACTTCCCTTGGCGCGGTGGATCCCTCGGTCGCTCCGGCGACCGAGAAGACCCTCACCCCTTCTCCGCCGCGCCGAAGGGGTTGTCGATGGCGTACCTCCAGTACCCGTCCTGTCCCCGTCGGGCGACGTCGGTGGCGGTGCCCTGGAGGTGCACGGGCCGGCCCCCGCGGTCCGTGCCGTCGATCACCCAGTCGACGATCAGCAGGGCGAGGTCGCCCGTGGTGTGGACGTGTCGCGGACGGACGGTGATCGGCAGTCCCAGGTCCAGGAAGCGGCCGTTGGCGGCGTTGATCTGCTCTCCGGTCAACGGCGCGCCGGATTCCGAGACGAACACGGCGTCGCTCTCGTAGATCTCCGCCACCGCCTCGACGTCACCGGCGTTGAACCGCTCGGCGAAGACGGTGGGCACATCCTCCGGATGTTCGGCAAGCTGTCGCATCATCGCTCCGTTTCGGTAGAAACAACTCGGACGCGGCAACGCTAGGAGGCGCCTTCGTGGCTCACCAAACGGTTGGTTGTTCGGGCCTGCCCGACCATCCCCATGCGAACGTCACAGAACCCACCCCGTCATGTCCGGTGGAGATCACCCTGGCGGCCCTGCACGGACGCTGGACGACCCTGATCATCCGTGAACTGCTGCGGGGCGACCGTACGTTCAGCGAGCTTCGCCAGGCACTGCCCGCGCTGTCGGACAAGGTGCTGTCCGACCGGCTCGCGCACCTGGCCGAGGCCGGTGTGCTGGATCGCCACCGCCGCCCCGACTGGCCGCCCCGGGTGCGCTACAGCCTCACCCCCCGCGGGCGCGATCTCGGCCCCGTCCTCCAGGCACTGTGGAACTGGGGTGTGCCGCACCGGCCGTCGGACACGTGAATCGCTCGGCAGGCCCCCGTCTCCGGTGGCGGGTGCGTGTCACCGTGAACCGCCGCCACGGTGCCGGACGTTCACGGCGGTTTGTGTCGGTGGCCGTCGCTACAGTCGCCGCACTGTTGGCCGTTGACCTTCCGCTGAGGAGACCGCATGACCGAGCCCGATGTGACACCCGATGTGATGATGGCCAGGATCGGCCATGCCGCCGATCTGGGCAGGCGGGGTGAGCGGAAGGCCGCTCGGAGGCTGTTCTCCGAGTTGTGGGAGGAGATCGGGGTGACGGGCGATCCTCTGCACCGGTGCGCTCTCGCTCACTGGATGGCCGATGTGCAGGACGAGGTGAAGGAGGAGTTGCTCTGGGACCTGCGCGCCCTGGAGGCGGCCGACCTGGTCACCGACGAGCGGGCCCGGCAGGTGGGCGTCGCCGGTTCCGTGAGCGGCTTCTACCCATCCCTGCACCTCAACCTGGGTGACGCCTACCGCAGGCTCGGCGACCTCGACCGGGCACGCGACCACCTCGAACGCGGACGCGCCGCCGTCGGCGCACTCGATGACGACGGGTACGGACAGATGATCAGGCAGGGCCTGGACCGGCTCGCCGGACGTCTCTCAGCCGACTAGATGTCCGTTTCGCGATAGGAGGCCCGGCCGGGCCGCGATGATCGTACGGTCGGACGCATGAGCATCGAAGATCGAAAGGCCGGTGGCGGGGAGGGCGGGAAGAAGGACGCTCGCCGGGCCGGGCTCCGGGTGTGGGGAGGGAGACGGGGGCGGGACGCGCCGGACGGAGCATCCGGGGAATCCTCGGGTTCCTCAGGGTCTTCAAGGTACTCAGGGGCTTCGGGAACGCGGTCGCGGGGACGGGTTCTCGCGTCGGTCGCCGTGCTGGTGGCGGTGCTGCTCGCGTTCCCCGCCGTCGTGCCCAACGGCGTGGGCAATCTCGGCAGCCTGCTGGAGACCTTCCTGCCGTGGGCGGGCCTGGCCGTTCCCGCGCTGCTCTGTTTGGCGCTGCTGCGCCGCTCGGTCCTCGCGACGGTGTCCCTGGTGCTGCCCGCGGCGGTATGGGGCGTGGTCTTCGGCGGGCGGGTGCTGCCCGCCGACCGGGAGGCGGCGGGTGACCTGACCGTGCTCCAGCACAACGTGGGCGAGGAGAATCCCGACCACGAGGGGACGGCACTCGCCCTGGCGGGGGCCGGGGCCGACCTCATCGCCCTGGAGGAGCTGACGCCTGTCGTCCGGCCCTTCTACGAGGACGTTCTCGCCTCCGGCCACCCCCACCGTGCGGTCGTGGGCACCGTCGGCCTGTGGTCCAGGTTCCCGCTGGCGGACGCGCGGCCGGTGGACATCAGGCCCGCGGACGTCGGACCCGACTGGAACCGCGGGATGCGGGTCACCGCGCGGACGCCGCACGGGGACGTGGCCGTGTACGTCGCGCATCTTCCCTCGATCCGTATCCGGCCGTCGGACGGTTTCGGGTCCGGTCGCAGGGACGAGAGCGCCGCCGCGCTGGGTGCGGCCGTCGCCTCGGAGACGCTGGGCAGGGTCATTCTGCTGGGCGACCTCAACGGCACCGTCGACGACCGTGGCCTGGCCCCGCTCACCTCGCGGCTGGTCTCGGCGCGGAGGGGGTTCGGTTTCAGCTGGCCCGCGGCCCTCCCCCTCGCCGGGATCGACCACGTCATGACCCGTACGGCGGTCCCCGTCGCCGCCTGGACCCTGCCCGCCACCGGCAGCGACCACCTGCCGCTCCTGGCCCGCGTCGACCTCTGACCCCCGGCCGCGGAGCCCTTCCGAAGGGCCGGGGGATCCGGGCTTGGTTATGCTCGGGCGGTGAGCTCCCCGAGAACGCTCGTACTGTGGGACATCGACCACACGCTGATCGACGCCGGCGGTGTCACCGCCGACACCTACGACCACGCGCTGCACGCCACCACCGGCCGCAGGATGGAACACCCGGTGAGCGTGGCGGGGCGGACCGAGCGGGCGATCATCTCCGAGATCCTCCAGGCGCACGGCGTCGAGGTGTCGGACGAGCTCCTCGACTCCTTCTATGTCGCCCTCGCCGAGGCGTTCGTCGTGCGCGAGGCCGTCATGCGGGAGCGTGGCCGGGCCCTGTCGGGGGCACGCGAGGTGCTCGCGGCGCTGGCGGAACGCGAGGACGTGGTGCAGTCGGTGCTCACCGGCAACACCGAGGCGGTCTCGATCGGCAAGCTCACCGTCTTCGGACTGGACGGTTTCGTGGACTTCGAGGTGGGCGCGTACGGCACCGACCACGAGGACCGCGCCGCGCTGGTGGCCGGCGCGCAGCGACGCGCCGCCGACAAGTACGGGGACTCCTTCAGCGTGCGCAACACCGTGCTGATCGGTGACACGCCGAACGACGTCCGCGCGGGTCATGAGGGTGGAGCGAGGGTGATCGCGGTCGCCACCGGCTTCAACGACGTGAACATCCTGAGCGAGGCGGGGCCTGAGCTGGTGCTGGAGGACCTCGCCGACACCGACGCCGTCGTACGAGCCGTGCTGGGCGTGTCGGACCGGACGGGCGGATCAGCGGGGTGAGCCGGTGGGCACCGTCTCGGTGTCGATCTCGGTGTCGACGAGGCGGACCAGCTCGGGAAGGACCGTGCCCAAAGGGCCGTCGACGGTGAGTTCCGCGTAGCCGTCGCCCCTGGTCGGGCCCTGATTGACGATCGCGACGGGGATGCCGAGCTTCGCGGCGTGCAGCACGAACCGGCGGCCCGACATCACCGTGAGGGACGACCCGAGGACCAGGAGCAGCCGCGCCTCCTCCACGAGGGAGAAGCACGTGCGGACCCGCTCCGCCGGAACGGTCTCCCCGAAGAAGACGACGTCGGGCTTGAGCATCCCTCCGGCGCACGCCCGGCATCCGACCACCTGGAAACCGTCGATCTCCTCGTCGGGCAGTTCGACGTCGCCGTCGGGGTTGATCGCGGTGGGCAGGGCGCCGAAGCGCGGGTTCGCCTCGGTCAGGCGGTGGTCCAGTTCCTCGCGCGGGCTGGAGTGGCCACAGCCCAGGCAGACCACCTCCCGCAGGTTGCCGTGCAGCTCGATGACGGACCGGGCGCCGCCCGCCTGGTGCAGGCCGTCGACGTTCTGCGTCACGATGCCGGAGACCAGGCCCCGCCGCTGGAGGGACGCGACCGCGCGGTGGCCGTTGTTCGGAGCGGCCCGGGTCATCGCCCGCCACCCGAGGTAGCTGCGGGCCCAGTAGCGCCGCCTGGCCACCGGATCGCCGGTGAACGTCTGGTAGGTCATGGGGGTGTGCCGGTTCAGGGTCCCGCCAGGTCCCCGGTAGTCGGGGATCCCCGACTCCGTCGAGATCCCGGCCCCGCTCAGCACCAGAACGCCGCCCCCGGTCAGCAGTCTCGCCAGTGTGCTCGTACCCTCGCTCACCCCTCCATGCTGCCCCATCCGTACGGGTGGAGCGGCCTCGGGGCCCGCCCGCGGGCCTGGCCGGAGGTTCCGCCGTGTCCGGTCATGCCCGCCGCGTCTTCCCGGGTGATCTCGTCCGGGCGGCCGACGAGGGCGGGACCGCCTCAAGGTCGCCGCGTCTCAAGGTCGCCGGCAGAAGTCACCACGGGTGTGGTGGTAATGTCGGCGAGATGAATCGGGAGCGGCGAGACCGCCTGCGGGACGCGGCCATCGAGGTGCTCGCGGAGACCGGAGGGCGCGGCCTCACCCACCGGGCCGTCGACGCCGCCGCGGCCACCCCGCCGGGCACCGCGAAAAACTACTTCCCGACCAGAGACTCCCTGCTGCGGGCGATCGCCGAGCGCTGCGTCGAGCTGTACCACCAGGTGCCGGGAGGGGAACCCGTCGATCGGGACGGGCTGGTGGCCATGTTCCGCGGGCTTCTGGAGAACGTCGCGGGTCCCGGCCGTTCTCGCCTGCTCGCCTACCTGGAACTCCAGGCGGAGGCGGCGCGCAGGCCGTGGCTGGCGACCATACTCGACGCGATCGCGGCCGCCGACTTCACCGACTTCGAGCGGGCCCAGCGCGCCGCCGGGTTGCCCGTCACCCCGCGTCGCGCCGCCGCCGTCACGCTGGCCCTGCACGCCGCCGTCCCGCACCTGCTGGCGGACGGTCACGACACCCTGGCCGCCGCCGGGTTGAACGATCTCGATCGGTTCGTCCGCGATCTCCTGGACACGGTCTACGGACGGGAGTCGGAGCCGCCGGAGGCGACGTAGGCGGCGTTGAGCCGCTCGAACGCGCCCGGGCCTTCGTGCGGCTTCGGCGGGGCGTCGAGATGGCGGACGCGGAGCTCGTCCATGAGTTCTTCGACGAACGCCGGACCCTCGTCGCGCATGAGCTGCTGGCGGCTGCGGAGCTCGGCGCTGCCGGAGGTCCAGTCGAGGCCCCAGTTGCCGAGGGCGTAGATGATCGGCAGGGTCTGGATGCCGGATTCGGTGAGGCTGAAGCGCGCGCGCTGCCCGCGGCCCGCGGCGCCGCGGGTGAGGATCCCCGCGTCGATGAGCCGCTTGAGACGGTCGGCGAGGATGTTCGAGGCGATGCCCTCGATCGACCCGGTGAGCAGCGCGCGGAAGTATCGGCGGTCGCCGAAGATGATGTCGCGCAGCACGAGCAACGACCAGCGATCTCCGAGCAGCTCGACGCCT
Organism: Streptosporangium sp. NPDC000509; assembly: GCF_042898365.1. NCBI lineage: Bacteria > Bacillati > Actinomycetota > Actinomycetes > Streptosporangiales > Streptosporangiaceae > Streptosporangium > Streptosporangium sp. NPDC000509. The sequence continues at coordinate 247,028 of NZ_JBIAYX010000007.1, read as the reverse complement.
GCGTTGATCGGACAGCCGGACCGTGGTTCCACGACTCCTCCTTGACGGTTGTTTCGTTGCCAATATAGTAGTTGCAAAATGCAAGCACTATGGGAAGGAGGAGCTGATGGGTCGCTTCCTCTATTGGATGAACGTGTCCCTCGACCTGCGGATCGAGCAGGTTCCCGGGGACAACGGCGCCGGCGAATGGCTGCGCATCGGCGAGGAGCTGCACCGCGAGTTCAACGCGCGGGCGCGGGAGCTCGCGGTGATGGTCCAGGGCCGGGTCATGTACGAGACGATGGAGGAATTCTGGCCGCGGGCGCGCGAGGACGCGTCGCTGCCGGACTTCCTGCGTGAATACGGCGAGATCTGGACGGCGGCCCCCAAGGTGCTCGTCTCCCGCACCCGCCACAGCGCCGATCACGACACCCGGATCATCGGTGGGGACGACGCGATCGAGCAGCTCGCCGCCCTCCGCGACCAGACCGACGGCACCATCGGTGTGGGCGGCGCGGCGCTCGCGACGCAGCTGCTCCGGGCGGGGCTGCTCGACGAGTTGCTGCTCTTCACCCATCCGGCGATCCTCGGCTTCGGCAGGCCGCTGTTCGACGACTACGACCTGCCGATCGATCTCGACCTGCTGGAGCAGCGATCGTTCGACCAGGGCGTCACGATGCATCACTACGCCATCCGGGACGCGAAGGAGACGGGCTCGTGCTGAAGCAGGTCGCGGAGGGTGTGTGGGTCCACGAGAGCGAGTTCGTGCAGACCAACACCGTTGTGGTGCGGGGCAGGGCCGGCGTGCTGCTCATCGACCCCGGCGTGACCGGCTCCGAGCTCGACTGCCTCGCGAACGACCTTCGCGAGTCGGGCCGGCCCGTGGTGGCGGGGTTTTCCACGCATCCGGACTGGGACCACCTGCTCTGGCACGCCCGGTTCGGCGAGGTGCCCCGTTACGGCACGGCGCGCTGCGCGGCCACGATCCGGGAGCAGCTGTCGGAGGCGGGTGCGAAGGACCGCATCGCCGACCACCTGCTCGAGACGGAGATCGCCGGGCAGGTGCCGATGGACCTGCTCGGCCTCATCACCGGCCTGCCCGCGGAAACCGCGCGGATCCCCTGGGACGGCCCCGAGATCCGGATCGTCGAGCACCGGGCGCACGCCCCGGGCCACGCGGCGCTGCTGATCGAGGAACGCGGGGTTCTCGTCGCCGGAGACATGCTGTCCGACGTCCTGGTCCCGATGCTCGACATGGAGGGCACCGCCGACCCGATCGAGGAATACCTCACCGCGCTGGACCTGATCGAGGGCGTGGCGGACGGCGTCGACGTCATCGTCCCCGGCCACGGGTCCGTCGGCGGATCCGACCAGGTGCGGGCACGGATCGACCGAGATCGGGCGTACGTACTCGCGCTGCGAGACGGCCACGTCTCCACCGACCCACGGGTCGGCCCGTCGGCCAAGCCCGGTTGGGAATGGGTGAGCGACGTGCACGAAGGACAACTCCAACGCCTCGCCCGACGAGGCGAGCGCGAAGGAACGCCCCGCTAGCGACCGGTGTGCGGCACGACGCCAAGGTGGCGAACTTCGCGTCAGTCGCGCACGTCGCGACCGCGAACACGATCGGGGCGAGCTCCAACTGCTGCTGTATCCGTATTCGCCCTGGGTTTATGAATAGCGCCAGATGCTGTACTTCTCTCTATTCTGTTTTCCCTAAGTCTTTCGTGATGCTTTAGGCGATATGAATAGATAAGGAATGCTACGAGGTTGGCGGTTTTACGAAAAATATATTGATTGCCAGGTCGTGGCGAGTAGTCATCTATACCCTCGCTCAGGAGGCTTTTCGGCTGTCGAAAATTTGAGGAAAGATGGTCTCTCCGCGAGGACACGAACAGAACGCGCTACAAGGGGACTTCGGGGAGGCATGGCTGGAAGTGGTCGCCGCAGGCTGTGGTTTCCTGCATGGGCGACCCGCGACTCTGGACCTGCAGAAGGCGGATGTGCAGCTTTTTCGGCGCGGTGTTGAGCACGGTACGTACAACCCGGCTGTCCTCATTCAGGTCAAGACCACGGTGGACCTTCGCCGGGAGGGCGGAACATACAACTATGACCTGGACATCGAGACCTATGACGTGTTGAGGCGAGATGATCATGCGATCCGGCGGATACTTGCCGTCATCGGAGTAGCGGAAGGCGGTGAGAACGTGCGCCTGCACGCGGACGGAACGCTTCTGGTGGGACGTGGCGCATGGGTCTCGCTGGAGGGCATGCCGGCATCCGACAACACCAAGACTCAGGTCGTACGTCTTCCGGCCGCTCACACCCTGGATCGCCGTGGGCTTCACCTGATGCTGAGCACCTATGGGGTCCGCAGGTCGACTCCCGTGCCGGACGTGGACGCATGGGGGACGGAGTGAGCGGGTCGCATGACATCCCGGGGGAGAAGGGGGCACCGGTCCCCTCGCTGTCCGTTTTCGCTGACTATCTCAGGGGAGCCGGATGGGTCCTCGACGACGATGACGGCCGGACGACGCTGTGGCGATCCCGCCTGTCCGATGCGGAAACGAACGTGCGAGTCGTTCTTCCGGTCAGTCAGGAAGTTCGTGACTACGCCGGTCGTATCAATGAGGCATTGAGGGTGTTGGCCTTTGTGGAGCAACGGCTTCCACAGGAAGTGGCCGCGGACATGAGTTTCGGTGGTGCGGACAATGTGTCAGTGCGACTGACCCCGAACGCCCCGGCGGGAGAAGCCCCCTTGCTCGTAGCGCATTCCGCCATATCCGCGCTACGGAACTACGTGATCGCATCGGCTGTGGCCCTGGACGCCGACTCCCTTGTCCTTCCTCCTCGCCGTCCGCAACGAGCGGAATCCTATGCCGCTCAGGCCCGGATCTCCACGCAGCCCGGAAGCTTCATTCTTTCCCTGTCCCTTCCGCTGGAAGACGCCTACACGGAGACGGCGTCGCCGCCGACAGCCGGTCAGGAGCAATTGCTGGATGTTCGCCCCCTGCCGTTCGGTCGCAAGGTGACGAGCCGGATGCTCGCCGCGGCCCAGAAGGCTCAACGCCTCGCGAGAGAGGTCAGCGAGGGGGACAAACCGCTCTCCTCTTTCGGGCACCCCGGCCAGGGGGTCGCCAACGCGACCGAACTGGAGGCGTTGAGCTGTCTGGGAGGGCCGGATCATGACGTTTATCAGATCCGCTTCTCGCAGTCACCGCTCGCCGCGGGATCTCACGAACCCACCCGCCTGAGGATCACGCCTGGTCAGCAAAGGATCCTGGGGGAGGCCGCGGACTTCTTGCGGACGAGACAACCGAGGGCGGGTGTCACGGTTATCGGTCTGGTCGTTCGCCTGTTCCGAGAAGGAAAGTTCGGGAAGGGCGAAGTGGTCATCCAAGGGATCGACGATGACACGGGAAGCGCGAGGCGGTTCCGCGTCGAGTTGGACGAATCCGATTACAGGTTGGCGGTGAGAGCCCACGGGACCGGTCTTCAGGTCACCGCCACCGGGGATCTCGACATTCGCGGAACACGTCGTTCTCTTCGTCGGCTCACCTCTTTCTCGGTGTTGCCGGGAATCGACGACGAATAGCCGGCCGAGGCGCGTCAGCGGAAGGCGTCGGCGTGGTCGGCGGCCCACTGCCGGAACGGGGTGCCCGGTCTTCCGGTGAGTTCCTCCACGGTGGAGGTGACCGACTCGGGGAACATCGCCATCCGTGCGTGCCCGTCGATCAGTCCCTTCGCCGCCGCGGGCGGCCAGCCCTGGCCGACCAGCTCGCGCAGCGCCTCCTCGGGCGGGAGTTCCTCCCAGCGGACCGCCCGGCCGACGGCCTCGCCGATGGCGGTCACCTGCTCGATCTGGGTGAGGGTCTCGGGGCCGCTCAGCACGTACCTCGCTCCGGCGTGGCCCGTGCCGGTGAGCACGCTCACCCCGGCGGCGGCGATGTCCCGCTCGTGGATGAGTGCCCTGGTGGCGCCTCCGTGCACCCAGCGGACGGTGCCGGTGTCGCGGATCTGCGAGGCCCACATCAGGGTGTTGGCGGCGAACCCGCCGGGCCGCAGGAACGTCCACTCGGGCCCGGACCGCTCGATCAGCCGCTCGATGAGGGCATGGGAGCCGAGGATCGAGTTCGGGTCCGGCTCGGGCGTGCCCGGTGCGAGGTCGGGGACACCGCGTGCGGAGAGGTAGACGACGTGGCGGGCGTGCTTGGCGATCTTCTCGATGGTCGAGGGTGCCGCATGGTCGGCCGAGAGGGTGGGCCAGACGAGGAACACCGACTCGACCCCGTCCAGGGCGTCGTCCAGCGTGGCGGGGTCGGCCAGATCACCGCGTACGACCTCGGCGCCCTTCGGGAGGGCGGCGGAGGTGGGGTCACGGGTGAGCGCGCGTACGGGGAGGCCCGCGTCGAGGAGCTGGGAGGCGGTCTGCCCGCCGACCTTGCCGGTCGCTCCGGTGACCAGAATCATGCGGATCTCCTTCGTGGGTGAGGATGTCCCACCAGCTTGCGACCTCATCTTTGGTTGAGGTCAAGCGGTAGGGGGTGCATGAGCGCGTTGCCGCTCTGGCCGAGGTCGGGTGGGGGAAGGCGTGTGAGGGTGTCGCGTCTTCGGCTGCGGTCAGGCGGAAAGTCTTGGCCGAGGTCGGGCGGGAGGTCTTGGCCGAGGTCAGGGGGGGAGGAGGCGCATGAGGGCGTTACGCGGTCCCGTCAGGGAGTGGCCCGCGAAGCGGGTCATCTGGCGCGACAGCGTCACGACACGCTGAGCGGGCTTTCTGCGCCTGGCGTCGTACTCGTGCAGCGCGCTCTGGACCTTGTCCGCCGTTCTGAGGCAGTCGGTGAGGGCCGCGGCGTCCAGCAGGGCCTGGCACGCGCCCTGCCCGAGGGACGGTGTCATGGCGTGCGCCGCGTCGCCGACCAGGGCGACGTTGTCCGTCACGAAGGATCTCAGGTGCGGGGACAGATCGCGGATCTCGTGCCGCAGAACGGTCCCCTCGTCGGCTTCGGCGAGGATCCGCAGGATCGGGTCGTGCCAGCCGGTGAAGCGGGCGCGCACGTCGTCGAGGGTCTCTCGGTGGCCTTCCGGGGTCGACACGGCGGCGTACCAGTTGGTGGACCCGGGCTCCTGGGGGGTGATGCCGAACACCTGGCCGGGTCCCCAGGTCTCGCCGTGTAGGCCCGGCTCGAACCCCGCGACGCCCCGCCAGGCCACGATCCCGGTGTAGCGCGGCCGGACGGCGGTGCCGAAATACGCCGTGCGGACCGTGCTGCGCAACCCGTCGGCCCCCACCACCAGGTCGTACTCCCCGCGCAGCGCCTCCGGATCGGTGATCTCCGTGCCGGTCGTGATCGAGGCGTCTCCCACGGCGTCGATCAGCATGTCCATCAGAGAGATCCTGGACAGCATCAGGATGGGCGAACCCCCCTTGCGCTCGATGCGCTCCAGCGGCAGATCGGCGATCCGGCGGCCGCTCGGCGTGCGGATCTGGGCTTGCCGGTAGGGGACCGTACGGCGCCGGAGCTCCTCGCCCAGTCCCAGCCGCGCGAGCGCGGCCTGCGCGTCGGGACGCATCCCGAGCGCCGTGCCCTCCGGGTTGATCTTCGGCCAGCGCTCCAGAATGTGCACCTCCCACCCGATCCTGCGCAGCCCGACGGCGGTCGCCAGACCGCCGATCCCGGCCCCCACGATGGCGGCTCTTCCCCTCATGTCCCTGCTCCCCTCGAATCACCACAGCAGTGGTGCCACATCTGTGGTACCACTGCTGTGGCAAATCGGGCAAGTGCCGACATTGAGGGCCGACGGGGTGGGGGCCGGGATCGGCGCGGCCGGTTCTCGGTTCCCCAACCGCGATCACCTCCATTCGGAGTGGTCACCGCCTCCCCGGCCGCGGTCACCCCTTGTCGTGGTCACCGCCTGCCCGGCCGTGATCACCCTCATCTGGAGGGGGACACCGCCTGCCCGGACGGTCACCCCCTCTTCGCGGCCACCGCCTCCCCGGCGGACTCGTCGCCTTCGGCGACCGCGGCGCCGCTGAACTGCGCCGAGTACAGGCGGTGGTAGGCGCCCCGCGCGGTGAGCAACTCGTCGTGGGTCCCGTGTTCGACGATGCGACCCGCGTCCATCACCAGGATGAGGTCCGCGTCGCGGATGGTGGACAGCCGGTGGGCGATGACGAAGCTGGTGCGGTCCGAACGGAGCGCGGCCATCGCGTGCTGCACCAGGACCTCGGTGCGGGTGTCGACCGAGCTGGTGGCCTCGTCCAGGATGAGCAGCGACGGGTCGGCGAGGAAGGCGCGGGCGATGGTGATCAGCTGCTTCTCTCCGGCGCTGACGTTGCCCCCCTCGTCGTCGATCACGGTGTCGTAGCCGTCGGGCAGGGTGCGGACGAACCGGTCGACGAACGTGGCTCGTGCGGCGGCCTGGATCTGCTCCTCGGTGGCGAGCGGATTGCCGTAGGCGATGTTCTCGCGGATGGTCCCGCTGAACAGCCAGGTGTCCTGGAGCACCATGCCGATGTGCGAGCGCAGGTCATCACGGCGCATCGCGGTGATGTCCACGCCGTCGAGGGTGATCCGTCCGGAGTTCAGCTCGTAGAAGCGCATGACCAGGTTGACCAGGGTGGTCTTGCCCGCGCCGGTCGGGCCGACGATCGCGACCGTGTGCCCGGGTTCGGCCACCAGGGACAGATCCTCGATGAGAGGCTGCTCGGGGTCGTAGCTGAAGGACACGTGCTCGAACTCGACGCGGCCCCGCCTGACGGTGGGAGGCACCGGGGCTACGGGATCCGGCGCCTGCTCCTCGGCGTCGAGCAACTCGAAGACCCGCTCGGCCGAGGCGATCCCCGACTGCATCAGGTTCGCCATCGAGGCCACCTGGGTCAGCGGCTGGGTGAACTGCCGCGCGTACTGGACGAACGCCTGCACGTCACCCAGGCTCATCGACCCGGTGGCGACCCGCATGCCGCCGACGACGGCGATGACGACGTAGTTGAGGTTCCCGATGAACATCGTCATCGGCATGATGATCCCCGAGACGAACTGGGCGCCGAAGCCGGCCTTGAACAGCTCCTCGTTGCGCTGCCTGAACACCTCCTCGACCTCGGGGCGGCGTCCGAACACCTTCACCAGCTCGTGGCCGGTGAACGCCTCCTCGATGTGGGCGTTCAGGCTGCCGGTGTGGGTCCACTGCGCGACGAAGTGCTTCTGCGAGCGCTTCGCGATCAGCGTGGTGACGAACATCGTCAGCGGGATGCTGATCAGGGCGATCAGCGCCAGCAGCGGCGAGATCACGAACATCATCGCCAGCACGCCGATCACGGTCAGCAGCGAGACCAGTAGCTGGCTGATCGTCTGCTGCAGGCTCTGGGAGACGTTGTCGATGTCGTTGGTGACCCGGCTGAGCAGCTCGCCGCGCGGCTGGCCGTCGAAGAAGCGCAGGGGGAGCCGGTTCAGCTTGTCCTCGACCTCCTCGCGGAGCCGGAACACGGTGCGCTGCACCACGTCGTTGAGCAGGTAGCCCTGGAGCCAGGAGAAGACCGACGCGGCGAGATAGACCCCCAGGACCCACAGCAGGACCGTGCCCAGCGCGCCGAAGTCGATGCCCAGACCCGGTACGAAGTCCATTCCCGAGAGCAGGCCGGCGAAGTTGTCGTTGCCCGCGGCGCGGGCGGCGGCGATCGCCTCCTCCCGGGTCGTGCCGGCGGGAAACTGCCTGCTGATCACCCCGGTGAAGATCAGGTCGGTCGCGTGGCCGAGGATCTTCGGCCCGAGGACGTTCAGCACCACGCTGATCACGGCGAGGGCGATCACGACCAGCAGTCTCGGGCGCTCGGGATCCAGGCGCCGCATCAACCGACGCGCGGACGGCACGAAGGTCATCGATTTCTCCGCGGGCATCCCGGCGGCCCCCCCGAGGGGGCCTCGCCCGAAGCCTCCGCCGAGGATCGGGGGACGCGGTCGCGTGGTCGTCGTGGACCGGTCGCTCATGCTGCGGCCTCCGCGGCTAGTTGGGATTCGACGATTTCCAGGTATGTGGGGCAGGACTCCAGCAGCTCTTCATGAGTCCCCAGGCCGACGACCACACCGTCGTCCAGCACGATGATCTGGTCGGCGTCGGCGATGGTGGAGACCCGCTGGCCGACGATGACGACGGCGGCCTCGGCGGTGTGCGGGCGCAGGGCCGCGCGCAGCCGCGCGTCGGTGGCGAGGTCGAGAGCCGAGAACGAGTCGTCGAACAGATAGATCTCGGGCTTGCTGACCAGCGCCCTGGCGATGGCGAGCCGCTGCCGCTGCCCACCGGACACGTTCGTGCCGCCCTGCGTGATGGGCGCCTCCAGGCCCTCCGGCATCGCCTCGACGAAGTCGCGGGCCTGGGCGACCTCCAGCGCCTCCCACAGTTCCGCGTCGCTCGCGTCCGGGTCGCCGTAGCGCAGGTTGCTCGCGACGGTGCCGCTGAAAAGGTACGGCTTCTGCGGCACCAGGCCGATGCGCGTCCAGAGCGTCTGGGGGTCCAGGTCGCGGATGTCGACGCCGTCGACCGACACCGTGCCGGAGGTGGCGTCGAACAGTCGGGGTATCAGGGAGATCAGCGTCGTCTTGCCGGAGCCCGTACTGCCGATGACGGCGGTGGTCTGTCCCGCGCTCACGCGGAAGGAGACTCCGGACAGTACCGGCGCCTCCGCGCCCGGATAGCGGAACCCGACGTCACGCATCTCCAGCTCGGCACGCCCGCTCACCTGCCGTACGGGGTCGCCGGGCGGTGTCACCGACGAGTCGGTGTCGAGCACCTCGACGATGCGCTCGGCACAGACCGAGGCTCGCGGGATCATCATCGAGATGAAGGTCGCCATCATCATCGACATGAGGATCTGGACCAGGTACATGAGGAACGCGGTGAGGGCGCCGACCTGTATTTCCCCGCTGTCCACCCGCGCGGCGCCGAACCACATCACGGCGATGCTGGAGATGTTGAGGATCAGCATGATGGTGGGGAAGATGAGCGCGGTGAGTCGTCCGACGCGCAGCGACGTCTCGGTCAGCGCGGCGTTGGCGTCCGCGAACCTGCGGGTCTCCTCACGCTCGCGGACGAAGGCGCGCACCACACGGATGCCGGTGAGCTGCTCGCGCAGCACCCGGTTGACCTGGTCGATGCGGTCCTGCATCGCGCGGAACTGAGGGAACATGCGGACGGTGATCAGGCCGATCGACACCAGGAGCGCGGGGACGCAGACCAGCATGAGCCAGGACAGGCCGAGGTCCTGGCGCAGGGCCATGACGATGCCGCCGACGCCCATGATCGGCGCGGCGACCAGCATCGTGCAGGTCATCAAGACGAGCGTCTGGACCTGCTGCACGTCGTTGGTGCCGCGGGTGATCAGCGAGGGGGCCCCGAACCGGGAGACCTCTCTGGCGGAGAACCCGCCGACCTGGTGGAAGACGGCCGAGCGGACGTCCCGCCCGAATCCCGTGGCCGCGAGGGAACCGTAGTAGACCGCCGCGATCGAGCAGGCGACCTGCATGAGGGAGACGAGCAGCATCCAGCCACCGGCGAACAGGATGTAGCCGGTGTCGCCGGTGGCGACGCCCCGGTCGATGATGTCGGCGTTCAGGCTGGGCAGGTACAGCGAGGCGATGGTGCCGACCAGTTGCAGGACCACCACGGCTGTCAGCGCCCACGAGTAGGGGCGCAGGTACGTGCGGAGCAGGCGGATCAGCATGGGGGCTCCTCGCACGGGGTGGCCGGGCGAGGGGCGTCGTGCCGGGGATCCGGCCGCCGGCCGGTCACGCCCGTCGCCCCGGTAACCGGGATCATGGGAATCTCCTTCAAGGGAATGGTGAGGATCAGCCTGCGAGGTGAAGCTCGGTCGAGGTCAAGCCGAGCAGGACGTCGAGGCAGGAAGAAAGAACGGAAGGACGGAAAGTCGGGAGGTCGCGGTCCCGGCTCGTCGGGGCCGCGTCAGGGGCGGGACCGCCGAGGTCGGGTGCCGGGGGCGCCGAGGTCGGGGTCGGGAAAGCGGTTCCGGAGGGTGGGGCAGGAGGTCAGGGTCAGGGGAGCGACTCCGGGGGAGCGGCGGTGAGGCGTATCCCGTCGAGCAACATGGAGACGATCTCCGAGGCGGCCAGCGGGTCGCTCTCGACGAGCCGGGGGTGGGTGCACGCGATGATCAGCAGCTGCAGTCGGCGGGCGGCCTCGTTCGGTTCGCACCGCAGCCGTTCCCTGGCGGGTTCGATCAGGCCGGTGAGCGCCTCCCTGATCAGCGTGCTCTCCTCGGAGAGATTTCGGTGTTCGTGACCGGCCTCGATGGCCTTCATCCCTATCGCGTCCACCAGGCGGAAGATGCGCGCGGTGCGCCGCTGCAGGATCTCGACCGCCGAGACGAGCCGGACGTCCAGGGGGGCCGTACGGTCGATCGTCTTCAGCTCGCCCAGCAGTGAGGAGGAGTCGAAGGCGCTCGCGATCGCCACGCTCACGAGCTCGTCCTTGGTGGTGAAGACTCGGAAGATCGTCCCCTCGGCCACGCCCGCCGCCTGCGCGATCCGCCGGGTGCTCACGTCCGGACCCTCGGCGAGCACGAGCGACAGGGTGGACGCGATGAGTGCCGCGCGTCGCTCGTCGGGAGGGAGGGGCGTGGCGCGTTGGGAGGTCGATGTCACGTCGGCATCCTAGCGAATGAATGAGTGAGCCGCTCACTCATTTAAGGTGGTTCGGCCGTGAGGCCCCGGTGCGACCCGTTCAAGGTGGTCCGGCCGTGGGGTTTCTGCGCGCACTCGTTCGAGGTGGTGGGGCTTCGGCGTGGCTCGTTCGGGGCGGCGGGGTCTCGGTGCGACGTGCGGAAGGTTCGGTGCGGGGGCTTCGATGTGGTGCGGTCGTCCGGGCCTGTGGGGCACCGGTTCGAGGACGCGGAAGGTGTGGGATGGGGCCCGTGTGAAAGAAGTGATCTTTTCTGCAGAAGTTGGCCGTATTTTTCCGGCAAATGTAGGAAAAAGCAGCTAGAAAGCCCGTCTTTCACCCGATGCGCTGGTCGTCGCCTGCGTTCTAACGTCGTCTGGCAGACATCCTGACGTCACCGCGACAGCCGTCTGCCTGTCGGCCAGGAGAACACCCGATGCCCCGTGCCCTCGCCCACCGCCCGTGGGTGCCCGCCACCACCGAGGATCGCGTCCAATCCGTCCTGAAGGCCGTGACGGACCAGACGGCGTCCTCGGTCCAGAGTGAGATCGAGCGGCTGGTGGCCGAGAACCACCGCATCCACGACGTGGAGTCGATCAACCTCAACCCGGCGACGAACATCATGAACCCGAGGGCCGAGGCCCTGCTCTCGGCCAACCTCGGGTCGCGGGCGTCGCTGGGGTACCCGGGCGACAAGTACGAGATGGGCCTGGAGGCGATCGAACAGATCGAGATCGTCGCCGCCGAGCTGGCCGCGGAGGTCTTCGGCGCGGGCTACGCCGAGGTGCGCGTCGGCTCCGGAGCACTCGCGAACCTCTACACGTTCATGGCCGTCTGCGAACCCGGCGACACGATCATCGCCCCGCCGGCGAGCATCGGCGGTCACGTCACCCACCACCAGCCCGGCGCGGCCGGCCTGTACGGGCTGAAGACCGTTCCCGCCCCCGTCACGTCCGACGGCTACACGGTGGACGTCGACGCCCTGCGCGAGCTCGCCGTACGGGTACGGCCGAAGCTGATCACCATCGGCGGCAGCCTCAACCTGTTCCACCACCCCGTGGCGCGCATCCGCGAGATCGCCGACTCGGTCGGTGCCCGCGTGCTCTTCGACGCCGCCCACCTGTGCGGGATGATCGCGGGAAAGACCTGGCCGCAGCCGCTCGAAGAGGGCGCCCACCTGATCACCATGAGCACGTACAAGAGCCTGGGCGGTCCCGCGGGCGGGCTCATCGTGACCGACGACGCCGAGCTGGCCCAGCGGCTCGACGCGATCGCCTACCCCGGGCTCACCGCGAACTTCGACGCGGGAAAGACCGCGGCGCTCGCCATGACGATGCTCGACTGGAAGGCCGCGGGCCCCGCCTACGCGCAGGCGATGGTCGCGACCGCGCGAAGGCTCGCCGACGAACTGATCGCCCTCGGGGTCCCGGTCTTCGCCGCCGAGCGCGGGTGCACCCGCTCCCACCAGTTCGCCGTCCTCGCCCACCGCTACGGCGGCGGTCAGCGGGCCGCCCGGCGGCTGCGCGAGGCGAACCTCCTCGCCTGCGGCATCGGCCTGCCGTTGGAAGCGGTCGAGGGGGATGTGAACGGCCTGCGCATCGGTACGCCGGAGATCGTCAGGCTTGGGATGACCGAGGCGGACATGCCGGAGCTGGCGTCGTTCATCGCCCGGGGCCTGGACGAGAACGTCGACCCGGGAACCGTGGCACCGGAGGTCACCCAGTGGCGGAGCCGCTTCTCGGGAGTGCGCTTCACGGTGGACGACCCCGCCTGAGGAGGGCTTGCCCGGCCGTCCGGGGCCTTTCCGTAACGGCCGGGAACACCGCCGCCCGAAAGGCTCGGCTTACTTGATCATCAGGGCTCTTTTCCCGCCCGTACCCCGGCCCGCGTGTTAACGGGACGGAAGCCGGGGTAGGGCGGGCCGTGCGCCCGCCGCCGCGCGCCTCCACCCGTGGGAGGTCCGATCCGCGCCGGTGGCCGGTTCGTGTCCGGGGCGTGGCCTTACCGGCCCGGCATGAGAGGAGAGCACGGTGGCCGAAGAGTCGGATCTGATCCTCGACCTGGTGTGGCAGGAGTTCCACGAGGTCGTGAACATGACATCGGAGGAGCTGAGGGCCTTCCTGCTCGCGTCGGCCTCGGCGTCACAGGACGACGCGGCCGCCGTGAGCCCCGAGGCGGCCATGCCGCCGCTCGGGCGTCAGGTGCTCCAGGTTCTCGGCAAGCGGAAGGCCGACCTGACCACCGACGACATCGAGACGATGCGCAAGGCCGTCGACCGCGTCGAGGACACGTTGGCCGAGGGTACGGTCGACGAGGACGACGACGACCGGCGACGGGCGCTGCTGGAGGTGGGCCACAACCCGCTCAGACCGTCACGACTGGGAGGCTGACGCATCGGCAGGAAGCCGAAGGCTGACAGGGCGGCAGGAAGCCGGAGGCTGACAAAGTAACAGGAAGCCTCCGAACCCTCCCCGATCGAAATGGAGACGCCGTGAACGCGCCGACGACCGCCAGGGTGGAGCTGTTCGCCCATCCGGCACTCTTCTACCGGGGCTTCCGGCAGTATCTGGACGGTACGGTGCCCTTCGTCCGCGAGGGCGTCGAGGCCGGAGAGCCGGTCGCGGTCGCCGTGCCGGGACAGAACCTGAAACTCATCCGGGCGGAGCTGGGCGAGGCGGCCGACGAGGTGCACTTCCTCGACATGGAGGAGGTCGGCCGTAACCCCGGGCGCATCATCCCCGCCGTCCTGTGGGCCTTCGCCGACCTCCACCCAGGCCGCCGGGTCCGCATCGTCGGCGAACCGGTCTGGCCGGACCGGCCGCGGACGGAGCACGACGCGTGCCTGCTGCACGAGGCGCTGATCAACCTCGCCTTCTCGGGGCGGGACGCCGTCATCCTGTGCCCGTACGACCTGGACGGGCTGGACGCCGAGATCATCGAGCTCGCCGAGGCGGCCCATCCCGTTCTCGTGGACGGCTCGGGGCCGCGTACCAGCACCGGTTACGCGCCGGAACGCGTCATCCGCAAGTGCGGCGGGCCGTTGCCGGAACCGGAGGACGCCGACGTTCTCCCCTTCGGCGGCGAGGACCTGTGGCGGGTGCGTGCCTTCGCCGTCCGGTACGCCGAGCGGGCGGGCCTGTCGGGGGTGCGCCTGGAGGATCTGCGGCTGATCGCCAGTGAGCTGGCCGCCAACAGCATCGAACACGGGGGCGGCTCCGGGATCCTGCGGATCTGGACGGAAGACCGCCGGATCGTCCTCGACGTCAGCGACGCGGGCCACATCGTCGACCCCCTCGCGGGACGCCGCCCGGCCGACTCCCGGCAGCGGGGCTCGCGGGGACTGCTCGTGACCAACCTCCTCGGAGACCTGGTCCGCGTGCACACAGGGGAGGGCGGGACCACCGTCCGCGTCTGTTTCGACACCCCTGAGCCGTCTGTTTCGACAACCCGTGAATCGGCGTCCGCGCCTGCTTACGGCATGCCTTGAACCGATGTCCGCGCGTATCCGGCATCTCGAAACCGCCGTCCGCGAGCAGTCGCCTCCCTGAAACCGGCCGGAACCGGCCTCGCGCGGTCCCGCTGCCCGTCGCCCGTCGCTCCCGTGAACGTTCAGTGGCCGCCGAACCAGCCGGGGACATCGAGGCGGAAGACCTCCTCCGGGGTCACGGCGCGCAGGTCGGACTCCAGGGCACGCAGCCGATCCTCGCCGAGAGTCCTCGCCCAGCTCGCGCGCAGGTCCTCGAAGATGCGCGCCGACCGGACGAGGCTGTCGACGCCCCGCTCGGTGAGCCGTACGATCTTGCGGCGGGCGTCGCCGGGGTCGGAGCCGCGCTCGACGTAACCCAGCTGCTCCAGGGTGTCGACCGTCTTGCCCGCCGCCTGCTTGGAGACGCCGAGCCGCCGGCCGAGTTCCACCGCGGTGGTGCCCTCGGGGCCGATCGCCTGCAGAACGAAACCGTGCATCGGCCGCATGTCGGGATGCCCCTGGCGGGCGAGCTCCGCGTGGAGTTCGTCGATGAGCACCCGGAAGCCGAGAAAGAGCCGGAGGGGGAGCTCGAAGCCCGGAGGGTCGGCCGCCATGTTCTCCTCCTGGCCTCGACGTTTCGACAATGGTGTTGTCGAGCTTAGGGACTGCCGCCGTACCTTGTCATCCTCGGCTCATCCGCAGCGCGCTCACCTGCGGCGCGGCGGGAGGGCTCTCACGGTGCGCGTCCGTCGGGGCGGCGCCGGTCCTGGAGCCACTTGTCGGTCTGGCGGGTCGGGTTGGGCGCGCTGGGAGTGCCGGGAGAGCGTCGGGTGGCACGGGTCTCGGTCACGGTGAAGTCGGACACCACGTGCCGGTTGTGCATCAGGAAGCCGACGACGCCCGCGATCGCCTGCACGCTGTCGCTCGCGCGGGCGCGCCCCGTCAGGAGGTAGACCAGCGGGGTGGACGGCTGGTCGAGGGCGAAATGGCGATCGTGATGATGCGCGTCCTGGAGCGTTTTGATCGGGAGTGGCCGTGAGGTGGTGAACCACGCGGCGACCTCCCAGTAGGGATGCGACGTGTCGGGATCGGTGGACTCCTCGTAGCAGGTCGTGCAACCCCGGCGAGCGTCCTGCCCGTGGGGGCACGCCCAGGCGGCGAGGTCATGCGGCATGCTGCGCTCGGACATGAGCCGACCGTACCTTCCCGTACCGAGAGACCGACGCTTCCACCGTTCCCACGCGCCGGAACACCATGTTCTCACCGGCGTTTTCACCGGTTCTCGGTGAGGATCATCACTTCTTCTCCGCCGCCGGAAACGGCCGAAGACGCCGCACCGTCCTCAGGGCAGGGCTTCGCACCCGGAGACGCGCGAGGAGAACCTCGCCGTGGGGCACCGCCCTCACGGGCAGGGCTTCGCACGCGACATCGTGGAACATCCCGGCCGCCTCCGCCGACCGGTACGGAACCGGTGGCTCCACCGGCCGCCGCCCGCTCGATCCGCTGCCCGCCTTCGGCGGACCTCCTGGCGGCAGGAGTACCTCAGGGCTACGGAATAGCTGAGTATTTCGCTGTTTCCGCAGCTCATCGAGGGGAAAGAATGATCTTGGCGGCGTTTCGCCGGTTCCGGGCCGGGCAGCGGATCGCTCTGGGTATCGAACGGGGGACGCATGGCGCGTGAGTTCGACGCGTCCGCTCACTACGGGCGGCGCATCGCCGACGTCCACGACGACGGCATCGCGGTGAAGGATCAACTCCCCGGCAGGGCTCCGGCGCTGCCCGCCGTGCGGGGCCCGATCACCTCCATGCTCTTCGAGAGGCTGGTGCGACCACCGCACCGCTTCGGCCTCCTCTCGCTCCCACTCCTGTCGTTCCCCGCCCGGTTCGCGGGCCCCGTCCTCACGGACGAGGACGTGCAACTGGCGCTCTTCGTCTGTTACGAGCTGCACTACCGGGGCTTCGCGGGGGTGGACGACCGGTGGGAGTGGAGCCCTTCCCTCCTGGAGGTGCGGGAGATCCTGGAGGCGCGGTTCGAGGAAGGACTGGCGCGGGCGATACCGTACCCACCCGCCTCGCGGCCCGAGCAGACCCGCCAGGCCCTCGCCGAACTCGTGGGCACGGTCGTCGACGGGCCCGACCTCGCCGGGTTCCTCCAGGGGCAGGCCGACCTGGAGCAGTTCCGCGAGTTCGTCGCGCACCGGTCGATCCACCACCTCAGGGAGGCCGACCCGCACACCTGGGCGATCCCCGGGCTGGACGGCCGCCCCAAGGCGGCGCTGCCGGCGATCCAGGCGGACGAGTACGGCGGGGGGAGCGCGAGGCGGACGCGCTCGGAGCTGTTTCGGGTCACCATGCGCGGCCTGGGCCTGGACGACTCCTACGGCGCCTACCTCGACCGGGTTCCGGCGATCACGCTGGCGGTCTCCAACACCATGTCACTGTTCGGTCTGCACCGGCGTCATCTCGGGGCGCTGCTCGGTCACCTGGCGGCGTTCGAGACGATCTCCTCGATCTCCAACCGTCGCTACTCCACGGGACTGGGCAGGCTGGGCGGCGACGAGGCCGCGAGGCGTTTCTACGACGAGCACGCACACGCCGACGCCGTCCGCGAGCAGGCCGCCGCGCACGACATGTGCGGCGAGTTCGTGACGCGGCACCCCACCCGGGTCGGTGACGTCCTGTACGGAGCGGCCTGCGCTCTCACCCTGGATCGGCTCTTCGCCGAGCACGTCATGAGCCGCTGGCGTCGCGGCGCCTCGTCGCTGCGAGAGGCGGGCGCGGCGGCGAAGTTGTGAGCACTCCTGTCGCGAGAGGTGGGCGCGGCACCGAGGTCGTGACCACTCCCGCCGTGAGAGGCGGGTGCCGCGCCGAGGTCGTGAGCGCTCCTGTCGCGAAAGGCGGGCGCGGCACCGAGGTCGTGACCGCCCCTGCTCAGCCGCCCGAGCCGCGCATGGCCTGGCGGATCACGTCGCGGGTCCGGTCCACGATCGCGAGAGGCGGCCCGAACAGCAGGTTCATCATCATCGACTCCGTACCGGGATGCGGATGGGTCGGCGCCAGAGCCTCGGCCGCCTTCACCCCGGCCGCCATGGCCCGGCGCTCGGCCACGCTCGTGCGGGCGCGCAGCTGGGCGAACTCGTGGCTCTCCTCGGCGTGGGCGTGGGCGAGCACCGTCGCACGCAATACCTGGAGACGCCCGGAGAACTCGGGATGCCTGGGGCCCAACTCCTCCAGGTCGACGAGCAACTGCTTCGCCTTCCTCTCCTCCGCGAGGCGCTCGTCGATCATTTCGCCCCCGTCCTTGATCTTGAGACGCGCGTAAGGATGCACGATCTCCTCCTCTGCGGTCTCGTGCACGGCGAGCATCCGTACGAGACGCTGGAAGGCCTCGGCCCGCCGCGCCCCGGCGGGTGCCTCCTCGACCTCGTCGAACAAATCTCTGATCATCGCGTGCTGGCGCACCAGCAGGTCCACGACATCGTTCTCGCTCATCAGCTCGGGCATGGTCCGGCGGTCGTTCATGGGTCCCCCTTCGACTACCAGGTCGATTACCCGCACCCGGGCACCGAAACCCGGGGGACCGGCACCGCGAAGACGGCGGCGGCACGCACAGGCGTACGCGGGGAACCTCGCCCCGCGACCTACGGGGTGGGCCGCCGTCAGACGGTGATCCACTCGGTGACGACCGTCGCGTCGCCGAGACGGCAGCGGAGGCTGAACGGCCCGGCGGGAACGTCGTCGTAGATGAACCTGCCCAGGTCGTCGGCCGTCAGCGTGACCGGACGACCTCCGAGGACCTCGACCTCAAGGGGACGCGGCGGCATCAGCTGGCCCACCACCCGGCCGCCGTCGGCGGTCACGGTGATCTCCAGGTCGACGGTGAGCCCCACGCCCTGGAAGGTGAGCATGCGCGGCTGCCGCTCCCCCCGCACCCGCGAGGATCCGCTCAGGGAGTCGAAGACCAGCTCGGCCAGCTCGGCGTCGAGCGTGCGCAGCGTGTACGCCTCGACCGCGATCTGCAGGAGATGCGAGGGAACGGGGTCGAACAGCTCGATGGCTCGGCGCAGCTCCGCCTCCAGCTCGTCGTCACTCATCGGAAACCCCGTCCGCCCGGGAGGTCCACCCGGAAACCTCGCCTGCCGAGGAGGTCCACTCGGAAGGCACACCTGACAAGGTCCGCCCGGAAGGCAGGCCCGAAGAGGTTCGTTCGGAAGGCACGCCCGAAGAGATTCCCCCGGAAAGCACACCTGAGGAGGTCCACGCGGACATCCCGTCCGCTCGGGAGGTTCACTGGAAACCCCTCCTGCCCAGAAGGACGCGCAGCCGTCGCAGGCAGCGCTGCCTGATCGGCCCGACGCTCCCGACGGCGATGCCGAGCGTCGCCGACACCTCCTGGTAGCTGAACGGCGGAGAGGCCGTGAGCAGCCGCAGCAACCGCTGGCAGCTCTCACCGAGCTCCTGGAAGGCCTGCCAGGCCGCCCGTGCCCGCTCCCGCTCCCGGGCGGCGTCCTCGGAGTCGATCAGCGCCTGCTCCGGCGTACGGTCGTCGGCGACGCGATCGAACATCTCCCGGTCGTCGCTCGGGGAGACCCGCCGGGCGGCCCTGATCACCTTGACGCACTCGTTGCGCGCCGTGCTGGCCAGCCACGCGCCGACCTTGTCCGGTTCGCGGATCCGGGTGAGATTCTGGGCGAGCCGGAACCAGGTCGTCTGGTAGACCTCCTGCGCGTCCGCGTCCCTCAGCCCGTGAGCGCGCACGACGGACCACACGAGCGGGCTGAGGCCCTCCACCAGGGATTTCCACGCGGCGGCGTCGTCTCCGTCCACCGCGGCGCGGAAGAGGATGCCGATCGAGTCTCGATCCACGGTGACGTCCCCTTGCTTTCTGGACTGTCATCGTACGTCGCAGGACCGATCCGCCCGCACTGGTTTTCAGGGCGTGGCCGGGACACTTTGTACGCTCCGTGGCGTCCAGGTGGCGGGGATGAGGGCCGGGGTGGTGATGCCGGACAGCCTGCCGACGGGGATTTCCCGCAGGAGTCTTCCCGCGGCCTCCCGGGAGCCGACCCCCGGGTTCCGCGCCATGTAATTGGCGATCATGGCGACCACGAGGGGAGCGGAGAAGGAGGTGCCGCTCCACTCCGCCAGGCCGTCGAACTCGACGCGCTCGCGGATGGCGTTCGGCGACGACGCCATCTTCTCGGTGAGCTCGCCCCGGTGCGGGGGAAACTGGCAGGTGCAGTCGTACAGCCGGCCGTATCTGCAGGCGGGGAAGGTGGAGTGCTGGTAGTCGTACGCCGCGGGAGTGGGGTCCACCGCGGTGAAGGCGCTCACCAGGCGCTCACCGGGCGCGTACGTCGTCACCCACGGTCCGTGGTTGCTGAAGCAGGCGCGGTCCGCGCCGTCCTTCCTCAGGGCGCCCACCGACACGACGGCACCGGCGTAGTCGGGGTGGTCGGCGTAGGCGGCGGGCCAGAACCTCACGTCGTTGCCGTTGTTGCCCGCGGCCGCCACGAGCAGCGTCTCGGGGTGACCCATCAGCGTGTCCATGAAGCGTTCGAGCCCGAGGAGCGCTTCCGCGCCGGTGCTCGGCGTCCCCGCCGACAGGTTGACGATGTCGGGCCACCTCCCCTCGGGCAGCATGCCCCCGAGCAGCTTGTCACCCAGCGCCTTCTCGCTGATCGCGCCCGCGTTGACGAGCGTCGCGTGCACCGTGACGTCGGTGTTGGGCGCGACGGCGCTGACCAGCCCGGCGATGAAGGTGCCGTGCCCGACGTACTGCTTGAGGATGCCCTCGTCGTCGAGCTCGATCTCCTTGCCCTCGCCCACGACGCGGTGCATCCAGGGGTGCGAGCGGTAGTTCTCCACCAGCCCGGTGTCGACCACCAGGACCGACACCGGCGCGCCCCCCTCGTCGGCGAGTTCGGCCACCGCCGGGTTGGGCGACTCGCACCGGGAGATCGGCACCGGCTCGTCGCCGGGGCAGCAGTTCACCGCGATGGAGACGATGTGGTTCCTGGACACCATGCGGCGCCTGTTCTCGCGCTCCAGGTCCTCGACGGCCCTCAGCGCGTCCGACACGTCCCGGTCGGCGAAGCGCTCACTCCTGTCGGGCTCCCCGACCCGGATCCTGAGCACGCCGCCGGGACTCTCCTCCCGCTCCACCCGCACGCCCGCGTCCCGGTCGCCGCGATCCCTGGCGAACGCTCTCCTCACCGTCGAGGCGACCTCGTCGGCGTCCTCCACGCGGGCGAGGACGTAGCCCTTCTCGTAGAGGAACATGGGCTGTGACCCCTCGAAACCCGCCGCGAGCACCACCTCTCCCATGGCGTCCTGGATCTGGTCGAACTGTTCCTGGAACCTGTCTGGTGCCATACTCGCCATCCTGTTTCGCAGATGTCCTGACGTCGCCATGGGTTAAGAGCCACCGGATGCCTCACTGATACACCTTCCGAGCGATCCGCTCGATACGAACCGGGGGAGTCACCCGGCACGGACGAGCGAATTGCCCGATACGGAGGGTGAAGTCCGGAGCTGGACGGGGGGTGTTCTCGGGGAGGGCTCCGCGGCATGGACGCCCTGAACACACCACGTCTAACATCGATCCGTGACCGGGGGAAGCTCGCGGATCCCGCGGCCTGCGGGAGACCCTCTCGATCTGCTGCCCCTGGTGTTCGCCCGCCCGGCGGACGCGCTGGCCGGAGCGCGGGCCGTGCTCTCCGACTCCCCCTCCCCGCACGACGCCTCCGTCGCCCACCAGGTGATCGGCATCTGGCAACGCGACTTCGGCGACCTCACGGCGGCGATCGGCCACCTGAGGAAGGCCCGCGCCCTCGCCGCCAGGTCGGGCTCCGCCAACCGCGAGGCGGACGTGCTCGCCACCCTGGGAGCCGCCCTCATCCACGCGGGCCGCACCCGGCAGGGGCTGGCGGCGCTGGAGACGGCCGTCGAGAGGGGCAGCGGAATCACCGGCGCCCGCGTGCTTTTTCGCCGAGGCTACGTCTGGTGGGTGCTCGGCGGGCACCGCGAGGCGCTCGACGACCTGCGCAAAGCCATTCCCGCCCTGCGCAGGGCACAGGACACGATCTGGACCGCGCGGGCGCTCACGCTCAGGGCGACCGTCCACCTCGCGATGGGATCCGTCGAGCGGGCCGAGGCCGACTTCGTCGCCGCCGAGCGGCTGTGGGAGACCACCGACCAGGAGCACGACAAGGCCGACGCGGTGGAGAGCCGGGGGCTGGCGGCGTTCAGGTCCGGCGACCTGCCGGCGGCGCTGCGTCTCTTCGACGAGGCCGCGCGCCGCTACGAGGCCCTCGGCACGCCGATGTTCGTCCTGCACATCCGCCGGTGCGGGGTGCTGCTGGCGGCGGGACTGGCCCGCGAGGCGCTGGAGGAGGCCGACACCGCCACCGAAGAGCTGAACCGGATGGGAGGTCAGACGACCCGCAGCGCCGAACTCCTCCTCATCGCCGCGCGGGCCGCGATCGCGGCGGGCGAGCCGCACGCGGCGATCGCCCGCGCGAGCGCGGCCATCCGGCTGTTCTCCAGCCAGCGCCGCGACTGGTGGCAGGCCCACGCCCGGCTCGTGCTCGTCCAGGCCAGGTTCGCGGCGGGAAAGGTCTCCGGCCGCTCGGTGCGCGACGCCGCCGAGGTCGCCCTGCGGCTGGCGGAGCTGCGTTCCCCCGAGGCGGTCCAGGCCTCGCTGCTCGCCGGACGCACCGCCCTCGCCCTCGGCTGGGAGGCCGACGCCGAACGGCACCTCGCCGCCGCCGCCAGGACCAGGGCGCGCGGCCCCGCCTTCGCCCGGGTGGACGGCTGGGTGGCCCAGGCGCTCAGAGCCGCCGCGGCGGGACGTACGCGCGGCGTGCTGGACGCCTGCCGCCGAGGGCTCGACCTGCTGGACGAGCACAGGATGACCCTGGGCGCCTCGGAGCTGCGGGCGCGGGCGACCGCGCAGGGGGCCGAGCTGGCCGTACTCGCGCAGCGGGCCACCCTCGCGCGGGGCGGTCCTCGCCGCTTCCTCGACTGGAGCGAACGCTGGCGCGCCACCGTGCTCGCGGTCCCGCCCACCCGTCCACCCGACGATCCCGAGCTGCTGCGCGACGTGACGGCCTTCCGGGAGATCAGCAGCCGGATCGACACGGCGAGGCCGGGCGGCGTGCCGGCCCCCGCGCTGGAACGCGAACAGCGGAGGCTGGAAAAGGAGATCCGCGCCCGGACGCTCCGCACCCGCAGCGCGGGCGGCTTCGACGGGCACCGCTTCGACGCGGGCCCGCTGCTCGACGGGCTCGGCGACGGATGGCTGATCGAGATCGTCGCCGTCGACGGCGAGCTGCACGTCCTGCTCTGCGGCCGGGGCCGGGTGCGCAGGTTCGCCGCGGGACGGCTCGCCGACGCGGCGATCGACGCCGACCACGCCCGCGCCGGTCTCAGACGGATCGCGTACGGGGGCTCGGAGGACAGACTGCCCGTCCTCGAAGCGGGCGGACGCCGCCTCCAGGAGTCGCTGCTCGGTCCCGCCGTACGCCACCTCGGGGACGGCCCCGTGGTCGTCGTACCGCCGGGCAGGCTGCACGGCGTCCCCTGGGCGCTGCTGCCGGCGCTGGGCGAGCGGGTGCTGAGCGTCTCGCCCTCCGCGAGCGCCTGGCTCCGCGCCCGGCGGATCGAACCGTCGCCGTCCAGGGAGCGGGTCGTACTGGTGAGAGGGCCGGGGCTCGCGACGGGCGGCGCCGAGGTCCCGCTGCTGGCCGCGCGCTACGGAGAGGCGACCGTGCTGGAGGAGGGCACCGCGCTCGCCCCCGCCGTACTCGCGGCGCTCGACGGCAGCAGGCTCGCCCACATCGCCGCGCACGGCACCTTCCGCTCCGACAGCCCGATGTTCTCCTCCCTGAGGATGGACGACGGCCCGCTCACCGTTCACGACTTCGAACGGCTGCACAGCGCCCCGTACCGGATCGTCCTGTCCAGCTGCGACTCCGGCAGGCTGCAGCCGGTCGGCGCGAACGAGCTGCTCGGCCTCGCCACGGCGCTGCTGCCGCTGGGCACGGCCGGGATCGTGGCGAGCTCGGTGCCCGTCGACGACGAGGCCGTGGTTCCGCTGATGCTCGCCCTGCACGAGGGGCTGCGGCGCGGCCTGAGCATGGCCGAGGCCCTGCGCGACGCGCGGCTCGCGATGCCCGGCGACGCGCTCAACCGGGCGACCGGCTGGTCCTTCTCCGCCATCGGCGCGGCCTGAAGACCTCGGTCGGGTGGGCTCCGGACTCTCTTGGACGGGCGCCCCTCGGCGTCCGGTCACCCGGTCGGGCTCGCACGGGACGGGCACGCCCGGACACCCGTCCGGCCGGGGCGCCTGACGTGCCCGTCCGGCCGGGTCGCCCGGCGTGCCCGGTCCGGTCTCCGCGTCAGCCAACGGTGAAGAGCCTTCCCAGGTCGGCGCGGTCGCTGCTGCCGAGCCGCGCGTAGGCGTCGCACAGGTGGTTGGCCACCGTACGGATCGACACCGTGAGCTGCTCGGCGATCTGCCGGTTGGTCAGGCCCGCCGCGGCGAGGCTCACGATCTGCCGCTGGCGTGCGGTCAGCTTCGGCAGCGCGAGGTTGACCAGGGCGGAGCTGCGCGCCCCCTGGCACGTTCCCGCCAGTGCGGCGGCCCGGTTCCTGGAGGACTGTGAGGCGCGCCGGTCGTCGTGGACGAGGGCCGCGTGCGCGAACGCCTCCGCCGCGTACAGCGCCAGGCCGAGATCGGCGAGACCCCGCGCCACCTTGTCCAGCGCCTCCCCGTCGCGCCCGGCCAGCGCGCGGGCGTGCCGAGCCAGCAGGGGGGCGAGGTCTCCCTCGGCACGGTCGGCGAGGTCTGCGAGCCGGTCGACGACCAGTTCGGGGGTGCCGAGTCGAGCCACGTCGTGCAGGGCGAACATGTCGTCTTCGAGCGGGTCGTCCCCGGCGGCGCGCAGCGCGGACCGCAGGGCACCGTCGAGGTCTCCTTCGGCGGCGAGCGTCCAGGTCCGTGCCCGCTCGGTGGCGAGCCACATACGTGTCCGCACGCCTCCGCCGATGCCCGTCCGCGCGTCTTCACCCCTGCGCGTCCACAGGTCTTCGCTCATGGGCGTCCGTACGTCTCCGTCCATGCGCCTCCGCGCGTCTTCGCTCGTGCGCCTCCGCGCGTCTCCTCGGGGGGCCGGACCGCGCGACAGGGCCTGCCGCGCCGTCGTCAGGTCGCCGATGTAGGCGGAGGCGTGCGCGAGTTCGGCCAGGCAGGCGCGGTGGTGGGGGGAGCGGCGCAGTCCTTCGCGGCTCCAGGCGATGGCCTCGCGGGTCTCCCCGCGCAGCCGGGCGACGCGGGCCCGCCGCGCGCAGAACTCCGGCATCGCGGGCTCGTCCCAGCCGGTGTCGTCCTCGGCCATCCGCTCGCCGGCGCCGCAGGGGATCCCTGTGAGCCTTCCCGAGTACGCGCGTACGGCGAGTTCCTCGCACTCGGCCTCCAGCGTCGTGGCCGGGGTGGGGAGGAGCCGTCGCGTGCCGGACGGGTCGCCCGCCCCGCGGCGTTCCGCGGCGGCTCGGAGCACCGGGCCGTGCAGCGGGTGGACGAGCCGTATCGAGAGCCGGTCGTCCATGGTGACCAGCCCTCTCGCTCGTAGGCGTTCGAGGACGCCGCAGGTCACCCCGGCGCCGGGTGTGACGAGTTTCAGCGGCCTGCCCGATGCGATGAGCTCAAGTACCTCCCGTTCGTCCCCGCCGACGTCGCGGATGGTCTCCTCCACCAACTCCCTGGCGCGCGCCGTCATCGGAGGAACTCCGCGCCAGGTCCACGTGCCAGACACGTGGCTCAGATCCCCTCCGGCGTGGACGGCGACGACCAGCTCGCGCAGAAGTCGCAGGTCGCCACGGCTCGCCCGGTACAGGCGCCGGACGGTGAGGGCGTCCACGTAGCCGCCCACGGCCCGGGAGAGCAGTTCCGCGCACTCGCTCTCCGTCAGGGGGGCGAGTGTCATGCGCGGCAGGAGGCCCTCCTCCCAGAGCCGGGAGACGTCCCGCGGTACGGGTTCCCCCTCCCTGACCGTGACGAGCAGGCGGGTACGCCCCCTGAGCGCGAGGCGGAGGACGAGCGCGGCCGAGGAGTCGTCGAGGAGGTGGGCGTCGTCCACGACGAGCACGCGTACCCTCTCCAGCGCCTCGACGGGGTCGGTCACAGATGTGGCCAGAGGGTGAATCGGAAGGTTGCCCACGGGGTTGCTCGCGCGGGCGGTCACAGCCTCGGGGACGGCCTCGGCGGCGAGGCGGCTCCTGCCGCTCCCCGCCGCGCCGGTCACGACGACGCCCCGGCGGCCGGCCGCCAGGTTTCGCCGTACGAGATCGAGTTCCTCAGTCCTGGCCGTGAACGGCCAGGGGGACCGTGGGTTTCTCACAGCTGTATGAGCCGGGTTCCCCGTCCGTGATACACGTCGAATTGAGTACCCCCTACTCATGCGCGTCAGGGGTTCCGTCTCCAGTCTCGTGGCATGTGGACACGGTTTCCTTGATCTCCTCCTCACGTCCGGGGGCCGGGGCCTCCACGCCACGGGAACGCCGATGAGGGCGGGCGCCGGCGAGCGCGTCCGGCACTGCTCGCTTCCCGCGTACCCTGCCCCCGCGCCGCCGGAAGGGCTCCACGGGAGGCGACGCGCGGCCCTGCTCTCGGGGCGGCGGGTGTGGCTGAACGGTACGGTCCTGCACTACTGCTTCCTGGACGGGAGACACGACGGCGGGCATTCCGGCGGCGAGCAGCGTGACGCCGTGCGCCGAGGTTTCCAGGAGTGGAAGGACCTCGGCATCGGGTTGGAGTTCGCCGAGGTCGCCGAACGTAGCGAGGCGGAGCTGCGGATCGGGTTCCGGTGGGACGCCGGATCGTGGTCGGCCGTGGGACGCGAGGCGCTCCGCGTCGGCATCGCCTCCCGCACGACGAACTTCGGCTGGGACCTCACCGGGGCGTCGGGCAGGGGCACCGTGCTGCACCAGATCGGCCACGTCATCGGCATGGCCCACGAGCACCAGAGCCCGTACTCGGGCATCCTGTGGGACGAGGAGGCCGTCTACGAGGACTTCGCGGGACCGCCGAACCTCTGGCCCAGGTCGCGGACGTTCCACAACGTCATCCGCAGGCTCGACGAGAGCGAGGCGAACGGCCCGGTATGGGATCCGCTGTCCGTGATGGGATACCGGTTCGGCCCGGGGCTCATCCTGGAGCCGCCGTGCTACCGGGCGGGGGTCGCGCCACCGGGCACCGTCTCCGCACTCGACGCCGCGTTCGCCCGCCGCTGGTATCCGCCCCCGGGCGCCGAGCCGCCCCCCGAACTGCCGCCGTTCCGCTCCGCCCCGCTCGGCGCCGGGGCGGGGGAACAGCGAGACTTCACGATCATCCCCCGCGCGACCCGCGACTACGCCGTCGGTGTCTTCGGCGAGTGCGACACGGTGCTGGTGCTGTTCGAGGAGGTCGGCGGTGACCTGCGCTACCTGGCGGGTGACGACGACGGAGGCCGTCCGCGCAACGCGTCCCTGCGCGTCCACCTGCGCAGGGACCGCCGCTACGTCCTTCGCGCCCGCGTCCACTCCTGCTGGGGCCCCGGCCAGGCGGCCGTCATGTGCTGGTGAGCGCCGGACGCGGAGAGGGCCGGGGGCGCGCGTGCGCGGTCAGTCGCTCACTGTCGCCGCCTCCGGGGAGTCGGCGCTCGGGGCGAGCCAGATCGAGCGCCAGTCGCTCAGCTCGTGGAAGCGGCGCAGCTCGGCGAGGCCGCTGAGCCAGCCCATCCACCCGGCGTACGGGGGTTTCTTCTCGTTGAAGCTGCTCTGCATGAAGGTGAGGCGCGTCGCGCCGCCCGAGCCCTCCAGCTCCCAGGTGACGAGACCGAGACCCGGCCACTCCAGGGTGAGATTGCGGCCCGGCTCCAGCTCGACGATCTTCGCGGGCTGTCCGTCGGCCTCGAAGCCGCCCATCGCGAACCGCCCGCCGACGTACGGCTCGATGTCGATCCTGTAGCCGAACCACGTGCTGAACTTCTCCGAGTCGACGAGCGAGTCGAACACCGCCTCCGGCGAGTCGTCGATGACGAGCCGCTCCCGCATGACGGGGGAGGTGAAGTCGGTCTTCGGCGTGAGCTCCCGGCCCTCCAGGTGGTCGACCAGGTTCGCGATCGACAGGCACCAGAACGTCTGCACCATCCCCAGGACGCCGCTTTCCGCCAGCGCGGTCTCCCGGTCGAAGTGGGTCTGCGTCAGCGACACGACGGTCGACTCCGCGCTCTCCTCCTCCAGGGTGATCTCGACGGTCGTCTCCTCGCCGCCGAGCAGCCAGGAGAAGCGCAGCGTGTGGTCGTCGACGTGCAGCGGGCGCTGGTGGGGCGCGTCCCCCTCGGGGGTGTGGCGTCCCCAGAACTCGTACCGGTGCGGCAGCTCGACCTCGGCGTGCTCGGCCAGCCAGACGCGCAGCTCGCCCGGGTCGGTCAGGGCGTGGTGGACTTCCTTGAGCGGTGCGGCCACCCGCGCGCTCAGCTTCATCGGATCACTCACGGGGTTCTCCCTTGGGGTAGCAGGCGACGGCGAGCTTGAAGGCGTCCCCCTCGGCGCCGCCGTAACGGGTGAAAAGGTCTTGCAGTGCCGCCTGGAGGTCGTTCAGGAACTCCTGGCGCCGCTCGGGAAGCACGCGGATCTCGCCGGACACGCCGACGGACGGCAGCTCGGGCGCGGTCCTGTCGAGCGCGCCGATGTCGGCCTGGACCTCCTCCATGAGGTCCAGCAGGTAGCCCAGACCCAGCTCGTTCCCGGTCGGGCGCAGGCCGATCCGGCCGACGAGCCGGGGGGAGAGCCAGTAGGAGCGGGCGCTCGCCTGGTAGACGCCCTCGTGGATGCCGCGCACCCTGCGCTCGCTCACCTGGGTCACCAGACCCGCCTCGACCAGGCGTTTGACGTGGTAGTAGACCCGCTGCGGGGTCTGGTCGAGCAGAGCCGCGACCTCTGTGCACGAGCGCGGCTCGGCGAGCTGCCGCAGCACCTCGATGCGCTGCGGCTTGAGCAGGGCCTCGGCCTGCTCGATCTGTTCCAGGTACAGGACGTCTCTCATGACACAACAAATTTTGTACGTAAAAACAGATTTTGGCAATGGCTCGCGAGGTGTCTTCCGCGAACCGGCGAGACGTCTTCCGCGAATCGGTGCGGCATCCTCCGCGAACCGGCGCCGTCCTCGCATGCCGGGTCGCCGAACGGGTCGGCTCGTCCTCGGTGAGCGCGGGACCGTACGGCGCGTCCACCGGCCGATCATCCATCCGTCCGCCGGTGGCCAAAGGTCGGCCTCACCCGAAGCACCTCTGTCCTCTCAGGGCAGAGGGTCGAGCTTTCCGGCCTGGCGCTCGCCCAACCCCCGCCCTTCACCCCGGGGCCAGGGCGGAGACACCGGCGGAGGAGATCAACCCCCGGCGCGGTGCGTTCTTTCGCGCGTTGTCGTTATCGGTGGATAAACCCCGGAGTTGGATTTCGTGCACCACCACCCCTTCTCCGTGCCGTGACAGGGCGATCGCCATCCAATTCGGTGTGATTCACACACTGAGAAGGGCGGAGAAATGGTGTACGCCGCTACCGTACGGGCGCCTTCCGCTCGGCGGACGCCACCTCGGTCGTGAGGGCTGCGCACGCCGGACACCCCGTGAGCGTGCGTGTTCGAGGCGCGAGCGGCCCGTACGTGCGCGTTCGGGATGCGAGCGGCCCGTAGGACGATGTCGCGGACGCCCGGGTCCGCACACTTTGAAATGCCTCGCCCGATCGCCGACTTGGTGACCGAAAATGCATGACAAATGGTTTGTTCTGTCCTGTCATTAAGCGGCCATTGGGCATTGAATCGTTGATTCTCGTGGAAATTTTCCGCCAACCGCGGTCTCATATTCCAGCCAGTTCTTTCGGGATCATTTCTGGGAAGAGGAGAGTCATATGGCCAATTCGCGAAGAATCACGGCACTCGCGGCCGCACTCGCGACGGCGGTCAGCCTCGGGGCCGTCGGCGCGCAGGCGTCGGCGGCGGTCGCGCACCCCTCGACAGTGGCCGCACAGCCCGCGGCGGAGGTCGCCGCTCCGCCGCAGGGGCTCCGGATCACCCGCTTCCTCGGCGAGCAGCGCCTGCCGCACAAGATGCGCTTCCGTGGAACCACCGTCGGCGGCCTTTCCGGTCTCGACCGTGACCCGCGCACCGGCACCTGGTACTTCGTCTCCGACGACCGGTGGCGCTACAACCCGGCGCGCTTCTACACCGGCCGTCTTGACATCCACCCGGTCACCGGAGCGTTCACCGGGGTGAACCTCACCGGGGTCACCACCCTGCGGCGCCCCGGCGGGAGCCCCTACCCGGCCTACGGCCGGCCCAGGTCCGCCGATCCCGAGGCGATCCGTTACGACCGGTGGAGCCGCAAGCTGCTGTGGGCCAACGAGGGCGACCGGCCCGACGCGGAGAATCCCAACATCCCGGTGTCCGATATGTCCGTCCGCTGGAGCGGCGCCGACGGCCGCTACCTCGGGGAGCTGGCGGTTCCCCGCAACCTGAAGATGACCTCCACCGAGAACGGCCCCCGGCGCAACTTCGGGTTCGAGGGGCTCACCTTCACGGAGAGGAGCATCGCGGCCATCACGGAGGGGCCGAGGTATGAGGACGGTCCGCTGCCGACCGTCGACAAGGGCGCCACGGCCCGCATCACCGTGTGGGGCCGTGACGGCCGGCCGCGCGGCCAGTACGCCTACCCGATCGACAAGCTCCCGGCGGCACCGGTCCCGGCGAACGGCAAGTCGGACAGCGGGGTCTCGGAGATCCTGGCGATCGACGAGAACCGCTACCTCGCCCTTGAGCGCTCCTGGATCGAGGGTGTCAACTACAGGGCCAAGCTGTACGAGATCGACCTGCGCGGTGCCACGAACGTGCTGACCCGCGACAGTCTGGTCGGCGGACAGCCGTACCGCCCCGTTTCGAAGCGTCTCGTCTCCGACCTCAGCACGGTGCGGCCGCCGGTGCAGAACCTGGAGAGCCTCGCCTGGGGGCCGCGCCTGCGCAACGGCGAGTGCACACTGGTGATCGGTTCCGACGACAACTTCGACAGCAACGAGGTCACCAAGTTCCTCGCCTTCGCGGCCCGGGGTTGCTGAAAGCGCCACCTTGAAGCCGCCCGGAAAGTGCGGCACTGAAACGGTTCAGCCCGTCGATACCACGTGCGAACGGTGGTGTCGGCGGGCTGAACGCGTGAAACGGCGAGGTGGCCGGGCACGGTTTCGGACTCGGCGCGGATGCGTACGCCGCCCGATACCACTGCCGTGTGGGCGGTGGAAGCCGGGACGGCATTACGTCGGTCCCAAACTTCGAAAAACGCCCGTATCAAACCCCGTGATGATTCGCGGGGATTCACCGGGATTTGCAAGATCGCGCTTTCTTGAGCCTGCTGAACAGGGCATTCTCCGGCTTCGGGGCCTCGGATCCCTCTGCCTCCCTGCCGCCGTCCCCGGTGACCAAAAATATGTAAATTCTTGGATTCGTCCGTTCTTTCGATACACCCCTTGGCGCAGCTGGGGGTTGTTGGTCATATGTCCGTTTCTTTAGTTTTTGCCGATCCGATCCGTGTCGGGTGCCAGAACCTTGTTCACGTAATGACAAATTTAACGATTTACCTATACGATCGCCGTTCGTGGTTGGAGTGGATCTTTCAGGAACCCGATTGGGCAACGACCTGTTCTTTGTCATGCATGACAACGCGACCGGCCGGATGCGGCTTCATGCCCGCCTGACCGATCTAGGACTGGCCGCAGCCATTCTGGGAGAACTGATGCTCGCCGGACGGATAACCGTGGGACTGGTGGCGGGACAGGTGCAACTCGTCGTCCTCGACGAGGCGCCGCCCGGAGACCGGGTCGCCGGGACCGCCCTGGAGCACATCGTCGCCGAACCCTCGCATCGCTTCCGTACCTGGTTGCACTTCCTCGCCCGTACGGCACTCGCCGACGTGGCGGCCCGGATGGTCGACGACGGGCTGTTGCGCCCGCCCGGCAGGCGCCCGTCGCGGAAGCGGGTGCCGGTCGACGTGAACGTCGCGGGATGGCCGGCGGGACGCGTCAACCTCGCGATCCAGCGCCGTGAGCCACTCAACGTCCAGGACGGCGTCCTGCTGGGACTGCTCGTCGCGACCGGCGGCAACCGGCTCGTCCTGTGGGAGCAGAACCCCGGCTACCTCTCCGACGCGATCGCCGCCCTCCCGGCGCCGCTCCAGGAACTGATCGCCCAGACCGAGGCTGCCGTAGGTGACGCCGTCATCAGCCGCCGCTGAACCCCCACCCCCCTCACCGCAAGGAATCCCCCCATGTCCGTGACAGAACGCAGGGTGAGCGCCGTTTCCGAGGCGCTCGCCCAGGACCGCCTCGGCGTACCCTCCGTGGTGTTCTTCGTCATCTCGGCGGCGGCGCCGCTGACCGTCATCGGCGGCTCGGTGACCGCCGCGTACGCCGCGACCGGCGTGATCGGCGTCCCGCTCGCCTTCATCCTGCTCGGAGCCATCCTGGGCCTGTTCGCCGTCGGGTACGTGACGATGGCTCGATACGTCGTCAACGCCGGGGCGTTCTACGCGTACACCGCGAAAGGACTCGGCCGGCCGCTGGGAGTGGCGACCGCCTGGGTCGCGCTGCTCGCCTACAACGCGCTCCAGGTCGGCCTCTACGGCATGATCGGCGCGGCGGGCGAGCCGCTGATCGCCGACTGGTTCGGCAGCTCCCCGCCCTGGTGGGTCATCGGGCTGGTCGCCTGGGTGCTGACCGGGGTGCTCGGGCTGATGCGGGTCGACGTGAACGGAAAGGTGCTCTCGGTCCTGCTGCTGACAGAGATCGCCATCGTCGTGCTGTTCGACATCGCCGACCTGATCAACCCGGCGGCCTCCGGCTACAGCCTCGACGTCTTCAACCCGGCGAACCTCTTCGTCCCTGGCATCGGAGCGGTGGTCGCGATCTGCATCGCCTCCTTCGCGGGCTTCGAGTCGTCGGTGGTGTTCTCCGAGGAGACCAAGGACCCGAGGCGCACGGTGCCGATCGCGACCTACATCGCGCTCGCCGTCATCTCCGGCCTCTACGCCCTGTCGTCGTGGGCGATGACCGTGCCGGTCGGCTCGGACAAGATCGTCGAAGCCACCCGCGAGCAGAGTTCGAACCTCCTGTTCAACCTGGCCGGGCAGCACCTCGGGGCGACCATCGCCACCCTCGGCGGCCTCCTGTTCGTGACGAGCCTCTTCGCCGCGCTGATCGCCTTCCACAACACGATCTCCCGCTACATCTTCGCTCTCGGCAGGGAGCGGGTCCTGCCCGCGGCCTTCGGCCGCACCTCCCCGCGGACCGGTGCCCCGGTCAACGGCTCGGTGGCGCAGAGCATCATCGGACTGGCCACGATCGTCATCTACGCGTTCTTCGGCCTGGACCCCGTCATCCAGCTGTTCTTCACCGTCGGATCGTTCGGCGGCCTGGGACTGCTCATGATGCTGGCGGCCACCTCGGTCTCGGTATTCGCCTACTTCGCCAGGAATCCCGCCCCGGAGAACGCCTGGCGGACCCGGATCGCCCCGGTCATCTCCTCCGTCCTGCTGTTCGTCGTCATCGTGCTCGTCATGCTCAACTTCGACACCGTGCTCGGCGTGGCCTCCGACTCCCCGCTCCGCTGGATCATGCCCGCCATCTACTTCGTCGCCGCGGGATTCGGCGTCATGTGGGGGCTCGCCCTGCGGTCCAGCAAGCCGAACGTGTACGCCAACATCGGGCTCGGCGCCCAGGCGGCCGTGAAGGGGAACGAATGACCGAGATCATTCGCGTCCCGAACACGCCGGGAGCCGCGGAGACCATCGGCGCGATCATCGCCACCTCCTTCCACGAGCAGGAGATCTCCGCCTGGATGATCCCGTCGGACGACGACCGCCGCCGGGTGATGCCCCCCTTCTTCGCCATGACCAGCGAGAGCGCCCTCGTCCACGGCGAGGTCCTCGCGACGGCCGACATGTCCGCCGTCGCCGTGTGGTTCCACAAGGGGGTCGAGCCGCTTCCGGAGATCCCCGACCGGACCGCTCGGGTCGAGTCGTTCGCCGGTCCCCACGCCGAGCGCATCGAACTGATGGGGGAGGAGATGGACAAACGCCACCCCCACGACCCGCACCACTATCTGGCGTTCCTCGCCGTGCTTCCCGGGCACCAGAGGCGGAAGACGGGGACCCGGCTGCTCGAGGAGTACCACCGAGGGCTCGACGAGGAGGGGACACCGGCGTACCTGGAGGCGAGCAGCCTCGACAGCCGCAGGCTCTATCTGCGCCACGGCTATCAGGACCTCGGCGACCCGATCCTCATGCCCGGTGGCCCGCCGATGTATCCGATGTGGCGCCCGCCGAACCCCTGATCGTGGGACCCCCGCGGGTTTGAAACCGTGGTGGAGGGTATCGCCGCTGTTGATCGGGGTATCGCGGGGGTCCACCAACGGTACGGGGTCAGGGAGGACTGAGTGGATCACCACGGTCAGGCGCTGTGGGTACGGGCGACCCATCGGGGGCACTGCAGCGTGCTGGAGGTCGGCGGGCACCTGGACTTCATCACCGCGTCCACGCTCGCCCAACACGTCGGCGAGGTCTGGGCGATGAGCGACGGCCCCCGCCTCGTGCTGGAGCTGTCGCAGCTGGCCTTCTACGACTCCACCGCCCTGGGGGTGCTGGCTCAGACCCGGCAGCGCGTCCAGGACACCGCCACCGGCCGGCTCGTCCTGGTGGGCCTCCCCGACGGGCTGGCGCACCTGCTGCTGCGTACCGGCCTGCTGTCCCACTTCGAGGTGCGCGACGACATCGAACAGGCCGTCGCCGACCTGCTCCCTCCGGAGTGAGGCACTCTCCGCGCTCCCAGGGCTCGAAGATCCGCACCGGTACGCGGTGCGGGGCACGGTCCGTGAAGGACAGGGGTCTCCACGGACGGTCACCGTGAAGACCCGCGTCCGGCACGGGCATATGGCGCGGGGTGCGCGGCGCGGGGGCGAGGTCAGGGGCCGGTGAGGCGGCGATCTCCACGGGTGGTCACCACGAACACCTGCCAGTTGTAGTAGGCGTAGTAGTTTCTGATGTCCTGCTTGATCTGGCGCGCGTGCAGCAGCACCGCGTTGACGTACGCCTGGGAGTGGTTGTAGGCGTACAGCGCGCGCCGGTAGTCGCGCGGTGCCCCCGACGCGCGAAGATAGTTCGCCGCGGCGAGCAGGGAGTCGCGGGTGTCCTGGATGTCGCCGCCCATTCCGTAGGCGTCCCACGTTCTCGGCATGAACTGCATGGGGCCCTTGGCGCCGGTGTGGCTCGGTGACCGTACGCGGCCGAACTTGGTCTCGACGAACATCACCGCCGCCAGCACCTCCCACTCCACGCCGAACCGCCGCTCGGCGTACCGGAAGTGACCGAGCAGGAAGTCGGCGGGCTTGGGCGGCTGGACACGGAACTTCACCGCCCCGCTGATGGGCCGGACGAGGGAGCGCAGATCCCGGCCGGCCGTCACGTTGTCCTTCGCCTGCCCGGCCAGGGCCTTCGGCAGCTTGGCGTAGGTGCGGGCGGCGACCTGCGGGTTGAGGACG
Organism: Streptosporangium sp. NPDC000509; assembly: GCF_042898365.1. NCBI lineage: Bacteria > Bacillati > Actinomycetota > Actinomycetes > Streptosporangiales > Streptosporangiaceae > Streptosporangium > Streptosporangium sp. NPDC000509. The sequence goes on along the minus strand of NZ_JBIAYX010000007.1, from coordinate 212,298 downwards.
AGGTAGCGGTAGATCCGCTGCTGGTGCAGGGCGAGCAGCACCACCGGCTCGGGGGGTTCTCCCTTGCCGGGATCGCCGTCGCGCCGCCAGTCGTCGATGGCGCGCCGGAGCTCCGCGGTGGTCGTGGCCAGGGAACGGGCCAGTCGCGCCGGGTCGGTGGGGATCGCCGCCTTCGGGGAGGGCGGGGTGGGCACCTGACCCGCGGGCGGCGTCTGCTGCGAGGACTCCTCCGCCGGTGACGCCGTCTCCTGGCCGGGAGCGGCCGGTGGGGCGGTGCTCCCCGAGGGGGCGCCCTGGGAGGCGGAGTCCGGTGCGGTGTCCTGGGAGGCGGTGTTCGGGGAGGTCCCCTGGGAGGTGGAGCCCTGTGCGGCGGCATCCTGTGAGGCGGCGCTCTGCGAGGTGGCGCAGCCGGAGATCGCGAGGACCAGGCCGACGAGAGAGGCGACCACCGGCCTCCCACGCGACCGGCCCGCGTGCTGATCGTTCATCGGCCCCAACGTACCCGAGCGACGACCTCCCGGCCTACCGATGCGGCCCACGACGGCCGGCGTACGCGGCCATCACGTCATGATCACCTTTCTGACATGCGCCGAAGGACTTTGGTCCTGATCCGGTAAGTCGAACAGCCCTATTTTCACGAACCGTGTCCGAATAATCCTGATATGTGAGGGAAGCAGCACATATGGCTTGTTGGGGGAGATATGGGGCCGGTGCTGGGAGGAATCTTGTTCGGATCAGTTCTAGCGATCATGACGTTGGTGGGCCTCGTCATGGCAACCGTGATTGAAGATCGACTTTTGCCGCCCGAACCGATCGAGCTGATCAAGCCGCCCGAGTCATCCGAGTCACCGGAGTCGCCCGAGCCGATCAAGCCGACCGAGCAGTCCGACGCTCCGGCTACTCCGGACAACACCGACCGGTAAGGCGACGAACCGCGCGTCTCGTCAGGTCTTTCCGCACGGCGATCTCGATCCCTCCCCGTCTCACCGAAGCCGGATGAAGTGAGAACCGGCCCGCGAAATCGAACGATCACTACTTGAACGCGCATCCGGTTAGATCTGGGTTCTTTCCTGGCGTTATCCCGAGATGTGAGTGATCATTGGACCCACCCCGCACCGTGCCCCCTGTCCGTACCGTCTCCGCGGGAGTGGGCGCGGTCACCTTCCCCGATCTTCCGTGACATCGCGGACGCCGCGCAGGCGTCGCCCGCGATGACCGGCTCCCGCCACGCCGACTTCGCCCCGCCCCGAGGAGACGTCCCAGGAAATCCGAGGAAAAAAGAGGAAAGAGGACCACCCCCCATGGCCCTTGCCGGTGTCTTCCTGCCCATCGCCCTCGCGATCATCATGTTCGGTCTCGGTCTGAGCCTCACGATCGCCGACTTCCGCCGCGTCGCCGCCTATCCCAAGGCCACCGTGGTCGCGCTCGCCTGCCAGGTCCTGCTGCTGCCGGTGATCTGCTTCGGCCTGGTGCTCGCCTTCGACCTGTCGCCCGCGCTCGCCGTGGGCATGATGCTCCTGGCCGCCTCTCCCGGCGGGACCACGGCGAATCTCTACAGTCACCTGTTCGGCGGCGACGTCGCGCTCAACGTCACGCTCACCGCGATCAACTCCGTGCTCGCCGTCGTCACGCTGCCGCTGGTCACCAACCTGTCGCTGAACTACTTCGCCGCCGACTCCGCCGCGCTGGGCCTGCAGTTCGACAAGACCGTCCAGGTGGTCGCGATCGTGCTCGTCCCCGTCGCGATCGGCATGGCGGTCCGGGCGTGGGTGCCGCGCTTCGCCGAGCGGATGAACACCCCCGTGAAGATCGCCTCCGCCGTCATCCTCGTCCTGGTGATCCTCGGCGCCCTGCTGCAGGAGCTGGACAACCTCGGCGACTACATCCGTTCGGTCGGCCTGATCACACTGCTGTTCAGCGTGATCAGCCTGGCCATCGGCTACTGGGTGCCGCGCCTGGCCAGGATCGAGCACAGCCAGGCCGTCGCCTCCTGCATGGAGATCGGCATCCACAACGCCACGCTGTCCATCGCGGTCGCACTCACGCTGCTGAACAACACCCAGATGGCGATCCCCGCCGCCACCTACGGCGTGCTGATGTTCTTCACCGCCGCCGCGGCCGGATTCCTCCTCAGGTCGTCCCGTACCACCCAGGTTCCGTACGACGAGGCTCGCCCCTGACGCGGCCGGCTCGGTGAAGGCGGCGCCGGTTCGGTACGCCACCGGTGCGCCGGGGCGTAGGAGTGATGCCCCGATCGACGGGAGCCGATCCGGCAGGAGGAGCGGGACGGCCGGACCACGTTGTGCCGCCCGTACCTGGTGTTGAGCGGCATCGAGACCGGCCGCCTTACTTCCCCCGTCGCCGTGGGGTCAAGCTTGAGTAAACACCGTGGGCGCTGTTAGCTTCACTCCGGTGGATGACATGCCTGCACGGGTGAAGGCGATCGAGGGCTTCGCGGCGGCTCTGCGAGAACTTCGCAAATCTGTCGGCAACCCACCTTTTCGGGAGATGTCCGGTCGGTCGGGGGCGATCTCGCACACGACACTGCACGAAGCCACGAAAGGCAACCGGCTCCCGAGCTGGGAGACCACCGTCGAGTTCGTCAAGGCGTGCGGCGCGGACCCGGCCGCGTACCGCGAACGCTGGGAGAGGGCGAACCTGGCGGTCAGGTCGGTGAGCGCCGGAGATCCTGCGAACCGCGTCGGCCCCCCGGTGGCCGGTCCGCCCGGTGGGCTCGCGGTCCCCGCCCCGGAGGCCGGGGAAGCCGCGGCGACCCCTGAAACCGCGGCAGCCGCGGAAGATCGCTCCATGCGCATCGTCGTCGGGTCGTACGTTCCACCGGCGGCCGGTGAGACTCAGGCACCCGTACCCACGACGACTCCGCCGCCACCGCCCGGCGAGATCGTGGGTGACGCCCGGCAGGTCTCCCACACCCCCCGAGGCCGAGGGCGATTCCGGCTGCCCCGCCCGGCAGCGGCGGCGCTCGCGACGGCGGCCGTCGGTGTGGGGACGGCGGTCCTCATCGCGGTGGCCGTCAACCGTGACTCCGGGAACGACGATCGCGGCCCGGCCCCGTCGGGCAGCCCGTCGAAGGCATTGCTGGCGGCGACCGACTGCCCGGTGGTCCCGACCAACCCGCCGTACGATCCGCCCGCGAACGAAGGGGATTCCGCGGTGTTCATCGGGGACATCACGCTCCCCGACTGCACGAGCGTCGGCCCCGGCCGGACCAGGACCAAGGTGTGGCGGATCAAGAACGCCGGGACCGTGCCATGGAAGGGATACACGCTGCGCCGCCTCGACCTCCCGCAGCAGCCCGATCAATGCCAGACCATCTCCGACGTACCGATCAAGGACACCCGACCCGGAGAGATCGTCGACATCCGGACCGAGATCACCACGCCGAGAAACCCGGGCCTGTGCTACGTGCGGTTCAAGATGATGGACGGTTCCGGGCGGGTCGCGTTCCCCGGAGGCCGACCGCTCAACTTCCAGATCATCGTCGACTGACGGAGACGACGGAGGTGAGCACCTCCCGCCGGGGCCGATCCATCGACCGACCGGCCTCCAAGCCCGCCGGCCGCATCGGGAGGACGCCCTCGACGCCCAGGACCGAACGCCCGTTCCCCGCCGTGCGACGCACGACGGGGAACGCGGGGAGGTCGTCGAAAGAGATCAGGAACCGAGAACGATCCCCCTGTAGTAGGACTTGAGGATCCTGGAGTGGCTCCAGCCCGCCTTGCTCTTGTCGCGGGAGCCGGTCTGTGACATCCAGTCACCGGTGACCCAGTGGCCGCACGCCGTCGTCGTCGCGCAGTACTGGGCCCTGAAGATCTTCCCGTTGCGCGTCAACCGGGTGCCCCACGTCGCGTCCACCGCGGCGTTCGTCGCCGCCGTCGCGGAGCCCGGCCTGTACACCTGGCTGGACGTGTGGTCGGAGACGTCGTAGCACTCGCCGCTCGGCGTCCTGCTCGCCGAGTTCAGCGCCCAGTACCAGCCGAAGTTCTTGACGGCGATCGCCCCGGCCCTGAGAGACTCCTTCGGCCAGTACGACGGCCACTCGTTGGGCAGGACGTTCTTGATGTAGGTCTTGAACGGTACCCGGTCCACGCGGTTGAGGGACTTGCGGTAGACGAGGATCGTCGTGGGCATCCTGCTGTGCGTGCCGTCGGTCTTGCAGTGGCTCGGCGACGAGGAGCCCATCAGCCGGTGCGAGGCGTTCTGGTTCTTGAGCGCGGGCTTGAGGTTGCCCTTCGCGCCGGGCTTGAAGTCCTGGTAGGTGCTACCGGCGTGGTTGCTGTTGTAGTGGACCCGGACGGTTTTGGCGGTGCGGTTCCAGACGGAGGCGGCGGCGTTCTTGACGCACTTGCCCTTGCCGTTTCCGGGTCCCTTGTAGTCGAAGCAGGAGGGCTGCTTGGTGCCGTAGTCACCGATGGATCCGGTGAAGTCGGAGACCGATCCCTGGTTGTTGCTGTTGAAGTAGTAACAGAACTCGCCGCTCTCGCAGACACCGTTACGGCCGGCGGCCGAGGCGGGCGGGGCGACGGCGAGCACCGCTCCGCCGAGCACCATCGCGGAGGCCACGGCGGCGAGTCGCGAGATCGGCCGTGCGGTTCGTGGGGACACGGTCGCCTTCCTCTTCTTCATCGTCGTCTTCATCGAAAATCGAGAGCCGTGCCGCGCTCAGCGGAGGTTGTAGCCCTGGGAGACCCAGAACGAGGTCGGGTTCGGGTTGCTCAGGACCGGGTCGCCGACGCTCTTGGCGGCGAGCTTCTGCCGTCCGGGACGCACCTCGACGTGGGTGTGCGCGGCCCCGCTGGACGACACCCCGCGCCACGCCTCGTTGGCGATGAGCTGGCCGCGCGAGACCTGCTGGCCCACGCGCAGGGAGGAGCGCGGAGCGGAGTGCAGGTAGATGACCGTCCTGTTCGACGAGGCGTTGTAGATGGAGATCGTGGAGAGCCCCGAGCCGCCGTTGGCCCCGCGCGCGAGGTGGATGACCTGACCGCTCACCAGGGAGTGGACATTCGTGCCGATGCCGCGGTAGAAGTCGATGCCCTCATGCCGGCCGGGGGTGCTGGTGTAACCGTCGAAGGCGCAGCTGATGTATCCGCCACTGGTCTTGTACAGCGCGGACGACAGGTTGACGCGTCCCGGTGACGACGACGACGGACTGAACTGGTGCGAGGCGTTCTCGTTCTTGAGACCGGGCTTGAGGTTGCCCTTCGCACCGGGCTTGAAGTCCTGGTAGACGCTGCCACCGTAATTGCTGTTGAAATGTACCCGGACGGTTTTGGAGGTGCGGTTCCAGACGGAGGCGGCGGCGTTCTTGATGCACTTGCCCTTGCCGTTTCCGGGTCCCTTGTAGTCGAAGCAGGAGGGCTGCTTGGTGCCGTAGTCGTTGACGGATCCGGTGAAGTCGGAGACCGACCCCTGGTTGTTGCTGTTGAAGTAGTAGCAGAACTCGCCGGTCTCACAGACGCCGTTGCGGTCGGCGGCCGAGGCGGGCGGGGCGACGGCGACGGCCGTTCCGCCGAGCACCATCGCGGAGGCCACGGCGGCGAGGATCCTGTTACGCGTTCTCATGCTGTTCTTTCTCCTTGTGTCTGTGCGGCCTGGGGTGTCCTGTACGGCCTGAGGTGTCGGTACGGCCTGGTGTGGGCCTGAGATGTGGCCCGGGGGTGCGGCCTTGAGGTGTGTACGGGGTGGAATGCGTGCGGCCCGAGGTGCCCGGGGTGTGTACGGGGTGGAATGCGTGTGGCTCGGGGAGCCCGGGGCTGTGTGCGGCTCCGGGGGCGTGCGGTCCGGGTGTCCGCGCGGTCGGGGTTTTGGATGGTCAGCGACGCCGGTACTCCTCCCAGGTGCGGATGGCCACCTTCGGGCCGTCGTCGGGACCACGGCCGGAGAGCCCGTTCAGACCGAGGTAGTAGTCGCCGACCTGGTTCTGGGCCTGGCCGGAGAGGTCGGTGTCGTTGATGGCGACGGCGTGGATGTGCCACGGCCAGTCGGCCTGAGCGGGACTGCGCAGCCATGCCGCGAAGCCGACCCGTCGCAACGCGCGGACGGCCGCGGTACGGGTGGCGGAGCTCATCCCCTTGACCGAGATGTCCACGGCGCCCCCGCCGTCGTGGGTACCCGCGGACGTGGGGTCCCCGCCCCGGTTGTACGACCCCTGCAACAGCACGAGATCGCGGCCGAGCAGCCGATTCGCCTCGACCAGCATGCTTCGCGTGCGGGTGTTGACGACGCCCCCGCCGAACGACACCCGGCCCCCCGGCCCGACGACGTTGGTGACCTTGAAGCGGCCGGCCCCGAGCTTGGTGAGCGACGCCTTGCCCGGCAGGCCGTTGGCGGCGAGACCGGTGAAGCCGAGCGACCGCTGGAACTTCGCGAAGGCGGCGACCGTCGTGCTGCCGAAGTAACCGTCCACCCACGTGGAATCGAGCAGGCGCCGATCGCGCAGCGCCCGCTCGACGAGGAGCACGCTCGCCTTCGCCCCCGGGGTCAGCGTGTCGTCAGGCCGTCGCGGGTCGATCTGGGCCGCCTTGAGGGTGGCTTCCATGTTCACGCTCGGAAGGACCCCCGCGTCGGCCGCCTGTGCCGCCGACACCCCGGACGCTCCCGTCAAGGGGGCGAACAGGGCGGCCGCCACGAGGGCGGCGGCGGATGAAGGCAACTTCATGGGTTCTCCTGGTTTCGGACACTGGAGGGGATTTCTGCGGCGGGATCCACAGTTTCGGATCGCTCGCGTTGTCCACAACGAGATCGTGTTGTCAGCCTGTTCGAAGGGCTTCCTTACAGGGCTGACAGGCGATCCGACGCGTGGCCCGCGACCGCGCGAGGCAGTATCCGAGCAGGACAACGTGGCCGTACAGCGGTCGCGCAGGGCAGTGACCAGGCAGGACAACACGGCCGTACAGCGGCCACGCGCTCGCCTCCCGTAAGGAATGCCATGACCGAAGTCCTCGTCACCGATACCGGTGAGCGCTATCACGGGGCCTTCGAGCCGGCCGTCAAGGCGGCGAGGCCCCGGGTTTCGACGTCCGCCGCATCAGGGCGTGAGCGTCGCGGACGATCAACTATCACCGCCGCGAAGGCGGAAGAAGGAGGGCGGCTGCCCGCTTACGAGGTGATCCCCTGAAGCCGGCGCCTACGCGTTGGTGCGTCGGCGGACCATTTCCATGTCCTTCTCCGGCAGCGCGTCGGCGACGAGCAGCCGCGGCAGCAGTTCCGGCTCCAGGGTCATCGCACGGAAGACGAGCGCGACGGTCACGTCGTGGTCGGGACGGCGCACGATCTCGACCGGTTCGTCGGCGCGGATCTCACCGGGCTCGATCACGCGCAGGTACGCGCCCGGCCGGACGGCCTGCGTGAACCGCTTGATCCAGCCTTCGCGCTCCAGCCACCCCTGGAACGTCGCGCACGGGATGCGCGGGCACGTCACCTCCAGGACGAGGTCCGGCCCGATCCGCCAACGCTCACCGATCAGGGCGCCGTTGACGTCCAGCCCCAAGGTCGTGAGGTTCTCCCCAAAGACCCCGTTCGAGAGCGACCTGCCGAACTCGGACTCCCACTCGTCGAGATCCTCGCGGGCGTAGGCGTAGACGGCCTGGTCGGAACCACCGTGGTGCTTCACGTCATAGACCCGGTCACCGGCGAGGCCGACCGCGCCGGTGCCCTTGGGGCCGGGGGCGGTGACGGCGACCGGGCCGTCGACGGGCCGCTTGTCGATACCCGTCTGCATGTCCGTGGATCCCGACCCCTTCCACGGGTTGGGGCGAGGCCGGCCGATGTTGACGGAGAGCAGCTTCATGACGGCGATTTTTCCAGACGTTCGACACGAATGGGATTGCCGCGTACGAGTTCGTCGTGGATGCGCCAACGGCCGGTGACGGCGGCGCGCTCCGCCGCCGAGTCGCCGTCCTCGATGCGCTGCCGCAGCAGTCGCATGGCGATGCGGCGGTTGAGGCCGAACTGCCGCTCGGTGTCGACCACGACGACGATCCCCGAGGGCCGGTGGGTCGCCCGCACCGCCGTGCTCGCCTTGTTGCGATGTTGACCGCCGGGGCCGCCGGTGCGGCAGGCGACGACGTCGACGTCCGCTTCCCTGAACGTCGTGCGCGGGGTGTCGACCTGGCACGGTTGTGCGATGACGTACCAGTTCTTCCGGCTCGTGCTGGTCCGGTACGGGCTGGGGGCCTGCCAGCACAGTGTCCCGGTCCACGAGGCGGCGAACGCCTCGGCGCCGGTCCCCGAGATCTGGATCAGAACCGACCGGTAGGTGTCCGGCCGCTCACCGGGAACGCTCTCGACCCGGCGGATCTCCACGTTCTGCCGGGTGGCGTCGGCCTCCAGGCGGCGCAGCAGCCGGGCCAGCGCCCAGGCGCACTCCTGCGGGCCACGTCCGGCCGACAGGAGCAGGTGGACGCTCATCGCCGCCCCCGCTCGCGGCGCCGGTCCCGCTGGGCGGCGGGCCCGAGGTCGGGCGTCTTGTAGGTGACGAGCGGAACCGTGGTGGCCACGGGCGTGGCCAGGTCATGGTGAACGAGATCGGCGATCACCTGCTCGATGCGCTTGTAGGCCGTCGGCGCCTCCTCGAAGAGCAGCTGACGGTCTCCGCACACCACCAGCGACCCCACCGGCGTACGGCGCAGCTCCTCGACCGTGTGCTTGGCCCGGCCCCGGCGCAGGGCGTCCGCCCGCGACATCTTGCGACCCGCGCCGTGCGCGACGGAATGACCGGCGTCCGGCCCGGCGTGGGCGGCCACGAGGTAGGAGGGGGTGCCCCGCGTACCGGCGATGAGCACGTCGCGGCCGTCCCCCCGTGCCGCCCCCTTGCGGTGCAGGTAGATCCCGTCACGGACCTCGACCAGGTTGTGGCACTCGTCGACGAGCGGCTCGGTGGGCTCGGCCCCCAGGGCGTGGGCGACCCGGGCGGCCATCAACCGCCGGTTGAGCGACCCCCAGCGTACGGCGTCGTCGTGCATCGCCAGGTAGGCGCCGGGATCAGGGGCGGGACCCGCGCCGTGGACCTCGGTGTGCGCCCGCAGGATGCGCTCGCCCAAGCCTCGGGAACCGCTGTGCACGATGAGAACCAGGTCGCCGGCGGCGAGCCCGAGCCGGCTCGCGTGGTCCGGCTCGAAGACGGTGTCGATCCGCGCCAGCTCGACGAAGTGATTGCCCCGGCCGACCGTCCCGAGACCCTCGACGTGACCGGCGGGAATCTCGCCCTTCAGCACGGCCCAGGCCGGGTCGTCGGCATCCCGCTCGGGATCCAGCGCCCGATCGAGATCGGGGAACCGGGCGGCGAGCTTCTCGGGCACGGCACGCCTGAGCCTCATGGGGAACACGGCGATGCCGCACCCGATGTCGGAGCCCACCAGGAACGGATACAGCACGGTCGACGTCATGGCGGCCCCGATGGGCGCGCCCTTGCCCGGGTGCAGGTCCGGCATGGCGGCGACGTGCGTCATGCCGTCGAGGGCGGCCACCTGGTGGCACTGCGCGAGGGCGTCGGACTCGATCCAGCTCGCGGGGGAGGCGAACACGGCGACGGTGGCCGAAGCCGTGTCCCCGGTATTCGCGGTGTCCGTGCTGGACGGCAGCGGGGACACCTGACGGGAGTGCTGCTGAGACAAAGAGGCTCGCTTCGCTCGGGAGGGGGTTGACAGGATTACGGCATAAGGGAGCGCCGTGGCATCTCGGAATGCGAGGGCGCTGTCCGTCAGAGCGTCATGAACACCACGTTCCCGGACCCCCACCACACGAGGCAAGTGGTTTTCGGTCGTAAGGGCTGCACGCTTTTCGGATTATCGCCACCAACCTGAACCACCGACGGCGAGAAGACATGAATTGAACGGAAGCGATTCCGTCGGATCGCGCGGATAGGATCGAAGCTCCTTGGCGACCTGGCCGTGTGTCGTCCGAATTTCCGGGTTCCCCGTGACCATCTCCGACGGAGGCGATTCGATGTACAAATACAGTCGCGACGAAGAAACGTGGGATCAGCTTACGGAGGCTGGGCTGGAGTTCCTCGTCGAGCGCGCTCAAACCCCGGGTGAGACGTCGTACGAAGACCTCAACAATGCTTTGACGCAGAGAACGGGCCTTCCCGGCTTCGACTTCGGGCGCGCCGATGAGCGAGCCGCCATCGGATATCTCCTGGGCCTGATCGTGGAGAAGAACTATCCGGAGACCAAGCTGATGATCTCAGCCCTCGTCACACACAAGGGCGGGGCCGACCCCGGCGGCGGCTTCTACGCCCTGGCGACACAATTCGGACTACTCCGGCCGAACGCCTCGAAGAGCGAGAAGGATGCGTTCTGGGTGGATCAATACATCCGAGTGCAAGAACTCTACTCAAGAGCCGACCGGCCCTGAGGTTCCCCGAATGGGCCGGACACCGGCGATACGCCATCAGGATCCCGGGTCCCCCGTGCGAAAGACGTTTCCGCCTTCAGAACGGGAGAGGGGACGGGTGGGGGCGTCTCCGCAGGGCCGGCTCCGGAAGGGAGGATCGGAGCCTGCTCCTCGGTGGCCGACGGCGGTACGGCGGGCCCGCAGGCGCAGACTCCCATCGGCAGCACGGCCGCCATCACGCGGAAACGGCGTTTCATCCGTGTCCGTTCTCCTCTCCGCCGGACCGGCGTGACATAAAACGACAAAAACACCTTGAGGGGAGCGAGTTCGGAAATTCCGCCGATGCCACTGAACCTCGTCAGTGAGTTTCCGAACCCCTGTCCTCCTCGCGCCGATGTTCCTGGTCGCCGAGCCGACGCTTGTCCGATGTGGTGAAATATGCCGAATGGAGCGCGTGAGGCAGCTGGTAGGCGAGATGCTGGTCTACTGTTTTGTGGCCGTTCTGCTGACCGGAGGGTTCCTGGCCTTCTTCTACGTGCCCAGCGGCCAGACGGTGATCTACAGCGGCCCTTACGAGCCCCTTTGGGGCACTCCCATGAGTGCCGCCTACAACTCGCTCCTGAACCTCAGCTTCGACGCGCGCGGCGGCCTGTTCGTCCGGCAACTGCACCATACCTCCTCGGTCCTGCTCGTCCTGGGAACAATTTTCTGGGTCCTGCTCGGCCGGCTCCGGTACGCCTTCGCGGCACTGGGCCTGGGCCTGCTCGCCGCGCTCGCGGGCTACGGAGCCGCCGACGACCTGCTGTCGGGCACCGTCCTCGGGAAACCGCCCATCCCCGTCTGGTACGGCCTGCACCTGCTGCTCGCGGTGGCCGTGGGCGCCGTGCTGATGATCTCCTCACGGAAGGAGGCCGCCCGACAGCCCAGGACGCCGGCCTTCATAGCCCTGGGCATCGGCCTCACCGTTCTGGTGATCTTCTATCTCTAGAGGGGCGGGAACGCACGACGGCGGTCCCCGACGGTCCGGCGAACCCGGCCTCGTACCGACGAACCGAAGGACACGTCGCCCCAGGAAGTGACCCGTGGTGTCCGAAGAAGGGGCCGCGGTCGAGGGGGTGGAGTTTCCGGTCCTCATCGATGTGCGGGCATCGAGCTCATGAAGGTACGGGCGAGGCGGTCGATCTCTTCGTCCTTGGAAGCCTCGTCCACGCGCTGATCCCGGTCGATCCGGCCGCGTTCGGCTTTCAACCGGCGCTCTTCCTCGCGCAGTTTGATCTCGTACCCGCCGGTTCTCTGCCGGGTGGTGAAGTTCAGTTCGGCCTCGTGGCAGGCCGAGCCCGCGCGCAGCTCCTGAGTGAGAAGACGGTCGTACTCGGTCTTGCCGTTCAGCATCTTGGAGATGATCGGCATGCAGTCGAGCAGCACGAAGATGACGCGCAACAACCAGTGAGCGAAGTTGACCATGCCGCTCTGCCCTGCGACCGTGCCCAATGCCTCCCATCGTTCAAGCAGGCCGATGTGGGTGTAGGCCCGTTTCTTCTCCTCGACGCGCTCGGTGATCTTCTTGCTGATTACCGCCGCGCGTTCCGTTTCCGCACTGGCGCGATCGGCCGCGAGAGAACCGAGCTTCGCCTTGAGCCTCGCCACCCTCTCCTCCTGCCGGGCGATGTCATGGCCGGCGGTGAAGGTGTCGAGCTCGTTGTTTCTTACCTTGCACTCGGGGCCGTTGCCGGGCACGCCCGTGGTCTGGTTCGGGATCCTGCGGCCGCCAAGGCATTCCCGGTCGCGGCGTGCCTCCAGCCTCCCCTTCTCCTTCTTGTCCGCTGCCAGCCGATCTTCCGCGGCCTTGAGGATGCTCTGCCTCTGCGTCATCTCGCCTTCGACGGCGAATGCCCGGCCGCCGCCGTCGAGGACGAAATCGGCGCAGTCGACACCCTTGGGAGCCGGTCCCTTGAGGGGGTTGCACTGCTTGTACCGGCTTTCCGTCAGGCTGATCACCTGGTCGCGTTCCGCCATGATCTGCCGGTCGAGCCGTTCCTGGAAGATCTTGAGGGTCAGCGGCTCGGCGATGAAGACGCCGATGGCGAGGGCGACGGCGAGCCGGACCAGCAGGTTGCCCCAGCGGGACCAGCCGTCGCTGTCACCGGCGAGGCTGGTGATCAGAAACCGGTCGATGTTGGCGATGTTCAGGCCCCACAGCGCCGCCACCGGCACCAGATACAGCGGAGACGCCGAAAAAATCAGGGTCAGCGCACCCAGCATGGAGGCGCCCGCGATGAGCGCGGTGCTGGCCACGATTCCGCCGAGACTGGTGTAGCGGGAGCGTTCCTGAGGGACGCTCGCGAGGATTTTCTCGTCGACTCCGGTGAACCGCCGGAAGAACCTCCCAAGATCGAGTCTCTCCCGACGCCGGGGGTGCCGTCTGTGCTGCTGGGCCGCCTTGGGGCCGTGGAGGATGTCAACCACGGACGTCCTCCTCCATGAAGAAGTCGTCGTCGTTGTCGCCTGCCGTCACCTCGGCCCGGGCCTCGTAAGCGGGCCTTTCGAGGTCTCTCACCTCCGCTTCCGGCTCGACGTCGTCGAAGGTGGCGAGCAGTTCCTTGCCGGTCGTCTCGTTGAACAGGCCCTGGGCGATCGCCGCCCGGACGACATCGGCCCGGGCACGGGCCTGAACGACCTGCAACTCGTGTTCCTGCTGGATTCCGCGCTGGATGGCGCTGTACTCCCGGTCGCCCAGGGCGGCGTAACGATCGGCGATCTGCTGTTCGCTGAGACCGGGAACGGTGACGTACAGGCCGTCGGCGGCGCCGGGACCGCTGTTGAGGAGGTCCCTGATCTTCTTGGCCTCGGTGATCTGCTGATCCCGGTCGAGGGCCGCCTCCTGCCGGGTGAAGTCGTTCGCGCTGTGGCCCTTGGTGTGCAGGTAATCCTGCTCGTCGAGTTCGTAGTCACGATCGAGCTTGCGTTTGACGTCGCGGAGGCCGTGTTCGCCCCGGATGTTGTGCAGGCTGGTCTCGTAGTGTCGCCGCCCCCGGACGATCTCGTCGGGGGCGTGCACGTTGAGGCCGGAGAACTCTGCCGTCATGCCGGGCAGCACACAGGGCACCACGGTCGTGTACGCCTTCACCTGAGCGTGCACGAGCGTCCACAACTCGTGGACCTCGTGCAACCCGTGGCCGCGGCCGAGTTCGAAGAGCTTGTGGTAGCCCTGGATGTAGGTGACCAGGTGCTCGGCGACGTCGGTCAGGCCGGCACGCACCACCTCGATCGGTTCGTCGACCGTGCAGCGGAAGTGGATCGAGACGGTGAAGTCGTGGGCGCCGGAGGAGTTGATCGGCACCCGGATCGTGGTGGGGTGATCCTTGGTCACGTCCACGACGCTGACGCTGGCGGCGTGCAGCACGTGCGGTTCGTCGCCGTGCAACCTCCGGTCGCCCAGCACGAACGTGCCGTCGTACTCGAAGACGAGCCGCTGGTGCGGAAGCTGACGGGGGAGGCTGGAGATCGGCCGCCGGGGTTTGCTCAGGAACCCTTGCCTGGCGACAGGATCGAGGGAGACCTGGCTGATCACGGGGTAAGTCATGGACGCTTTCCGATGGTGTCGAGGGACAGAACAGCCGGGCTCAGGAAGACCCGGAGCAGCGACAGGAGAATCTCCAGCCGGTTCTCGTCGGTGTCGCGGGAGATGGCATAACGCCGCAGGTCATGGGCGAGCAGCGGTCGTTCCTTCGCGGGGAGCGCCTCCACGAGCGCCGCGAACAGGGCGTGGACCCGGTCGCGGTCGTCGCCGTCGCGGTCGTCGAAGGCGCAGACGGCGTCGTACAGGGCGGTCAGCGCGTCCTTGCGGTGGGGGCGCTTGACGAGAACCGCGGACCAGAGTCTGGCGAGCGGGACGGCCGAGGTGGGGCAACTGCGCAGATGAGCGGTGACCGTGGGAGTCCCGACGCCGTCCGCGCGAGCCGACAGGACACTCAGGATGGCCCGAATCAGCGGATCGACCGCACGGCCGATCCGCCTGTCGTTGCCGATCTGGCGGGCCAGCCAGTCGAGCATCGGCAGGGCGTTGCCGGTGGCCTCGGTCAACGCCGCGAACAGACGGGCGAGCGCGATCTCCGCGTGCCGGACGGGCTTCTCACTGCCCCTGATCTGTATCCAGAGCATCCGGACCGCCTCCAGCGGGAACCGGATGCCCAGCTCACCGGACCAGGCGAGGGTGGCGGTGAATTTGGGTCTGGCGGCGGACGCCCTCGTCCACGAGCTGACGGTACGCAGCACCTCCGGACGGGTCGTCTCGTCCAGGCACAGCCATGAGATGGCCATCGCGGCGGTGGCCTGGCTGCGCATCACGCCTCTTCCACGGGCCCACGGGGTGAGAAAAGCGCTCTCGACGTACGAGTAGTCCGAGACGGAGGCGAGAACCGCCACCCCCCTGGCGATCTCCGCCTGCGCGCTCGGGTCGCGGAGAGCCGCGCACTCATGGAGCCATTCGGTGACCGGCTCCCACAACCGCATGCCGTGCCGCCGGTACAGCTCCCGCATCACGTGCGTTCGATGACTCGGGACCCTGAACTCCAGCCTGCGCCCCGGCGACAGGCTGAAAAGGGAGCCCTCCGCCACCCGAAGCAGGCGGCGGCTCGGCATCGGGTCGTCCGCGGAAACGGCGACCGCACCCTCGGCGCCGATACCGGCGATCGACTCCAGCCGGGCGAGCAGCGACTCGAAGCCGGCTTCGGGAAGGCCGGCGGTGAAGGCCATGGCGGCCATCTCGAAAAGTTCCCCCCGAGTACGCGGGCCGTCGAACCAGGCGACCACATCGCGCCGCCCGGCCGACTCCAGCCTGTCGAGTGCGTCGTCCAGCGAAATCCCCGACGCCAGATCGCGCGCGAGTGTCACCACGTCGGCCATGGCGTGGTCGGCGGTGATCTGTGCGGCCGCCTCGTCGGCGACCTCGGGCGCCACCCGGTGAGCCAGCAGGACGTCACGGGCCGGCGGTGGGCGCCAGGCGATCCGGTCTCCCTCCGGCAGTGAGGTCGCCGTCGCCGTGATCACCAGGTAGGCCCCGGCGTCGCGCACCCGGCGCCTGATCTCCCGTACGTGGAAGTCGGCGATGTTTCCTTCGACGTCGTCCTTGGGCCAGTCGCACAGCAGGTAGCCGTGGGCCTTCCGGTATTCGCGGGCGGCCAGCTTCTCCAGCGTGGAGGCCGGGCTGAGTTCCACCACCTCGCGCCGTTCCGCGACGAAGTCCTGAAGCAGGTTGAGCGCCGCCGTCCGGCGGCCGGTGCCGGCAGTGCCGATCAGGGCCACCATGTTGCATCTGCCCAGCTGTTCGGCGGCGGCCTCGTAGGTGGTGTGACGCACGTGGCGGGTGCGGGTCTCCGCCATCTCGTCGGCGGACACGGGTCCCGAGGTGCGGCGGGACCTGGGGCGAGCACCCGAGATGCCGAATGAGGCGTCTCCCACGTTGCCGTGAATGTGGTTGATGACGCTCTGGACCTGGGAGACCTGCGCGAAACGGTTGATGACGGTCTGGAGCTGGGAGACCTGCGCGAAACCCTCGTCCGCCGCCTCGGCCTGATCGGTCAGATCCACCGGCGTGGCCGCCTCGCCGATCAGGACGCCATCGGGCGGCGAATCAGTTTCGGATACCAAAGTTGATCTCCTCCCCGGAGATGGGAGCGGTGATCATGTTCACGGTCATCTGCTCGGCGTTGAACTGCTGCGCGACCCGCTTCGCGGTGGGGTCGGCCCGCACCAGCTTCTCCAGGGACTCCAGCAGGTCGTCCCGTGACTCCGGGGCGGCCGGCTGGCCCTGCTCGGACCGGAATTTCTTGATCTTCGCGAGCAGTCTGCGTGCTCCGCCCAGGCCGGTCTCGGTGCCGTAGGCGCCGAGACGCTCGATGGCACCCCCGGCGATGAGAGCCCACAGGGTGTCGGCGACCTCGGGCAGGTTGTCCATGTCGAGAGTTCCTCTCTGAGCCAGGTCTTCGGAAGGAATCCACATCCAGGCGATCTCGGTGCGTTCCTTGGTCGGTACTTCCAGCCGGGTGAACGCCTCCGGCCGGTAGGAGGTGTGGAGCTGTCGGACGACGTCCTCGTAGAGCCGATCGGTGAGGATCAGCACCAGGTCGGCGCGCGGGTTCACCTTCAGGGCGGTACGGGCGGCCTCCGCGTCGAGCAGCCGGGCGGTGGTCACTACGACCTGGCCGACGAAACCCATCGCGCCGCGTTTCACGACGCCGTGGCCGATCGCGACGCGTATCCGCAGGCGGGCGTCGTCTCGGCGTTCGCGGTTGTGGTCGTGGAGCGCCTTGCGCACCCGGTGGACCAGGTCGTCGACGACCCGAAGCTCGCCCTCCCTCTCGGGGATGACGATGACCTCGCCGTCGCCGGCCTCCTGGCGGGCCCAGGTCTCGCGCCGCAGGCCGGCCTCTCGTGCGCCACGGTCCATGACCTGGGCCAGGCCCGACTGGATCGAGTCGTGCCGTAGGTCGTCGCCGCGGCCGTATCCCTCCGCGTCGACCGCCAAGACCAGGCGGCGGCTGAAATCAGAATCGAACATCACGTCACCTTGTGGTTGCGAGAAAGATCCACCAGAGCGGTGGGGAGATCGCCGGGGATGAGTCTGGCGAAGGTCGCATCGCCTCAAGACGTACCAGTACGTTTTACCGGTAATTGGACAGACCGATTGGGTCGATGACGATCTTCCTGCGATGACCGGAGGCGATCAGTTCAAGCTCCTTGAAATGTCGGAAGGCCTTGAAGACGGCGTCCTTCCCGGCCCCGACGAGATTGGCGATCTCCTCGTGGGTGAGATCGACTCCCAGCTCCCGTTTGCCGTCCGCCCGGTCGATCCCATGCCGGCCGGAGAGTTCCACGAGCACGTTCGCGACCCGTACGGGCACGCTGAACTGGGCGAAGTCGGTTCTTCTGCGGTTGGCCCAGTCGAGCCGGTCGGCGATCATCCTGGCGAACGCGTTCCACGCCGCCGGATGACGGTCGAGGAAGTCGGTGAACACCTCCGCGCGGATGACGTGCACCCACATCGGACTGCACGCGGTGACCGCAGCCGATCTGGGCTCCCTGCGCAGAGCCGCCAGCTCGCCGACCACATCGCCGCTGACCCGGATGCCCAATATGGCCGATCCGCCCGATTTCAGGTATGCCGTCACCTTCACGCACGCGGTGATCCGCTGACCCGGGACGGACCTCAGGAGATAGACCTCGGACCTCTCTCGGTCTCCGTGATAGATGAGTGGTTCGCCGGCCTGCCGCGGGGACGGCGGCACGAGATCCAGGAGTTCCTTCCGCTCCTCCGGGCTGATTCTGTCCATGAGGGTGCCGACAGGCCACCTGGCGGGAATTTGATCATTCATCACGGATTAAGCGCCTTGAGTCATCGGTGCGAAGCCGTTAGAAGCTACACCCTGGAATATGTGGTGGCCAGGTTAGATGGCTATTGGCTTGGATATTGGGCGTATTGTCCGGCTTGCCATTAAAGGATGGGTCGAAATTTCTGGAGACTGGAACAGTATTCCTGTGATCGGTCTGACCTGGCGGAACATTGGCAGTGGTTCGCTACCTATGTGCTTTTAAGGCGGTTACTGGGGTTTTTGTGACATAAGCGCTTATCCCGTACCGGGTCGATCTTGTTGATCGGCAGGTCCTCCCTTTTCCGGCCGGATTGACGGCGCCGGCGAGGGCCGGCGCCGTCGGCAGGCGGCGGAACGTCAGGCGTCTCCTCCGACATGGCGCTGTCGCTCAGGACGCCTCGTTTTCGCGTACGGGAAGCCACGGTCAAGTCAGGGTCCTCGTGAAGGCTCGGCTGGTGGTCGCGATGGGAGGCCGCGAGACGCGCCCGTAGGACGAGTCCGTCGCGGGGGTTCCCTGTCGGGCTGAGCGTGCGTCACAAGTAAAGCGCATCGTGAACTCAGTGCACAATAGAGTTTCTTGTGTCGATTTGAGGTGGAAGGCGATGCGTGGTGAGGGGCGTCCCCAAACGACTCCCGGTCACCGCGAACCTCTGACGATCGCCTTGGAAGCGAGACGATCGTGGGCGAAGCACAACCGGTAGGCGTCGGACGAGCCCGTTCTCGTGCTGTAGTACACGCACTCCTCGCCCCTGGGGGTTGGCGGGGCACCGTCCGGCGGACCGTCCCTGGTGAACGCGGGTAGCCGAGACCACACCTCGCCGCGTGCGTCGCCTACCCGCAGTTGCTCGTACCGGTCCCGATCCAGGACCGAGAGGGAGGAGCTGACGAAGCTGATGGGGATCATGAGCAGGAAGATCCCGGCCAGCACCGCGAGAGGTACCACGATGGTCTGCACCAACCGGCGCCGCACCTGCCGCCTAGCGCGGGCCAGTTCCCCGGCGGAGACGGTGGGCCGGGTGGCGGCGCGCGGGGTCGTGTCACCGGTGACCGGCAGTTCGGCGACGACCCCGAAACCTTCCTCGGAGGTCGAACCGGTGCGCGTGACCGGCAGTTCGGTGACGCCCTTGAAGCTCTTCTCGGGGGTCGAAGCGGTGCGCGTGACCGGTAGTTCGGCGACGACCTCGAAGCCGCCGTCGGGGGTCTCACCGGCGCGCAGCGTGCCGCCCGCGAGACGTACCCGCTCGTCAAGTCCCACCAGCCCGGAGCCGCCCGAGGCCACGCCCGGCAGCGGCGCCACCGTGGCCGGGTCGTTGACCACGCTGAGACCGAGCATCGCCCCGTCCCTGACGAGCCGGACGTGTACGGCCGCACCCGGTGCGTGTTTGGCGGCGTTCGTCAGGGCTTCCTGGACCACGCGCTGGACGGCGAGACCGACCATGGGCGGCAGGTCGCCTGTATCGCCCAGGCGTTCCAGCGTGACCGTGACCCCGGAGTTCCGCACGCGTTCGACCAGAGCCTCGACGCTCTCCGCGGGCGGGACCCTGGACGGCTGCTCGTCGTCCGCGCGCAACACGCCGATGATCTCCCGGAGACGTTCGGTCGCGGCCCCGGCGGCCTCGCGCAGCTCGCCGACGGCCGCCTGCTGCCGGGCGTCCAGCCGGGGATCGAGCTCCAGGGCACCGGCCCGCACCGCGATCAGCGTCAGGTCGTGGCCGAGGGAGTCGTGCATGTCGCCCGCGATGCGGGCCCGTTCCCGGATACGGGCGCGGTCGGCGACGGCCTGCTGCTCGCGCTCCAGCCGATCGGCGAGCCGCCAGCCCGTACCGACGAGTTCGGCGTACTGGCGGCGGTAGCGGCCGAGCAACCACGGCAACCCCACCGCGAGCAGCAGGGTGAGCAGCTGCATGGGCCAGGCCCACAGATCCCGCAGGACGAGCGCGCACAGCGGCAGCCCGGCGGCGGCGACGGCCCCGAAGAACCACAGCGCCGGACGGGCACTCGCCATCCGCTGCCCGGCCAGGTAGCCGAAGAGCACCAGCGCCGTCCAGTACAGGGGACTCGACATCCGCGCGTCCAGGGCGAGGCTCAACGCCACCGGTACGGCCAGCGCCGCCAGCGGCCATCTCCTGCTCAGTGCCACCGCGGCCCCCAGCAGCGGTACGCCCACGGCGGCCGTCATCACGTCCCGTCCCTGCAGGGAGACGGCCGCCGCGACCGGCGGCACGCACACCGTCAGCCACAGTCCGAGGTCGAAGAGCAGAGAAAGCCGCCCGGGCACACCGCGCATGGGCTCAGGACCGCCGCTGCCCGCGCACCGGCGCCTCTGACGACTCCTGCTCAGGCACGAGACCCGCCTCGTACGCGAGGATCGCGGCCTGCACCCGGTTCCTGAGGTCGAGACGGGCGAGGATCTGGCTGACGTACCCCTTGACCGTGCCTTCGACGACGTGCAGACGCCCGGCGATCTCGGCGTTGGACAAACCGGCCCCGACCAGGGCGAGGACCTCGCGCTCGCGGGCGGACAGTTCCCGTACGCGGGCGTGGGCGGTCGCCTGCCGGTCGAACCGTCGCGTACCGAGGTGGGTGATGACCCGCCGCGCGACGGTGGGGGACAGATAGGCGCCGCCCTCGGCGACGGCCTGAACACCGGCGATCAGCTCGCGCGGGTCGCCCGACTTGAGGAGGAAGCCGGCCGCGCCGGAGCCGAGCGCGCTCGCGATGTACTCGTCCTCGGAGAAGGTCGTGAGCATCACCACGGCGACCTCGGGAAGGACCCGGCGCAACTCGGCCGCGGCCTGGAGCCCGTCGAGCCGAGGCATCCGGATGTCGAGCAGGCAGACGTCCGGACGGTGTCTCAGC
This sequence comes from Streptosporangium sp. NPDC000509, assembly GCF_042898365.1. NCBI lineage: Bacteria > Bacillati > Actinomycetota > Actinomycetes > Streptosporangiales > Streptosporangiaceae > Streptosporangium > Streptosporangium sp. NPDC000509. The sequence goes on along the minus strand of NZ_JBIAYX010000007.1, from coordinate 191,710 downwards.
GCGAGGTCGACGGCCTGGTGCCCGTCGGCCGCCTCGGCGACGACCTCGATGTCGTCGGCCGTGGTGAGGATCGCCCGGATGCCGGCCCGGATCATCGCCTCGTCGTCCGCCAGCAGCACTCGGATCATCGGCCCCCGCCTTCGTCATCCCGTATACCGCCAGGCCACGCAGGCACGCTACCCGAAGGGGAAGTGACGGGGACGCCCGCGCGGCGGACGAGGACGATGTGGACGAGACGGGAGGAGACGACGGCGACGGCGGCGAGCGCGCCGGTGCCCGCCCAGACGTACAGTGCAAGCCAGACGTAGGTGATCTGATCCAGCGTGCCCACCCGATTCATCACGAAGCCGATCAGATCGGCGAGACCGGCGAAGAGCGCGACCGGCAGCGCGTAGGGGACCAGCCGTACGACCAGACGCCAGGCGGGACGGCCCGTACGGCGGCGGGCCCAGGCGCGGGCGCGGTAGACCCCCACGAAGCCGAGCCCGAGGTTGAGCAGTGCCAGGCCGCCCAGCCAGGGGTCCGCGGTCATGCTGAAGGGCACGGCGCCCGCGTCGGGGCGGCCCTCGATGAGGTCGACCAGGCCGTCGGTGAGGATGACCGCGTCGTCACCGGAGATCATCCCGGTGTTGGTGACGACGGCGATGCCGTACCCGCTCGCGGGCAGGAGGGTCTGCACGGAGTTGTGGGTGAGCAGCCAGCCGGTGTGCCGGAGCCGAGGCGCTCCCCCCGCCGTCTTCCCGGTGTCCCATCCCATGCCGTAGCCGCTCCCCCCCACACCGGACGCGGTCTGGGAGATCTTGACAGTCTCCCTGGGGAAGACCTGGCCGCCGCCGTTCTGCGTGATCAGCCACTTGGCCATGTCGTCGGCGGTACTGACGACGCCGTAGCCGCCGTTGACGAACCACTTCGGATGGGAACGCCTGACGACCTGGCCGTAGGCGCGGACGTACCCCTCGCCCGCGCCGGGGAGGTCGGCGGTGGTGTTCACCGTCCTGGTGGACGTCATGCCGAGTGGGTCGAAGACGACGGCGGCCAGGTAGTCGCCGAACGGCACCCCGGCCACCACCTCGACGAGCCGCGCCGCGAGAGAGTAGTTGGGGTTGTGATAGATCATCCTGGTGCCCGGGTCGGCGGCGAGCGAGGCGGTCCGCAGCATCGTGACGGCGTCTTCGAGGGTGTCCGGCGCGGGGAGCGTCAGCTCGGGGAAGGTCCGATCGCTCATCCCCGAGGTCTGCTGGAGCAGCTCCCGCACGGTGATCCTCTCGGCGCGCGGATCGGCCATGGCGAACTCGGGCAGATGCGTCCGTACGGGGTCGTCCAGCCCGATCCTGCCCTCGTCGACGAGGTGCAGCACCGCCAGGGCCGTGAACGACTTGGAGACCGAGGCGAGCGGCATCGGCGTGTCCTTCGTGATCGCCTCGCCGCCGGCCGTGTGACCGTACCCCGCGACGTGCACGATCCGATCGTCCTTGGTGACCGCGACCAGGGCGCCGGGCAGCCGGGTCCGCTCGATGTAGTCGCGCAGGTAACGGTCGATCGCGGTCGCGCTCAGCCCGTCGATCCGCGGCGCCTGCGCGAGGGCACTCGCCGTCATCGCCCCCATCGCGAGCGACACACCGATGATCGCCGCGACCGTTCGTACCGTCATCGAGGGCTTTTTCGAGGTCTTCGTCCACATGGGACGAACGCTAGGAGCGGGGCCGAGGGCCACACAGCGCACGATCGACCGGACCTCACCTGACTTTCGTCATGAACAGGACGGGACGATCGAGACGGTGTCGCCGCGGCGCGTCACCGCCCGAGTCGTCCCGCGTCCTACCGGAGGCTCTGCGTCAGGTTGACCTTGTTTCCGTCAGGGTCGTGGACATGGGCCACACGTTCTCCCCACGGCATGTCGTTCGACGGGCCGAGCACCCGTCCGCCGACCGACTCGACCTGGCCCAGCAGGCCGTCGACGTCGTCGACCTGCACACTCAGCAGGATCCGCTGCGGGGCGGACAGGTCGACCGCGGCCTCGCTGACCAGCCCGAGCTCAGAGTCGCCCAGCTTCAGGCTCACGAAGAACGCGGGTCCCTCGTCGGGGAAGCGGCTCACCTCCGTCGCCCCGAACAGGTGCTCGTAGAAGGCTCGCAGTCGATCCAGGTCGGGTGTGACGATGATGGGCTGGACGGTCGCCATGGTCGTTCCTTCGGTTCGTGGTGAGTAGCCGTCCACGGAGATACGCCGTGGCGTCGTGAAACTCATCGGTGCGCGGGGAACGATCGCGGTGTCGGGAAAGACACCGCCAGAGCGCCGAAAAGCGGGATCAGCCGGTCAGTGTCCAGATATGTGGTGATTCCGCTGATCAGCCCCTCGGACACGTCCAGCAGAACCAGCCCGAAGGGCACGTGAACGCCGTCGGGACCGGGTCTGGTCTGCCAGAACGCCGGCGAGCCGTTCGCTGCGGCCGGGACGAGACGCGCGCCCGCGCAGGACGCGTTCGGGTCCAGCAGCGCCTGCTCGATCAGGTCGCGGCCGCGAAGCCACCAGGCGAAGGGAGGCATCGACATCGTCGCGTCCTCGTGCAGCAGGGCGACGAGCGCGGTGACGTCGTGACGCTCGAACGCGCTGCAATAGCGGGCGAGCAACTCGCGCTGACCCGGGTCGGCCGACCGGAACGGCTCACCGGGCATGGCGTCGACCGTCTTGAGCGTCGCCCTCGCCCGTTGTAGCGCGCTGGTCACCGACGCGACGGTGGTCTCCAGGAGGTCCGCGACCTCCCCGCTCTTCCACCGCAACACGTCACGCAGGATCAGCACCGCCCTCTGCCGGGGCGGCAGGTGCTGCAACGCGGCGACGAACGCCAGCCGGATCGCCTCCCGCCGCACGGCCAGCTCTTCCGGATCACCGTCCATCGGCAGCACGAGAGCGTCCGGAACCGGCTGGACCCAGACCCGCTCCGACACCGGCTCGCCGATGCTCGATCCGCCGTCCGCGGCCCGGCTGAGATCCATGGCCAGGGCCCGGCGTTGCGTGCTGCGCAGCATGTCGAGGCAGATGTTGGTGGCGATGCTGTAGAGCCAGGTACGCAGCGACGCCCGTCGCTCGTCGTAGCGGTCGAACGCTCGCCAGGCACGCAGCAGCGTTTCCTGCACCGCGTCTTCGGCCTCGAAGCCGGAGCCGAGCATCCGGTAGCAGTAACCGGTCAGCTCGACCCGGAACGGCTCCAGCCGGGAGCCTTCACCGGTCAGCGTTTCAGCCATTCCCCGACCGTATGCGCCGCCACCGACACATCACGCGGGGGGACCGATGACTTTCCGGCTCCGCGTTCGTACCCATACCGGGATCACACCGTGAACGTACGCGCCGAACAAGCACGAGGAGGCTTTGATGACCGAAGATCGACTTCGGGACGCACTGGTGACGGAACGCCGCGAACAGGCGGACCTGCTCGCGGCCCTGCGTCCCGAACAGTGGGATGCGCCCACGTTGTGTGACGGCTGGAGGGTCCGCGAGGTCGTCGCCCACACGACGATGCCCTTCCGTACCTCACTCGGCAGGACCCTGCTGGAGCTGGCGAAGGCACGCGGAGACTTTAATCGCATGGCCGATCGGTGCGCCCGTCGCGACGCCGTCAGGTTGCCGCCCGAGAGACTGCTCGCCTCGCTGCGGGACAACGTCGCACATCCGTGGACACCTCCCGGCGGAGGCGTCCACGGGGCGCTCGCGCACGAAGTCATCCACGGGCTCGACATCACGGTGGGTCTGGGATTCGACCGCCTGGTTCCCCCCGATCGGGTGGCCATGGTGCTGGCCGGGATGCGTCCGAAGAACATCGCGTTCTTCGGAACCGACCTCGCGGGGGTCGCGCTGCGGGCGACCGACCTCGACTGGAGCCACGGGACGGGAACACCGCTCCGGGGACCGGCCCAGGACCTGCTGCTCGTTCTCTGCGGGCGACGTCTGCCGCCGGGCCGGCTCACGGGTGAGGTCGCGACGCGGTTCTCCCGGTAGTTCCCGAAACCGGTGACGGCGACCGGGGGACGCTCGACCTGCTCTTGGGGGCGGCGGGTAGGCCGGCGGCTTGGGATACTCCAGCGGGTGGGACGCCGCCGGCCGAACGGTCCGGCATGTCACCGCCCGAGCCGGGTAGCGCGCGTTCCCGACGACGTCCGTACGCCCGCTCACCGCCGCTCACCGTCAGAGGAGCCGAATGATCCACCCACATGTCGACTTATGATCTTTTCGTCTGATATTTGCACCATTGCCGGAAGAGCCGCCATGACCCACCCCCTCAGTCGACGGTCCGCCCTGCTCGGCGCCGCGACAGTGGCCGGTCTCGCCCTGTGGGACAGACCGGCCGAGGCGGCGACCGGCACCGCCGCGTTCGACGACGCGCGCAAGCGGTGGGTGAACCTGATGGCCGGTGGAGCGGACAACTCCGCTCATACCGACACGACCTATACCGACCGGGCGCGAGCACTCGAAGGCTCGGCCAACGCGGTACTGCGCAAGCTGAACCCCGCCCCCGGTCGCCCCAGCCTGTGGCCCGACCTGCCGCTCTCGGACCCCCGGACCGGCAATTTCAACCGCTCCTACAACCGCATGCGCACCCTGGCGCTCGCCTGGGCCACACCCGGCACCGCGATGCACCACGACGGCCAGGTCGCCCGGACCGCCGTCCAAGCACTGGACTTCCTGTACGAGCACGCGTACCACGAAGGGCTCGACCGGCGCGGCAGCAACTGGTACTGGTGGGAGATCGGCGTCCCCCGCTCGCTCACCGACACCTGCGCACTGCTGTACGACGGCCTGCCCGCAGGTCGCCTCGATCGCTGGCTACGCCCCCTGCACCGCTGGTGCCCCGACCCGGAACGCCGCGTCAGCCACCCCGGCGTCGTCGAGACCGGCGCCAACCGCGCGGGCAAGGCGATGGCGGTGGCGATGCGCGGAGTGCTCACCCACGACGCCCGCCTCGTCAGGCGGGCAGGAAAGGCGGTCTCCGACCTGCTGCGGCCGACCAGGGGCCCGGGCGACGGCTTCTACCGCGACGGATCGTTCATCCAGCACGACGTGTACCCCTACACCGGCAGCTACGGCGTGGACTACCTGGAGAGCGTGGCCAAGCTGATCGCCATGCTCTCCAGATCACCGTGGGAGATCACCGGAATCGGCAACATCTACGACCTGGTGGACCGCACGTTCGTACCGTTCGTCTTCGACGGGCTGATGATGGACTGCGTACGTGGCCGGCAGATCTCGGTACAGGGCCACCGCGACCACCACTCGGGACACAAGGCCGTCGAAGCCGTCCTCACCCTGCTGGAGACGGCACCCGAACGCCACGCCCGCCGCTGGCGACCGCTCGTCAAAGGCTGGCTCACCCGCAACCAGGCCATCCCCTACGGCACGTACGCACCCCCGGCGAGCATCGCGAGGGCCACGGCCCTGCTCACCGACCCCTCGGTGCCGGTCGGTGAGCGCACGACGGGCACGTACGTCTTCGCCGACATGGACCGGGTCGTACACCGCCGCCCCACCTGGGCGTACGCGATCTCGATGAGCTCGCAGCGCATCGGCGCCGCCGAGGCCATCAACCGGGAGAACCTGCACGGCTGGTACACCGGCGACGGCATGACCTACCTCTACACCGGCGACCTCACCCACTGGAACGACGACCTGTGGCCCACGATCGACCCGTACCGCCTGCCGGGAACGACGGTCGACACCCGCAGGCGCGCCGACCTCCCGCACGACCACCGCCGCCTGCCCCCCACCCCGTGGGCGGGCGGCGTGGCCCTCGACGGCGAATACGGCGTGGCCGCCATGAAACTGATCGCCGGCGGCTCCTCGCTACGGGCCAAGAAGGCGTGGTTCATGCTCGACGACGCGGTGATCGCCCTCGGCACCGGCATCACCGCCTCCGACGACCGCCGCATCGAGACCATCGTGGAAAACCGCAATACCCACGACCGGCACCCGTCGCTGACCAGGGGCGACGGCTGGATCCACCTGCCCGGCGTGGCCGGCTACGCGCTCCTCGACGGCGCCGAGGTGAAGGTGATCCGCAAGAAGCGCACCGGCCGCTGGCGCGACATCGACAAGGGCGCCACCACCGGAGGCGACACCACCCCCGTCACCAGGCACTACACGACGATCGTCATCGACCACGGCATCAACCCCCGCAAGGCGCGCTACGCCTACGCCGTGCTGCCCGACGCCTCCATCACGCAGATGGAGGCGTATGTAGGGCGGGTCGAGATCCTCGCGAACTCTGGAGCGGTGCAGGCCATCTCGCGCGACGGGGTGATCGCGGCCGTCTTCTGGCGCGCGGGGACCGTCGAGACCCAGGACGGGCCGCTCAGCGTGGACGGTCCTTGCGCGTTGTTGGTCCGGCGGGCGGGAGAGCGGGTACGGCTCGCGGTGGCCGATCCGTCTCGGACTGTTGACGAGGTGAAGGTGACGTTGCCTTGGCGGGTGAAGTCGGTGAGGGAGAGCGATCGCAGTGTGCGGAAGGCCAGGGGGGCGCTCAGGGTGGAGGTGGGGGGGAGTCGCGGGCATGCGCACACTGCGGAGGTGAGGGTCTGACTTTGTGGTGCTCGGAGTCGATGGGGGACGAGACCGATGAGCGGATCGCGTACGGAATCACGACAAAGAGCACCTCGATCCAGCTTGTGGCCCTTGCCTCTAGAGCGGTCGGCACCCTGTCTGGGCATCGTGTTCGGAATTTGCTGGGCACCTCATGGTGCCTATGCGCGATCCACCACAAACTGTTCGACAAGGGCGTTCTTGGGTTGACCGCGGAGCACACCATTGCTGTCTCGGCCAGATTCGTCGGCCACTCGCAGTCTTCCCTCGACATGGTGCTTTCCCTGGCAGGGCAGCCCGCCCGAAATCCCCAGCCCGGCATGGACCCTGTCGAAGCGGAACACATTGGCCGGCACCGCCGCCAGGTCTTCCGCACGCCCGCCTGCGGCTGAGGCTCTCGGCTGTTCGGTCCGAAAGCCGCAGTTACGTACGTCGGCGACTCGATGCAGGGGCACTCGCCTACTCCCAGGACCTACCGGCTGGAACACCAGCACGGCTGACACTGAAATATCGGAGGGGCGGCCTACCGTGACAGCATGACCAACACACGGAGCGCAGCACGCGGGATGAAGCAGGCGCTTCCGTATGTCTGTCCCGGGTGACCAGCACGGTCCACAGTCGCAAGAGTGCAACAGCCACGCATCACCGGTGGATGGCTAAAGCTAACCACGGCGCTACTTTTTGTCAGTTTGACAAAAACATAGAGTCTGGCCATGAGCGACGACCAATGGGAGCCGCCCGCCATATTGCTCGCCGTCGACCTGGTGATCCTCACCTTGCGTGATTCGCGGCTGCATGTGCTGCTCGTCGAGCGCGGCATCGAGCCGTACAAGGGCGCCCACGCGCTACCAGGTGGCTTTCTGCAGCACTCGCAAGAAGGCCTCGTAGCCGCGGCTCATCGGGAGCTGGCGGAGGAGGCCGACCTGGATGTCAAGACACTTCGGCTGGAGCAGCTAGGCGTCTACGACGACCCTGACCGTGACCCCCGCGGCCGCGTGGTGAGCGTCGCCTTCCTGGCCATCGCCCCAAGGCTGCCCGAGCCGACCGCTGGCACGGACGCCGCCGACGCCGGCTGGCATTCCACCGAGCGGGTGCTCTCCGGCGATGTGCGGCTCGCCTTCGATCACCGCCGCATCGTCGCGGACGGCATCGAGCGCGCCCGAGCAAAGCTTGAGCACTCAGCGCTCGCAACGGCCTTCTGCGGGCCGACGTTCACGATCACCGAGCTTCAAGACGTGTACGAGGCGGTGTGGGGCATGCCGCTCGACCCGCGGAACTTCTACCGCAAGATCAAGAAAACCGATGGATTCATCCTCCCGGCCGGTTCAGCGCGCAAGGCTGCGACCGGGCGACCGGCACGGCTGTTCAGAGCCGGCCCTCGAGAGGTCCTCTACCCCCCAATGATCCGTCCCGTCGACTCCCCGAACGGAAAGGAGCCGGTGCAGTGAGCCCAGTCGTGATCCTCACAGCCCTGGACGTGGAATACCAGGCGGTCCGCGAGAAACTGTTCGACCTGCGCCCGCACCGGCATCCCCAAGGCACCCGCTTCGAGGTGGGCCGGTTGCCAACCGGGCGATGCCAGGTAGTCCTGGCACACGTGGGCAAGGGCAACCTCTCCGCTGCGGTGCTAGCCGAACGCGCCATCGCTGAGTTCCGACCGGCGGCTCTCCTCTTTGTGGGCGTCGCCGGGGCGTTGCAGGCACACATCGCCCTCGGAGATGTCGTGGTGGCCACGCACATCTACGCCTTCCACGGCGGCACCGACCAAGACGACGGAAGCAAGAGCCGTCCCCGTGTCTGGGAAACCTCGCACGCCGCCGACCAGATTGCCCAGCACTTGCACCGCACCGGTTACTGGGCTAGGGATCTCGACCCTCGCCCGAACGTGCACTTCGGGCCAATCGCCGCAGGGGAGGTGGTTCTGAACTCCCGGCGTTCCACGCATGCCCACTGGATCGACGATCACTTCAACGACGCACGAGCGATCGAGATGGAAGGCGCCGGCGTGGCCCAGGCCGGCCACCTGAACAGGGCGCTGCCTGTCGTCGTCATCCGGGGAATCAGCGACCGAGCCGACGGCACCAAAGAAGCCACAGACCGCGAACAGTGGCAGCAGCGAGCTGTCGCCAACGCAGCCACTTTTGCCGCGGCTCTGGCCGAGGAGTTGTCCACCGAAGAATCCACGACAAGGAGCACCACCATGCCCGAGACCACCAGGAACATCGCTACGGGGAACGCCCGCGTGGGAGTACAGGCGGGCACCGTGCACGGCGGGGTTTGGATTACCCCTGAGACGTCTCGGCCGACGAACCTGCCCGAGGCGCTGGCCGATTTCCGCACGCGGCTCTCGCAGGCATGGGCTGATGGACATCTGGACGAGTGGACGTACAAGGCGGCCGAGGCAGAGCTCGTCACGGTCGACCAGGCGCTGGAGACGAAGACGCCGGATCGCAAGAACACGCTGATGCTGGCACTGAAGAAGCTTCGCGGGCTGGTAGGCGACGTGGCCGCACTGGCGGCGGAGCTTACCGTCATCATCGCCTTGGCCCAATCTCTGTCATGACGGATTCAGGGCACCGCACCGAGAACGTGGCCACAGACTCCTACGTAGGAGTTCAGGCAGGGACAGTGCACGTCGACGCGATCTACGTGACGACACCGCAGGATCCACCCGAGATCAAGTTCCGGGCTGGTGTCTCCTTCCTGAAAGGCCGCATGCCGGGACCTGCCCGGCAACTTATCCGCGAGGCCATGGTCGACTACGCCACCAACGAGGTCTACTTCTACTGGTTGCTCGCCATGGTGAGCGGCCGGACGCGGCACGAGCTGACCAAGGAGGAGACCATCCAGCTACGAGAGCGGTACGCCATCATGCGGCTCTCGGGCGAGGATCCTTGGCGGGACGGCCTACGCATCATTGACCGTCTTCTGGAGTCAGCAGGTAAAACCGAGGAGGACATCCGTGTCGTCATCAAAGACCTCGACGCGCTCCGCGAACCGCAACGCAGCCTGATCCTGGAGCACTTAGAGCTGTACCTCGACGGTCCGATCGAGGATCACCTGTGGCACCGCGCGCTGAAGAAGGCGAAGACGGAGCAGATGGCCGGCGAACGACAAGACCGGATCTGGAAGTTCTTCCATCCGGCGCCGGCGAAGCCCTTGCCCCGAGCCCCGCATCCACCCGATACCCCTGTGGGGACCTGGGCACGAGCTGTGACGGCGACCGCTGTGCTGGTCACGGCGACGGCCCACCTCGGCTACCTGATCCTACAGAGCGGCCGCATCCTCCTTATGCTCGCCTCCGTGCTGAGCATCGCCGGCGGTTACGTCGGCGTACGGAACGCCGTGGACTGGCGCTTTCGCGTCGTACGCCGCCGCGCCAAAGACTGGGAGTACCTGGGGCCGAAGACGAAGGCCGAGAGCGGCAGCTTCGCGAAAAAGGCTGAGCACCGGATCGATTTCTATTTCGCCAAATACCTTCCGCCTGGTGTGGACCGTGACAAGTGGCGGGCCGAAACCGCAGGCATCCGCCAGAGCCTGCGTGACGAGATCACTGCGGTCTACGGAGGTACACCAGGAGGAGTCGAGAAGATCGCCTGGCTCATTCGGCATCGCGCAAGCGACGCCAGTGCCCGCCGCAGGAAAGGCACGCTGTGGAGCTATCGCAAGGGACTCGCAACCCCCGGGCGCACGAAGGCTCTGGCGATACTCGGCCTCCTAACCCTCGCAAGTGGAGGCGGCTGGGCGATGAGCGGTGCCGTGCTTGTCGAGCCTCTGCGCGGGATTGGCGCGATTCTCCTCCTGCTGATCTTCGGCTGGATCGGCACCCGCGCGTGGGTTCACATCGTTCTGGAGCGTCGCCGATACGCCGCAGAGGAGGCTGAAAGCATCCGGACCTGGGAGACCGACCTGCATGCCCATGCCCGGTGGCGGGAGAGACTGGCGGACAAGCCTCGGGATGAGGAAATGGCCACCTGGCTGGACTGCGACAGGAAAGTGCTTCTTGAGGAGGCGCTGCGGCATTACCGGCTGACCATGAGTGGTGTCATCGCCCACGCCTTTATCGAGGCTCCCGCTCGGTCGAGCGAACGCGCACGACTGCGTGGGGGGCCGTGGCGCTACAAGAAGTATCAGCTCCTGGTCTTCCTCGTCACTCAGGACGGGGTGCGCCAGCTCACCGTCATGCTCGACTTCTTGAACGGCACGTTCCACGACCGGCAGCGCCTCAACTACCGCTTCGAAGCGGTCGCCTCCGTACGGGTCAGCCAGGCGGACAACAACGAGCGGACCTTCCAGCTCACCCTCGTCAACGGCGATGAGATCCGCGTCGAGGTGAGCTCAGGGATGGAGGAGCTACAGCAGGGTGAGAACCCGGGCGAGGTGTCCGAGGTGTCACTGGACGCCGCAGGACTTCCCCACACTCTCCACGTCCTGGAAGGAATCGCCGCGGAGGGAAAGGGATGGGTTGAACAGCAAGAGCTACGCACCGGAAACCTCTCCGCTGCATTGCACGACCACGAATAGGGTGCTCAAGCACTTCGAGCGGATGCGTCCGGCGTGTGCCCGGCGCGCTGAAGCTGGCCCTGTTACTCCTCCAGCATCGAAACTCGGCCAACCGGGGTCTAGAGGGCTCCGGCGACACTGTCAGCACCAACTCGGCGGAGCTGTTCCTGACGGCGGAAGATCGGCGGAGAACGGCACGGGTGGGGTGGGTGCGGAGAGCTCGCGCATCCAGTCCAATGCGGCATGCCGCTCACTCGGGGCGAGCCCGGCGGCCTCGCTCCTCCGTCGGCGGGCGCCCGAGCAGCTTGTCGATGCTGCGGCGCTCGCGCTTGGTGGGACGGCCCGCGCCACGAGTACGGATGGCCACTGTCACGACCTCTTCAGGGGGAGGGGGTGGAGGGCTCTTGTCGACGTAGCACTCGGCAGCCACGGCGGCGCCAACGCGCTTGGTGATGATTCGGGAGACGACCACAATGCGTTCTCGGCCCTCGTGCCGCAGCCGGACCTCGTCACCGACCCGGAGGACGTGCGCGGGTTTGACCCGCACCCCGTTGACCCGGACGTGACCGCCTCGGCAGGCATCGGACGCGATCGAGCGAGTCTTGGTCAGCCGCACCGACCAGATCCAGGCGTCCACCCGAGCGCTTACTTGCTCACCTGCCACTCCGACACTGTACTGAGGCCATTGCGCCGCCAGCATCCACGGCCTCCTAGCCAAGGGCCAGCAGCGGGCCGACAACGCCCACGGCGCTGACGGGTTGACGTCAACGTGAACCTGAACCTGAACCTGAACCTGAACGACCTTGCCGCCATGGCAATCCCCTCAAACCGTAGAGACTTCCGATGTGGTGATCTTGCGCCGCCGCTTCGGGCGGGCCGCCAAGGCCTGCCGTCACATCGAGGCGGCCACGGTGTTCTCACTCACCCGCCATCCGGCCCGGCGCAGCCGCACGGTGATGCGGGGGGAGCCGTCCCGGCCGTCCCTCTGGCGGAAGATCGCCGCGACCGCGGCGTCCAATCGCTGCCGGCGCCCCGCACGCGCCGACAGCCCCCGAGCGCGCCACTTGTAGAACCATGCCTGCGACACCTCCAGCGCCCGGCACGCGGTCGCGTGCGAAACACCGTGCTCGGCCCTCTGAGTGGCGATGAAAGCGGCCAGACTCATTGGCCCATCGCGTCCTTGACCCAGAGGGCCATCGATCGTTTGAGCACATCACGCTCCATCTCCAGCTCGGCGCGTTCCTTGGCCCACTCGGCTCGCTGCCTGCGCAGCCGAGCCAGCTCTTCCCGCTCGGACTCGCTCAGATCCCCGGTCGCGTTCCGCTCGCGAGCCAGCCGGTCCATCTGCATCCAGTTGGCCAGCGTGCCCGCGTTGATCCCCAGATCCTTGGCGACCGAGGCGATCGACTTCCCGGTCTCGCGCACGATGCGTATCGCACCCGCCCGAAACTCCGGATCGAAACTCCGTCTGGTCTCTCCCATGACCCAACCCCTTAGGTCAGACCTCCACGGTACGAAGGGAGGGCCAATGTCCCTACGTTACGAGGGGAAGCCCAAGCTAGCCCGCTCGGCCATCTTGCCGAGAAGGGAAATCTTGTCGTGCTTCTCTACTAGGCTGCGATCGTGATTACGGGTGAGCTGAAGAACAAGATCGACCAGGTCTGGAACGCCTTCTGGTCAGGCGGGATCTCCAACCCACTAGAGGTGATCGAGCAGATCACATATCTCATGTTCATCAGGCGACTAGAGGACATCCAGACCTCGAAAGAGCGCAAGGCAGCCCGGACAGACAAGCCGATCGAGAACCCGATCTACACCTCGGAGACGAACAGCCTGCGGTGGTCGGAGTTCACCGAGTCGCACCCAGAGACCATGTTTCAGACGGTCCGCGACGCGGTCTTCCCATGGCTGCGGATCCTCGGCGGAGATGACTCCACCTACTCGCACCACATGAAGGATGCCCGGTTCACCATCCCCACGGCGAATCTCCTCACCAAGGTCGTCGATATGCTCGGCGACATCCCGATGGGCGAGCGGGACACTAAGGGTGACCTCTACGAGTACATGCTCAGTAAGATCGCCACTGCTGGGCAGAATGGCCAGTTCCGCACCCCTCGACACATCATCCAGCTCATCGTCGAAATGATGGCCCCCGGCCCCCGGGACGAGATCTGCGACCCCGCTTGCGGCACCGCGGGCTTCCTCGTCGCGGCCGCCGAATACGTCGAGCGCACGCACAAGGACGCACTCCTCGATGTGACCCAGCGGCGCCACTACAACGAGAGCATGTTCCACGGCTTCGACTTCGACAGCACCATGCTTCGGATCGCCAGTATGAATATGCTGCTCCACGAGGTCGAGCAGCCTGATATCCGCTACCGGGACTCCCTGGCCCAGAGCGCCGCTGGCGAAGCCGAGCGATACTCAATGATCCTCGCCAACCCGCCCTTCGCAGGAAGCCTCGACTACGAGACCACCGCGAAGGACCTGCAGCAGATCGTCAAAACCAAGAAGACCGAGTTGCTCTTCTTGGCGCTCTTCCTTCGACTGCTCAAGCCCGGTGGCCGCGCGGCCGTTATCGTTCCGGACGGCGTGCTCTTCGGGTCCACCGGAGCACACAAGGAGCTCCGGCGCATGCTGATCGAGGATCACAAGCTCGACGCGGTGGTCAAGCTCCCAAGCGGGGCCTTCAAGCCGTATGCCGGAGTCTCTACAGCAATCCTGTTCTTCACTAAGACCAACAGCGGCGGTACCAACAACGTCTGGTTCTACGAAGTCACCGCCGATGGCTTTAGCCTCGACGACAAGCGCACGCCACTGCTGAGCGAGGACAAGCTCGGGCCGGCGCCGGCCGTTCAACTCGACGCGGCTGATCACGTCAAGAACAACCTCCCGGACGTCCTCGCACGCTGGGCGCGACGCAATGGCAGCGAGCAACAGCGAGCCCGGACCGAACAAAGCTTCTGCATTCCCAAGTCCGACATCGCTGTTCAAGGCTATGACCTGAGCCTGAACCGCTATAAGCAGATCCTGCACGAAGAGGTCGAACACCGCCCTCCCGCCGAAGTTCTTGAGGAACTTGAGCGCATCGAGGCTGAGATTCAGCAGGGAATGTCCGAGCTGAAAGGCATGCTTGGATGAACGCGTGGGAATCTGTTCCGTTCGGTGCTGCAGTAACCGACTGTTCGTCTGGAAGTCGCAAAGTTCAAGCTTCTGACTATGCCAGCAGCGGACGCCTCGCAATTGTCGATCAAGGAAAAGAGCTTATCGCAGGCTTCACTGATGATCTGGAGCTTGCATATCGAGGTGAGCTCCCTGTCATCGTCTTTGGCGACCATACGCGACGATTCAAATATGTCGACTTTCCGTTCTGTGTTGGGGCCGATGGAGTGAAGGTTCTGCAGCCCGGTCCCGAATTTGACTCGAAGTTTCTATATCACTTCCTTTCATCACTCGATATCCCTAGCGCGGGATATTCTAGACATTATAAATTCCTCAAAGATACCCAAATCATCCGCCCGTCGATAGGGATGCAGCGGCGGATTGCGGAGGTGTTGGATCACGTAGATGTGTTGTGCACGAAGCGCCGGAAGGCGATTGCCCTCCTCGACGACATCATTCGGTCCATCTTTCTTGACATGTTCGGCACTCCCACGTCAAATGTGCACGGAATGCAGGTAATTCCTTTAGGGAAGATGATCAAAGTTCGAAGTGGATCCTTCCTTCCTGCAAGTGCCATGCAACAGGATGGTAATTATCCGGTTTTTGGCGGCAACGGTGTCAACGGCAAGCACGACAAGTACCTCTTCGAGGAGGAGAAGATCGTCATTGGTCGGGTCGGAGTCTATTGTGGTTGTATCCATATCGCCCCGCCTAAATCATGGATAACAGACAATGCGCTCTATGTGAGTGAGAAATATGTAGAAGTAACCAATGAATATCTTGCACGGGCGCTAGTTGAAGCGAATCTGAACCAGTATGCAAGCAAGTCGGCCCAGCCGTTGATTTCCGGTGCTCGAATCAAGTCAATTCCGATAATTATTCCCCCTCTTAGTCTGCAGTATAAGTTAGATGAAAGGATTGGCGCCATTCGCGCATTGAAGTCGGTTCACGAGAGAGCTCTGACCGGGCTTGATGCCTTGTCGGCATCCCTGCAGCAGCGCGCGTTTCGCGGAGATTTGTGGCAAGATCGGGACATCTGATTCTCTTTAGGAGGTGTCCCGGTGGGCAACTTCGCGTTCCTTCAGTCTGAATGGCCTAATCTGCACGAAGAAGCGAGTCGTGCGGAGCGGCTTGCAGTAGCAGATCCCCGTGTCTCGTGCTTCTACGCTAGGCGAACGCTGGAACTGGCGGTCAACTGGCTTTATAGGGCCGACGCCACGCTGAACCTGCCCTACCGCGATGACCTTTCAGCGTTGATCGCCGAGCCGACCATGGTGAATCTCGTTGGCCCGGCGATCCGCATGAAAATGGACCTCATCCGACGTCAGGGCAATACGGCCGTGCATCGGCACGGTCCGGTTCCCGCCTCGGATGCAATCCGCATCGTGAGCGAGTTGTTCCATGTCATGTACTGGATCGCCCGCCGGTATACCCAGAACCAGGGCGTGCCGCCCGCAACCGGTTCGACCTTCGACCAGACGCTGATTCCCAAGCCGCTCCCCACCGAGGTCCGCCAGAAGAAGCAGGCCGAGATCGAGGCCATGGCGGAGGAGTTCGCCAGGCAGCAGGCCGAACTGGCCAAGGAGCGTCGAAAGAACCAGGATCTGGACGCCGAGGTGGCCCAGCTTCAGGCCGAGATCAAGAAGGCCAAGGCCGCCAACACCGCAGTGCCAGACACCCATGACTACAACGAGGCCGACACCCGGGAACTGCTCATCGACCTGCTGCTGAAGGAGGCGGGTTGGCCGCTTGACAAGCCGGAAGATCGAGAGTTCCCGGTGACTGGAATGCCCAACCCTAGCGGGAAGGGCAAAGTTGACTACGTCCTGTGGGACGACAACGGCAAGCCGCTGGGACTGGTTGAGGCCAAGCGCACCACCAGCGACGCCACGGCGGGCCAGCACCAGGCCAAGGCTTACGCCGGCTGCTTAGAGGATAAGTACGGCCAGCGGCCAGTGATCTTCTACACCAACGGCTACGAGACCCACATCTGGGACGACCTGAAGTATCCGCCACGCAAGATTCTGGGCTTCTATACCAAAGACGAGCTCCGCACCCTGATCCATCGCCGGAACAGCCGTCGCCCGCTGGCTACTGAGGCGGTCAACGAGGAAATCGCTGGCCGTCACTACCAGAGCCGGGCGATCCGCCGCATTGACGATTCCTTCGAGAAGGATTATCTGCGGCAGGCACTGTTGGTGATGGCAACTGGCTCGGGCAAGACTCGGACGGTGATCGCGCTCGTCGACCAGCTGATCCGAGCCAACTGGGTGAAGCGGGTGCTATTCCTGGCCGACCGGCAGGCGCTGGTCACCCAGGCCACCAACGCGTTCAAGCAGCACCTGCCCGGGGTGCCGACGGTGAATCTGCTGAACGAGAAGAACACTGAGGGCCGGGTCTATGTCTCGACATACCCGACCATGATGGGGCTCATCAACGAGACCAGTAACGGCCTGCGCAGATTCGGACCCGGCTACTTTGATCTCGTCGTCATCGACGAGGCGCACAGGTCGGTGTACCAGAAGTACGGCATGATCTTTGACTACTTTGACTCGCTGCTGGTTGGGCTCACTGCTACCCCGAGAGAGGAGATCGACCGCAACACCTACCGGTTGTTCAACCTGGAAGATGGGGTGCCCACCGATGTTTACGGCCTGGATGAGGCTGTGACCGAGGGGTATCTCGTTGCTCCGCGTGGGGTGGACGTGCCGCTGAAGTTCCTGCGCAAGGGCATCAAGTACGACGACCTGTCGGAAGAGGAGAAGGAAGCGTGGGACGCGGCAGACTGGGATGAGAACGACGACGTCCCCAGCGAGATCAGCGCCGACGAGTTAAACAAGTTCCTGTTCAACAAGGACACCATCGACAAGACCCTTGAGACGCTGATGACTTACGGGGCCAAGGTCGAAGGTGGGGACCGGCTCGGCAAGACGATTATTTTTGCCCGGAACAACAACCACGCCGAGTTCATCGTCCAGCGTTTCGACACGCTGTTCCCCGAATATCGCGGCGAGTTCGCGCAAGTCATCACGCACAAGAAGGTCCTCGCCCAGGACCTCATCGACAAGTTCTCCGACAAGAGCAAGGCCCCGCACATCGCGATCTCAGTAGACATGCTCGACACCGGCATCGACATTCCCGAGGTTGTCAACCTGGTCTTCGCCAAGATGGTGCGGTCCAAGACGAAGTTCTGGCAGATGATCGGGCGCGGCACCCGCCTTTGCCCCGACTTGTTCGGTCCGAACCAGGATAAGAGTGGCTTCCTCGTCTTCGACCTATGCCAGAACTTCGAGTTCTTCAACCAGGACCTTGCTCCCGCCGAGGGAAGGCTTCAACCCTCTCTCAGCGAACGGCTGTTCAAGCATCGTATGGACCTGCTGCTCAACCTGGACCAGCAGAACCTAGACTTGACACCCCCGGCTGAGAAGATGCCCGCCGAGACGAAGACCGTGGCAGATCTGCGCTGGAGTCTGGCCGAGCGGCTGCAGATCGAGGTAGCGAGCATGAACCCGGCCAACGTCGAGGTCCGCCGTCACCTGCGCGAGGTCGAGACCTATAGAGAGCCGGCCAACTGGCAGAAGATCACCTCGGAGAAGCATACGGAGATCACCCAAGCGCTCGCGTCCCTTCCCACGGAGTTCCGTGAGGACGAGAACAGCCAAGAGGCCAAGCGCTTCGACCTCCTAGCGCTGCGGCTCCAGCTGGCCCAGGTGGAGGCCGATGCGAGCTATCTGCGGCTCCGCATCCAGGTTCAGGAGATCGCCTCGGCGCTGCTCGATCCCACCACACTGACCATCCCCGCAGTCCGGCAGCAGCAGGAACTCCTTGAGGACCTCACCATCGACTCGTGGTGGGAGGACGTGACGCTGCCCATGCTGGAGTCGATGCGGCGACGTCTGCGTGGGCTGGCCAAGCTCATCCCCAAGGTGAAACGCGGCATCGTGTACACCGACTTTCAGGACGAACTCGGTGAACTGGGTATGACCGAGATCAAGGGTGTCGTGCTGGGCACGGACAAGTCACGGTTCGAGTCCAAGGTGCGCACCTACCTGCGCAGCCACGAGAACGAGCTGGCAGTGCAGAAGCTCCGCCGCAACCAGCAGATCACTACCGTCGACCTTGAAGAGCTGGAGCAGATCTTCATCGTGAACGGCTTCGGCACCGAGGCCGATATCGAGCAGGCCAAGATTGAGTACGACGGCCTAGGCGTGTTCCTCCGCTCACTCACAGGCCTGGACCGCGAAGCCGTATCCAGGGCGTTCGACCAGTTCCAGGCCGGCCAGAACCTCACCGCCAACCAACTCCACTTCCTCCGCCTCCTGATCGACTACCTGGCCAAGAACGGCATCATGGAGGTCGAAGCCCTTTACGAATCGCCATTTACTGCCCTCGCTCCTCGCGGCCCCGAGGACCTGTTTCCCGAAGCCAGTGTCGACGCCATCGTCTCGGTATTGCAAGGCGTACGTGCGACAGCCATACCGGAAGAACATGCCGCGTGACGCTGGTGATCCTAACTGGTCATGCTCTTGCTTAATAATCTAGGAAACGACAAGACCGTGAAATGGATCAGCTGACAGGACAGGGAGACTCGATTAAGCGCCGCACGTCACAAGCTGAGGTGCTGGTAGCCAGACGGACGGTGCCGGTCAGCCCGGCGCGGGACAGGACGCTGGGTCGTATCCGCTGATGGATCGGGTGATCGCCGCTATGGAGGTGACTCCGCCGAGTACGGCGAGTAGGGTCAGGGCCAGGAGCGGGCCGAGCCGGTAGCGGCGGTTGCGCGGGTCGGGCAGGGTGTCCAGGACCTCGGCCAGTGCGGGCAGATCGGTCCATGGGTGGGATGTTGCGGCGTGCTCGGAGTGGCGAGCGAGCACGCCGATCGGGGATGATGGCACGCGAACGCGGCCCCTGTTCTTGATCGACTGGCTAGACACCGACGATCATCAGGGGTCGCGTTTGTCATCTACGCATCGGGGTGCCCTCGACCACCAGTCCGGGTACAGGGTCGCAACCATCTCACCAACCGAGAACGCCTCCGCCTTGTCTGACGGGGATCCTCATTAGCGGAAGAGTGTTGTCCACTCTGTAAGTGGAATTTTAAGGTGGTTGCAGGAGCCGTGCTCGCAGCTACTTCCTTCGGGAAACGGACTGCACAGGTCGGATGACGGCAAGGTATTTGGGGATCATGGTCGCGGCATCCCCGCAGACGTTGCCCAGCTTCTGTCCGAGGAACTGCGCGTCGTCATCGGAGATCTCCAGGAGAGGGCGGCGAAGTCGGTTGGACCATCTGCCACTTCGCTTGTCGGGGAAGGCGTCGAGATGTGGAACGAGTGGCACCAGCTCGACGCCCGTAAGGTACGGCGCGAGCGTCTCGATGCTGAGCTCGCAGCCCCGTGTGAAGTCACGGCCTGCGATCGTGACAGGCTCGTCGTAGGCGACGACGCTCGTGGTGACCTTCGCAAGGCCGACAATACGCGTGCGGTCCCGCGTCGGGTTGTGCCAGCAGCCTCGGGTGGTGACGATGAACAGATTGTCCCCTACCTTGAGCTTAGCTACTTCGCGCCGACTCGTCGGAGGGAAAGCCATCCGCGACTCGCGCAGCACCCACGCCACGGCCTCACGTTCACCGAGAATCAGCAGGTACGAGCTCACGATTGTCACCGTATCGAAGCCCGAGAGTGCATTGGCGTCGACAGCCTGGGCGAGGCCCATCGGCTGGATCTTTCCGAGCTGGTTGTCCACCGTCCCGTTGGTGACGATTACCCCTGCTAACGCTCGCTGCCCGGCCGTTCGACCTGCGGCACGCCGCCTGTCCCTGTAGCTGAATGCCAAGGTTCGGGCAACCCGAAGTGGCTGAGCGGGTCGGGCACAGCGTCGACGTGTTCTTAAGGGGCTATGCCAAGTGCATCGAGGGCCAGCGGCCTCGTGCCAATCGGCAGATCTCTGATGCTCGACCTGGGGAAATATCTTCAAGATCGTCCCCCGCATGTCCTGCGATCATTGGTTCACGGCTGCCTACAGTGGCATCCGGCCGCACGTGATCAATAAGAGGGGAACACGCTAAACCCTGGTCAAAGGGCTAACGGCTAGTCAAGATGGTGCCCCCGGCATGATTCGAACATGCGACACCCGCTTTAGGAGAGCGGTGCTCTATCCCCTGAGCTACGGAGGCAGGGGCTCCTAGTAAGAGTAGCGAAAGTAGCGAGTGGTTGCGCGCCCGAAGGGGGAGTTAGGGGCGGACGCCGGGTTATCGGTTCGCTGGCCTGGAGTAATAAGGGGGGCAAGTGGGCGGGTGTGCGGCGTTGGGTGAGGTTAGCGTCACGGTCTGTGATCGACAGGCGACGGAAGCGCATTCGCGGGCATCGAGCCCTGCGACCGGTGGTGCTGTGCGGTGCGATGCTGGCGCCCGCGCTTCTGGCCGGGGGGTTGCTGGTGGCCGAGCTCACCGGGTACGAGGCCGCTGTCCAGAGGGCTGACGCCGGTGCGGAGCCTGAGGGGTCTGAAGGGCCTGGGGAGGCCGACGAGAGCGGGAGGGGCGGCGGAGTCCGGGAGGCCGAACGGGTGAGAGAAGCCGAGCGGTTCGGAGAGACGACGGGAGCCGGGGAGGGCCGGAGAGCCGAGGAGGCTGAAGAGGGCGAGGAAACCGAGAGGCTTGACGACGGCGAGGCCCTTTGGGTGGGGGACGGGGGGCGCCGGGGGTTCCGAGAAGGCGGGGGAGCCTGGAGAGGCACGGCGTCTCGGCTGAGGGCCGGAGAGCCTGTGGAATCGCCGGACGACGAGCCACAGGATGAGCCGCAAGGAACCGCGGGGACACCGGCAGAAGCGGAAACACCGGCGGGGGCGGGAACGCCGACAGAAGTGGAGACACCGCGAGAAGCAGGGACGCTCCGGGAAGCGGAGAGGCCGCGAGAGGCGCGAGCACCGGAAGAAGTGGTGGCCGTGGTGCCGGTCGTGGTCGGGTCCGTACGGAGTCGGGTGTTCGGGCCGAGGCTGATGCCTCCGCCGTTGCGGCCGGAGCGGGTGTACGGGGGATGGATGCCCGTCGCGGCGAAATCAAGGGTGCGCGACACGGATTCGGACGAGGCCGGTTGGCAAAATAACCCGAGCGGGACCGATGGTGCGAGCGAGGCGGAGGTGGTCGTTCCCATCACACCTCGCCCGCAAGCCTCCAGAGGCCCACGGAAGCTGGCATCTCCACCCCCTGCGGCACCTGAGTCTCGGGTGCGTCGTACGTCGCCACTCGCGCGGCCTGAGCCCCGCGACGAGTGTTCGGCGGAGTGGAAGGGGACGTGGCTCTGGGGGGTCTGTAAGAAGCACGCGCGGCAAGAAGCCTGACTTGTCCGGTCCCAAAAAGGGGTGTTCGGCGCATAACGGCTGTGGAGAGCTGGCCCGTTCACTTGGTCAGCTGTAGTAGCGTGCGTGCCTGACCCAGGTCACGAGTTCGCAAACGGAGGGGTCGAACGTGCCACCTCGTCGATCAGCGGGTCTGATCGCCGTCGTCGCGACGCTGACGTCCCTCCTGCCGGGATCCGCTGTCGCGCAGCGAGCGCCTGCGGAGGTTCAGACCGTCGTCGCCGCGGATCCGGTGAACCTCACAGAGCTGCGTCGTGAGGCGGAGAAGGCCGCGAAGGATCTGGAGGCCGCGACCAAGGCCCTGGAGCAGCGGCGGACCCAGATCCGCAACTCGGAGAAGGAGCTCTCCGCCAAGCTGCGGGAGCTGCAGGTGGCCGAGCGGGCCTTCGCCCAGGTACGGCAGCCGCTGTCGGACCTCGTCGGGATCCTCTATCAGCAGCCCTCCGGTGGGGACCTGGCCGGCTTCTTATCCGGCGAGTCCAACGCCGACACCCTGCGCGCGATGGCCGGCCTCACCCAGATCGTCGCCGAGCGCGACCGCATCCTTGAGGACAGCAGCCGTCTGCAGTTGGAACGGGAGCGCCTGGCGGGTGAGGCGCAAGAACTCAGGGCGGGCAACCTCCTCGCGGAGGCCCAGATGGGCGCCGAGATCGGAACGCTCAGGGCGCGCTCGCAGAAGATCGTGCAGTCCCTCACCAAGGCCCTGGTGAAACTGGGCGTCAAGATCGACAAGAAGGGGCGTCCGGCTGCCGGGTGCGACCCGACCAGGGCGACCTCGATGAGCGAGTTTCCCAACGGGCTGATTCCGCAGGCGTACCTCTGCCCGCTCCAACAGAGCGGCAACCAGCTGCGAGGGGACGCCGCACTCGCGTTCATCAGCCTTAACGAGGCGTACAAGCGGCAGTTCGGCAAGCCGATGTGCGTGACCGACAGCTACCGGAGTCTGGCCGAGCAGCAGTCGGTCTACTACCGCCGCCCTGGCCTGGCAGCGGTCCCCGGCCGCAGCAACCACGGCCTGGGACTCGCCGTCGACCTCTGCGGGGGCGTCGAACGCTTCCGCTCAGCCGAGTTCAACTGGCTGGAGGCGAACGGCAAGAAGTACGGCTGGATCCACCCCAAGTGGGCCTACGTCAGCCCCTTCGAGCCTTGGCACTGGGAGTACGACCCCGAAATCGGTTCCCTGCTGTAAGGGCCTCACGGTTTCGCGGACACTGTCCCTGATCAGGTCAGATCTTTCCGGTGCAGATGCTGCTCAAGAAGTCGTCCCAGGCTGCGGGAGAGAAGGTGAGCGCCGGGCCGGAGGGGTCTTTGCTGTCGCGGACGGCGACGAGGCCCGGCAGGTTGGTGGCCACCTCGACACAGTTGTTGTTGGCTCCACTGAGGCTGGAGGTGCGGAACTCAGCGCCGGACAGATCAAGGGAAGTCATGGTTGCTCCTCGTCGCGGGGCAGGTCAGAGCGTTCCGTTGCGGATGCCGGCCAAGAAGTCGTTCCAGGCTGTAGGGGAGAAGGTGAGCGTCGGGCCGGAGGGGTCTTTGCTGTCGCGGACGGCGACGAGGCCCGGCAGGTTGGTGGCTACCTCGACGCAGCCGTTACCGCCGTCGCTGAGAGTGGATTTGCGCCACGCGAGGGTAGCTGCCAGGTCCGGCATATCAGCATCCTCCGTACGTTCAGGGTGCGGTCGCGATGATATGGAGAAAAGTGTGGGAATCATCGGGGTTAAGCGCCATCGCGGATAGATGGTTAAAAACCTGGTGGTACTGGTGCACCTCGGTATCTGCTTCGATGTAGATGCTACTCGCCAGTGCCTCGATGTAAACAACGTCTGGATGAGGGTGGGGGAAGTTAAGGATCGCGAAGGGGCCGACAACGGCGGGATGTGCCCCGGCATCGTACGGTAGGACCTGAATTGTCAAATGCGGTTGCTGAGCCTGGGTAATTAGGTGGGCGCATTGCTCACTCATCACTTTGGGGTCGCCCATTACGCGGCGGAGCGCGGCCTCGTCGATGATCGAATGGATGCGCAAGGGATCGGGCTTGCCCAGGGCGGCTTGGCGGGTCATCCGGACTTCGACGCGCCGATCGATCTCCTCGGCCGGTTCCTCAGACATCATCGTCGCCGTAATGACGGCTCGTGCGTAATCCTCGGTCTGGAGTAGCCCGTGTACGAGCTGCATGCTGTAACACCTGATCGCGGCGGCGTCGGACTCCAGGCCGATGTAGCCCGCGTAGTCGGACGGTAGGTCGCCGTAGACGTCCCACCACCCCTGATCACGGGCTGATGCCTGCAGAGTGATCAAGCCTTGGCGTACCTTCCCTGACACCTCGTAGGCGTCCAGGAGAGCGATCAGGTCGGCGGCCTTCACGCGGGATGTGCAGTGTTCGATACGGCTGATCTTGGATGGCTGCCACCCGACTCGTCGCGCCGCCTGTTCCCCGGTAAGTCCTTGGAGTTCACGAAGTCTGCGTAACTCTGTCGCCAGTCGGCGTTGCCGTACCGTCGGACCCGAGCCAGCCATCATGATCCAGTCTTCCGCGAAAAATAGAAGTTTCTAAAATTCTTTCGGAAATCCTAGCGTCTCGTTGTCGTCCGGGGAGATGATGCCTGCGACATGGTAATCGCGCGATGGCTGGAGGGTTGTTGATGCTCCCCGTATCGTCACTCTTCCGGGCTATGTGCGTTATGTCGCCATTCACTCTGAGGGCGTACGTACGTTCCTTTGCCCGGAATGGTGCGAATCAGGGATTCATCTTTCATAATGCGCAGGACCTTCTGGATCGTTGTCCTGGCGACACCGAACTCCTGCTCCAGCTGAGTAAGGCTAGGAATGACGGATCTTTCCCGATATTCACCATTTTCTATGCGCGTCCGAAGGGTGCTGTAGAGCTGCTCCCAGATTGTGCGATCTTCGTCCCACTCCATGATCCGTACCGTAGAGGGCTGCACTTTGCCCTACTTAACCCGCTCAGGCTCTACCCTGCTCAACTGTGGTGCACCAGGGTACAGCCTGGTGCACATCCAACTCGTGCCCGGTAAAACGAACCCGTCCGGCGCTGCAACGACCGGACGGGTCCTTGATCAGGAAGTGAGTCCTGACCCGTGAACAACCCTAGTGCTCCGGTGCTCGACCGGAGTGTGGTGAGCGGCTGCGGCTGTTTCGCCGATGCGCCGCCGTTGCCGATGGGGTGTGCCGCCTGCGGGCACGCTCCCTACGCGCACAGTTGCCCCGGCCGGCCCGCCGATCACGAGTACGCGCAGCCCTCGGGCGCCTTGATGGACATTCGCCTGGAGGCCCGTCGTACGGGGAACCGCTCCATGCCCTGCTTCGAGCCGCTCGCACCCGCATCCCCTGTCGAGGTGATTCTCTCGGTGCCCGCCCAGCGGCCCGCAGAGCAGGATCAGGTCCAGGCCGAGGTTCAAGCCGAGGTCCGGGCTGCGGAGGACATCGCCCCGGTGACCGTTCAGCGTCTTTCCCGACTTCACGAGTCCTGTCCAACCGGCCGACTCCGGCCAGGCGCCAGGCGGCCTCGCGTGCCCCACCTGAACGTGTCTCACTCGGACGCGCCTCACGCGAACGTGCCTCACCGGAACGCGTTCTGCTCGAACGCACCACACCCGAACGCGACCCGCCCAACCCGGACACCCCGGCCCCTCACCCCTGAGCGCCACCTCGGGCGAACGACCGCCCGCACCCCGTGCCGCGCGGCGCTCACCCCGTCTCCGTACCGGCCGCCCGGCCCGTACGGTTCACCCCTCCGTGTTCTCGCCCGTTCCACAAAGCGGGCCCGTCCACCGCTACCAACGTCCGGACGGGCCCTTGATCGGATGGAGGTCCAATCAATGAACGATGGTAGGTCCAGCGCCCCCGAACCGGCCATCCCCGGCTGGCGGCTGATCCTCAGCGACGCCGGGCGGCTGTGGGCCAGTCGCGAGGAGCCCT
The DNA here is from genome assembly GCF_042898365.1 of Streptosporangium sp. NPDC000509. Taxonomy (NCBI): domain Bacteria; kingdom Bacillati; phylum Actinomycetota; class Actinomycetes; order Streptosporangiales; family Streptosporangiaceae; genus Streptosporangium; species Streptosporangium sp. NPDC000509. Next base: position 166,183 of record NZ_JBIAYX010000007.1, on the reverse strand, counting down.
TCTCGTCGATCGCGTTCCACGCCGGAGCCGAAAGGACCGTCGACGCCGACACCCTCGACGCTCTCCAGGCCGAGACCGAACGGCAGGAGAACATCGCGAGGAAGGCCCAGAAGCAGGCCGAAGGATGGGGGATCTCGTGATCCGCCGCCTTCCGAGCAGGCGGGCCTCCGCTCGCGGGCGTCACCGTGACGGCGTGGTCGCCGTCGCCGTCCCCCACTACACCTGGGACCACCAGGCGCGCGCGGAGGCGGCACTGCTGCAGGTCACCTGGCCGGGCTGGGCCGTGCTGTACGGCACCGGCAGCCGCCTCTTCCACGCCATCGCCACCTGGCCCACCCCGGAACCGCTGCTGCTCTGCGACCGGACCGTCGAGGGCCTGAAGTCCCAGATGCGCGAGGCCGAGATGACCGCGATCGTCCAGCGTTGGACGATCACCGAGACGACCGACCGTCCCTGAGCGGGTACGGCGGCCGTGGCCGGGATAGGCCCCGGCCGCCGTACCCTCGTCGCTCGCGGTACGGTCCACCCCAGCCGATCGCGCCGGAGCGGCGTCGTCGGGAGAGTTCGTCCCGTGCGGGAGGCGGTCGTGATGGAGGGCCGTCGGGAAGCCTCCCCCGCGCGGTAGGCGGCCATGGTGAAGTCCCGTAGGGAGACCTCATCCCGTGCGGGGGCCGATCGTGATGGAGATTCGCCCGCCGGCCTGGGCGGAGGCGAGTTCGGTGGCCTGGGCCGGCGTGGTGGCCAGCACGACGAGCGCGCCCCGCTCCGACTCCCCGGCCGGGGTGGCGAGGACCGTGACGTCCTCGGCCACGACGGTCGCCGGGGCGGTGCCCTCCCACGCCGAGGTCGCGGCGAGCACGTCCACCGTGTCACCCGGCGAGAGCAGGCGCGCGGTCTCGGGGTCGGCGACCCGTACGGGAGTGGCGACCGTTCCCCGGCCGTGGGCGGCGAGCAGGCCGGGGCCGAGCAGGCGGACGTCGGTCAGCGGCTCCCCTCGCCTCGCGGGACCCGTCAGGACCTTTCCCGCGAACGGCGTGCCGGGCCTCAGGGCGCCGTCGGGGACCGTACCGGGTCTCAGCGGAGCCGGTATCAGGTCGGCCGTCCCCAGCACGCCTCCGGACAGATCCCTCGCGGCGACCAGGACGGTCACCGAGGCGGTGTCCTGGCGCAGCGCGAGGATGGCGCAGCCCATCGCCGAAGCGGCGACGACGGTCGCGATGAGACGGTGACGACGGCCGAGGAAGCGGCGCAGAGCGCGCATGGCTGACTCCAGGGTGGGGAGTCGGGCGGCGCGGTGCCCGCGATGGGTGGTGGGATCACTCCGCCAAGTGACGGAGTGGCGGTGGACCAAGGCCAGGCCCCCGCGGCCCGGCGCGACTACGGCCCGGCCGCCACGGCACAGCACGGCCGCCACGGCATGGTCAGCCGGGGAGCTCGAAGGGGAGCTTGAGGCCGTCCAGGACGTTGGGACACGGGCAGGTGCGTTTTTCCGGGAGTGCGGCCACGACGTCGCCGATGAGGGAGCGCATGCGGCCGACGTTGGTGGCGAAGAAGGAGAGGACCTCCTCGTGGGTGACTCCTTCGCCCGCCTCGACCCCGGCGTCGTGGTCGGTGACGAGGGAGAGCGTAGTGTAGCAGAGGGCGAGCTCACGGGCGAGGATCGCCTCGGGGAAGCCGGTCATGCCGACGATCGACCAGCCGTTGCCGCTGAACCAGCGGGACTCGGCGCGGGTCGAGAAGCGCGGGCCCTCGATGACGACGAGGGTGCCGCCGTCGACGGTCTCCCAGCCCTCGGTGGAACGCGCGGTGGAGATGGCCGCCGCACGGCCCAGAGGGCAGTAGGGGTCGGCGAAGGAGACGTGGACGACGCCGCCCGCGTCGTAGTAGGTCTGCGGGCGGCCGATGGTGCGGTCGACGAGCTGGTCGGGAACGACCAGGGCGCCGGGACCGATCTCGGCGCGCAGCGAGCCGACCGCGCTGGGGGCGAGGACCTGGCGGACGCCGAGGGAACGCAGCGCCCACAGATTCGCCCGGTAGGGGATGCGGTGGGGTGGGAAGCGGTGGTCGCGACCGTGGCGGGGCACGAAGGCGACCGAACGCCCTCCGATGCGGCCGACGGTGACGACGTCGCTGGGCGGGCCGTACGGCGTGGTGATCTCGACTTCTGTGGCGTCGTCGAGCAGGGAGTAGAAACCAGAGCCGCCGATGACCCCGATGTCCGCGCGAGTGACCATGAAGCTGAGGCTAGCGCCACGAACCGACCACTGAGGACCCCCGATGACGGCCTGTGGATAACCGAGTTCGCCGGGTAATCATCGGGGGTTGAAGAGGCTGAGGGGGTTGGGGGCGGGGAGGGGGTGAAGGAGCTGGGGACGGGGGCAAGAGGGCTGGGAAACGGCTCCGGGCGCGCGGCTCAGGAGGCCGCGGCGGCCGTGCTGCTCGCGGCCTTCGCGGGCTTGGAGTCCGACGAGGTCGAGGAGCTCGACGACGAGGACGACGAAGAAGACGAGGACGAGCTCGACGAGTCGGAGGACTTCGAGGCGCCGGAGTCCGAGGAGCCCGAGGCGCTCGACGAGCCGTTCGCGGAGGTCACGGTGCTCGACGACGACGATCGGCTGTCGGTCCGGTAGAAGCCCGAGCCCTTGAAGACGATGCCGACCGCGGAGAACACCTTGCGCAGGTCGCCCGCGCAGCTCGGGCACTCGGTGAGAGCATCGTCGGAGAACCTCTGGACGATTTCGAACTGGTCGTTACAAGCGGTGCAGGCGTACTGGTAGGTGGGCACGCTCTCCTCCTCGTGTGATCCGCGCCGATTGGCACTCTAGTGGCGCGACTGCTAATGGTATGCAGCTGACAAGCTTAAACGCGAGTCGGAGTCCTCGCATTCCGTAGCCGGATTCCGATCGGATGAGGCCGTGGCGAGGGTGAATCCCCTGCTCAGAGGGCCAGCGAGGGCGTCACGTCCCCTTCTCGCCGTACCATCCGGCGAGCTTGCCCCTGCGGCTGATCGCGCGCATCCGGCGCTCGACCACGTCACGGCAGGCGGCCGTGGCCACGACGAGGAGCTGATCGTCGACCCTGATCCTCGTGGAGTCGGCGGGGACGAACGAACGGCCTTCCCGTACGATCAACGTCACCTGGGCGTCCCTGGGCAGCCGCAACTCGAAGATCTCCACGCCGTGCAGCTTGGACGTCGGCGGCACCTTGACCTGGAGCAGGTCGGCGTTGAGCTCCTCCAGCGGCGCCGACTCGATCTCCAGGTCACGGGCCTCCTCCGGCCTGGTCAGCTTGAGGAGTTTCGCCACGAACGGCAGCGTCGGCCCCTGCAGCAGGGTGTAGACGATGACGATCACGAAGACCTCGTTGAACATGAACTTGGCGGTGCCCTCGGGAACGGAGTCGGACGCCCACGGGATGGTCGCGAGCACGATGGGCACCGCGCCGCGCAACCCGGCCCATGACAGGAACGCCTGCTCCCGCCAGCCGAGCCGGTCGATGCGGAGCAGCCGGGTCAGCAGCGAGGAGACGATGATCGACGCGGGGCGGGCCACCGCGACCAGGATCAGCCCCGCCACCAGGCCGGGTACGAGCGAGGACGGCATCTCGGAAGGGCTGGCCAGCATCCCGAGCATCACGAACAGGCCGATCTGCGCGAGCCAGGCCACGCCCTCGGCGAAGCCCCGCGAGGCCGCGCGGTGCGGCATCTGCGAGTTGCCCATGACCAGCGTCGCGAGGTAGATCGCGAGGAAGCCGCTGCCGTGGAGCAGCACGGCTCCCGCGTAGGCGACGAACGCGAGCGCGAGCACCGCGATGGGGTACAGGCCGGAGATGGGCAGCGCGATGCGGCGCAGCGCGTACGCGCCGAGCGGGGCGACCGCGAGGCCGACGGCGGCGCCCACCGCCAGCTCGAAGAGCACGTCGAACAGCGCCACTCCCAGGCTGGGAGAGGCGGCGGTGCTCAGCAGCATGACGGCGATCACCGTGGGGGCGTCGTTGAAGCCGGACTCGGCCTCCAGGATGCCCGCGAGGCGCGGCGGCAGGGGCAGGCGGCGCAGTACGGAGAAGACGGCGGCGGCGTCGGTGGAGGCGAGGATCGCGCCGAGCAGGAACGCGCTCCGCCAGTCCATGTCGAGGATGAGATGCACCGGGACCGCGACGGCCACGATGCTCACCCCCACGCCGACGGTGGCGAGCACCAGGGAGGTGGGGATGGCGTTCTTGACGTGGCTCCAGGTGGTGGTGAGACCGCCTTCGGCCAGGATGATCGCGAGCGCGATCAGGCCTATCTCCTGCGCGAGTTGCGGGTTCTCGAGCTGCAGCCCGAACCCGACCTCGCCGACGATCAGCCCGAAGCCGAGGAAGATGAGGAGGCTGGGCAGTCCGCTGCGATGGGCGACGCGCACCGCGACGATGGCCGCGATGACGATCCCGGCGCCGAGAAGCAGCCAGACGTCCAGTCCCATCTGGCCCCCTCTCTCACTCCGGGGACCATTGTGTCGCATTCGCAAAGGCCGTCACGACCAGGTGACGGACGCCTCCCGGCGCGTTCCGGGGCCTTCGACCCCGTACCCGGCGGGGGTTTCGCAGGTCGATCCCATCGGGGCACCTCGCCCGGGCTTCTGACGGAGTCCGGGCGGCTGAGTGATAGGTCACACTCCGGCGGCGGCGGTCCTGAAGATCCCCGAGGGGGTCACGGCGTAGCGGACCGGGACGTCGTGGGGCTCGGCGGGCACCCCCTTGAAAGCGCCGTCGAAAGCGCTGTCGAGAGCGTCGTCGAAACCGCTGTCGCGAGCACCGCCGAGCAACTCGCCCTCGTGGAGCAGCGCCACCGTCGGCACGTTCGGGCCGACCCTGGCCAGTGCGCGGTCGTAGGAGCCTCCGCCCCTGCCCAGCCGTACGCCGGTGGAGACGTCCACCGCGAGCGCGGGCACGATCACCAGGGCCGCGGTCCTGACGGCATCGACCCCGCGCCTGGTGTCGACCGGTTCCATGATCCCGAAACGGCCGGGGGCGAGGGTGTCCGGGCCGTCGTACACCGCCCAGTCGAGATCGTCGTCGTCGCGGAGCACGGGCAGGATCACGGTCGCGCCGTGTTTCCACAGGGCGAAGACGAGCCCGTGCGTCGCGGGCTCTGTCCCGATCGACCAGTAGCACGCGACCAGCCCGGCCATCTGGACCCAGGGACGGTCCAGCAGGGACTCCCTGATCTGGACGGAGGCCGCATGCCGCTGCTCGTCGGACATCGAGGCGCGTGCCCCCTCGATTGTGGTACGCAGCGTCTGCTTGTCCACAGGTCCCTCCACTATGGTTTTGGTTATGGCCGACTTCGAAGCTGTGACGAAAGCCGTCGTTCCCGCAGCGGGTATGGGCACCCGTTTTCTCCCGGCGACCAAGGCGACGCCCAAGGAGATGTTGCCCATCGTCGACAAGCCCGCGATCCAGTATGTCGTCGAGGAGGCCGTCTCCGCCGGACTGCTCGACGTCCTCATGGTCACCGGGAAGAACAAGCGTTCCATCGAGGATCACTTCGACCGGGCCCACGAGCTCGAGGAGATCCTGGAGGCCAAGGGAGACGACGAGCGACTCTCCCAGGTGAGAGAGCCCGCCGACCTGGCCATCCTCCACTACGTACGGCAGGGCAAGCCACGCGGCCTCGGCCACGCGGTCCTGTGCGCCAAGCAGCACGTGGGCGACCACCCCTTCGCCTGCCTGCTCGGCGACGACCTCATCGACCCCCGAGACGAACTCCTCAAGCGCATGATCGAGGTGCGCGGCACGTACGGCGGCAGCGTGATCGCACTCATGGAGGTCCCCCAGGAGCAGGCCTCCCTGTACGGCTGCGCGGCCATCGAACCCACCGGCGAGGACGACGTGGTCAGGGTGACCGACCTGGTGGAGAAGCCCCCGGCGGACGAGGCGCCGTCCAACTGGGCCATCATCGGCCGGTACGTGATCGACCCGGCCGTCTTCGAGGTCCTGGAGAACACCCCGCCGGGACGCGGCAACGAGATCCAGCTCACCGACGCCCTGCGGACTCTCGCCGGGCGCGGCAACGACCAGGGCGGCCCGGTGCACGGCGTGCTGTTCAGGGGCCGCCGCTACGACACCGGTAACAAGATCGACTACCTGCGTACGGTGGTGCAGTTCGCCGCCGAACGCCCGGACCTGGCGCCGGAGTTCATGCCCTGGCTCAAGGAGTTCCTGGCCTCGCGATGAGCTCCATGAAATCAGTCGACGACCACCTTTCCGACATCCTGGGCACCGTGCGGGTGCTCGCCCCGCTGGAGTTGGAGCTGGAACGGGCACAGGGCACCACGCTGGCCGAAGAGGTCACGGCCCCGATCCCGTTGCCCCCCTTCGACAACTCCGCGATGGACGGCTACGCCGTGCGGGCCGAGGACGTCGCGGACGCCCCGGTGACGCTCCCGGTGATCGACGACATCGCGGCCGGAGACGGCCGAGTGCAGGCCATCGGCCCCGGCATGGTCATGCGGATCATGACCGGGGCCCCGATGCCCGCCGGGGCCGACGCGGTGATCCCGGTCGAGTGGACCGACGGCGGCACCGCGCAGGTCACGATCAGCCGCCCCGCCGAGAAGGGCAACGCCGTCCGCAGGTCCGGGGAGGACGTGCGGGCGGGCGACGTCGTCCTGCCCGAGGGCACTCCGATCGGGCCCGCCCAGCTCGGGGTGCTCGCCGGTGTCGGCCGCCGCAGGGTTCTCGTACGACCACGCCCGAGGGTGGTCGTGATCTCCACGGGGGCCGAGCTGGTCGAGCCCGGACTGCCGCTGGGAGACGGCCAGATCTGGGAGTCCAACAGCTTCACCCTCGTCGCCGCCGTCCGCGAGGCGGGCGGCGAGGGCTACCGGGCGGGGATCGTCGGCGACGACGCCGCCGGCTTCCTCGACCAGCTCGACGCGCAACTCCTGCGGGCCGACCTCGTGATCACCAGCGGCGGCGTCTCGATGGGGGCGTACGAGCCCGTCAAGGAGGCGCTCGGCCCGCTCGGCACGGTCCGTTTCGAACGGGTCGCGATGCAGCCGGGCATGCCCCAGGGCTTCGGCGTGGTCGGCGAGGACCAAATACCGATCTTCGCGCTGCCCGGTAACCCGGTCTCGTCGTTCGTGTCGTTCATGTTGTTCGTCCGGCCCGCGCTGCGCAAGATGAACGGCCTGCCCGACGAGCCCACGCCGACCGTACGGGCGGTCACCACGAGCCCGATCCGCTCACCCGCCGGCAGGCGCTCCTACCTGCGGGGCGTGCTCGGCCGCGACGGCACGGTCGGCCCGGTGCGCGGGCAGGGTTCCCACCAGCTCGCCGCCCTCGCCTCGGCCAACGCGCTGATCGTGGTGCCTGAGGACGTCACCGAGCTCCCCGAGGGCGCGGACGTGGAGGTCATCCCCCTGTGAACGAGCGGGAGCGGAGCCTTTGGACGAGCAGGACCGTGGAGGTCACCTCTTCCCGAACGAGCGGGAGCGGAGCCTACGAACGAGCGGGGAGCGGAGCGAAGTGACCGGATTCACCCACATCGACGAGACCGGCGCGGCGCGCATGGTGGACGTCTCGGCCAAGGACGTCTCCGTTCGTACGGCGACCGCGACCGGCAGGGTGTTGCTCTCCGCCGAGGCCGTGGCGCTGCTGCGGTCGGGCGAGGTTCCCAAGGGCGACGCGCTCGGCACCGCGCGGATCGCCGGGATCATGGGCGCCAAGCGGACCCCCGACCTGATCCCGCTCTGCCACCCCATCGCGCTGCACGGGGTGAAGGTCGAGCTGACCGTGGCCGACGACGGCGTGGAGATCATGGCGCGGGTCAAGACCGCCGACCGTACCGGCGTCGAGATGGAGGCGCTGACCGCGGTCTCCGTCGCCGCGCTCGCCCTGATCGACATGGTGAAGGCGGTCGACCCGGCGGCCGTGATCACCGATGTCCGCGTCGAGGAGAAGACCGGCGGCAAGACGGGGATCTGGACCCGCCCCTGAGGCGCCGACGCCCTGGCGTTCTGGCTGGGAGGTGCCGTCCCGTCCCGGCGTGCGCGTCCCCGCGCCGCGCGGCCGGCCCCCGAGTGCGCGGCGCGAGGACGCGCGGCCGGACTCCGAATGCGGCGCGAGGACGCGCAGCCGAACCACGAAGCCCCGATCCGCGAGGCCGGGTCCGTCAACGGGTCTCCACCCAAGAGCGGACCTCCGAGAAGACCGGGTCTCACCGGTCCTGGAAGGATGAGCCCATGAGAGCTCTGGTGATCACCGCGTCCAACCGGGCCGCCGCGGGGACGTACGAGGACACCTCGGGGAAGCTGCTCGCCGAACTGCTCACGGCGGCCGGATGCGACGTGGACGGCCCGAGGGTGGTCCCCGACGGCGATCCGGTCGAGGCGGCGCTGCGCTCGGGGGTCGCCGAGGGGTACGACGTGATCGTCACCACCGGCGGCACCGGTCTGACCCCCGCGGACCTCACCCCGGAGATGACCCGGCGGGTGATCGAGAGGGAGGTCCCGGGCATCGCCGAGGCCATCCGCCACGTCAACCGGGACAAGGTGCCCACCTCGATCCTGTCCCGTGGACTCGCCGGGCAGGCCGGCGGCACGTTGATCGTCAATCTGCCGGGCTCCTCGGGAGGGGTACGCGACGGTATGGGGGTGCTGTCTCCCGTGCTCAGGCACGCCGTGGACCAGATCAGGGGCGGAGATCACCCCCGCTGACCCGTCTGCCCGGCTCACATGGCACGACGGGCACTCTTGGGGGGATGATGGAGGGCGTGGATCGACTTCGTGGCTGGCCGGTGACCCTGACGGAAGGCCCGGTAGGACTTCGGCCGCTGCGACTGCGGGACGTACGCGTCTGGCGGGAGTCGCGGCTGCGCAACGCGAACTGGCTTCGCCCCTGGGAGCCGAGCAACCCGGAAACCCCCCTCTTCAAGACCGGTCTCGGTCCTTACGTCTCCATGGCCGGAACCCTGCGCAGGGAGGCCAGGCAAGGGCTCGCGCTGCCGTGGGTCGTCACCTACGAGGGCGCCTTCGCCGGACAGCTCACGGTGGGCGCCATCGTCTGGGGTTCGGCCAGATCGGCCCAGATCGGCTACTGGGTGGACGGCGCGCTCGCCGGTCGCGGGATCATCCCCACCGCGGTCGCGCTGGCCGTCGACCACTGCTTCTTCACCACCGGGCTACACCGCGTCGAGGCCAATATCCGCCCAGAAAATCACGCAAGCCGCAGAGTGGTTGAAAAGCTAGGTTTTAGGGAAGAAGGGGTCAGACGTCGACACTTGCATATTGATGGCGCCTGGCGCGACCACATCTGTTACGCGCTCACGGTCGAAGACGCGCCAAGAGGGCTGCTCGTACGGTGGCGACGGGACCGTGAGGCAGCCGCCCACGGCGGCACTCCCCACGAAGAGGTTTGAAGATCTCGCGACACACCGCATCGAATGCTCGTCAAATAGTGACACGCGGTCTTACGGTGCGTGACATGAGCAGATTGAGGACGCCGGGAGACCACCCCTGTCCTCACGCTGCCCGGAGGTGGTCGTGAGCAGCGGTGTCGTCCTCTATCTGGCCATTGTCGTCATGTGGCTGTGCGTGCTCGTGCCCATGTGGCTGCACCGCGACCGCAACACCCTCCCCGAGACCCACAAGGACGCCGAGCCGTACGCCTACGACGAGCGGGTGATCGACGAGGACTCCGCCGAGACCCTCGCCGAGCCCCTGCCCGTCCCCTCCGCCGACCCGTCCTCCCCGCCTCCTTCGTCCTTGGAGGGGGATGACGCCGCGTCGTCCGGTGCCGAGGAGGTGCGTGGCGCCGAGGAAGCCCCTGCGGGGGTCCAGGCGGCGTCGGAGCCCGCGGTCTCCGGGACCTCCGCAGCCTCCGGGGGTGCGGCGACGCCCGCCGGATCCTCGGCAGGTAAGCCCGCGACCGGCAGGGCCGCCACCGGTGGCGTTCTCTCCGAGCGTCGCCGTGCGGAGCTTCGCCGCAGAGGCAAGCAGGTGGCCAAGCGCAGGCGCCTCACGCTCTGGTGCGTGCTGCTCCTGCTCGCCTCCGTGGTGACGGCCGCCGTCCAGGTCATCCCCTGGTGGGGCGTGGCGCCCTCAGTGGTGCTCCTGGGGATCTACATGGCCATTCTCAGGGTCACGGTCCAGATCGACGCCGAGCGGCGCGTAGCCATCGCTCAGGCCCACGCGGAACGTGCCAAGCGCGCCCGCCGCCGCGCCGCCCTGCTGGAGGCCCAGCGCCCCGTGGCCGAGATCATCGACCTCGCCGCGCTCCGCGACGAGCTCTTCGACCAGTACGCGGAGACACCCCGCCGAGCGGTCGGCGACTGACCCGCGCTCCGGATGGCGCGAGTGCCCTTGGAAGTTTGCTAATCTAGTCCACGTCTTGGGGATGTAGCGCAGTCCGGTAGCGCACTTCGTTCGCATCGAAGGGGTCAGGGGTTCGAATCCCCTCATCTCCACCCAGGTCAGAGGCCGCTTCCGAGAGATCGGGAGCGGCCTTCTGCGTTGCTGAGTGACCAACTGAGTGACTACGCCTCACGGGGTGGCTGCGGCTCCCCAACCGTCGTACTCGGCGTGATATCGAGCCGCAAGGTCGTCGAACAGGTTGCCCGTCTCCCGCACGAAGTCAGGCGAGATCACTGCGGTCGTCTCACAGGTCACCGGCCAGCTGTCCGGATGCTCCGGGGAGGGCTTCCCGATCTCGGGACGCAAGCCGTAGCCGGCGCCGTTGGCCTCCTTGGCGATGCTCTGAGCGGCATCGAGGGTCGGGGCGTACAAGTAGAAGTCCACATGACGAGGCTGCTCAAGATCAGCTCCTGCCTTGGTGAGCTGATGCATCACCATCAGGTCCTTGTACTTGATCCCAAGCTCTGGTGACCGCTCTTCCAGATCAACTTGCTCATGCTTCTTTCTCCGGAACGGCCACATGCGACATCCTTCGTAATCTTGTTCGGATTGGCGATCATAGTCAGTCCGGGAAAAGCTGGTCCATGGCCTCAGCTCCTTCCAGGAGCATCGGGCGGAGCTGCTTGCGGTAGACCGTCTCTGTCACCGAGGTGTTGCGGTGGCCGACCAGGCGGGAGATGTTCTCCAGCGGTACTCCGGAGTCCGACAGCAGCGAGACGAAGCTGTGCCGCATCTCCCGGGGTGTCCACTCCTTCTCGTTCAGACCGGCCTTCTTGAGCACCGCCCGGAACGAGCGCCGGACGTTGTGCGCGTCGAGCTCCGTGCCGACCTTGGACGCGAACACAAGGTTGTTCTCTTGCCAGTCGTCACCGGCCGCCCGCTTGGCCACCTCCTGACGCTCACGGTGGAACTTGAGCGCGTCGGCGCAGCGCTTCGGTATGGCCAGTGTTCGCCGGGACTTGCGGGTCTTGGTGTCGCCGCCCTCCCGCACCGACCGCCAGACCATGATGGAGGGCGGGGTGCCGTCGAGGTCGACGTGTGACCAGGTGAGCGCCCGCAGTTCTTCCGTACGAGCTCCGAGCAGCAGCGAGAGCACGATGTAGGCGTGCAGCGCCGTACCCTCGGACGCCTTGAGCACGGCTTCCGCCTGGTCGAGGGTGAGCGACTTGGAGGGACGTCCCTCCGTTCCCCTGGGGATCTCGCAGAGCAGCGCGACGTTCCGTTTCACCTTGTCCCGAGCCTGGGCGCGAGAGATGGCCCGGACGAGGATCGAGCGCAGTTCGCGGAGGGTCCGCGTGCTCAGCTCCTTCGCCTTGTCGGCCAGCCAGCGGTCAACGTCGTCCGCCGTGAGGTCGACGAGCTTCCGCGCGCCCAGGCCAGGGATGATGTGCTTGTTCGCGAGAATCGAGCACTTGTCCACTGTTGCGGCCCCTCGGCCGCTGAGCCCAAACTCCAGCCAGTTTCGTACGGCGTCGGCCACGGTGTAGCCGGTCGAGGAAACGAGGAGTCCATCTTCATAGTCGCGGATGATCTCCTTGAGCTTCTTCATGGCCGCGGTCTTGGTTCTGCCGCTGGCCTTCTTCACGATCCGCTTGCCCGCCGGGGTGTAGCCGACCGTCACCGAAGCGATCCAGCGTTGCCGTGTCTCGTCCCAGTGCAGCCCGCCGTCCCCGCGGCTACGTCGTTCGGTCATTAGACGGCCTCCTGCTCCAGGAGCGCGATGTACTCGCGGATGGCGGACGCTGGGATGAGCCGGGTACGGCCCTCCTTGACCGAGCGCAGTCGCCCCGAGCGCATCAGCTCGTAGAGCACACTGCGGCTCAGCCCAAGCCGTCGCATGGCGTCGGACACCCGGTAGAGCCGGGCCTCGGTGGTTGAGATCAGGTCAGCGGCCAATGGTTCCTCCCTGGTGTGAGAGCGACGAGGCGAGAGCGGATTCCCCGGCCGTGTAGCCCTGTCCGGCGTACCTCCAGTTGGCGAGGACGAGCGTGGCGGCGGGGTCGTACGGCAGCCGCTCAAGGTCGCGTGCTTGGCGGTACTCCAGGCGGACGCGACGCAGGGCGGTCATGGTGGTGGAGTAGGCCCGGCTCTTGGTCGAGAAGTGGCCGCGAAAGCCGAGCATGTGCGCCCACTGCCGGAGCCGGAGCGGCGCGAGGTGGGGATAAGCCTCGGTGTCGCCGAGGAGCCATGCCGTACGGATCAGCCGGGCGGCGTGCTCGGTGACGCCCTGGTGTTCGAGTCGGGCGAGGTCGGACCGTTTCACCCGCCGGTCGAGGGTGCCGGAGGTCTCGGCGGCCTTCGTGGCGTACTTGGCGACGTAGCCGGCCACCGCCGCCTCGGGGAGAGTGGACCCGTCCGGGCCGGTCGACTCGATGCGCCGCACGTCGACTGTTCCCCAGCGCAGCTCTTGCGGGTCTTCGCCGTCCAGGCTGGGGCCGTCGAGACGTACGGCCTTCGCCGCGGACTCGATGGTCTCGGAGAGCAGTTCGACGGTGGCCCAGGCCGGTGGTGCGTCGATCTCGCCTTCTGAAGCGCGACCGTCAAGGCGGACCACGGCGTGGAAGTGGACGATTCCGCGCGCCTGGTACTCGGCGACCTTGGCGAAGGACAGTCGGACCTGTTGGCTGAACTCGGCACGGGTCAGTCCGGCCGCCATGCCCAGGTGTCGCCGGAGGTAGATCCCGAAGCGATGCCACAGCGCGCTCGCGTGGGCGTTCCACAGGACGTGGCCGGTGTATTTGTAGGTGCCGGGGTCGAGAGGTTGGCCGATGCGCCGGTCACCGGAGACATGCCGCCCGAAGCAGGCCGGGCCGTTACGGCGAGGGTGGCAGATGTCGGCCTGGCCATGCTTGTCGGGACCACGGTGGACCGGGCCGAAGCTCGGGGCCGTGAGGGTGGCCAGAACACGCGGATGCGTGCTCACCGTGGCCGGTACACCCTTGTCCCCGCCGAGCAGGCCCGCCCGGATCAGGTGGAAGGTGTCGGCCCGGTAGGTCTCGGCGCAGGCCGGGCAGCGGGAAGCCCGCCGGTTGCCGCAGCGAACGAGCAACTGCCCGTGAGGCTCGCCCCGAGTCGAATAACTGTGCAGGATCTCCCCGGTGGTCGAGTCGAGCGTGGACACCTCGCCGGTCAGGCGGATCGGGTCGGAGCAGCCGCGCAGCCGCTCGACCTGGTGAAGCCAGCGGGTCAGATCCCGGCCGGAGTGCTGAGCCAGGTCCCGGATGACCGGGCCGATGAGGTCACCGATGTGGGTGGGCTGTTCGGTCACTCGTCCTCCTTTCCGGTGTCCTCGAAACCGGGGCCGTCGTCGGTGGTCGTTCGGTTGCTGTGGCGATGGGTGAAACGGACGCGGATGGAGTCGCGGCAGTCGCGATCCGCGCGAGGCTGGTGGCGCATACTGGTGGTTCCTTTGCAAGTGAGCGGAGGGAACGCCCCACGGAGCGGCGGGCTGCCAGGCTTGAGCCGCCCCGTGGTGGCGTTGTCGTTCAGGTATCGATGCCGGTGCCGTCGCAGCCGAGGCAGATGACCGCGACCTGATAGGGGCTGGTGTCGCTGTCGTCGTTGACCAGGCCGGTGCCGTTGCAGGTGCCGCAGGCGTAGGCGTGGATCACGGCAGGTCTTCTCCTTTTTCGGATTCCTCGGTACGGGTGCAGGGGCAAGGCGCGTCGTCGGTGGTGTCGAGGCGGTCGCAGCCGACCGAGTCGCCGTCGATCTCGCAGCCGTAGCGGGCGCAGCATCGGCAGAAGGGGCACACCAGCCGGGTCATGGCGCGTCCCGTTCGGCGACGGCCCAGGCGGACCGGTCACCACCGGCATGCCGTACGGCGGCCAGGACGTACGCGAGATTGATGGTGTCCAGGCGGGTGATGGCCGGGCCGAGGTCGACCGGGTGGCCCGCGGCGATGCTGAGCGCGATGCGCAGGACAGCCGCCTCGGAGTTGGAGCAGGGGAGCAGACCGTTGCACAGTGCCGCGTAGAGGGTGTCCCAGGAGATGACCGCGAGCGGGATCCGGCTGTAGCCGGCCGGGGCGTACTCCACCGCCATGCGGAGGAAGTCGCTCCGGTACAGCCAGGCGCCGTGGTGGATCAGCAGCTCCACGGCGGCCTCCATGGCGTAGGAGCCGCGGGCCCAGGCGCGAGCCGCCTCCATCAGGTGTGGAAGGTCGGGCAGGGTCATGACGGGTCGAGTCCTTTCTGTCAGGCGGGATCGGTGGCGATCTGCCGCAGCAGGTCGGCGGCGAGATCGCTGGAGATGCCCATACGGGTTCGGAGCAGGTCTGCCGTGACGGGTCGGCCATGCTTGGCGCTGTGCTCGTCGGCCAGCCGCCGGGCGAAGGTGAGCAGTGCGGGGGATGAGCCTGGTTGGTTGCCTGAAGAACTCTCGGCGGCTTCAGGAGCAGGGATGGGAGTCGCGTCGATCTCGGGGACGGGAACCGAGACCGGGTCGATGACAGCTGGCGACGAAGGCCGATGGGAGGCACGGCGTTCCAGCATGGAGACCGCTACCAGGAAGGCCACCGCGGGCATCGCGGCGCAGATCCATCCCCAGACCGAGGTCTCGGCACTGGCCAGGTTGGCGGCCAGAGTGAGCACGATTCCGCCGGCCAGCACGAGAGCGGGCCAGGAGATCGGTCCCCGTCGAGGGCGATTGGTGCGCTTGTCGCGTTGAAGCTCGCGGGCGGCCATGACGCACATCAGGTCGATGCACACCGCGACCGCCCAGGACTGCCAGCCGCGCTGGCCGTGTTCGGCCGCCAGTTCGGAGATGTGGGTGAAGGAACCTACCGCCGCGATGACGGCCAGGACCACGATCGGTGCGGAATCCAGCAGCGTGGAACGGACGCGACCAGGCTTGTGACTGGTCATCGCGAGTCACCTCTTTCCGGATTCGGGCATGGGAGGGGTAAGGACATGGCGTGATCAGGGCTCACATCGGGCCGCAGGGAATGAGGTCAGGCTGCGTGCAGGTCCCGCACGGTGTCGCCGAGGCGAGGGGTCATGACCTCGGCCCACGAGGGGGTCAGGTGAGCATGCCGCTGAGCGGCGTACTCGGCAGTGGTCTCGGAGACGTAGAAGGAACGGGCGCGGTACCACTGGCCGTCTTGACTGGCCACGATCGCGACGCCGGGTGTCTCGGAGGGAATCGCGCGAGCGGAGACCAGGGCGGCCGGGTCGAGGTCGCCGAGTGTCATGGTCGCGGTCTCAGGGTCGTTGACGCGGTGGCAGATACGGCCGGAGCACTGGGCGCGCAGAGCGGTGACGCCGGGACCGAGGTCGGAGCCGATGCGTTGGCCGCAGCAGAACAGGTAGATGCCGAAGGCCCGTCCGAGCTGGGCGATCCGCAGTAGGGCTGTGGAGGTGCGGGCGATCTCGTCTTTCTCGCTCTTGTCGGCCATCAGGTACAGCTCGGCCAGCTCGTCGACCAGGACCACGACGGGTACCGGTCTGTGGTGGTCGTCCAGTTGCCAGAGGTTGCGCGCCCCGGCATCCCGGCACGTCTCCATCCGGTCGGCCATCAGCGCCACCAGGTCGTCGAGCAGGCCGACGCATTCGGTGCGCGAAGTGGCCAGCGCCGACAGCCGGGACGAGTACGGGGTGAACTCCACACCGCCTTTGAGGTCGAAGCCGACCAGCGCGACGGGTTGCGAGGCCAGTCCGACGATCAGCGCGTTGGCCAGGTTGGACTTGCCCGACTGCGTGGCCCCGGCGTTCAGCCAGTGCGGGACGGTGCGGAAATCGATCTCCCAGGGGTGACCGGTCTCCAGCCGTCCCACCGTGACCTTGAGCAGGTCGGGTGACGGCGGCAGGTCGTCGATGCGCACCAGGGGATCGCGAACGGTCACAGCGAGCACCACCCGCCCTGGTCGAGGTGAGGAGACGCGAACCGCGTGAACGCCCCATGAGTGCGCCAACCGTTCCGCCGCCGCGCTGTAGTCGGCGGGTACCTGTCCTTCTAGGGTGTGAACGGTGACCCGCCAGCCGTGCCGGGTCGGTAGCGGCAGCCACATCCACGGCTTGGTGTCCACCGTCACCCGTTGGAACCTGCGCTTGACCCGTACGGTGCCGGTCGAGGAGATCAGGCCGGGCACGGTGGTGAACCAGAACCGTTGCCGCTTCTTGGTGAGCCCGCAGCCGAGGGCGACCTTGCGCCAGGTGACGCGGACGGAGATCGCGGCGAGCGGGTAGCCGACCGCGAACCAGAACGAGGGACGATGCCACCTGCGCCAGCACAGGAGCAGGATGGTGACCACGGCCGCAGCCAGGGTCAGCCAGAGCAGACGTTCGAACATAATGAGAGCCGTCCTTTCGTGTAGGCGAGAGGAGGCCCCGGAGCGGGCGGTGCTGCCAGGCGAGCCCGCTCCAGGGGCACACGTCAGACCGGTCAGGCGGCTCGGACGACGGCCGGTCGGATCGTCTCGGCGCGGAAGCCGAGACCGGAGCGGCCGTTCATCGACCAGAAGAACGCGGCCAGGCCGACCGGGACGACCTGCACGCCCTCGGGGATCTGAGGGAACGTCTCGCTGGGGAACGTCACCACGATCACCGGGTTGCGTCGGTCGTCGTTCGGCTTGGGCAGGAGCGGGATGGTGTAGAGCTCCCGCCCCTCCGCATCCTTCTTGACCTCGCCCGTGGCGCGGTCCACGATCTTGGGCTCAGGCTCGCCCGCGACAATGAACGCCAGGGCCGAGAGGTCGACGGGGATGTTGCGCATGTGGATCACTCCTTGAGTTGTCTAACCTGCCTAGCCAGGTTGGCTGTGGATCAATGTTGACCAGCATGGCTAGCCATGTCAACCCTTCAAGGGGAATTGGCCTAGGCGACCTAGGAGAACTAGACTGATTTGCGTGATGAGTCTCGACCCTGACAACCCGCGCCCGCCTTACCAGCAGGTGGCAAGCGCCCTGCGCGCGGCGATTCTGACGAAGAAGTTCGAGCCGGGGGAGAAGCTGCCCTCAGGGGCCGAACTCGCCAAGCAGTACGGCGTAGCGCGCATGACCGTGCAGCAGGCCATCCGCCTACTACGGGACGAAGGCTTGATCGTGTCGCGCCAGGGGAGCGGCGTGTTCGTCCGGGAGCGCACCGAGCGGCCGGTAGAGCTTCGCCCGCACATCGAGCACGCCTTTGAGGCGGCCAACGTCGCCATCGACTTCGCCGGCTTCTCCGGAGAGACGCTTCAGGGCATGCTCCAGGAGCCGCTGGACAAGATTCGTCTTGGGCGACTCACACCCGATTCCATCGCCATCCGCATCCTGGTCCCGGACATGGACCAGCCGATGTCCCTGCCGTGCCGGGCCGAAGACCTCGGCGACGACCCGGTGATTCGGGCACGTGCCCACCGCATCCAGCAGCGCAGCACTCAGGCCATCGCGGATGCCGTCCACGAGCTGGCGGACCTCGGACTGGTGAAGTCCGCATCCGTCGAAGTACGCGTCCACCAGACGACCCCGGCGTTCAAGTTCTACGTGATCAACCGGGAACAGGTGTTCTTCGGCTTCTACCCGGTCGTCAAGCACACGGTGCGGATCAAGGGCGAGCCACACGAGCTGTATGACGTCATGGGCAAGGACGCGGTGCTGTTCCACTACCAGGTGACCGAGGACGCTTCGTCGATGCAGTCGCAGTACGTCGCTCAGGTTCGCATGTGGTTCGAAAGCATGTGGACCACGATCAGTCGGGAAGTCGAGCTGTGACCGAGGCACTGACGGAGATCTTCCGACAGTCCCGTGCCGTTCTTCTCGACTTCGACGGCCCGGTGTGCAGCGTCTTCGCCGGTTTGCCGGCACCTGTGGTCGCGGCCCGGCTCAAGCAGTTGCTCCAGGACGAGGGAGCAGAGCTTCCCCAGGATGTCGCGGAGCTGGACGACCCGCTCAAGGTGTTGCGCCGTACAGCATTCTTCGCGCCGAGCCTGGTCGACAAGGTGGAGACCGTGTTCATCGGCTACGAGGTCGAGGCCGCAGGCTGCGCCGAGATCACGCCGGGAGTGCGGGAATTTCTTGATGCCTGTGCCGAGGCAAACCGGCCCGTAGTGATCGTGAGCAACAACTCCGAGCCCGCGATTGAGAGCTTCCTTGGTCTGGCTGAGCTGAAGGAGCAGGTTGCCGGGGTCGTCGGCCGGCCGATCGGCAATCCGGCCGAGATGAAGCCACATCCCCGATCGCTGCTTCGAGCCTGTGAGATGGCGGATGTGCCGCCGGGGGAGACCGTCTTGATCGGAGACTCCGATTTCGACATGCAGGCCGCGGCCAACGCTGGAGCCCTGAGCATCGCTTACGCGAACGCGCCTGGAAAGGAAGCAAGCCTTGCCAAAGCCGGAGCAAATGCGGTGACCAGCAGCATGCGGGAACTCGCTAAGGCAGTTAGGGCAAGCCGGTAGTCGAGCCAGAGCAGTCATGGTTCAAAGTTTCTCTACGTCATCAAGCCACCGCTGACGCGGTGGAGATGCTGCCGGGTCCGGAGAGCGGGGAAGCAGCGCGACGGAGAGGGAGAGAAGGGGATAGGGCTCTACGCCGGATGCTGACGACGAAGCAAGACGGGGTTCGCAGCAGAGGGAACACCCGCCAGGCGGAAGCAGGAGACAGCGAAGACGACGAGGGCGGGGCGGGGCGGTTGGTGATCCCGAGAGACCACGGGGTCGAGGAGGGGAGGCACAGCGCAGCCCGGATAGCCATTCACGGACCGCATGTTTCCTCTGGAGACCTACCCGATGAGATGAAGCTGCATCTGGATCCGCGCGCTCGCTCGCCGGCGGCTGCGGCTCTTCGGCCGGTCCGCCGGCGGCGGCGCGCTGTCCGCGCCGACAAGTCGTCGCGGCGCAGTGATGGCGGCTGTAGTTCGCTTGGTGCTCATGGGATCTCTCCGAGAGGTGAAGGGGAGGCACATGACCACGCAGACGGCGACGAGCCGAACTATGAGCCTGGAGAGCACGGCAGGCGACGCAAGCGAAGAGGTGAGAGATGGGGAAGGGGGGTGGGAGGAGAGAAGAGCGATGGGGCTCCGCCCCAGACCCCGGCCCCGGCTGCGGAGATGGAGGGGGAAAGATGTGCGGGTCCGGGAGGGGCGCCGCGGTCATCTCCTTACCGGTCACCACAAGGGACACCAGACCAGCCCTACCAGGTCAAGCCGTCATTGTGCGAGCAGGACAACCAGCGAACGAGGAAGGTCACCGGGAACAGGTACACGCGAATGACGGCCTGACCTGGCGCGTCCGGTCTGGTATGGCTACGCCTGCCCGGCAAGGAGATGACCACACCGCCCCACTTTAAGCTTCGATGCGGTCGAGCTTAGCGTTGATGACTGCTGCAACGAGATGTCGCGAATTTGTAGACAAGAAGCTCAACGCAAGGACATTATAGCTTGATGGAGTGGTG
Source organism: Streptosporangium sp. NPDC000509 (assembly GCF_042898365.1). NCBI lineage: Bacteria > Bacillati > Actinomycetota > Actinomycetes > Streptosporangiales > Streptosporangiaceae > Streptosporangium > Streptosporangium sp. NPDC000509. The sequence goes on along the minus strand of NZ_JBIAYX010000007.1, from coordinate 146,422 downwards.
GAAACTGGGTTTGGAGTACGCCAAAGTAATTTTCTCCTGGCCCATAGTAATGGTGGCGCTTGTGCTTATTCTGAGGAAGCCGATTAATGAGTTGCTTCTCAAAAGGGATGTGGAGCTCGAAGCGGCAGGGGCTCGTATAAAAGTAGGGAGTGCTGAAGAAAATCTGGAGGAGGCACTAGGCGAAGCCGTTCAGGCTTCAGAAGAAATAGTTCCTGAAATTGAGTCTCTCGGTAGCGATAGTGATGGGGGGCATGAAGGTGGTGTAGCTGGTTTAGAGAGCAGGCTTGCTGCTGAGCGGGTGCGTCGCCAAGCGATGGAGCGAGTAATTTCAGAGAGTTCACGATTGGGCTGGGAGTGGGCGCAATCAGGGAAAAAAGAGCCTCCAAATATTATTATTCATTGGGATCATGAAGAAAATCCGCGCGTTCTGGCTTTGCCGAGCTCCGCGGTCTCGAATGAGGCGTACAGAAACGTTCGTGAGATGGAAAATTACTACCGGCTACTCTTGGCGAATATTCAGATAGCCTATCCCGGCCTACATGCTTTCGAGTATTCTATTGACCGCACTGGCGTTGATGGAACCATTCGCATCGGCGACTTTTCTGCTAATCTTATTGTTAAGTATAGTTCAACGGGAAAGATTCCAACTTCTCATCTAAGGGAAATTATCGGACGGTATGGTCGCGGGGTTAGGCCTATACTCTTCGTCACTAACCGCGAAATGACCAGAGAGGCCCAAAGAGTCTTATCCGAGCTAAGTGACTCTAGATATCCGACTATTTATGCTGTTCAATGGATTGATGCTTCACAAAACGAAGATTTGAAGAGAGTCGTAGAGTTAATGATTTCCGACACTTTTTCTCCTTTAAAGACAGAGAGTCAATAAATCGAAAGCGAAATTAATGTGAACCGATAATAGCGTGTTGATGAAATCAGCCAAAGAGATTTGCCTCGATTCAGAGCTTAGTAGCCAACACGCTTAGGTGCTGCCAGTCATTCAGGTCGTTAGTTCCTTTTCGTCGTCTTTTCCGAAGGTGAGACGCTTCCTGCTGCCTAAATGGCGAAGTTCGAGCCTAGGGAGGCAACTTAGGGTGAGACGCAAGGTAGAACCTTCAGTATTGCCGCGAAAGTGGTAGCGGACTGGGGGGGACAGGTTATGCTTACTCGCTCGCGTCGCTATTCGGTTTAGGGCGATCCCGGCGTAGAGGAGGCGGCCTACGGGGAGGCAGATATTGGGTGATTGGTTGAAGTATCGGCCGTAGGCGGGGACCATGCGGGGACCACACGTCATGCATACAGCCGAACAGTCGGCACGTCATTAAACGCCGTCCATGGCTACCTGAAGGCCGTTGAGCTGGGAAAACGTCTACTCCAACGTCCTGGGGGTCAAGGGGTCGCAGGTTCAAGTGCGAGTTTGTTCTTATGATCCAGCGTTCTGGCTGATTGCTGAGCGACAACGTTGGCATGCTGCCGCGGGGCTTCCGTTCCTCGGGCCTGGCGGCCCTGCGGTACGGGTCCCCTTGCCATCGGATGACGGGGCGGGCCGCCTGCCTGGAGACTGCGTGTACAAAAGCGAAATAGGGCGGACCCCTACTCCCCGCCGGGTCGGGGCTTCTTCTACGTCAGGTGTCGTCGGCGTGCGGGAAGCGCTTCTGTAATGCCTCCATGGCCTTCGCCGGATCTCGGTCGATCTCCTGCAATAACTCCTCGATGGCCGCATCGGCCCGCCTGGCTCTGCGGAGACGTAGGCGGATCTTCGTTCGGCGGAGGCGCAAGCGGAGGCGGTCCAAGACGGATATACGAGGAAGCATCTGGTCTCCGGTGAGCGAGAGAAGCCCTCGCCTCATAGAGAGATGGCGAGGGCGGGATGGGTAACGCGCCCGTCGGTGTACAGGTGGGCCCTCGCCTGACTGGGGAAGGAAGGCGAGGACCCGGGGTCCGGCAGTGCGAGGGGGGTGCTGCCTGCCGGACGAGGTGGGTGGTCCCGCCCCATGCCGTCCCGCTCTTTGGGACGGCTCTCCCCTCCAGGTCGGAGCGGGACCACGGACCCCGCGAGTGAGCGCCTGCGCGCACCCGCCCGCGGGGGTCTGGCCCGACCGCCGCCGCCTCAATAGGCACCGGCAGCCGGGGGATCATGGAAGCTCGCTGTCCCCTCGGCGAGTGCTCATGGACGTCTTATGGCGGGGTGCGTGCCTCTTGCTTGGGCTGGCCGTGCAGGCGACTCGATCGAGCTTCGGATCCAGGCGCCAGTTCAGATAGACGATCCCGTCCAGCACGGACTTCCGCTCAAGGTCGTAACCGCAGTGGTCGCAAGCCGCGTGAGGCGTGCCGAAATCGGAGCTCATGCCGACGCACCCCGAAGGATCTCCTGCCTGGCGAGCTCGGTTGCCAGCTCCCGCGCGGTCTCGGCCTCCACGGTGCGTCGGAACGGGGACTCTGGAGCGGCTTGCTCCTCCGTCAGCTCTTGGTGGTGGGTGCCTCTCCAGTAGCCGGCGGGACTGTGCCAGAAGCTCCAGGTGGGAAAGGCTTCGGTGAGGATCTTCAGCCACTCGGCGTCGTCGATCGGCAGACTCGGGTCAGGCAGCACGAGGGTCATACGGGTGCCACCTGTCGGACGTACAGCTCGGCCCACGACATGTGGTCGTCTCGGGTGCTGCGAGATCCGTACCGGTCAGCGAGCGCGGACACTAGCTGCCATACGTCCGAGTGTCTGGGAGTACCCGGCTTCGGCGTATTCGGGTCACGAACCTCGAAGCGGATGCAGTTCGGGGCGATGGTCGTGACGAGGCGGATGGCGCTGCCCTGTTCGGTTCGGGTGAGGGAGTCGGAGACCATGGCGCGCACCACCTGTTCGGCGTCATCGATGCGGTCAGGCTGGTGCTGCTTGGCGATGGTGCGAGCGTGCTGTACGGCTGCGTCGACGCTGCCGGGCAACGGCGCGTAATCCTGTGAGTAGGTCGACATGATCACCACCAGGAGAAGAGCGATCCGGCTATCCGGCTCGCTAGTCGGATGTACAGCTTGCAAGCCGGATATCCGGATGTCAACCTGGTGGAGTGGATCAGCCCAGGTACCTTCAGCTCGTCGCGCTCATACGGCGGCAAATTGTCACCGGCGAACTACCTGCCGGAACCCGCCTGCCCGCGCGCCAAGACCTGGCGGCCGAGCACGGTGTAGCCGAGGGCGTCATCCGTGAGGCGATCCGCCAGCTCGCTCAGGAAGGGCATGTCATCTCCCGCCCAGGTGCGGGCACCTTCGTGAGGGAGCGGCCACCGGTCCGGAGGATTCCCCGCTCCTGGCACCGAGAGCGGAAGGCCGGCTCACCGTTCGCCGCGAGCATGCTTGAGCAGGCGATGGCCGGAAGCTGGGAGTACGAGTCCGCTACGGTGCGCGCGTCGCCGGAAGTGCGTGCCCGGCTTGCTCTCGACGAGCCCGAGGATGACCGCGATGACGTCATGCACACCCGATACGTCTTCCGGGCCGGTGATCAGGTCTGGATGCTGTCGGATTCCTACGAGCCGTTGCAGTTGACCAGAGGCACGATCGTGGCGATGCCGGAGGACGGGCCGCTGGCCGGCCACGGGGTGACGCACCGGATGGCCGAGATCGGGGTGATCGTCGATGACTGGGTTGAGGACGTCAGTGCACGCGCCGCTCTTCCAGGAGAGGCCAAGCGACTCGGTATCTCGCCGGGGTCCATCGTGCTGACGATCCAGCGGACCTATCTCGCCGATGGACGGCCGGTCGAGGTTGCCGACATCGTGGTCCCGGCCGAGACCTCGCAACTCGGTTACTCCGGTCCGGTGGGCGAACGCGCGAGCGGATGATCCGTCACGAGGGACGTGCCGTCACTCTGCTTCAGCGCGGGAGCTTCGTGGCGCACCGGGGGAGTCGACCCGCGAAGAACTGAGTGACCAGCTGGGTGACAACGACGACGGACGAGGCTGGACGATCACGGACGACGAAGGACTGTCCCCGCAGCTTAAGTAGCGCAAAGGCCAGGCCCCAGGCCGGATGACTTGGCTTCGCATCGAAGGGGTCAGGGGTTCGAATCCCCTCATCTCCACAAGATCGAAAGGTCCGATTCCAGCTCGTGGAGTCGGGCCTTTTCGCTGTTCAGGTGATGTGCAGGTCGTTGGTGGCCGCGATCGCGCGGTGCGGTGTCCGCTGAGGGCTCCGAGGCTGGAGTCAGCGAAAAGTCAGCGGACGTTCTCGGAGCGGGCGAGCCGCACCACCGTGACGAGGAAATCGGCCTATGACTGGGTCAGGCACCAGGATTGTCGAGGATGACGACGGGGACGTCCACCACATCCGGCCAGTCGCTCTCGAAGCCCAGGCCGGTGGCCGCCTCGATGAAGGCGAACGCCGCACTGCGCTTGCCGGAGTAGTCCTCCGGGTCGAGGCCGTCGAGCATGGTACGGAAGCCGGCCAGGACAGTTGGATCGCCTTCCTCAACGGCGTACTGGGCGAAGAGGAAGTTGCGCATCCGCGCTCTGATCTCGCCGCTGGCCGCGTGGAGGATCGTGTAACCCCCGTTGAAGTGCCAGGTCACCATCCACACGCGTGACTCCGCGCTGAGTGCGGTGAGGACGCGGTCGGACAGGCCGAAGCCGTAGGCGAGTTCGAGGAAACCCCAGGTTCCCTCTCCCTTGGAGACGAGGAGGACGGGGCGGTTCTCTTCCCCGGCCTCTTCTCGGGGATACTCCATGACGCGCTGCTCGGGGGCGAGGCCTCCGTTCAGTCGTCGCAGGAGGTCGTCCACAGTGATCTCTTCGTTGAGGGGTTGCACGACGGTCCAGGAGAGTCCGTCCTCCAGCCACTGATGCCGCTCGAAGAAATCGCGGTAGTAGTCGATCACATGATCATTGTGAGGGAAGCCAGAGACGGAACACGCCCATGTGGTGCTTCTTCTCGCCGTCATAGCCCTTTATGGGGCGAGAGAACGAAAGACCCGACTCCAGCTCGTGGAATCGGGTCTTCACCGTGTTCGGGTGTTGATCTATGGAGAGGACCATTGGGAGGAGGTCAGGGAGAAGTCGGCGAATACCGTGCGAGCCCTGTTGTTGCGGTCGCGTGAGGCGTGCGTGTAGCGGTTGAGCGTGGTCGAGATCTGCTCGTCGATAACAGGTGTGGAGTCTGGGCTCTTAACTCGAGAACCGAGCGGGTGCGGGCGGCGACGGTGATGGTGGCGCTGTAGCCGTACTCGGGTTGGTCGTTTCCGGCGGAGTGGTGCCGGCCTGCGGTGATCTCGAGGGATCACACTCGGGGATAACCGCTGGTCAGCATTGGGGGTGCTGCAAAGCGTCTTTGGCGGTGGGGATAGCTTGGGGATGTGGGGGAGGTTGAGCAGCGGCTCGTCATCGGGACACCGAGTCACCGAGCGGCCGCCGAGACCGGCGAACCGGTCGCCGACGACGCCCTCGACGGAGCGGTCATCCATGTCGCACTGACCGGCGGCACATTCTCGATGACGTAGGGGAATCCGGAGGTCTGACCATGCGGTCACAGACCAAGGACGCGAGCGTCGTCCGATGCTCGAAATGCGGGCGGAAGAACCGGCTGCCCAGGGTCGCCTCGGGAATCCCGCGGTGCGGCGACTGCCACCAGCCGCTTCCCTGGGTCACCGAGGCCAGGGACGACGACTTCAGCGAGGTTGTCGAGGCGGCCAAGGTCCCGGTGGTCGTCGACTTCTGGGCACCTTGGTGCGGTCCGTGCCACATGGTCAGCCCGGCGCTGGAGCAGGTCGCGGCCGATCTTGCCGGTCGCCTGAAGCTGGTGAAGGTGAACGTGGACGAAGCGCCCCGGCTCTCGGAGCGCTTCACCGTACAGGCCGTCCCGACCCTTGTCGTGATCGATCAGGGCCGGGTCCTCAGCCGGCGATCGGGGGCGGCGCCGGCTCCCGCCCTCCGCGAATGGGTGGACGATGCGCTGGCCGCCTGAGCTTTGCGAGACGCCGGACCCGCAGGGGGCCTACCCGCGGCTGAGCGACGCGCAACTCCAGGCACTGGCTCCGCACGGCGAGCGGCGCCGTGTCCGCCGGGACGAGGTCCTGTACGTGGAGGGTCTTTCGTGCACCGAGTTCTTCGCGATCCTGGCCGGCAAGGTGGCGACGGTCGAGGGATTCGGAGCGGACGACCAGGTGATCGGCGTCCACGGGACAGGCCGGTTCCTGGGAGAGCTCAACGTGCTCACCGGCCAGGTGGGCTTCGTCACCGGTGTGGTGGCCGAGGACGGCGAGGTTCTCGCCGTGCCGGCCGACGCGCTCCGCCACCTGGTCGCCGGGGATCCGGCACTCGGCGACCTCATCCTGCGCGCCTACCTCATCCGCCGCACGATGCTCATCGGCCTGGGGGCGGGCTTCCGCATCATCGGCTCCCGCTTCTCGGCAGACTCCCGGCGGCTGCGGGAGTTCGCGGCACGCAACCGGCTGCCGCACCGGTGGATCGACCTGGAGCAGGACGAGGAGGCGGAGCGGTTCCTGCGGAGCATGGGCGTCACCCCGCAGGAGACCCCGGTCGTGATCTGGGGTGGCGAGAGGGTGCTTCGCAACCCGAGCAACGCGGAGCTGGCCCGGACGGTCGGGCTCCTCGCGCCACGGGTGCAGGAGACCCGATGCGACCTGCTCGTCATCGGGGCCGGGCCGGCGGGGCTGGCGGCGGCGGTCTACGGGGCGTCGGAGGGCCTCGCGACGATGGTTCTGGACGATGTCGCGACGGGCGGCCAGGCGGGTACCTCCTCGCGGATCGAGAACTACCTCGGCTTCCCGTCCGGGATCTCCGGCGGCGAACTGGCGGAGCGGGCGGCGATCCAGGCCGGCAAGTTCGGCGCGGGTTTCCGCGTCCCCGTACAAGCCTGCGGACTGCGCCTGAACGCGGGCGATCACATCGTCACCGTCGGGGAGGGTGGCACGATCCACGCGCGCACCCTGATCGTCGCGACCGGCGTCCGCTACCGGAGGCTCGATGTCGGGAACCTGGAACGGTTCGAGCCCACGAGTGTCTACTACGCGGCGACCATGTTCGAAGCCCAGATGTGCGAGCGGGATCCGATCGTCGTCGTGGGCGGAGGCAACTCGGCCGGCCAGGCCGCCCTGTTCCTGGCCCGGCACGCCGCCTGCGTCCGGCTGCTCGTGCGCGAGGACGCGCTGTCCAGGAACATGTCCCGCTACCTGGCCGTCGAGATCGAACGGCACCCCCAGATCCAGATCATGCTGAACACCGAGGTCCGGGAGCTGATGGGGGAAGAGAGGCTCGCCGCGGTCGTCGCCGAGAACAACGTCACCGGCGAGCGTTGCACGATCGAGGCCCGCGCGATGTTCATCTTCATCGGCGCGGAGCCGCACACCACCTGGCTGACCGACGAGATCGCGCTCGACCCGCGGGGCTACATCCTGACGGGCGCGGACGCCACCCGGTCCGGTAAGGAAGGCACGCCCGACTCCGCCGGCCGGCCGTTTCCGCTGGAGACGAGCAGAGCGGGCGTGTTCGCGGCCGGGGACGTGCGGAGCGGGTCGGTCAAGCGGGTGGCCGCGGCGGTCGGTGAAGGCGCCATGGCCGTACGGCTGGTCCACGACTATCTCCAGGCCGGAGAGTGACTCCGGGCCGGAAGGAAGGAGACCTCCATGGCTGTCATGGCGGTGTCGAGATTCGAACGTTTCTTCCGCGGCGCCGCAGGTGTCGATGTCGACAAGGACGACCTCCGGCGCTACGGCGACTTCGTGAACGACAAGCTCCACGACCTTCTGGTGATCGGCCAGGCCCACGCCAAGGCGAACCGTCGTGACATCGTCGAACCCTGGGATTTACCCGTCACCAAGGGCCTCCAGGAGAGCATCCACCGGTTCCGCCTCCTCGATGAGGACATCGAGCTGAAACCCATCCTGGAGCAGCTCGCCACGCTGCCTCCGCTCGACCTGTCGATCGGCGAGGAGACCGTCGGCCGCCTGCCCGAGATCGTCGGCGGCCTGTCGGTGGCACTGGCTCAGGCTTTCAAAATCGTGGATCCGGAGGTGAAGAACCCCGCGACCGAGCAGTGGGAGCGCACGACACGTGTCTTCGACCTGCTGCTCTGAGGCGGCCGGGACGGCCTCGGCGATCAGCTCGGAACGGGCCCGCCTCGAACGCCCGGTGAATTCAGCGCCGAACCCGCCCAGGGGTGCGGTCGCGGCGAGCAGGAAAGGAGGAATGAACCGTTGACCTGCTGTATGGCGTAGAACCTCTCGCCCTGTCGTCGACGGGCAAGGCGATCCTGCGCAATCAACCGCATGCGAGGAAAACATGAAAGCAGTCGTGTACAAGGGACCTCGACAGGTCAACGTCGAGGAAGTCCCGGAGGCGCGCATAGAGCGGCCGACCGACGTCCTGGTACGGATCACGTCGGCGAATATCTGCGGGTCGGACCTGCACATGTACGAGGGCCGGACCGACTTCGAGCCCGGCCGCTGGTTCGGACACGAGAACCTGGGGCAGGTGATCGAGGTCGGCGCCGGGGTTGACAAGGTCCGGGTGGGCGACTGGGTCGTCCTGCCGTTCAACATCTCGTGCGGGCATTGCAAGAACTGCGAGCGTCAGCTGACAAACTACTGCCTGACCGCCCAGCCTGAGCCGAAAATGGCCGGCGCCGCGTACGGCTTCGCCGACATGGGCCCGTACGGCGGCGGACAGGCCGACCTGCTGCGCGTGCCCTGGGGTGACTTCAACTGCCTACGGCTGGGCGAGGACGCCGAGCAGCGCCAGACCGACTACGTGATGCTCGCCGACATCTTCCCGACCGGCTACCACGCCACCGAGATGGCCGGCGTGCAGCCCGGCGACCAGACGGTCATCTACGGCGCGGGTCCGGTCGGGCTGATGGCCGCCCTCTCGGCGACCATCCGGGGGGCGAGCAAGGTGATGGTCGTCGACCGGCACCCCGACCGGCTGCGACTGGCCGAGTCGATCGGCGCGATCGCCATCGACGACTCGAAGGTCGACCCGGTGCAGGCCGTTCTGGAGGAGACGATGGGGCTGGGCGCGGACAACGGCTGCGAGTGCGTCGGTTATCAGGCGCACGAGCCCGATGGCCAGGAGCACCCCAACCTGACGATGAACCGGCTGGTCGCCTCGGTACGCTTCACCGGGAAGATCGGCAATGTCGGCGTCTTCGTGCCCCAGGACCCCGGGGCCGGCGACGAGCTGGCCAAGCAAGGCAAACTCGCCTTCGACTACGGCATGTTCTGGTTCAAGGGCCAGCACATCGGCAGCGGCCAGGCTCCGGTCAAGAAGTACAATCGGCAGCTGCGCGACCTGATCGCCGCGGGCAAGGCCGAACCGTCCTTCATCGTCAGCCACGAGCTGCCCCTCGACCGTGCGCCGGAGGCCTACGAGCACTTCGACAAGCGAGACGAGGGCTGGACGAAGGTCGTTCTGCACCCGGCGATGGCGGGGGCGGGTGCCTGACATGGCTGGAGAGCTGAACGGACGCCGGATCGCCATCCTCGCGGCCGACGGGGTGGAGCGAGTCGAGCTGGAGCGGCCGCGGCAAGCGTTGGACGACGCCGGTGCCAGCACCGTCGTGGTCTCCATCACCAGCGGCGAAATCCAGGCGCGCGACCACGACCTCGAAGCCGCCGGCACCTTCACGGTAGACCAGCTGGTCGGCGAGGTGTCGGTCGACGACTACGAGGCGCTGCTCCTGCCGGGCGGGACGGTGAACCCGGACAAGTTGCGGATGGAACCTGCCGCGGTGCAGTTCGTCCGGGGGTTCGTCCAGTCGGGCAAGCCGGTCGCTTCGATCTGCCACGGCCCGTGGAACTTCGTCGAGGCCGACGTCGCGCGGGGTCGCCGGCTGACCTCGTGGCCGAGCGTGCGCACCGACCTGCGTAACGCCGGGGCCGACGTGGTCGACGAGCCGGTCGTCACCGACGGCAACATCACCACGAGCCGGTCGCCCGACGACCTGCCGGCCTTTTGCGAGCGCATCGTGCAGGAGTTCGCCAAAGGCCCGCAGTTCACCGCCGCTGCACATCGGGCGTGACCTCGTCGATCACGAACGTTCGTCCGTCGCTGTCCGTGCCGGCAAAACCGGTGTTCGTCGACGCACCGCGGTGACAGCGCCGCTGGTGAGTTGCTCGTCGAACGGGCTGGACAGGCTGCTCCTGCGTTTGGGGACGTCTGCCGGCGGCGGATTGGGCATCCGGTCGGCCCGGACTGCTCTGGTGCCGGCTATGCCGAAGTACCGGTACGACATTGCGACGTTGCCGGTGACCTCCTCTACGTGCCGGATGACCGCCAGGCGCCCCTTGGCCTCACGATCGGGCGAGGGCTGGGCTGAGACATGTGGATCTCCGTAGTGGGTCGGATACTCAGGTGTCAACGATGATCGTCAGTTTTAGAACCACCGGTGCCTGCTCGGGCGCCGTCACACACCGCCTGGTGTTGTTCGGCCGTCAGCAGGTCCGGCGCGAGATGCGAAACCCGTCGTGGACGGCCATCCAGGCGAATTGCACCTTTCGTGCCTGAATCTGCTTGTGTCATCGGCTTTGTCGGGGGGAAGGAGACGGTAGACGCGGGGGCGTCGGCAGACCGGGGCCACCTGCGGCGTGCGCACATACCACCGCAACCTGTGTTAGGAGGCATGATGATCAACAAATTCGCCCGTGCGCTCGGGTGGACCAGCCTCGCGCTGGGCGTGGCGCAACTGGCTGCGCCACGGGCCGTGACCCGCCTGTGCGGCGTCGACGACGCGCCCGAGGCCACGACCGTCGCCAGGCTCGTCGGCGGGCGCGAGCTCCTGCACGCCGCGCTGCTGCTCGGCGCCAAGAGCCCCGCCCAATGGGCGTGGACCAGGGTCGCCGGCGACACGATGGATCTCGGCGTCCTCGGCAAGGCCGCCGCCAACCGCACGGGCGCCCGCCGCATCCGCGTGCTGGCCGCGCTCGGCGCGGTCGCCGGGATCACCGCCCTCGACGTCGCCTGCGCCCGGGGCGGCACCGCCAAGGCCAAGGGCCCGCTGCAGGTGCGCGCCTCCATCACCATCAACAAGCCACGCGAGGAGGTCTACCGCTTCTGGCGGGACCTGGAAAACCTGCCCTCCTTCATGGTGCACCTGGACTCGGTGCGCACCATCAACCAGCGCCGCTCCCGCTGGAAGGCCAAGGGCCCGATCGTCGACCTGGAGTGGGAGGCCGAAATCATCGACGAGCGGGCCGACGACCTGATCGCCTGGCGGTCGGTGCCCGGCACCGGCGTCTCCACCGCCGGCCTGGTCAGCTTCAGCGACGGCCCCGGTGGGCGCGGCACCGTCGTGGACGTCTCGCTGGAGTACGGCGCGCCCGGCCACAAGCTCGCCGCCGCCGTCGCCCGGATGTTCGGCGAGCACCCCGAGCAGCAGGTCCGCGACGACCTGCGCCGCTTCAAGCAGGTCATGGAGACCGGCGAGGTGGTCCGCTCCGAGGGCAGCCCCGAGGGTCACCGCGCCCTGCGCCAGCTCCACCAGCGTCCCGCACAACCGATCGGAGGACGGGCATGAAAGCCAACGTGTGGATGGGCCGCAACCGCCTGGAGATCCAAGACGTTCCCGACCCGCAGATCCTCAACGCGCGCGACGCGATCGTCCGCGTCACCTCCACCGCGATCTGCGGCTCCGACCTGCACCTCGTGGACGGCTACATCCCGACCGTCAAGAAGGGCGACGTGCTCGGCCACGAGTTCATGGGAGAGGTCGTCGAGGTCGGTTCCGGCGTGCGCGACCTGCACGTCGGCGACCGCGTCGTAGTGCCGTTCCCGATCGCCTGCGGCGCCTGCTTCGCCTGCGAAGAGGGCCTCTACTCCGTGTGCGAGAACTCCAACCCCAACGCCGGGATCGCCGAGAAGCTGATGGGCCACGCGCCCGCCGGCATCTTCGGCTACTCCCACATGCTGGGCGGCTTCCCCGGCGGGCAGGCCGAGTACGTGCGCGTCCCGTTCGCCGACGTCGGTCCCATCAAGGTCGAGGACGACCTGCCGGACGAGAAGGTGCTGTTCCTGTCGGACATCTTCCCCACCGGCTTCATGGGAGCGGAGATGTGCGACATCAAGCCGGGCCAGACGATCGCGATCTGGGGCGCGGGGCCGGTCGGGCAGTTCGCCGCGGCCAGCGCGTTCCTGCTCGGCGCCGACCGGGTCATCGTCATCGACCGCTTCCCGTACCGGCTCAGGCGGGTCCAGCGGACCGGCGCCGAGGTCCTCAACTACGAGGAGGTGAACGTGCTGGACGCGCTGCGCGACATGACCGGCGGGCGCGGCCCGGACGCCTGCATCGACGCCGTCGGCATGGAGGCACACCATCCGACTCCGGCCATGTACGCCTACGACCGCACCAAGCAGGCCGCCCGGCTGGAGACCGAGCGCCCGTACGTGCTACGCGAGGCCATCATGGCCTGCCGCAACGGCGGCGTGGTGTCCGTCATCGGCGTCTACGGCGGATTCGTGGACAAGTTCCCGATGGGCACCGTCATGAACCGGTCACTGACCATCCGCACCGGCCAGTGCCACGTGCAGCGCTACACGGAGCCACTGCTGCAGCGGATCCGCGGAGGCGAGATCGATCCGAGCTTCGTCATCTCGCACCGGATGCCGCTCAGCAAGGCGCCGCACGCGTTCGAACTGTTCAAGAACAAGCAGGACGAGTGCAACAAGGTGGTCCTCACTCCATAACGCCGGCCTTCGCGGACCAGAGTCAGTTCCGCTCGATCTCCGCGGTGGCTCGCCGCTCCCTCAGGTAGGCATCCAGGAAAGATCGGGCCGGATTCTGGCGGTAGGCCTTCGAGGAGTCCGGATGCAGAAATCAGCGGTAGAGCCGATCATGGTCAGTTACCGCAGATAGTGACCGATTACCTGCGACAAGGTCGAGGCCGTCCTGGGAGAACCCCCCGCCGCGGCACCGGCGACTCCTGCTGCTTATCTGCGATAGAGCAGGGGGGCGCCATGGGGTACTCGACCGCCTGCGGCCGCCGGATCGTCCAGCACCGCAGGCAGTGCGGACAGCGGTACGCCGAGAGCGGTCATTCTCGTGATGCGCAGGAGCCGGACGAGGTGGCCGACGTCGTAGTTCCGGTATCCCCCGGCCGAGCGTGGTGGCTCGGGCAGCAGCCCGATCTGGTGGTAGTGGCGCAACGTGCGGACGGTGACGCCGACCAGTTCGGCGAGCTCACTGCTGAGCATTCGGACGGCTCCTTTGACTTCAGGTCGCGCGAAGCGCACGAGACGATCACAGCCGACAGCACGAGGATCCGGCTCCGGCGACGCCGAACCCGGCCAGGACCGTGGAGCCGTACTCCGCCGCTGCGACGCGAGATGGGAGACGACGAACAGGTCCTGTTCGAGGGGCATACGACCAGGAGAGACTCTGACGTTACGTCGGAGTCAAGGGTGGTCACGACCGACGTCTTGTAGGCGTCCTGCCAGGTGGGGGGTGAGGTAGCGCCGGTCCTGGCGGAGCTTGTCGTTTCGCGCCGCGAGTTTGGCCGCGTCCGCCTTGAGCTTCTTCCGTCAGGTCCGCGCTTGGTCGGAGACCTCGGTGACCGTGGTCTCGCCCGAAGGCGCGGGCGTCTGGGCAACGTCTGCCAGGCGACGGTCGAGCCCTTCCCCTTCGACATCGAATGACGGCAGTCGCGACTCGAGCCACTTCGGCATTCGCCATGCGTTCTCGCCGAGGAGTTTCATCACCGCGGGCACGAAGGTCATTCGCACGACGAACGCGTCGACGAACACGCCCACGGCGAGTGCCAGCGCAATCGGCTTGATCGTCGCATCCGCGCCGGGGATGAACGTCGCGAAGACGGCGAACATGATCAGTGCTGCCGCGGTGACGATTGGTGCCGAGCGGAGGAATCCGTGCGTGATCGCTGCCTGCGCACCCGTGCCGTGGGCGTGCTCCTCTTTCATCGCTGAGACGAGGAAGACCTCGTAGTCCATGGCCAGCCCGAACAGGACGCCCAGCGCGATGATCGGCATGAAGGTGATCACCGGTCCCGTCTGCTCGACTCCGAGAGGTTCCGCGAACCAGCCCCAGGAGTACACCAGCGATACCGCGCCGAACGCGGACCCGATGGTGAAGAGGAAGCCCACAGTCGCTTTGACGGGCACCCAGATCGAACGGAACACCATGGTCATGAGGATGAGGGACAGGATGACGATGAACGCGATGTACGGCAGGAGCGCATCGGCGAGCAGGGCGGACACGTCGATCCCGGCAGCCGTGTACCCGGTGACGGAGAGGTCGACACCGTGCTCGGACTCGATTTCGACGGCGAGGGCGCGGAGAGATCGGACGAGGAGCTTCGTGTCCTCCGATTCCGGTGCGCTCGCCGGGATGACCGTGATCAGGCCGGCCGTGCCGTCGGCGTTGGGCACGGCCAAGGGCACGTCGGTGACGCCCTCCAGCTCGCCGACCTTCTTCGCGATGTCGGCCATGACCTCGATCGGATCCGTGTTCGCCGCGATCGGGCCGGTGAGAAGGAGGGGGCCGTTGAATCCGGGCCCGAAGTGCTCGGTGATCAGGTCGTAGGTCTCGCGCACGGGAGAGGTCACGGGCTCGCTGCCGGCATCCGGAAGCCCCAGCTTCAGATCCAGCGCCGGGATGCTGATGAGGCCGACCGATGCGATGACGAGAGCGACGGTCGTGCGGGGCCGTGCGGTGGCGAGTCGCACCCATCCCCCGAAGAACCTCCCGGAGACGCTCGCGTGCGGCGCAACTCCCGGGCCCGGCCGGTGCGCTCGCCGCCGCGAGGCGGCACGTCGCTCGATGCGGAGGCGACGGCGAGCGAGTCCGCGGGCAAGCAGGGGCGACGCGAAACCCATGAGCGCCGGCGCGAGAGTCAGAGCCGCCACCACGGCGATTCCGACGGCCGCCGCCGCCGCGAAACCCATCGCCGTCAGGAACGGGATGTCCACGATGACGAGGCCGACCAGCGCGATGACGACGGTAAGGCCCGCGAACACGACGGCCGATCCCGCGGTCGCGACGGCGCGGGCGATCGACTCCGCGGCCCCCATGCCATCTCGCAGGTGTCGCATGTGCCGGAAGAGAACGAACAACGCGTAGTCGATCCCTACGGCGAGGCCAAGCATCATCGCGAGCACCGGCGCCGTCGACGACACATCCACCAGTGCCGTGGCGACCTCGATGGCGGTCAAGCTCACGCCGACGCCGATGGCTGCAGCGAGCAGCGGAAGACCGGCGGCGACGAACGACCCGAAGGTCGCGAGGAGGACGAGGAAGGCCAACGCAAGGCCGAAAATCTCGCCCGCCGAGTCGTGCGGGAGCTCTACCGCGCCCAGGGCCTCGCCGCCAACGGCGACTCGCGAGCCGTCGTTCAGCGCGCGCTCCGTCCGCTCGCCGACATCGACAATGCTCGCCAACGTGGCATCGGCGATATCAGCGCTCGCCTGAGAGAACTGCACCGGGACGAGAACAGCGCGACCGTCGCCCGACAGATGTCCTGCGGCGAACGGGTCGGAGACAGACATCACCCCCCGAACGCTCTCGATCGCAGCGACCGCGTTCGCGATCTGCCGCTGGACAAGCGCATCGTCCGCACGTTGCCCGGGCGGCACGACAACGATCATCTGCGCCGATGAACCGCTCGCCTCCGGGAACGACACGGCCAGGTCATCCATCGCCCGCTGTGCTTCCGTGCCGGGGATCTTGTAGCCCTCGACGAACGGACGCGCGAACCCGGACGATCCGACGATGAGTGCGGCCAGCGCAAGTACCCACAGTCCCACGACCGTTCTGCGGGCATGAAAGGACCATCGGCCGAGGCGATAGAGCAGTGCGGACATGAGGTTCTCCTCCTATGGTGTGTTGTGGAAGTGGGTTCACAGCCACTCGTCGATGGCAGCGATGTGGATGGTGGTGCTCCTCCTCGGCGTAACCGGCCGGGGTTGGCAACTCGCCTTGCTGGAGGCGCTGCCGGTCACCCTCCGCGACAGCGCACGGGGCCGGCGCCGGCCCGAGATCCGCGCGCGCACCGAGGCGGACACGCGGCGACTCATCGTGCAGGGACTGAGCCGGTTGGGACGGCGTCCCACCGTCGAGTTGGAGCTGATCGTTCTTCTGCTGCTGCCAGGTCTCGTCGATCGGATCCTGACCGACACGCTGCTTCAGAAGGCGCCGCTGGAGACTTTCTCCCGCCGAGCGGGCCGCGACATCGCGACGCTCCTGCCGCACAGCTCGGAGTCGGAGCCGGAGTCGGGGTCGGGGGCGTAGCCCGGTCGGCTCAGCGCACCCCGCGGATGAAAGCGAGCACCCCCGTCCCCAGGACGGTGGCGATTATCCCCAGCACGAGGAGTTCCACATAGCGGCCTCGATCGGCGCCATCATCAGCGCACGACCGGCATGTGCTCGTCGTACCATGCGGCGGCGTCGCGGATCGCCGCGTCGAGGTCACCGGGGTGGTAGTCGAGCTCGGTGCGCGCGGCGCTCCAGTCCGACGCTTGCGGAGAGGACAGGTACGCGGCCATCCCGGGATCCATGTCTGGTGCCCGCTTCGTGAAACCAGCGGCGAACTGCGCGACCGTGCCGTAGGTGAACAGCACCGCGCGAGGCACCCTGATTGGGCCGCGAGGCGCGCCGACGAGCTCGGCGATGCGGCTGAACATGTCGAGGTACGTGCGGTTCTCGCCGGTGAGGTTGTATCCGACGCCGGTACGGCCCCGCTCCGCAGCCGCGACCATGCCGTCGGCGACGGCTCGCACGTCGCAGAATGATGAAGTACCGGCCGGCGCGAACGTGAGCCTACCTGCCTGGAGGTCGCGGACGACTCGGCCGAGCTGAAGCGTGTGGTCGTATGGCCCGATCATGAAGCCCGGGTAGACGACCACCACGTTGAGTCCCCTCGGGATACGGGCCAGGGCTTGTCGCTCTCCCTCCGCCTTGGTGTCGGCATAGTCGTATCCGATCCCGAAGAACGACCGGTCGCCGGGGCGCTCCGCAAGGGGGGAGCCGTCGCGGTTGTACCCGTGGACGTCGAGGGTGCTCGTATGGACGAAGCGCTTCACTCCGGCGGCCACGCTCGCGTCGGCCAGCATTGCCGTGGCGTCGATGTTGACCCTGCGCCTGCGCGCGGCAAGACGACTCCAGGTCGAGGTGTCGCCGGCCACGTGGAAGACCCAGTCCTGCTCCGCCACCAGTGCGGGAAGCGCAGCAGGGTTGAGCAGATCGGCCGACTCCACACGGATGGGCAGGTCCTCCACGTAGCGCGTCGTCGATCCCGGCGCCCCCGTCGCCACCACCTCGTGCCCGCTCGCGACGAGACTTCGTACGAGGTTGCTGCCCAAGAAACCCGTGGCACCCGTTACCAAACAACGCATTCTTCCTCTTTCCGTGCTCATAGCTGTGAGTCGAGCTCCGCCGCGATGGCGCGGTGGGCCTCCGCAGTCGGGTGACAGGGCATCGGACCCCACTGCCCCGGGAACCCGGGGAGCGTGTACCTCGACACCCACGGACCCTCCGAACAGACGTCGTGGGTCTGCGAGAGGGCTGGAGCATGGAGCAGTTCGACGTCCTCGCTCGCCGCGACTGTCGCGGTGAGGTCTCGCAAGCGCGCTGGTGCCTGTTTCGGTCTCATGTATCCGACTCCCGGGTCGGTGGACTTCGGACGTCCCATGAAGGTCCAGTGCCAAGTGGTAGAACCGTAGCACAAAATATCCAGATGGATATTTTTGGATGTGCTCGCGGAATACGATGGACCGAGCGCGGCGACGGAGGGCTAGGCATGCCCCGCCTGGGAAAACCGGAAGAAATGAGGAGAACGTGACGAAGCAGTCCGATCGGGGCCCGTACGCGAAGAGCGCGCGCCGGAAGCAGGAGATCGTCGACAAGGCGCTCGATGTCTTTCACGAGCTGGGTTCGGATCGAACATCGCTGCGGTCGATCGCGGACTCGCTGGGGGTGACCCACCCCGTGCTCCGCCATCACTTTGGTTCACGCGAGGAGCTGTTTCTCGAAGTTCTACGTCAAGCCGATGCCCGGGCGCGCGAGCAACTGGCCAACGAGAGCAGCGAAAACCCCGCCGTGTTCGCCGCCGCCATGGCCGAGTTCAGCTTGCGTCAGCCCGGGATGATGGCGCTCTACAACGCGATGATCGCCCGGGCGCTCGAGCGGGAGAACACCTACTCGCGTGCGTACTTCATCGATCGCTACAACGGTCTGCGCGGTGACGTCACCGCACTCCTCGTCGCCGGACGCGCCGCCGGCGTCGTTCGCGACGACATCCCCCTTGAGACGATTGCCGCCGTCATCGTCGCCGCGAGCGACGGCTTGTCCACGCAGTGGCTGCTCGACCGGAGTGTGGACATGTCGGCCGGCATGAGCGTCCTCGGCCGGCTTCTCGCCCCTCCAGGCAAGGCCGACACCGCCGGAGAGTGACCGGAAACCCCGCATCCCTTCGAGGGGGGATGCGGGGTTTCTTCGTGCTTTCGCATGTGGTCGGCGAGACTTGGCTTGAAATTGTCCACTCGGATATTTTCGTGTTACCGTCTCTACCGGCTGCCGCCCCC
Source organism: Streptosporangium sp. NPDC000509 (assembly GCF_042898365.1). NCBI lineage: Bacteria > Bacillati > Actinomycetota > Actinomycetes > Streptosporangiales > Streptosporangiaceae > Streptosporangium > Streptosporangium sp. NPDC000509. The sequence goes on along the minus strand of NZ_JBIAYX010000007.1, from coordinate 127,901 downwards.
TGCGGCGCTCTAGCCGACTGGAGCAGCGCATGTCGTCCCATCCCACACCCGCAGCAGATCAGGCGAGACTGTCCCGCATGTCCGACCCGGCGTGGTGGCGCCAGGCCGTCGTCTATCAGGTGTATCCGCGTAGCTTCGCCGACTCGAACGGCGACGGGGTCGGCGATCTGGGCGGCGTCCTCTCCCGAGTGGACTACCTCGCCTCCCTCTGCATCGACGCGGTGTGGCTCAGCCCCTTCTACCCGTCCGCCCTCAATGACGGCGGCTACGACGTCGACGACCACCGCGAGGTCGATCCGCTCATCGGTACACTCGAGGTCTTCGATGAGCTCGTCGACGCGCTTCACGAACGGGGCATCAAGGTCATCGTCGACCTGGTCCCGAACCACACCTCCGACCGCCACGCCTGGTTCCAGGAGGCGCTGGGTGGCGGACGCGGCTCCGCGGCGCGCGATCGTTACGTCTTCCGAGACGGTCGCGGCGAAAACGGGGATCTGCCCCCGACCGACTGGATGGCGCTTTTCGGCGGGCCGGCGTGGACGCGTGTCGAGGATGGACAGTGGTATCTGCACCTGTTCACGAAGCATCAGCCCGATCTGAACTGGCAGCGCGAAGACGTGCGGTCAGACTTCCTGCGTACATTGCGTTTCTGGGGCGACCGAGGAGTGGACGGCTTCCGGGTCGACGTCGCGATGGGCCTGGCCAAGGATCTTCGCGATCCGCTCCCGAGTTGGCAGCAGATCGTTCCGGGCCTGGCCATACTGAAGGGGCTTACCTTCGACGATCCTTTCGCGGATGGGCAGCATCCGCTCTTCGACCGCGACGAGGTGCACGACATCTACGCCGAATGGCGAGAAGTCTTCGACGGCTACGACCCGCCCTTGTTCGCCGTCGCCGAGGCGTGGGTGAAGCCTCACCGGCGCGTTCGCTACGCCAGTGCCACCGGCCTCGGCCAGGCATTCAACTTCGACCTGCTCACGGCGCCGTGGGGTGCACCCGCGGTCAGGGCGATCGTCCAGCACAATCTTGAGCTGGCCGCCCGATCCGGCAGCTCGAGCACATGGGTTTTCTCGAACCACGACGTCGTGCGACCCGCGAGCCGCCTCGCCCTCCCCGATGGTGCCGATCCCCGACTCATCCCCACCCCGACCCCGGACACCGTCGCTCTCGGTCTGCGGCGCGCCAACGCCGCGACACTGCTCTCTCTCGCCCTGCCCGGCAGCGCCTATCTCTATCAAGGCGAGGAGCTCGGCCTGCCCGAGGTGACGGACATCCCGCCAGGCCAATGGCAGGACCCGATGGCGCGCCTTGAGGACGGCGTCGCCATCACCCGAGACGGCTGCCGAGTCCCGCTTCCGTGGATTACCCAAGGACCGTCGTTCGGCTTCGGCGAGCAGACCTCACATCTGCCGCAGCCCGAGTGGTTCGGTGCGCTCTCCGTCCAAGCGCAGACCGCCGCCCCCGATTCGACCTTGTCGCTGTATCGCACCGCGCTGCGCCTCAGGCGGGATCTGCAGTGTGACGAGTCGATCGAGTGGATCGACCTCGGCGAGGACGTCATCGCGTTTCGGCGCGCCAACGGATGGACGTCGATCACGAACTTCAGCCACGATCCGATTCACCTTCCCGAGGGGAGCGTACTGATCAGCACCCAACCGGTGACCGCTGACAGACGTATCCCCGGCAACGCCACGGCATGGCTCCGAGCGGGCACGACCGCCGCGTAACCGCACCCAAAGCGCTCCCGCGACAACCGAGGAAGAGCATGACGACCCCCACGCCGATTCCCACGACAGACCTACCTGTGGTCATCATCGGCGCGGGCCCCGCGGGGCTCGCCGCCGCCCGCGCTCTCCTGGCACGCGAGATCCCCTATGTCCAGCTCGAACGTCACACCGACGTCGGCGGGATCTGGGATCTTGACAATCCGGGGACTCCGATGTACAAATCCGCGCATTTCATCTCATCACGAGACAAATCCGGCTTCTTCGATCATCCGATGCCGCAGACGTTCGGCGACTACCCGAACCGCGCCGAGATCCTCGACTACACGCGGTCCTTCGCCGACGCGTACCGGCTTCGCGACCGGATCCGATTCAACACCCGCGTCACAACCGTGACGCAGAACGACGCCACCGGCGAGTGGACGGTCACGACCGACAGCGACCGCATCCAGGCGGCAGCCATCATCTGTTGCACGGGCGTGACATGGGACCCGAAGATGCCGGAGGTCTCCGGCGCCTTCATCGGGGAGACGCGCCACTCCGTGACCTACACGGATCCCCGGGAGTTCGAGGGCAGGCGCGTCCTCATCGTCGGCCTCGGGAACTCGGGCGCCGATATCGCGTGTGATGCGGCGGCACACGCCGACAAGGCGTTCATCAGCACCCGCCGCGGGTATCACTTCATCCCCAAACACATCATGGGCAAACCGTCGGACACATCTGAACACCTGCCGATCTGGGTTGAACGCCTGCTCTACAGGACCGTCTCGCCGATCATGATCGGCGACGTCCGCCGGTGGGGACTGCCGAGCCCGGATCATAAGCTCTTCGAGTCACACCCGCTCATCAACACGCAGCTCCTCCACTACCTGCAGCACGGCGACATCACCGCGAAACCCGGCATCTCCCGATTCGACGGCAAGGACGTCCTCTTCACCGATGGCAGCCGCGAGGAGGTCGACCTCGTCCTGTTCGCCACCGGCTACAACATGTCGATCCCCTACCTCCCACCGGATTACATGGAATGGGCGGGAGGCAGACCCAAGATGTTCCTCAACGCGTTCGCTCGCCGGCCGGGGCTGTTCGGAATCAGCTATATCGAGGTGAACTCAAGCGCGTACACGCTATTCGACCGGATCGCCCACCTCATCGCCGAGCATCTGGCCGACACCCGATCGAACCCCGATCGCATCAGATCGTTCCGACACATCGTGGAGTCGGAAAGCCCCGACCTCTCGGGTGGCATCAGATTCGTAGGCAGCGACCGGCACGCCACCTATGTCGAGGTCCGTGCCTACAAACGCGAGCTGCGCAGACTCGCACGCAGAATGGGATGGCAAGACCTCACCCCCGGACGCTTCAACGCGCTCCTACACCCATGACCCGGACTCCGGCCTTCCAACGACGGTGGTGCCGGACAGCGTCCATGTCGTCTTGCGCCCAGCCCTTGCGGAGTCCGGAGCAGCCGCACCGCCAACTCCCGCACCGGCGGATCAACCTCGCCGTGCTCCGGCGGCTCAGCCGGGGGCCCGGGCCTACAGCTCCGGCCGTACCTGGAGAATCGGCTCTTGCGATCAGTATGGGACTGTCTGCGATCACTCTGATCGGCACGCGTCAGCCCTGTTGTCCGGGCCGGCAGGGAAGGATCGGGCCGGTGGATCCGGGCGCCGACCGGCTGTGGCGCATCGTCCACCTGCTTGAGGAAGGGCTGCCGACGCCCGGATACACAGCGGCCACGTCCATACCGGCACGTGAGACGGGGCCCATATGCTGGGAACATGGTATTGCCCGCGCAGCGGGCGCTGGTGCCCCTGGACTCGGTGCTCGGACTGCTGGACCTGCTGCTCGATGAGACGGCCGACGAGCAGAGCGCCGTCGCGCCGCTCGCCGAGTCGCTCGACGGCGTCGAGCTGGCCGGCGTGCTGCGGCGGACGCGGCGGGTGCGGGCGGCGCTGGCGCGGTGGCGTCGGCGCGATCAAGAACTGTCCGCGCTGCTGTCCAGCGCGCGTGAGCTGGCCGAGCTGCGCGATCTGGACGCGCTGCTGGACCGCCTGGTGGCCCGGGCGCATGGCCTGGTGGGCACCGACGTGACGTACCTGTCGGAGTTCGATCAGGAGACCGATGAGTTGCGGGTGCGCTCGACGCTGGGCACGTTCGCGCCCGAGTTCCGCCGGCTTCGGGTGCCCCCGGGAAAGGGCCTGGCCGGCAAGGTCGTGTCCACGCGCAGCCCGCAGTGGACGACGAACTACGACCACTATCTCGACGTCCCGCATGACGCGGAGATCGACGAGGCCGTGCGGGCCGAGGGGCTGGTGTCGCTGCTTGGTGTGCCGCTGGTGGCGGGCGACCGCGTGCTGGGGGTGCTGTTCGCGGCCAACCGCGACGAGCACGCGTTCACGCCCGAGGAGATCGTGCTGCTGTCGGCGTTCGCCGACCACGCGGCCGTGGTGTTGCAGACGGTGCACCTGCTGGCGCAGGCCCGCGCGTCGGCCGAGGCGGCGCGGGCGGCCAACGAGGATCTCGCGCGCACCATGGCGGCGAGGGAACGCGCCAGCGCGGTGCATCAGGACCTCACCAATGCGGTGTTGCGCGGGGGCACCGCGCACGAGGTGGCCCGGACGCTCGCCGCCTCGCTGGGACGGTCGGTGGAGATATTCGACCGCGACCTGGCCCCGCTCGCCTCGGCGCGGACCGATGCCTCGCGGGAGTCCTCGCCCGTGACCGCGCACGTACGCGCCGCGGTCGAGCGTAGCCGCACCACGGGGCGGTGCGTGTTCCTGGACCCGTCGGATGACGGGGCGTCTGTCGTGGTCGCCGTGGTGGCCGCCGAGACGCTGCTCGGCGCGATCCTCGTCGGCCACGGCGATCTCGCGCTGGGCTCGGTCGAGCGGCGCACGATCGAGCGCGCGGCGCAGATCGTGGCCCTGCTGGCGCTGAAGCGGGAGGCCGTCGCCGAGGCCGAGGAGCGGGTGCGGGGGGAGCTGATCTCCGACATCCTGCTGGGCGACGGCACACACCGCGAGGAGCTGATGTTGCGGGCCCGCGCCCGCGGGGTCCGTCTGGAGTCGCTGCGCATGGTCGTCGCGGTGCTGGTGCCGCGTGACCGGCGCAGGGCGGCCGTGCAGGCGCTCGGCACCTGGCGCCCTGGCCTGCTGGCCGGTGAGCACGCGGGCTGTGTGGTCGTGCTGACGGACGCGGCCGACCCCGACGGCGCGGCGACCGAGGTCCGTGAGTGCGTGCGCCCGCTGACGGGGCCGCCGGTGCTCGTGGTGGCCGACGCGCCCGTCGCCACATGGGGCGAACTGGGCGCCCGGTTCGAGCCGCTGCGCCAGTGCGCCGATCTGCTGCACGGCATGGGCATCCAGGACACGGCCGTCAACGCGGCGGCCTACCAGCCGTACCTGGCCCTGTTCGGCGCCGGGCGCGACGGGATCGTCGCGTTCACCGAGGCGGTGCTCGGGCCGGTGCTGCGCTGGGACCGCGATCATTCGACCGACCTGGTGAAGACGTTGCGCACCTACATCGACTCGCACTGCAGCCCGGCGCGGGCGGCGCGAGCGCTGAACATGCACATCAACACGGTCAACCAGCGTCTGGACAGGATCACCCTGCTGCTCGGCCCGCCGTGGCGCGAGCCGGAGCCGTTCTTTCGCGTCACCGTGGCCGTACGTATGCACGCCCTCGCGACCGGTCTGTGATCTACGTCGGTTCACACATGGCAATGGCTTCAACGGCGTGTGATTCACCCATGGGCGTGGCGTTCCGGTCGGACCTAGCCTTCCGCACAAGCCGTTTGCGTTTCGGCTCGATCAACAGCCTGTTTCGGCGGTATGCGGGAGGCATCGTGGGTGTTCACAGTCGGCTGACGGGGTTACGCGACCTGTCGCCCGGGGAGCGGCGGGCCCTCGCCGCGAAGAGCGCCGGGCTCGATCCCGGCGCGCTCGACGTACTCGATCCGGCCGCCGGGCTCACCCTGGACCAGGCCGACCACATGATCGAGAACGTCCTCGGGGTCCTCGGGGTGCCGGTGGGCGTGGCCACGAACTTCAGAGTCAACGGATCCGACGTCCTGGTGCCGATGGCGACGGAGGAGCCGTCGGTGGTCGCCGCGGCGAGCAACGCCGCGCGCATCGCCCGGATACACGGCGGCTTCGCCACGACGTGCTCGGCGCCGATCATGCAGGCGCAGGTGCAGGTGCTGGGCGCGGCCGACCCCCACGCGGCGCGGCTGCGGCTGCTGGAGGCGCGTGGCGAGCTCGCCGAGCTGGCGAACGCGCAGGACCCGCGCCTGGTGGAGTTCGGCGGCGGCGTACGGGACATCACCGTACGGCTCGTGCCGTCGGGCGAGGACGTCTACGTCGTTCTCCACCTCGTGGTCGACGTGCGGGACGCGATGGGCGCCAACGCGGTGAACACGATGGCGGAGGCCGTGGCGACCAGGGTGGGTGAGATCGCCGGAGGCCGTACCCTGCTGCGGATCCTGACCAACAAGGCGGACCTGCGCCTGGCCAGGGCACGCGCCGTCTTCGACGCCGAGGCCCTCGGGGGCTCGCAGGTGGTGCGGGACATCGTGCACGCGGCGGCGCTGGCCGAGGCCGATCCGTACCGGGCGGCGACCCACAACAAGGGCATCATGAACGGCGTCACCGCCGTGGTGCTGGCGACGGGCAACGACACCCGCGCGGTCGAGGCGGGCGCGCACTCCCACGCGGTCGCCCCGGACGGTCGCTACACCTCCCTGTCCCACTTCGAACGCGACGCGGAGGGCAACCTGTCCGGCTCCCTGGAACTGCCCATGCCGGTCGGTCTGGTCGGCGGGGCCACGAAGGTGCACCCGGTGGCGCGCGCGGCGGTGCGGCTGCTGGGGGTGCGGACCGCGAGCGAGCTGGCCGGTGTCGTCGCCGCGGTCGGGCTCGCGCAGAACCTCGCCGCACTGCGGGCCCTGGCCACCGAGGGCATCCAGCGAGGACACATGTCACTGCACGCGCGCAACGTGGCGGTGACCGCGGGCGCGAGCCCCGAGGAGATCCCCACAGTGGTCGCGCGCATGCTCGCCGCCAAGGCGGTACGCGCCGACCGTGCCGAGCAGATCCTGGCCGAACTCCGTGTCGGAGCCGGTACAGCCGAAGGAGACTGAGAAGCCATGGTTTTGGACGTGGGTATCGACGTCGGGGGCACCTTCACCGACGCCGTCGCCATCGCCGACGGCCGCGCCGTGCGCGGCAAGGCGTTCTCGACACCGGACGTGACCACCGGCATCCTCGCCGCGCTGAGCATTCTGCGCGAGCAGGTCGGGCTGAGCGAGGCGGAGTTCTACCCGGCGATCGACCGGTTCGTGCTCGGCAACACCATCGTCACCAACGCGGTGGACGAGCAGAAGTACGCCCGGGTGGGGCTGCTGACCACCCAGGGCTTCCGGGACACGCTGCGGATCGCCCGCTCCGCGCGTACCGACGAGCGCGACTCGCACAAGCTGGCGCCGCCGCCGGACATCGTGGACCGGCGTCTGATCGTCGAGGTGCCCGAACGCGTCGACGCGTACGGCACCGTGCTGGTGCCGCTGTCGCCCGGCGCTGTGCGTACGAGCGTGGAGCAGGTGCTCGCGGCCGGCGCCGAGTCGATCGCGGTGTGCCTGCTGTGGTCCTTCCGCAACGACGCGCACGAGCGGGCGATCGCCGATCATCTGCGCGAGCACCACCCGGACGTGCCCTACTCGCTGTCCAGCGCGCTGACGCCGGTGTACCGGGAGTACGAGCGCATGGTGACGACGGCGCTGGACGCGGCGGTCAAGCCGATCGTCGCGACCCACTTCCAGCAGCTCGCCGACGCCCTGGCCGCCAAGGGGCTGCGCACCAGGGTGCAGATCATGCAGGTACACGGCGGGTTCCTCTCGGTCGAGGAGACCGCGCGGGCACCGATCTCGATGTTCAACTCCGGCCCGGTCGGCGGGGTGACCGGCGCGCGCCTGCTCGGCATGCGGCTGGGCCGGCGCCGGGTGCTCACCGCCGACATGGGCGGTACCAGCCTCGACGCCGCCGCGATCATCGACGACGAGCTGCGGGTGCTGCCGCGAGCCGAGATAGGCGGGCTACCCACCAGCCTCACCGCGGTGGACATCGAGACCATCGGCGCCGGGGGCGGCAGCCTGGGCTGGATCGACGGCCGCGGGGTGCTGCGCGTCGGCCCGCACAGCGCCGGTTCCGTGCCCGGGCCCGCCTGCTACGGCAAGGGCGGCGAGCGTCCGGCCGTGACCGACGCCGCGCTGGTCATGGGGCTGATCAACCCCGAGTACTACCTGGGCGGGACGGTCCCCCTGTCGCCGGGCAAGGCGCGCGAGGCGATCCGGCGGCACCTCGCCGGCCCGCTCGGGCTGTCCGAGGACGCCGCCGCGCACGGCATGTACCGGCTGGCGACCTCACAGATGGCCAACGCGCTACGCAAGATCACCGTCAACCGCGGGCACGATCCCCGTGAGTTCACCCTGGTCGGCTTCGGCGGCGCCTGCGGGCTGTTCGCCGCCGCGATCGCCGCCGATACGGGAGTGGGCGAGGTGGTCATCCCACGTAACGCCGCCGTGTTCTCGGCGTACGGGCTCATGCACGCCGACTCGGTCTTCTCCGCGGTTCAGACCAGCCCGTGGACGATGGACCAGCCGGCCGAGGCGCTGGAGAGGGAGTTCGCCGTCCTGGAACAGCGGGCGCGCGACTGGTTCGACGCCGAGGGCATCCCCCAGGACCGCCGCGCGGTCTTCCGCGAGGCCGACATGAAGTTCGTCGGCCAGATCTTCGAGGTGACCACGCGCCTGCCCGAGGAGCCGTTCCGGGAGGGCGACAAGGAGACGCTGCGCCGCCGGTTCGTGGCGGACTACGAGGCCGAGTTCGGCACCGGCACCGCGTGGACCGAGGCCGAGGTGCTGCTGGTCAACTCGCGAGTACGGGCGGTCGGCCGCACCGAGACGCAGACCGTGACCGAGACCCCCGGCCAGGAGCGGCACACCGTCACCACGCGGGAGGTCGTCGAGCCGCTGTCCGGCCACCGCCGCCACGTCGAGGTGCACCGGGGGTTCGGCGCGCTCGGCAAGGCCGAGGGCCCGTGCCTGATCGAGGAACCCGACACCACCGTCTACGTGCCGCCGGCCGCGACGGTCGAGGTCATCGACGGTGGGCACTTCCTCATCCGCCTGAACCACGCCGGCGCCGGCGACGCCGCCTGATCGAAGGAGACCCCGTGAGCTCACCGACGTCCGACGACTTCGACCCGGTCACGCTGGAAGTGATCAGGATGCGCCTCGACTCGATCGTCGAGGAGATGGGCATCGCGATGATCCGGTCCTCCGGATCGCCCGTCATCACCGAGGCCGGTGACTTCAACACCGCGCTGTTCGATCCCGAGGGACGCATCTACGCGTACTCGGACTACGTGCAGTTCCACATCGGGTCGGGCAGCGTCGCCGTCCGCAACCTCGTCGAGGCCATCCGGGGCGAGCCGTTGTATCCGGGCGACGCTTTCATCTGCAACGACCCGCACACCGCGGGGGCGAGCCACCCGCCCGACACCAACGTGATCTCCCCGATCTTCCACGGCGCGGAGCTGATCGGCTGGGCACAGTCGCAGGCGCATCTGCTCGACGTCGGGGGCATGACCCCCGGTGGCTTCGCGCCCGGTGCGTACGACTGCTACAGCGAGGCCCTGCGGCTGCCGCCCGGGGTCAAGGTCTTCGAGCGGGGCGAGCCGGTCGAGTGGGTCCGGCGGATCCTGCTCAACAACGTCCGTGTCCCCGTGCCGTACTGGAACGACGTGCGCAGCCTCGTCGCGAGCAACAACACCGGCATCCGCCGGCTGCTCGCCACGATCGCCGAGTTCGGGCCCGACCGCTTCCGGGCGTACACGCGGCGCAACTTCGAGATCGCCGAGCAGGTCGTGCGCGACCGGCTGGCCCGGCTGCCCGACGGCGTGTGGGAGGCGGAGGAGTGGACCGAGCACAACGGGCACACCGACGATCTCTACCGGGTCCGGTGCACGCTGACCAAGCGCGGCGATCAGGTCACGCTGGACTTCACCGGTTCCAGCCCGCAGACCGACGGGTTCGTCAACTGCAGCTACGGGGCCCTGGTGGGCAGCGTCGCCACCGCCGTCGTGCCGATCCTGGCGTGGGACGTGCCGTTCAACGAGGGCGTCATGACGGCCTTCGAGGTGGTCGCCGAGCCGGGGAGCATCGTCAACCCGCGCCCGCCGGCGCCGATCAGCAACGGCCACCTCACCACCGGGGCCCGGGTGAGCAGACTGATCACCAAGCTGTTCAACGAGCCGTGCCGGGCCAGTGACGACCCCGTGCTCCGGGAGCGTACGCAGGGTGTCTGGGCCGACTCCTGGACGGGCGGGATCTCGGCCGGAACCCGTGACAACGGCGACTACTTCGTGCTGTTCAACATGGACGGCGGCGGCATGGGGGCCGGCGCCCAGCCCGAGGCCGACGGCCTCGACTGCGCCGGAATGATGACGCAGATGAACAACATGCTGCCGGATGTGGAGATGAACGAGATGCTCTACCCGGTGCTCTACCTGTGGAAGCGGCTCTCTCCCGCCAGCGCGGGCCACGGCGCGCACCGGGGCGGCCTCGGCCACGAATTCGCCTGGACACTGCACGGCGCGAGCGAGGTGACACAGACCGTGTTCGCGCCCAGCGCCCAGGTGCCCGCCGACGGCTACGGGGGCGGCCTGCCCGGCGGCGGCAGCGGCCACCTTCTGTGCCGCGACACCGACGTGTGGCGGCTCATGTCCGGCGGCGCCGTCCCCACCGAGGAGAACCTCTCCGCGGCCACCAGGCAGTTGCTGGACATCAACCAGTACGACCTCACCGTCCGGCGCGGCGACGTCTTCGTCCAGTGGATCGCCGGAGGAGGCGGTTACGGCGACCCCCTGCTGCGCGACCCGGCGCGGGTCGCGCAGGACGTCGGTGACGGCTACGTGACCGCGGCCGCGGCCGAGCGTGTTTACGGCGTGGTGCTCGACGGCGACCATGCCGACCTCGCCGCGACCGCCGGGCGCAGGGCCGCGCTCCGCGCGGAACGGCTGGGCGGCACACCCCCCGCGGCGGCGGTCCTGGACACGATGACCGGCGTCGCCGGAGCCTCCGTCCCGCAGCGGGGACGGGACGGCCACTGGTACTGCCCGGCCAGCGGGGCCCGGATCGGCACCGCCGACGACTGGCGCGACGACGCCGTGATCCGGACCCGTCCCGCCGCCGAACGCCTCGCCGAGTTCGGCGTGCGGATCCGGCCCCGGTCCGGAGAGCCCGCCGTCCTGCTGGACGAGTTCGTCAGCCCGGCCTGCGGCACCCTGCTGGAGACCAGGGTGCGCGTGGCCGCGCCGGAGGAGGTGTGCGCCCGATGACCGCCGAGACCTGGGACGGCGACGGCCTCGTCCCGGCGGAGCGCGGGCCTCTCGCCGGAGTCGTGGTGCTGGACATCACCCGGGTGGTCGCGGGCCCGTTCTGCTCGATGATTCTCGCCGACCTCGGTGCGACGGTGATCAAGGTCGAGCGGCCGAGCGAACCGGACTACGCCCGCGACTTCCCCCCTCATCTGCCGGCCGCCGACGGGAGCACGTTCAGCGCGTTCTTCGCGCAGTACAACCGCGGCAAGCTCGGGCTCACCCTCGACCTGGCGACGTCCGACGGGCGAGACCTGCTCAAGCGGCTCGTGCGCCGGGCCGACGTGCTGGTGGAGAACTTCCGGCCGGGCACCATGGACAAGCTCGGCGTCGGGCCCGCCGTCCTGCGCGCGGAGAACCCCCGTCTGGTCTACACCGCCATCTCCGGCTTCGGCCAGACCGGGCCGTACCGGAGCAGGCCGGCCTACGACAACTCCGCGCAGGCCACCGGCGGCCTGTGGTCGATGAACGGCTACGCCGACCGGCCCCCGGTCCGGGTCGGCACGATCATCGGCGATCTGTCGGCCACCCTGTACGCCGTCATCGGCACCCTGGCCGCCTTGCGGCACGCCGAACGCACCGGTGAGGGTCAGCTCGTCGACGTGTCGCAACAGGACTCGGTGCTGTCGCTGACCGAGAACGCGGTCGTGTCGTACACGGTGGACGGCGAGGTGCCCAGGCCGTTGGGCAACCAGCACCCGTTCGTACGCCCGTACGAGCTGTACCCGTGCAGGGACGGGTACGTCTTCTTCGGGGGCTACACCGACAAGTTCTGGCGGCTGACGTGCACGATGTTCGGCCGTCCCGAACTCGCCGGTGACCCGGAGATCGACACCATGGCCAAGCGGTTCGACCCCGGTGTCTACTCTCACCGGATCCGTCCGCTTCTGCACGACTGGTTCGCGTCACGCACCCGCGCCGAACTCGAAGAACTGGCCGGCGACCAGGTGCCGCTGAGCGCGGTCAGGACCATCGCGGAAGTGGTGGACGATCCGCAGATCGCCGCGCGCGACATGATCGTCGACGTCGAGTACCCGGACTTCGGGCCGTTGCGTATGTTCGGCCAGCCGATCAAGCTCGACGTCACCCCCGCCCGGCCGCGTACGCTCGCCCCGCGCCCCGGCGAGCACACCGACGCCGTACTGCGGGGCCTGCTGGACCTCTCCCCGCAGCGGATCGCCGAACTCCGCGCCGCGGGGGTGATCTGATTGACCATCGGCTTCGAGCGGGACGGGTCCACGGCCATCATCTCCTTCGCCCGTCCCGCCAAGCTCAACGCGCTGACCCTGGCCATGTACGACGAGCTCGCCGACGCCTTCGCCCGGGTGCGGGACGACGACACGATCGCCGCCGCCATCCTCACCGGCGAGGGGGAACGCGCGTTCTGCGTCGGCGCGGACCTGGGCGAGTCGATCCCCGCGCTGGCCGAGGGGCGGTTCGACATCTCCCGCTGGGACGGCGCGCACCAGAAGCACACCAGCCTGTTCAAACCGGTGATCGCCGCCGTCAACGGCCTGTGTCTGGGCGGCGGGTTCGAGATCATGCTCTCCACCGACCTGCGGGTCGCGAGCGAGGACGCCGAGTTCGGCCTTCCCGAGCCGGGCGTCGGAGTGGTGCCGGCCGGGGGCACACTCGCCCGGCTGACCCGGCAGATCCCGTACGCCTGGGCCATGCGGTTGCTGCTGCTCGGCGAGCGCGTCCCGGCCGCCGAAGCGCTGCGACTGGGCCTGCTCAACGCCGTCGTACCGGCGCAGGAGGTGATGCCGACGGCGCTCGCGTGGGCCCACCGGATCGGCGGGCTGTCCGGCACCGCGGTCGCGACGATCAAGCAGGCCGTCCTGCGCCTGGGCGACCTCCCGCTCCACCAGGCGTTCCACGCCGAGGCGCTCTACGGGCAGCGGGCCTTCACCTCGCCCGACGCCCGCGAGGGCCTGGCGGCCTTCGCCGCCCGCCGATCACCCGAGTTCCCCTCACGCAAGGGGCAAGGGTGAACCGCTACGGAGTCGACCCGTTGCCCAGCCTGCCCGGCCGGATAACGATCTGGGAGGTAGGGCCACGGGACGGCCTGCAGAACGAGGCCGCGATCCTGCCGGTCGAGGTGAAGGTCGAGCTCGTCGAGCGGCTCGTCGACGCCGGGCACACCGTCGTGGAGACCACCTCGCTGGTGCATCCGAAATGGGTGCCGCAGCTCGCCGACGCCGAAGAGGTGCTGCGCCGGCTGAAGCGGCGCGACGGCGTGCGCTACCCGGTGCTCGTCCCGAACGAACGCGGCCTGGACCGGGCGATCGGCCTCGGGCTCACCGACGTCGCCGTCTTCGCCAGCGCCACCGAATCCTTCGCCAGGGCCAACCTGAACCGGACCGTCGCCCAGTCGCTGGAGATGTTCGCCCCTGTGGTCGCCCGCGCCCGCGAGGCGGGCCTGGGCGTGCGAGGCTACCTGTCGATGTGCTTCGGCGACCCGTGGGAGGGCGAGGTGCCGATTCCCCAGGTCGTCGCGGTCGCGACGCGGCTGCTCGCGCTCGGCTGCACCGAGCTCGGCCTCGGCGACACGATCGGCGTCGCGACCCCCGGCCGGGTCGCCACGCTGCTCGACGCCCTGGTGGGCGCCGGGGTGCCGGTCGGACGGATCGGCGTGCACTTCCACGACACCTACGGCCAAGCCCTGGCCAACACCCTCGTCGCGCTCGGCCGCGGGGTCACCACGGTCGACGCGTCCGCCGGCGGCCTCGGCGGCTGCCCCTACGCCAGGAGCGCCACCGGTAACCTCGCCACCGAGGACCTGCTCTGGCAACTGGCCGGACTCGGCATCGACACCGGAGTGGACCTGGGCAAGCTGGTCGAGACGAGCGCCTGGCTCGCCGCGCGTCTGAACCGTCCGAGCCCTTCGCGTACGGTCCGGGCCCTCACGCCGTCCGCGTGTTGAGCGGGAGGCGGAGGACGAAGTGTGCTCCGCCCGAGGGCGCGTCCTCGGCGTGGAGGGTGCCGTGGTGGGCGTGGGCGATGTCACGGGCGATGGCCAGGCCGAGCCCGGTGCCGCCGCGGTCGCGGCTGCGGGCGGTGTCCAGCCGGGCGAAACGCTGGAAGATGTGCTCGCGCTCCGCTGGAGGCACGCCCGGGCCGTCGTCGGTGACGCTGAGCTCGGCCATGCCTCCGGCGCGGCGCACCGTGACCAGCACGTCGCGCGCGGCGTGCCGTTGCGCGTTGTCCAGCAGGTTGTCCAGCACCCGGCGGATCTGTTCCGGGACGGCGTCGGCCGTCACGTCGGCGGTGAGGTCGAGCCGGGCCGGGTGCGGATCGTCGGTGCGGCGCGCGGTTCCGGCCTTGGCCAGTACGGCCAGGTCGACGGACTCCAGGGCGGCGGGCGGTGCCGCTCCGATCCGGGCCAGCATGAGGAGGTCGCTGATGATGGCCTGCAGCCGGTCCACATCGCCCAGGGCGTGTTCCATCAGGTCGGCGAGGTCGGTCTCGTCGGGGTGAAGCCGCGCCTCCTCCAACGTGACCCGTAGCCCGGCCAGCGGGGTGCGCAGTTCGTGCGAGGCGTCGGTGGTGAAGCGTCGCTGGAGGTCGAGCGCCTGCTGCAACGACGCGGTGACGCGCTCCAGCTCCGCGGATATCGCGTGCTCGCGGGTGTAGCGGCGGGCGTTGTCGACGCACACCGCGGCGCGGCCGACCAGTTCCTCGGCCAGGGCGAGGTCGTCCTCCTCGAACGCGTCCTTGCCCGTGGCGCGATAGAAGCTCACCACGCCGAGCGTGACGCCCCGGGCCCGCATCGGCACCGCGATGAGCGAGTGGATGCCCTGCTCACAGATTCTCCGGCAGCGCTCGGGATCTTGCGCCAGCCACCCGAAGGTGTTGGACAACACCGAGCCGAGCACCGGCTGCTCGGTGGCGAGGCTGCGCCCCTGCGGCGTGGACGGGAGCGGGTGGATGAGCACGCCAAGCTGGTGCAGAGCGGTCCCCTCCCTGATGCCCGTGAGGGCGACCCGGCGCTGCCCCGCGTCCATGCTGCCGGGCTCCTCGCCCCGCAGGACGCAGTCGGTCAGGTCGACGGCGACGTAGTCGGCGAACCGGGGGACGGCGACCTGGGTCAGTTCCTCGGCGGTCCGGGTGACCTCCAGGGTGGTGCCGATGCGGGAGCCGGCGTCGCACAGCAGGCTGAGTCGCTCGCGCGCCCGCAGGGCGAGCCGGCCGATGCCCGGCTCGCTCACGGCGAGCAGCCACTCCTCGGTTCCGATCATCTTCCCCTGTTCGGCCGGGCCCGCTGGCCGTCGGTGAACCGCGCCTTCACCGCGATGGCGGTGGAACCGTTGATCGGCTGGGCCACGAGCGTGGCGGTGCGGCCGTCCGAGATGACCATCTTCACCACCGCCGCCCGGCCCTGCGCGACCAGCCTCACGGCGGCGTCCTCCAGGGCGAGCCGATCACGGCGGCACAGGTCAAAGGGCGTGGAAGCCGTCGGGGCGCCTCCATCCGGTGCCCGGAGGAACTCCTCCATCAGGGCCCGCTCGCGGTCGGCCGCCATTTCGAACAGGCGCTGCTCGACGGCGGCGACCGATCGCCGGACCAGGACCATCATCTCCGCGTTGGCCGTGTCGTTCGGGCCGACGACGCTGATGACCCCGTTCACCCGCCCGCTGAGCGGGTGGCGTATCGGGGCGCCTACGCCGGTGAGCCCGCGCAGTTCCTCCGCGAAGTGCTCATTGCCGGTGACCTGGAAGATTCGCCGTTCCACCAGCGCCGAGCCGAAGGCGTTGGTGCCCATGTCCGCCTCGGCGAAGCGGAACCCGGGCGCGGCGCCGACCGCGTCCAGAGTCCGGGACAGGGCCGGTTCGCCCTCGTTGCGCAGGAACATGACCCCATTCGCATCGCCCAGGAACATGCTCACCGGGGTGCCCCCGACGACGGTACGCAGCCGCTCGAACACGGGCCGGGCCGCGCGCACCACTCCGCAGTCGAAGTCAAGATCACCAAGCAGGCGCGGCTGCACGGTGCCGGGCGTGAGTCCCGCCTCCTGGCACCGCCGCCACGAATGCAGGGTCACGGCGCGTACGTCATTCCCCGTGAGCTTCCCATCCAGGAACCGCTCCACGAGCTTCTCGTCGGGCCCTCCCCCGCCGTTCCAGCCATCTGCCATCCGGCTCACTCCAAAGCCTTCCACCTGGTGAGCTTTATGCGCCTTCCGCCCAGAATACGGAGGAACCACATCTCGAATCTCATACCCCGGCAAAGAAATGCCAGGTCCTGGCATTCCTCGGCAGAGGCCGCCATGCCGGCGCACCCTCAGATGGGGCCTTGCGCTCGCGCGGCAGTTCGCGCGCCCGCAGGAAGGCCAGGTGATCCTCCCGCCCGTGCCGATGGCCGACCTGGCCGGGCCACAGGCGTCGGCTGCGCTCGTCGATGTAGTCCAGGGAGCCTGCGATGAGGTCGAGCATGTGGATCGATCGTGGCCGTGTCGGATCGGGTGTACTCCTCGCCGGTACGCGGGTAGACCGGAGAGGTATGCGCATGATCGGTCCGGCTCATCCGGGGAGTAGACCGATCGCCGCCTTGGCCTGGCGTACCTTCGCGCCGGCCGGTCCGCGGGCACGGTCGGCACCGGCCCGCAGCACCGCCTGGACGTGCCGCGGGTCCTCGGCCAGTCGCAGGTAGCGGTCCCGGAGGGGGGCGAGGGTGGCCACCACCGCGTCGGCGACCGCTTCCTTCAACTCGCCGTACCGGTCGAACCGCCCGGCCAGCCGCTGAGGCTCGTCGCCGGTGCAGGCGGCCAGGATGGCGAGCAGGTTGGATACTCCCGGTTTGTGTTCCGGGTCGTAGCTCACCACGGTGTCGGCGTCGGTGACCGCACGCATCACCTTGCGCCGCAGGACGTTCGGCTCGTCGAGCAGCCGAAGCACCCCCGCCGCCGAGGGGGCCGACTTGCTCATCTTGTCGCCGGGTGACGTCAGGTCCATGATGCGGGCGGCGACCGGCGGGTTGACCGCCCGGGGGACGGTGAAGGTGGGGCCGTAGCGGGTGTTGAACCGCTGGGCGACGTCGCGGGCCAGCTCCACATGCTGGCTCTGGTCCTCGCCGACCGGCACCTCGTCGGTGTCGTACAGCAGGATGTCGGCGGCCATCAGGATCGGATAGGTCAGCAGCGACATCCGGACCTGGTTCTGACGGCCGGACTTCTCCTTGAACTGGATCATGCGCTGGGCCTCGCCGTACCCGGTGGTGCACTCCAGCAGGTAGTGCAGTTCGGCGTGCTCGGGGACGTGCGACTGGACCAGGAACAAAGACGCCTCGGGGTCCGCGCCCGCGGCCAGCAGGATGGTCGCGAATTCCAGCGTCCGCCGCCGCACCTCGGCCGGATCATGCTCCAGAGTCAGGGAGTGCAGGTCGGAGATGAACACCACCGTGTCCGTGACGGCCTGCTTGGCGACTATCGGGGCGATCGCGCCGATGTAGTTGCCCAGATGCAGGTCGCCGGACGGGGTGAAGCCGGTGAGTCGTCGTGGCATCGGTTTGGCTCCCTTGGGATCGGGAGGCCGCCCTGGCCGGGCCACCGAGGTGCGAACACACGAAACGGCCGCCCGAACCGGGCGGCCGCGTTGTCAGGT
This sequence comes from Streptosporangium sp. NPDC000509, assembly GCF_042898365.1. Lineage (NCBI taxonomy): Bacteria > Bacillati > Actinomycetota > Actinomycetes > Streptosporangiales > Streptosporangiaceae > Streptosporangium > Streptosporangium sp. NPDC000509. Next base: position 110,146 of record NZ_JBIAYX010000007.1, on the reverse strand, counting down.
ACGCGGATGAACGGTGCCGCCCGTCAGGGGCGCCACCAGCCAAGGAACAAGAAGATCGTCCGCATGCCGAGACCATACCATCCGGCGGGCGGAGATCGCAGTCAAGCCGACGATGATTCTTGTGCGTGCCCACCGCGCGGGCCGAGTCCGGGGAACGAATCATGACCGGCGCGGGAAGCGATCTTTCAAGCCTCGCTTCGACCGCGGGTCGTCCCTGCTTGTGAACACCCCCGCGACGGCTTCCGGATTCGCCGCCGTCAAGCCGCCTCTTCCGTGGAATCGGGGGTGGGAGCCAGCCGCACGCCGCCGGACCGGGCCTCCTCGTCGGGGAAGACCCACTTCCGGAACGCCCAGAAACGGAAGACCATGGCGATCAGCGTGCCGATGACCTGCGCGCTCACGAAGTCGGCGATCTCCTGGGTCACCAGGCTCACATCCGGGGTCTCCAGCAGGAACACATATCGGGAGATCCATAGCGGCACGGAGCTGAGCACCAGACCGACGCCACTGACCAGGAAGAACAGCGCCGCCTCGTGACGGCGCTCGCGACCGCCCCTGGTCCGGAACGACCATTCACGGTTCAGCACATAGGACACGATCGTCGCCACGAGCACCGCGATGACCTTCGCGGTCACCGGCTTCGGTTCCAGAACGGTCAGCTTCAGCCCATAGAACACCGTGTTGTCCGCCAGGAACGCTGTTCCGCCCACCACCGCGAACTTCAGCAGCTCACGGTGCTTCAGCGCGAGTGCGTGCAACGGTCTCGGTAATCTTACGAGTACTGCGTTCGCTATTCGGAGCACTCCCGATCTTCTCACCGGTCGGACACCCCGGTAACGAGATTTACGGACACGGTTTATCCGGCTTCGCCGTCATCGATCGCGCTCAACCCATGGTGCTTGCTCATGCTTTTCTCGGCGAAGCACGACACCTTCCGAGGCTCCTGGAAGCACACGCCAAGTAGTCGGAGTCGAGACTCGAACCAGGCCGACTGCTCATCGGCCGGGACAGCCGGGGGCACATCCAGCGAAGTGGTGTATGAGTTGATCTTCACGTGATCCTGCTTCTGCAGGATCGTGCACGTCGGCTGTGCCGGGGCGGTCAGGTGGCCTGGACGATCGGTACGCCGAGCGCCCGCACCGTGGCGTTGCCCGCCTCGGCGTCGGTGACGACGCCGGCCACTTCTGTCAGCGGCAGGACGGTGAACCGGGACGCCGCGCCGATCTTCTCCGAGCTGGCCAGCACGTAGGTGTCCGCGGCCTGCCGCGCCAGGGCACGCTTCATCGCGGCCTCGTCGGCGTCGTCCGTGGTCAATCCGATCTCGGGATGCACGCCGGTCACACCGAGCAGGAAGAGATCGGCGTTGACCCCGCGGGCCGCCTCCACCGCCGCCGCGCCGCAGGACACCATCGAGTGCTTGAACAGCCGCCCGCCGATCAGGTACACCTCCACGTCCTGGTGGTCGGCCAGCGCGCCGGCCACGGTCGGGCTGTGGGTGACGATGGTGGCGCGCAGGTCGAGCGGGAGAGCGCGGGCGACCTCGAGGGTCGTGGTGCCGCCGTCGAGGATCGCGGTGCTGCCGGGCCCGATCAGCGTGGCCGCGGCGGCGGCCACCCGCTGCTTGCCGGAGACCTCGATGCCCTGGCGGGTGACGTAGTCGGCGATCGCGGGGGAGGCGGGCAGCGCACCGCCGTACACCCGCTGGCACAGGCCGGCCGCGGCCAGGTCGCGCAGGTCGCGGCGGATGCTGTCCTCGGACAGGCCGAGTTCGGCGGCGAGGTCCTTGGCGATGATCCGGCCGTCCTTCCGCAGGCGTTCCAGGAGCAGGTCCCTACGTTGCGCGGCCAGCATGCACGTTTCTCCTTGTTTCTTCCGAATATTTCGTATTATAGTCCTGTCGCGTGATGATTCTTGTCGTAGGCCCCTGCCGGTCCGGCACGGGCGACGACTCCGAACCGATGGCACGCGACCCGGCCCGGCTGGAGGAGACGGCGCGGCCCGTCTTCCGCAGTGGACACGTCCCGATGATCGGGGAATGGGTGGCAGCGAGAAACAGCAGAAAAGGCATCATGAACGCACAACTGGCCGACCGGCTCGCCCCTGCCCGCGTCGGCGCGGCAGCGTCCCTCCGCGGCCTGCTCCTGAACGTCCGGTCGCCGGTGCACGGCCTCGTTCCGGAGGCGGCCGACGGCACGCCGTGGCCGGAGGCCCGCAAAGCCCGCCGGCCGCTGCCGAGGATCGGGGCGATCGCCACGGTGCCCGTGCACCTCCCGCTGTTCGGGAAGGGTCTCTCCGCCGGCAGGGCGTCATGACCGCGGGACTCGACGAGCCGGACCGCCGCGGCCGCACCGGCCTGGATCGGGCGGGACGCGATCTCACCGGCAACACCCGGGTCCGGGTGCGCGACGTGCGACTCCTGGCCTGCAACTGGTACGTGCTGCGCACCACCACCTTCGACTACCGGCACGCCGACGGCCGCTGGAGCACGCAGGAGCGGGAGACCTACGACCGCGGCAACGGCGCGACGGTCCTGCTGTACGACATCGCCCGCCGTACCGTCCTGCTGACCCGCCAGTTCCGCTACCCCGCCTACGTCAACGGGCACGCCGACGGCATGCTGCTGGAGACCGCCGCCGGGCTGCTCGACGACGAGACTCCGGAGGAGGCCGTCCGCCGCGAGGCAGCCGAGGAGACCGGCCACGCGATCGGCGAGGCCGAGCATGTCTTCACCGTCTACATGAGCCCCGGCTCGGTCACCGAACGCCTGCACTTCTACGCCGCCCCCTACGGCCCCACCACCCGCACCTCACACGGCGGCGGGGTCGCCGAGGAAGGCGAAGACATCGAGGTCGTCGAGCTCGGCTTCGACCACGCCCTCCGCCTCGTCCGCCACGGCGGCATCGCCGACGCCAAAACGATCATGCTGCTGCAGTGGGCCGCGCTGCACGGACCCTTCTCCGCTGGGGCACAGGATCGGTCATGGTGAACATCCCCATCCTCCTGCCGCCGGCCGAACTGCGCACCGCACGGCTGCTGCTGCGCCCCTGGCGCCCTTCGGACCTGGAGCCCTTCGCCGCACTCAACGCCGACCCGTCGGTCATGGAGCACTTCCCGTCCACGCTCAGCCGCGCCGAGAGCGACGCGTTCGCCGCCGCCGGCAACGATGCGATCGCCCGCCAGGGCTGGGGGCGGTGGGCGGTGGAACTCCAGGAAATCGGCGAGTTCATCGGCTTCACCGGCCTGCACCGGCCCACGTTCGAGGCGCCGTTCATGCCGGCCGTCGAGATCGCCTGGCGGCTGAGCCGCCGAGCCTGGGGGCACGGGTACGCCACCGAAGCCGCCACCGCCGCGCTCGATCTCGCCCTCGACCGCCTTGGCCTGGACGAGGTGGTCTCCTTCACCGCGACGGTCAACACGCGCTCCAGCGCGGTCATGGAACGCCTCGGCATGACCCATGACTCTGCCGGCGACTTCGACCATCCGGTCCTGCCGCCCGGTCACCGGCTCCGCCGCCACGTGCTGTACCGCCTGACGGCGGCCCGCTGGCGTGACCGCCGTCCGGCTTCCTCCGGTCATCCCGGGCCGAGCCGATAGACGTACCCGGTGTTTCCGGGAAACAGCCGCTCGCCGGCGATGTCGGCAGGCGCCGGTCGGCCCGGCTGTGGGCAGACTACGCCGGCGCCAAGAGCACCCTCTCCCGCCCACAGCCGGTCGTCATCGAACCGAAGGTGGAGACGCTCGGCCACCCCACCGCCGTGCCCCGGCGAAGCGCGGACGTTTTCACTTCACCAGTTCGGTGCGCAACTCGTGGCTGCCGTCGGGCAGCCGGGCCTCGTAGAAGATCCGATGAGCGCCGCCGGGAAGGGGCAGTACGTCGAGGTAGCGGACGTCCGCGACGGGAGGGCCGTCGACCGGCGTGAGCCGCGCGCCTCCGGCGCCGCTGGACGGCGTCGCCAGCCCGGTGCGTTCACGCCAGTTCTCCGCCGCCGAGGCGCGTCCGTCGTAGCAGGCGCGGCCGTCGGGGAGAACACTCGTCAGACGTGCGCCGCGGGCGTCCCACGAGCCGGGCCGGCCGGTGAGGACGACACCGTGCCAGCGCCAGCTCAGTCCGTCCTGGCTGGTGGCGTATGCGGTGCTCATACGGTCTTCCGCGCCCGGCACGTCGAGCGGATGGCAGCAGATCCAGGCCCGCCACTTTGTGCCGTCGTAGCGGATCACCGGGTCCTTGACTCCGGTGCGGGCGTCCCCGGCCAGAACCGTCCGCACGTCCGCCTCGGCCAGTTCCTCCGGGGACGCGGCCTCGACCATCCTGATCCACCAGTGCTTGGTTCCGGGCGTGGCGCAGCTGACATACAGCCGCCAGCCGCCGGACGGGGTGCGGACCAGGGCGGGGCGCTCCACCATCGCCGCGCCGAAGTGATGGCGCGGCAGGACGGCGACGGTGGTGAAGCGTTCGCCGTCCGCGGAGCGGGCCACGACGTTGTAGTCCTCGCCATCCTCCCGCACGCGATAGGCCAGGACGAACGTGCCGTCGGCGTCCAGCGCGGCGCTCGGTGCGCCGGCCCAGTGCTGCGGTCCGGCACCGGGCGCGTGGACGGCGACCGTGAAGCGCTCCTGCCGGGGCAGGGGGAAAGGACCCGCGAGCGAGGGACGGCGGTGTGTGCTCGATGTCATGCCCCGAGTCTGTGAGAGCGGACGATTCAGGAGGAGTGGCAGCACTGCCCGGTTACCGGAAATTCCTGCCATCCTGGTGGTCGTGCCCCGAAGCCCCAATCTCGGGACTCCTCACGACCGACCTCACCCTCACCGCTCGGGGAGCGGCACGCCCGCCACCCGTGGCGGAGGTGTGGAGGTAGCCGGTGCGCCCGTGCCGGCGGTCGGTTACGTGCTGTGGCGGAAGGCGCGACGGTAGGCGGCGGGGGCGATGCCGCGGCGGGCGGTGAAGTGGTGGCGCAGGGTGTCGGCGCCGCCGAACCCGGCCCGCCTCGCGCGACGGCTTCCCGCAGGGCCGCGGACAGGGGAGCGGGAACGGGCGCGTCGAGCTGAGGCCAGGCGGGCACGGTGATGAGGTTGGCGTCGATCAGACGCTCCAGCCCGTGCTCGACCTGGATGGCGTACCCCGAGGTCGTCGGGATCGTGCCAGGTCGTGGAGTGCAGAGCGTGAAGTCGTGGAGCGGCAGCCCGTCGTCGGAGCGATCCAGGCCGAACACCTGGCAGACGATCCCGAGTTCGAACGCGGCGACCCGGTCGCCGACGACGGCCACGACCTTGGGGATCATGACTTCATTGTGGCAGTTTTTCCCGTAAGCAGTCATTGCTGCCATCGATGTGCAGATCGTCAGTGGCCGGGGCCGCGCGGGGTGGTGTCCGCCGAGGGTTCCGGACGGACACAGGGCGCCGTTCCCTGCGCGGTGTGATCGGGGTCGTCCGTCACCCGCGCGGTGCGATCGGGGCCATGCGGTGGCGGCCCCAGGCGACGAAGAGCGCGAGTGCGAGGAGCACGATGTTGAACGCCACGTCCGTCTCCCCGCGCGAGAGGTGGAAGACGATCGCGGACACCTGGAGCGCGACGCAGCCGAGCGCCGCCAGCGGGGTCAGCCCCGGCTTGACGCGGGTGAGCGCGGGCAGCAGCACGCCGATCCCGCCCAGGATGTCGAACACGGAGGTCGCGTAGAGCAGCGCCGGAGGAGTCTCCCCGACCCAGGGGAGGATCTCGGCGAGCTGCGCCCTCGGCGTGACCAGCTTCCAGACGCCGGCACCGGCGAAGGCGAGCGTCAGGAGGCCCTGGGCGGTCCAGAGGCCGAGGTCGAGCTTTTTCGAACGGTTCCGCGGGGTGGTGGTTCTCATGACGCCTCTTCCGATGTCGACGGCAGGCGGTGCGCTTTGGTGCGCACCGCCGGCCGCTTAATATGCCGCATTGGAAAGTACTGTACAAGGTGTTCAGAAGTTATCTCTTGGTCTAGGAAGCCGGATAGGATCATTCGACATGGAGCAGGGGGAAGCGGAGGGGGTCGATCCCAGAGTCCTGCGGACGCGCCGCGACGTCGTCGAGGCCGCGACGCGGCTCTTCCTCGAGGAAGGGTGGAACGCGGTGACCCACGCCGAGGTCGCACGCCGATCCGGCTACTCCAAGGTGACCGTCTACGCGCACTGGCCGACCCGCCTGGACCTGGTACGGGCCTCGGTCGGCCGGATCTGCGACGCGGTCGACCACCCGGAGCCGACCGGCGACCTGCGGGCCGACCTGATCGCCGGGCTGACCGACTTCGCCGAGGACCTCGCCGACGGGCACCTCGACCGCGTCCTGGGAGGCGTTTTCGAGCGCTCCGGGAGCGATCCGGTCGTGGACGAGCTGCGCCAGCAGCTCTACGAGGCGGGCACCCGGTCGATGGAAGCGGTCCTGCGCGCCCACCTGCCGCCCGAGGACGTCGAGTCGTCCCTCGCCCTGCTGGTGGGCGGCGTGCTCGTCCGGGGCGTCTTCCAGGCCCGGCCGCCGTCCAGGGCCTTCGTCGAAGACCTCGTCGATCGGGTCATCGCGCCCTCGGGCCGTCGAAAGGCGATCTGACAGGAGCGATTCAGCACGACTCGGTCGACCTCGCCGTCATCGGCTGATTTCGGCTCGCGCGAGGGTGCGGGCGCGGCTCGCGCCGTTTTTCAACGACCGGCTGACGCGACTCCTCGGCGACGTCCCGGTATCTCGCGGCCGGCTGGGAGGCCTGAAGGCGCCGCCAGGTCAGGTGGCATGTCGAAACGGACGGCTGCGACCTCTCAGAGGGGCGGTTGCGCGCGCACCCATTGAGGATCGGGGTTGACGTGCGGCTTGCCGGCCACCACCACGGTCGGCACCGTCTCGTCGCCGCCGGTGGCCGCCCGGACCGCCGCGGCGCCTTCCGGATCGCGCCAGATGTCGACCCAGTGCATCCGGTAGGCGTGGCGGCCGAGCCGGATGCGCAGCCGCAGGCAGAAGCGGCAGCCGGGGCGCCAGTAGACGATCGGGCGGCCGTCGGCCTCGCTGCGGCGTAGCGCTTCCGCCGCGCCGATGGACTTCGGGAACATCAGCGGGGACAGCAGGACGGCCCCCAGCAGGAACAGCAGGAGCGGTGCGACGGCGGCGCCCGGGGACCCCTGGGCGGTCTGCCGGGCCGCTGCGGCGAGTCCGAGTCCGAGGAAGAAAATCGGTAGCATCCATCGGCGCAGCATGTGATGACGCTAGCGCACCGGACGGAGGCGTCAGCGTCGAGGGCGGTAGCGGCGGACCGGACGGGGGCGTCAGCGTCGAGGGCGGTAGCGGCGGGTCGGCAGCGAGAAGAAGATCGCGATAAGTAGGCAGCAGTGGCCAGGGCCATCACTGTGGCGTGCTCGGCGATCCTCGCCGCATTGGACCTGCCTGCCCCGGTGGTGTCAACGCTCGGCGGCGCCGGCCGGAGTGCGCGGGCGCGGCGGGTTAGGAGGCGCCCGTCGTGTGGCACAGCCGGGCGAAGGCGGCGAAGGCATGGTCGGCGTCGGCGATCGCCTCGGGGCGCACGTCGTGTGCGGTCCGCCCGTCGGCGATCTTCTGCCAGTTGGTCCTGGCCAGTACGCGTTGAACCGCGATCACCTGGGCGGCCTGCAGCCGGCCCCGGACGCCCGGGTCGAGGACGGCGGCCAACGCGTCCTCGTCGTCGAGCATGTACTGCAGGAGCCGTCCCGCCAGGCTTGGCGTGGTGAACACCAGCCGATGGAACGCCACCACCTCGGGGTGGTCGTTGAGGCCGGTGACCGGCTCGAAGCGATCGAGGCCGGCCAGGAAGTGCCGGTGCAGCGCCGCCATCGGTGTGATATTCGGGGGTCGGTCGCGGACCACGCGTGCGGCCTCACCGTTGTGGTCGGCGAAGCGGTGCAGGATCAGGTCTTCCTTGGTGGCGAAGTAGCGGAACAGCGTCGGTTTCGACACCTCGGCCGTCGCGGCGATGTCGGACACCGACACCTGGTCGAACCCGTGCGCCAGGAACAGCGAGATCGCCGCCTCGGCGATCGCGTCCCGGGTTCGTACCTTCTTGCGGGCCCGCAGCCCGACCGGCTCGCTCACTCCGCCAGGGTAACATTTGTTACTAAGTTGCGTTTTTAACTCGGTAACGAAAAGATGCGCCCATGGAACAGACAGACACCCGGCCGCACCCCGCCGCCGACGGCGAGGCCGCCCTGACACCCACGGGAGGGCCTCCGGTGCTCGTCACCGGGGCGACCGGACGCATCGGCCGCGCCGTGGTCGACCTGCTGACCGACGCGGGAGTGCCGGTCCGTGCCCTGGTGCGCCGCTCCGAGTCGGCGGCGACACTGCCCGCCGGCGTCGAGATCGTCACCGGCGATCTCACGGTGCCCGAATCGCTCGACGCCGCGCTGCACGCCGTCGACACGGTCTTCCTGGTCTGGACCGCCCCGCCGCAGACCGCGGCGGCCGTCGTCGACCGGCTGGCCGCCCACGCGCAGCGGGTCGTCTACCTGTCCGCGCCGCACCGGACCCCGCACCCGTTCTTCCGGCAACCGAACCCGATGGCGGCGCTGCACGCCGAGATCGAGGAGCTCGTCGCGACCACCGGACTCGACGCGACGATCGTCCGGCCGGGGATGTTCGCGTCGAACGCCCTGTTCTGGTGGTCCGCCGCGATCCGTGGCGACGGCGTGGTCCGGTGGCCGTACGGCGCGGCCGAGACGGCCCCGGTCGACGATCGGGACGTGGCCGCGGTCATAGCGCGGATCCTGCGCGAGGGCGGACACGCCGGCGGCGACTACGTCCTGACCGGCCCCGAGTCACTCACCCAGGCCGAACAGGTACGCGTCATCGGAGACGTGCTGGGCCGCCGGCTGACGTTCGAGGAACTGTCGCCCGACGAGTTCCGGCGCGAGACCCCGGAAGCCTCACGCCCGGCCGTGGACATGCTCCTCGCGGCGTGGAACGCCACGATGGGACACCCGGCGTACGTCACCTCGACGGTGTCCGACCTCCTCGGAAGGCCGGCGCGAACCTTCCACCAGTGGGTCACCGACCACGTCACATCGTTCACCGAGAACCCCACCCGATGAATCGACCGATCTCCTTCTGACAACCCCGCTCACGCCTTACCGACCCCGAAGCCGACCCCACTGCATGAGCACAGACCAGGGGAATCACGTGAAACAGCTCGGTGAATTCAGGCGCGGGCCGTGGTCGTGAGCAGGATGCCGACAGGGCTTTCGGCGTCGAGTGACCTTTCGCCTCAGGCCCGGAGGAACTCGGCGATCGGCTCGGCCTGGCCGAAGATGGCGTGACCGGCTTCGGGGAGCAGGTGCACGGTCGAGTGCGGGACGCACTCACGGACACGCCGGGCGGTCTGGTGGGAGTCGAGCATGGCGTCGTGGGCACCGACGATGACGAGTACGGGCATGGTGAGGCCGCGCAACGCCTCATCGGGGAATACCGGGAGCTTTTCCCGGCGCGGGTTGAAGTGTGTGAACGTCAAGACGAGGGCGTCGAGGGCCTGCCGGTCCTTCTCTTCGTCCAGTCCCGCGACGATCATCACAGACTCGCGTAGTCGATCGCGTCGGAACGGGCGGGTCAGCAGGGTCTTGAAGATCCAGCCGACCTTCTGCCGTCCCACGCCGCCGGGGCACATCAGCACCAGGCGGGTCACTCGCTCTGGATGGCGGATGGCGTAGTCCAGGGCCGTCCAGCCGCCCAGAGACGCGCCGACGAACGCGGCGTCGGTGATCTGGAGGCCTTCCCGTACGTCGTCCAGCCAGAGGGACACCGCGTCAGAGTCCAGGGCGGGGCGCGAGGGCGCGCTCAGGCCCGGCTCGCCGACGAGGTCGACGATGTAGGTGCGGAAGTGCTGAGACCAGGTGGCGACATCTCCTCGCCACATCGCCGTGTTCGTGCCCGAGCCGTGCAGCAGCACCAGGGGCGGTGCGTCCTGCGGGCCGCAGGCCAGGACGAAGGTCTCGCCCTCGCGCGTCGGCACCCACAGGTGCTCGGCGGGAACCGGCCAGGACTCCAGCGCTTGCCGGTAGTGGTCGCGGAGCTCGCGTTCACCGGCCTCGGACTTGTAGATCATGGTCATGACGGATTGCATCCCCTCCTCGCGCGTCGAGCGCGTTGAAATGTGGGACGAGCCGGCCGGACCTGTTCGGCGCGCCGACGAGCGCGCGGAGCAGGACCGGCCGCCGGATATGAGGAGAGGTCGCCGACGACCCCGGGCTTCGGCCGGTAGGTGACTCTGTGTGAGATCGCCGGCGAAACGGGAGCTCTGCGAGAAGAACCGCTGTCGCGGGCGCGCCGCGGGCACCACCACCACGTCCCGTTCGAGCACGGGGACCACCTCCTTGGCAGCAGTGAAAGCCTTCTCACCGTGTCAAGGTCAAGCGGGGTCACGTCGCGAGACGGTCTGCCCCGCGTCCGGCGGTGTCAGGGCGCTGGTGGAGATCGGAGCTCGCGTCGCCGGGCAGGCCGGACTGGGGCTGCGTCACGGTTATCTGGTGTTCGCGGCTTATGCGGCGGGTGGGTGGCCTGCTTCGGCCCATGAGCGGTATGCGGTCAACCGGCCCTGCCGGAGTTTCGAGGGTGTCAGCGGGTGCGCCGGGCTCGTCGTGAGGTCCCCCGCGGACCCGTCCTCCACCTGGCGCCATTCCCGATGATCGACTGTAGGGTGAGGCGTTCGCTCCCATCCCCCCGAATCCTCAGGAAGCGTCCCGTGTCACGTCGTCACCCTTCAGCCCTGCTTGTCGCCGGTCTGTACGGCGCCGCGCTGACGGTCGCCGTCGTCGTCGCCCTGGCATCCGGCGACCTTGGTCCGTTGTGGTGGCTGACGATGTTCGCGCCCCTCCCCGAGGGCGTCGCGGCGACAGGGCAGAACCTGCTCCTCCTGGTCCTGGCCGGGATGTCCTGGGCGTGGGGGATCCGGCAGACCCTGCGCGGCCCGGCGGCGGGACCGCCGCCCCAGCAGGACCGGAACACCCTTCGGGTGCGCGTCGCGCTCTACGTCGCGGTGGCCGCGATGTGGCTGCTCCACGTCATCGCGTCGTGGATCTGGGCGGATACGGCGGTGATGCACTCTGCGGTGATGTGGGTGGTCGTGCTGCTGTTCATGCGGGTGCTGGACCGCGACCGCGAGTACACGCGGGGTGCGGGGGTGCTGGGGTACGGCGGTTTCACCGTCATCGGCGTACTCGACCTCGTCGGCCTGCCCGTCCCGGGTTGGGCGGAGACGATCTGCGGCCTGGCCGCCCTGGCCTGGACGGTGCTGATCCTGCGGGCCCAAGGGGGCGACGACCGCTGGGGGAGGGCGACCGTCGCGTACGGCATCGCCGCCCTGGTGGTGCCCATCCTGCTGCTACTGGCGGCATTGCCGTTCCAGGACGAGGGAGTCGCTGTCGAGGCACTCGGTGTGGTCTCGAGCGTCCTGGTCATGATCTGGCTGGCCCGCTCCGCCCACGACCTCGCCGCCCCGCGCCACCAACCGGCCGCCCAGACCACGTCGGAGGCATGAGCCGACGAGCAGTCGCGGTCCGGGAGCGTGGGCTTCCTGCGTCCCGCGCTGGATGAGCAGCCGGCGGCCGTCACGCTCCAGGAAGACCTCGACGTTCACGACGAACGCCGGTCGACCTCTTCGCGTCGTGCAGGCCGACGTGTTCGGAGGGTTCTGGCCGAGATTCGAGCCGAGCCGTGCGGACGCATGACGGTGGCGGGGCGGGACTTGAGTCTCAAGCCGCTTGAGACACCATAGTGGCGGCATGGACGACAACGAGCTGTATCCGATCGGGGACGTGGCACGCCGGACCGGTCTGAGTGTCAGCGCCATCCGCTACTACTCCGACGCCGGGGTCATCGCGCCCACAGATGTGACCGAGGCGGGCTACCGCCTGTACGACGTCCGGGCGATCGCCCGGCTGGAGCTCATCCGCACCCTGCGTGACCTGGACGCCGGCCTGGACGACATCCGCGGGCTGCTCGACGGCGAGACGTCGCTGCACGATCTCCTCGCGACGCACCTGGAGCTGGTCGAGCGTCAGGAGCGAGTCCTCCGGGCCAGACGGGCCGTGCTGAGAACCCTGGTCAAGCAGGGCGGAACGGCCGCGCAGGTGACCCTGATGCACAAACTCGTCTCGATGCCCGACGAGGAGCGCGAGCGGCTCGTCGACGACTTCTGGAACGAGGTCGGCGAGGATCTCGACGTACCCCCCGGTTTCGTCGAGCGGTTGCGGACGATGCGACCGAGCCTGCCGGAGGACCCCACCGCCGCCCAGCTCGAAGCCTGGATCGAGCTGGCCGACCTGCTGCGGGGCGAGGAGTTCCGTGGCGCGGTCCGCTCCTATCTCCGGGACACCTACGGCACGTTCCCCGGACGGCGCATGGCCGCCGCACCGGTGTGGGACTTCATCCACGAGGAGGGGGCGAAGGTCGGGGAGGAGATCGTGGAGGCGTATCGTTCCGGGCTGCCGGCGGACTCTCCCCGAGCGCGGGAGCTGGTCGTTCGCATGGCGAACGCGTCCGCCGAGGCCGTCGGCGGGCAGACCGCGGCCGAGTCGCGGGAGCGGATGGCCACGGCCTTCCTCCTCGTCGAGAAGATCCGGCGCGAGGATTCCCACGAGGAGGCCCGCTACGACGCGACCCACGGCAGGTACCTGTCCCTGGTGGCCGTGATCAACGGGACGCCGCCCGCCGGTGACGAGGAGGGGCCCGAGCTCTTCGCGTGGATCGCGGCGGCCCTTCGTGCCTCGGCCCGGTGAGGCGGCGAACCGGGCGCGCCGGAAAGAGGAGACGGGCGAGGCCGGCAGCCGACGCGGTCGTGCCGATCACGGCTGGAGAACGGCCGGCGTTCGGGCCTTCTTCGCAGGGGCATGGCTCGGACGCATGCGGGAGAGGTGACTTCCCCCGCGCCGTCGTCCGGGATGCCTGACCGGGGAACCGGCCGCGTGGGCGAGGGCGGGCCCCGTGGATTCAGGGGATGAGGGAGACCTCGGGGAAGCGGGTGTCGGGGCCCTGGAACAGGCGGGTCGGCCTGCCTCGCAGGTGCAGGTCGAAGAAGGCTCCGACGTAGGCGCGCTGGGCCGCCACCGAACGGCCGGGGTCGATCGTGCCCACGTAGTCCGCGAGCGGCACCTTGGGGAGTGTGGTCGCGATCTGCGGCAGCAGCGGCTGCAGGTCGGTGAACGAGCCGTGGGCCGCGCCCTTGAAGCGCAGCTCCCGCTTCCATCCGGTCGAGGCCCGCCAGAACGACTTCCAGCTCGGCTCGCTGTCACGCGTGTGGGTCTCGGCCGCCAGTTGCAGGAACGGCTTGGCCGCACCCCGGGTGGCCACCGGGCCGACATAGGCACCGTCGAGGTTGACGCCCGCGTCCACGCGGGCGTCCTCGCGAGTCAGCTGCGCGGCGACCGACCCGCCCAGCGACTGTCCCAGCACCCCGACCCGCGAGGCGTCGGGCGCGCCGAGCATCCCCGTGGGCAGCCTGCCGCCGATGGGGCGGCCGTGGGCCAGGGCGGTTACCCGGTCCAGAACGTAGCGCATGTCCGCCAGGCGTGCCGTCGCGTGTTCGGCCAGCAGCTTGGCGATGACCTTCGGCGTCAGCTTCGCGGGCAGCGGCAGGGCGCGCACCAGGCGCCGGCCGGGAAACTCCACCTGGTCGGCCTCGTAGGTGTGGTCGACGGTGACGACCAGGTAGCCGCGCGAGGCCAGGTCCTCGACCAGGGTGGTGCCCAGCGTGCGCGGCCCGCCGTCCCCCGAACCGAACAGCACCACCGGCAGCCTGCCCGCGCGCGGTTCGACCGGCGCGCCCACGCGGGCATGCGTGCGCGTGGCGGCCCAGGCGACGGCGCCCTTGGCGATGCCCAGGGGCGGTGCCGAGTGCCGATCCCAGTCGGCGGCGGCCAGTGGCGGCATGTGCGGCGCGAGCGGCCCGCCGCCCGTCGCCGGATACCACAGACTGATCATCAGTTCCCGGTACGGCTTGGCCGCCACCAGTGGGTCGGGCCGCGAGCGGTCGACCAGTCGCACGGCGACGGTCCCGACCGTATAGGGGCCGCCGGGCGCGGGCAGGCTCACCCCGATCGGTCTCCCGGCGTCGGCGCCGGCCGCGGGCGGGCAGGTCGCCAGCACCAGTACGGCCAGCCCCGCGACCTTGCCTGCGGTGCGTGCGGCTTTCGAGACGGCGGACGCCGGGCTGCTGGAGACGGCGGACGAGCCGGTGGCCTTGGAATCAACGGCCAAATCCGTATTTTTCGTGACAATGGGCATGCGAAGGCTCCTCAACCGGAAAAGGGGTGTCCGACGAGGCTGGCAGTCCGGCACGCCCGCGGGCCAGCGGCGGAGGTCGTGCGCGCGCATGCGACTTTCGGATGACGGTCATCCCCGGGGAGGAGCGGGAGCGAACCCGCAGGAGACCTAGGGTGAAGTGCATGGAACCAGCCGGCCGTCCGGCGGCCCGCCTCATCGCGCCGAGCCGATGGTCGCCCATGCCCCTCGACGCGCTGCTCGCCGCCGCGCTGTTCCTGGCCACGCTCGGACCCGGCCAGGTGTTGTCCGGTCCTCCGTGGCTGCTCGCGCTGCAGACGGCGCTGGTGGCGCCATTGGCCTGGAGACGGCGCGCTCCGATGACGGTCCTGGGCGCGATCGGTCTCGCCGCCGCCGTCCAGTGGGCGTTGGACGTGCAGCTTCCCGCCGACGCCGCCCTCCTGGTGGCCCTCTACACGGTCGCCGCGCGTCGCCCGTGGCGTCACACCCTGTCGGCGGCGCTCGCGCTGCAGGTCGGGGTGCTGCTGGCCGCCGCCCGCTGGGCGCCGCCCGGCCGGTTCCCTTTCACGGTGGCCGCGCTGAGCGCGATGGCGGGCGCCGCCCTCATGAGCGGCCTGTGGGTGCGGGGGCGGGGGGCGTATGTGACCTTCCTGGAACGCGACCGCGAGCAGCGGGCACGGCTGGCCGTCGCCGAGGAGCGCGCGCGGATGACCCGCGACATGCACGACATCGTCACTCACAATCTGTCGGTCATGGTCGCGCTCGCCGACAGCGCCGCCCACGTCCGCCACAGCGCGCCGGACCGGGCCGCGGCGGCGATGGAACAGGTCGCCGCGACGGGACGTCAGGCCCTGCGGGACATGCGTCACTCCCTGAGCTCCGGCCGAGATCACGCCACCTGGGACGAGGACCGCCTCAAGGAGACACTTCAGCCCGCGCCCGGGATCGCCGAGATCGGTCCGCTGGCCGAGCGGATGCGCGCGGCCGGGCTCGCGACGTGTGTCCGGGTGCTTGGTGACACCAAGGCGGTTCCCGCCGCCGCCCAGCTCACGATCTACCGGCTGGTTCAGGAGGCGCTGACGAACACGCTGCGGCACGCGCCCGGGGCCGGCGCCGATGTGCGGGTCGACGTGTCGCCGCGCCGCGCCGAGGTGGAGGTCACCGATGTTCGCGCCCCGGTCGTGCTCGGCGCTCCTGGGTCCCCGGGTGCCGGGACCCGGGCGCCGGGGCCCCGCCCCGGGCTCCGGGACGACGGGCGCGGGATCGCGGGCATGCGGGAACGGGTGGCCGCCTACGGGGGGACCCTGGACGCCGGACCGGTGGCGGGCGGCGGATGGCGGGTGCTGGCCGTGCTGAACCTGGGAGCGCCACGATGATCCGGCTGCTGATCGCCGACGACGAGTCGCTGCTGCGGATGGCCTTCCGCATGGTCTTCGAGGCGGAGCCGGACATGGAGGTGGCCGGAGAAGCGGGTGACGGCGAGCAGGCGGCCCGGTTGGCGCGGCACCTGCGTCCGGACGTGGTGCTGATGGACGTACGCATGCCCGGCTTGGACGGCATCGAGGCCACCCGCAGGATCGTGCGCGACAGCCCACGTTCGCGCGTGCTCATCCTGACCACTTTCGATCTGGACGAGTACGCCTTCGCCGGACTGAAGGCCGGAGCGTCCGGGTTCCTGCCGAAGAACACCCGGCCGCAGGAACTGCTGAGCGCGATCCGCAACGTCGCGGAGGGAGAGGCGGCGCTGTCGCCACGCGTCACCCGCCGCGTGCTGGAGAGGTTCGCGCCACAGATGACACAGGGGCCCGCCGAGCGGGACGAGCGGCTGACGCAGTTGACCGCGCGCGAGTACGAGGTGCTGGTGCAGGTGGCGCGCGGGCTGTCCAACGCCGAGGTCGCCGCGGCGTTGCATCTGGCCGAGGCGACGGTCAAGACGCATCTGAGCCGCGTGCTGGTCAAGCTCGGGCTGCGTGATCGCGCCCAGGTGGTGGTCTTCGCCTACGAGAGCGGCCTCATCCGCCCCGCCACCCCCGACCTTCGACCGATGCCGGGGACCGTCCGATCACCTTGATCGGACGACCGCCGGTGCACCGGCGGTCGCTTCGCCGCCTGCCGGGCGCTCCTCGGCGATGCCTGCGACGGCCGTGTTCTTCCGGGCGGTTCCGCGGACACCGGCCCGCCCCCGTTCTTCGGCGACGTGATCGAGCCCCCCACAGCGTTGTCACCGCCCACCTCGTCGACGAGGAGGAACATCTCACGCTGAAGGCCAGGAACGAGATCATCGCCTTCCTGACCGACCACTTGAGCCCCGAATCTGCCGGGACGACATCCGACTGAGCGGCACAACGGTTCCGGCCGATCGCGGTGCGTGGTTCGGCGGGGAGGTCCTGGGGTGCTGTCAGATCAGGAGCAGGGTCTTCCCCAGGGCGGCGCGTGACTCGATCGCGGCGTGTGCGTCCGCGGCGCGTTCCAGGGGGAAGGTCTGCCCGATGACCGGCCGGATCCGGCCCGCCACCGCTTCCGACATCACCCGCGTCGTCCACTTCTCCATCCGCGGCCCGAAACCGAAGAGCTGCTCGATCCCGATCACCTCGACCCCGCGCCGTCGCGCCCGCGTGAGGTCGATCGCGGTGACCTGGCCGCTGGAGGCGCCGTGGACGGAGAAGCGGCCGCCGTCCGCCGTCACCTCGAACGCGGCCCGGCCGATCTCCCCGCCGACCCCGTCGAACACCACGTCGGGGCCCGCGCCACCGGTCGCCTCGCGTACCCGGTCCGTCCAGCCGGGATCGGAGTAGTCGATCGCGACCTCCGCGCCCAGATCGCGAGCCAGCTCCAGCTTCCGCGCGCCGCGCGCGGCCGCGACGACCCCGGCGCCGGCCGCGCGGGCGAGTTGCACCAGCAGGCTGCCGACACCGCCACCCGCGGCCTCGACCAGCACCCACTCACCGGGGCGGATCCGGGCTCCCTCGACCAGGCCCAGCGCGGTGCCGCCGTCGGTGTACAGGGCGACGGCCTCGGGCAGTCCCAGCTCTTCCGGCACCGGGATCAGGTCGCCCACCGCGGCCACCGCACACTCGGCGAAGCCGCCGCTCTCCCCGGTGCCGGCGAGGACGCGCCGTCCCGACCAGGCCGGATCCACGCCCTTTCCGAGCGAGGCCACCCGGCCGGCGACCGTACCGCCCGGCACGTACGGCAGCTCGGGCCTGGCGTGCCATTTGTCGACGCCGCGCCGGATCTGCGTCTCGACGAAGGTGATGCCCGCGACGGACACGTCGACCACCACCTGGCCGGGCCCGGCGACCGGCTCCGGCGCCTCGCCCGCGACCAGCACCTCGGGGCCTCCGAAACTCATGACCTTCACCACTCGCACGTCAGTCGCTCTCCCGTACTCGGCTGTCCGACACCGGCGCGGAGCAGTCTCCAACCTCAACCTCGATCGAGGTCAAGCGACCGCGAGCCATGTTCCCCGGCCACACTCTTGCGGGCTCCGGATGGGTGCTCATTCGCCGGGCGCGTGCTGCCTGAGGAAGTCTCGCGCCGAGGTGTCCGGCCGGCTCGGGGTGCTAAGCCCTGGTGAGCCAGGTGACCTGGGTTCCGTTGTCGAAGGACTCGCGCCGGGTGGGGGTGAACAGGGTGGGGCGGAACCGTCCGGAGAACAGGGAGATGCCCGCGCCCGCCACCACGGGGTAGCCCTTGAGGATGATCTCGTCGATCTCCGGGAGCAGGGAGGCGGCGAGCCTGCCGCCGCCGCACAGGTAGATGTCCATGCCGGTGTCCTCGGCCTTCAGCCGCCGGACGAGCTCGACCGGGTCACCGGTCTCCACCCGCACCGTGGGATCGTCGATCGTCAGGGTGCTGGAGACGACGTACTGGCGCAGGTGGGCGTACGGGCTGGTGGTGGGGACGTCCAGGGCCGGCTCGTAGGTGCCGCGGCCCATCACCACCGTGTCGAAGACCTTGTTGGGCGCGTCCTCAAGGCCGACAAGCCCGCGGACATGGGTGGGGAGCGTCTCGGGGTAGCGGTCGTTGATCCAGGCGGCCATCTGGTCCGACACGGGGTAGAAGTCGAACTCGGCGTTGGGGCCCGCGATGTAGCCGTCGAGCGAGACGGCGACGTAGTAGACGAGTTTTCGCATATCAATTAACTCCCAATGTAGTACTCTGCTTGTAGTGGTTGGAACGTAGTACTACAGATGGAGTGGTGTCAAGTGCGGAGGAATCCCGAGCGACGGCAGGCGTTGATCGACGCGGCCATCGAGGTGCTGGCCAAGGAGGGGGCGCGGGGGCTGACCTTCCGGGCCGTCGACGCGGAGGCGGCCGTGCCCCTGGGCACGGCCTCCAACTACTTCGCCAACCGCGACGACCTGTTCACCCAGGTCGGCGGGCGCATCTACGAGCGGTTGCTGCCCGACGAGGCCACGATGGCCCGCAGCCGGGAAGGTGTGCAGGACGCGACCCGTTACGCCGAGCTCATGCACGAACTGGTGGATCGGGTCTCCGCCTTCAACTCCGGCTACCTGGCCCTGCTCGAACTGCGGCTGGAGTCCACCCGGCGCCCTGAGCTGCGCGCGGTGCTGACCAAACGCATCCGCGAGGACATCGACGCCAACGTCGGCCACCATGCCGCCTCGGGCCTGCCCGGTGACTCGACCTCGGCGGTGCTCCTCTACCTCGCGCTGAACTGGCTCATCGTGGAACGGCTGACACTGCCCGACATCTTCACCGAGCGGGAGATCCACGAGCTGGTGGACGTCGCCGTGCAAAGATCGCTGAACGCCTGACCTGTGAGGCCGCCCGAGGATTCCGGGAGACGATCGTTCCTTACGGGAAGTGATCTTCTGACTCTCCTGATCCTCATGCGCCGGTCGGCATTCGTTGATCGGAGGCGATGCGCCCACCGCGGTTCGCGTCGGAGAGGGCGGGGGAGCGAACGAACCGGATGCGCGGGGCAGCCGGGTGCGAACCCGCATGGAATCATCGACAGATGTTTCCAGCTTTGGGGTGAAAGGCGGGCCTCTTGTGACCGATCGGGGAACGTTGGACGCGCTGCGGCAGGCGCTGCGGGTGTCGCCGGACAATCTTCCGTTGCGGCGCCACCTGGCCGAACAGCTGCTGAGCGCGGGGTTGCTCATGGATGCCGAGGCCGAGTTCCGCGCCGCGCTCGCCCTGGTTCCCGGTGACGCCGAGTCGGCGACCGGGCTCGCCGAGGTGTTCCTCAGGCAGGGCAAGAGCGGCGCGGCCCTGGCGGCGCTCGACCGCGTCGTGGCCGGGCAGGGGCCGCCCCGGGCCGGGGTCGTCGTGGCCAGGGCGCTGGCCGCGGAAGGGGACGTGGCGGCCGCACGACTGCGCTACCGGGAGGCCGTGGCACGGGACGGCTCGCTCGCCGATCCCGTGTTCGAGGCCGAGCTCACGAACTCCGTGCCGAGGCCCATCCTCGACGAGGCGGCGGCGAACGTGGCGTCGCCCCTGAACCCGGGCGCCGACAGGCTGCGTACGAGTTTCGCGGACGTGGCCGGGATGGAGCAGGTCAAGCAGTCCCTGCGGATGAAGCTGCTGCTGCCGGTCCAGCAGCCGGAGATGTTCGCCGCCTACGGCAGGCGCGCCGGCGGCGGGGTGCTGCTGTACGGGCCGCCCGGCTGCGGGAAGACCCATCTGGCGCGGGCCGCCGCCGGAGAACTGGGCGCCGACTTCATCAGCGTCGGACTGTCGGACATCCTCGACATGTACGTCGGGTCCAGCGAACGCAACCTGCACGCGACGTTCGAGAGGGCCCGTCGCAACAGCCCGTGCGTGCTGTTCTTCGACGAGGTCGACGCGCTGGCGGCGCGCCGCTCGGACATGGGGCAGGCGCACAACCGGCAGATCGTCAACCAGTTCCTCGCGGAGATGGACGGTGTGGAGGGCGGCGCCAACGAGGGGGTTCTGATCCTCGCGGCGACGAACGCCCCCTGGTACGTGGACGCGGCGTTCCGCCGTCCCGGCCGGTTCGACCAGCTGGTGTTCGTGCCGCCGCCGGACGTGGCGGCGCGGGCGGCCGTTCTGTCACTGCTGTGCAGGAAGACGCCGCTGGCCGAGGTGGACTTCCGGATGATCGCCGAGGCCACCGAGAGGTTCACCGGTGCCGACCTCAAGGGGGTGGTGGACCGGGCCGTGGAGGCCAAGCTCCAGGACGCGATACGCGTTGGCCGCCTCCTGCCGCTGTCCACCGCCGACCTGCTGGGCGCGGCCCGTTCGGTCCGCCCGACGGCGGTCGCCGAATGGATGGCCACGGCCCGAAACTACGTCACGTACTCCAACGAGAGCGGGGCCTGGGACGACCTGCTGCCCTGGATCGGCGGCAGGCGGCGATGACCTCCTCGGTCGACGCCCGGGTCCAGGCTCTGGCGGAGCGGGCGCGGATGCTGGTGATGCTGCGCCGCGGCCCCGACGCCGAGCGGGAGGCCCGTGCCGCGCTGGCCGAGGATCCGCAGAATCCGGCCGCGCACCTCATGCTCGCCCTCGCGCTTTTTCTCCAGAAGGACATGGACGAGGCGCTCGTGGAGGCGAACCGCGGGACCGGACTGATCCCCGATCACTGGTTCGGGCACTGGGTGGCCGGGTTGATCCTGGGCAGAACCGGCCGGGAGCGCGAGGCGTTGGGTGCCTTCCAGAACGCGCTGGCGCGCGGCCCGGACGAGCCGTTGATCTACGAACTGCTGGCCCGCACCCACTTCAACCTTCGCGAGTTCCCGGCCGCCGCCGGAGCCGCGGGCCGTGGACTGAGGCTGGCACCGGAGGACGGCGGGCTCGCCCAGATCATGGGGCTCACCCTGGCCGAGCTCGGCGACGCGGACGGCGCCCGCGAGCACGCCTCGCGGGCGATCCGGCTGGCCCCCGAGAACGCGGACGCGCACCGTGCGTACGGACTGGTCATGATGACGACCGGCGACCACAGGGCCGCCGCCGACGCGTTCCGCGAGACACTCCGGCTCGCGCCCGAGTACGAGGAGGGCCGGAGCCTGCTCCTGGAGGCCCTCAAACAGCGCAATCCGCTGCGTCGTCTCGACGGCTGGCTCGCGTCTCTGCGTCTCCTCACCCGTCGGCGGATCCTGCTGTGGCTCGCGCTGTGCCTGTTCGTCCCCTGGTTCGTCTACATGGTGCTGCTCACGGTGGCGACCTGGGTGAACTGGGTGAGCCAGGCCGTGACCACGCTGGTTCTGCACCGGAACCTTCGCGACCGGCAGCTGTTCGACACCGCCGAGGTGTGGGCCGCCCGGATCTCCGCGGGCCTCTTCTGCTGCGGGATCGTGCTGCTCGCGTCGGCCGCCGTGGCGCGGTCGCCCGGCACCGTGATGGCGGGTGTCGCCGTGCTCGGACTGATCACGCCCGTCCAGGAGACGGCACGGCTCAGCGGGGTGCGCCGCCACGTTTTCGGAGGCGTCACGGGCGCGCTGGCCGCGACGCAGGCGGCCCTGATCCCGATGTCGTACGTCGGCCAGTCGCTGGTCCCGGTGCTGCTCGTCTTCTACGCCTGCCTGGCGTCCACCTGGGCCGCCAACCTCCTGCACCCGCGCTGACCCGGCTGGACCGGGGCACTTCGGCGGGTGTGCGCGGTGCCGACCGGGGCGCAGGGCGCGGCCCTCTCGGTAGGGAGCCGAGTGTGGCGACGGTGTGGAGGTATGGGGCAGGTAGCGTGCAAACCGTCGTACGGGCGAGGCGTCGCCCTTACCGTCACAAGATATGCAGACAGTGGACGTACTGGTCGTGGGTGCGGGCCTGGCCGGTCTGAGCACCGCCCGCCTGCTCGCGCGCCGGGACCTGAACGTGATGGTGGTCGACCGTCGAGGATCGTTGTCGGCCGGCATCCGCACGACGGGGATCTTCGTGCGCCGTACCCTCGACGACTTCGACATCCCCGATCACCTGCTCGGGCCGGGGATCCGGGACGTGCTGCTGTATCCGCCGTCGCGGCGGGCACCGATCCGGCTCACCAGTGACCGGGACGAGTATCGCGTGGCCGACATGGCGGCCGTCTACGAGCACGCGCGCGGCGCGGCGGAGTCGGCCGGGGCACGGGTCCTCCTGGGCGTACGGTATGTCGGCGTGTCGAGGGGTTTCGTGCGGTTGGAGGGCGCGGAACCGGTGAGGGCGCGGTTCGTCGTCGGTGCGGACGGTGCCCGCTCCCGGGTGGCCCGTGACCTCGGCCTTGACGTCAACCGGCGCCTTCTCGTCGGCGCCGAGATCGTCCACCCGATCGCGTCGGGCACGACCACCCCGACGTTCCACTGCGTGCTGGACCCCCGGGTCGCTCCGGGGTATCTGGGGTGGGTGATCGACGACGGCCGGCACGCGCATGTCGGTGTCGCGGGCTATCCGGACGCGATGCGCGCCGGTATCCGCCACCTGCTGGACGCCTTCGTCGCTGACGCGCCCGGCCACGCGGCGCCGGTCGGGCCGATCGAGCGTCGAGGTGGTCCGATCCCGGTCGGCGGTGTACTGCGGCGGCTGGCATGTCCCGCCGGGCTGCTCGTCGGGGACGCGGCGGGTGCGGTGTCACCGCTCACGGCCGGTGGGCTGGACCCCTGCCTGCGCATGTCCGAGTTGGCCGCGGCGGTCACCGCCGGATACCTGCGTACCGGCGACCAACGGGTGCTGAGCCGATACGACGGGGGCGCGTTGCGAAACCGGTTTCGGGGCCGGTTGTCGCTGCGCCGCGTCTTCGCCGGTATCCGGTCCCCCGCCGCGGCGGAGGCGGCGGTGACCGTGCTACGCGGTCGCGCCGGTCGCGCCCTGGCGGTGCGGATCCTGTTCGGCGACGGCTCGTTTCCCGACATCGACCAACGCCTCGCGGACCCGGTGGCCGACCACCCCCGCCGGTGACGGAATGGGGCCGGCCACCGCCCCGTGACGAGAAGAGGGGCCCGGTGTCGATTCGCCATGGCCGCTTTCCTTCGGCTCGAACAGCTCATCGGTCCGGGGCGTCCGATCGCGTCCAAGGCGATTGCGTGAACATCGAGCGGTGTTTACATTGAGGGCGCGTTTCCGTGTGACATGTCGTCGGGGCATCTGGGTGAGACCGAGAAAGGACGCCACCGTGCCCGTGCCACATTCGCCGGAAGAGGAGACGCCGAATCCGGAACGGATCAGGGTACGCGATGATTTCGCTCGCGAGCTGACACTGTTGCGGCTGCGCGCCGGGCTGACGGTTCGCCAGGTCGCGGCCGGATCCGACACCTTCCGCAACCACAGCACGATCGGTGACTGGTTCGCCGGACGGGGACTGCCCTCCACCTCGTCGCGCGAACTGCTGATACGGGTCCTGGCGGTCTGTGGGGTCGACGATCCGGGGCTGGTCGCGCGGTGGCTGTCGGCCTGGCAGCGGGTGAGGCGCACACCCGGCCGCCGGCCGCGGGACCCGGAGCCGTACCGGGGCCTGGCCGGTTTCGAGGCCGAGCACGCGGAGTGGTTCTTCGGGCGTGAGGCGCTCACCCGCGAATTGGTCGATCGCCTGGCCGCCCGGGACGGGGACATCGAGGGCGCCGTGGGCGTACAGGTCGTCGTCGGGGTCTCCGGATCGGGCAAGTCGTCACTGCTACGCGCCGGACTGGTCCACGCGGTGCGTCACGACGGGCTTCTCGGTCCTGACTGGTCGGTGGCGCTGTTCACCCCGGGCGCGCGCCCGTGTGACGAGCTCGCCGGTTGGCTGGCCGCCGCGGCCGGCCTGCCCACGGATGACGTGGCCGCCCGGTTGCGCGCCGATCCCGCGCGTGCCGCCGAGTACGCCACAGCAGGGGAGCGGTCCCGCCTGCTACTCGTCGTGGACCAGTTCGAGGAGCTGTTCACCGCGTGCGCCGACGACGCGGAGCGGCGCGCGTTCGTGACCGCGCTGTGCGCGGTGGCCGGACAGAGTGCGGCGCGCGTCGTCATCGGGCTGCGCGCGGACTTCTACGCCCCGGCGCTGCGTTACCCCGAACTGGTCGCGGCGGTGCGGGCCGACCAGCTCACCGTGGGGCCGATGAGCGCGACCGAGCTGCGCCGCGCGATCGTCGAGCCCGCACGCAAGGCGGGGGTCGAGGTCGAGGAAGGCCTGGTCGAGCTGTTGATCGGGGAGGTCGTCCCGCGAGGCGGAGACGACGGAGACGCCCCCGAGCACGCGGCAGGCGCGCTTCCGCTGCTGTCTCACGCGCTGTACGCCACCTGGCAGCACAGCCGGGACCGGCGGTTGACGATCGCCGACTACCGTGCCGTCGGAGGAATCGACCGCGCGGTGGCGACCAGCGCCGACGCGGTCTACGACGCCCTCGACGAGGCTGGGCGCCATCGAGCCCGGCGACTGTTCCTCAGCCTGGTGCACGTCTCCCCCGGGGCGGGGGGGGGCCCCCCCCCGGGGGGGGCCCCCCCCCCCCCCCCCCCCCCCGGGGGGCCCCCCCCGGCGGCGGCGCCCCCCGAAGCGGGGGGGGGGGGGGCCCGCGGGGGCGCCCCCCCCCCCCCCCCCCGGCGCCGGACACCCCCCCCGGCGGGGGGGGGGGCCCCCCCCCCCCCCCGCGCCGCCCCCCCGGGGCGGCCGCGGCCCCGGGGGGGGGGGGGCCCCCGGGGGGGGGGGCCCCCCCCCCCGACCTGCTCGCCGAGTGCGGCGACCCGGCCGGGCAGTCGACCGACGTCATCGGGCGCTTCGTCGAGCAGCGGCTGCTCACCCGCGACGCCAAGACGGTCGGTATCAGCCATGAGGCGCTGCTCACCGCGTGGCCGCTGCTGCGCGGCTGGCTGGAGGTCGACCGGGCCGGCCTGCTCACCGGACGCCGACTCAACGAGGCGGCCGTGGCCTGGGATCGCGAGCACCGCGACGCGGGCGCGCTCTACCGAGGCGTCCGGCTCGCGGTGGCACGGGAGTGGGCGCGGACCGTCGGTCCGCACGCCGCCCCCGGCCCGGTGGCCCGCGAGTTCCTGGAGGCCTCCGCCGCGCGTGAGCTCGCCGAGCAGCGAGCCACCCAGCGTCGTGCCCGCCGCCTGCGGCGGCTCGTCGCGGTCCTGACCGTGCTGTTGCTGCTCACGACCGCCGCCGTCGTCGTCGCGGTCCGCAGCGAGCAGACCCTGCGGACGCAGCGCGACACCGCCCTGGCCGGGAAGGTCGCCAACGAGGCCACCGCGCTGCGCCCGGCCGACCCGGCGCTCTCGGCGCAGCTGAGTCTGGCCGCGTACCGTCTGGCGCCCATCCCGGAGTCGCGCGGCGCGTTGCTGAGCACCTACGCCGCCCCGTACGCCACCCGGCTGACCGCGCACACCAGCGCGGTCTACGCCGCCCGGTTCAGTCCGGACGGGAGCCTCCTGGCCACCGCCGGCATCGACCGGACGATCCGGCTGTGGCGGACCGACGACGTGCGGCGCCCTACACCCCTGGCCACGCTCACCGGCCACGGCGCCGGCGTCACCTCGGCGGTGTTCGGCCCGGACGGGAGCCTCCTGGCGACCGCCGGCGATGACCGTACCGCCCGGCTGTGGGACGTCTCCGACCCTCGGCGTCCGGCGACGCTGGCGACGCTCACCGGCCACACCGAGGGGGTGATCGGCGCGGCGTTCAGCGGGGACGGGCGGGTCCTCGCCACGGCGAGCTACGACCGTACCGTCCGGCTGTGGGACGTCTCCGACCCCCGCAGACCCGTACCGGCCGCCGTCCTGCGGGGTTTTCGGAAAGGCGCGTCCGACGTGGCGTTCAGCCCGAACGGCCGGATCCTCGCCGCCACGGGCTTCGACACCCCGGTCCGGTTGTGGGACGTCGCCGACCCCGCCCGCCCACGGCGCCTGCCCGACCTGCGCGGACACACCGACCGGGTGCTCTCCGCGGTGTTCGGTCCCGACGGCCGGGTGCTGGCCACCGGCGGTTTCGACAACACCATCCGACTGTGGGACCTGCGCGACCCGGGAGCGGCACGCCCGCTGTCCACGCTGACCGGGCACGGCGGCGGCGTTGTCGCGCTGGCTTTCGACCGCGAAGGGCACACCCTCGTCAGCGGCGGCTACGACCTGAGCGTGCGGATCTGGGACGTCCGCGACCCGCGGCGGGCCAGCGCGCCGGTGACGCTGGCGGGTCACGCGGGCGTCGTCTACACGGTGGCCGTCGACCCGCGTGGGGGCACCGTCGTCAGCGGCGGGGCGGACACCAGCGTACGGCTGTGGAACCTGCGGCAGCCGATCCTGACCGGACACTACGGCCAGGTCAACGCGGTGGCGTTCACACCCGACCGGCGCCTTCTGGCCACCGGCAGCCACCTCACCGCCTACCTGTGGGACGTCGCGGACCCGCACCGCCCCCGGCTTTCTGCGACCCTGACCGGCCACACCGACGGGGTGACCGGGGTGGCGTTCCAGCCGGGGGCGTCCGTGCTGGCCACCGTCGGTCTCGACGACACCCTGCGCCTGTGGGACGTGACCCGGCCCGGCCGGCCGGCGTTGCTGTCCGCCCTGAACCTGAAGGCCGGCGATCTGTACGGCCTCGCGTTCAGCCCGGACGGCGCGACCCTCGCCACCGTCGGTGAGGACTCGGACGTCGGGGTGTGGGACGTCACCGACGTCCGTCGGCCACGGCGCGCCGCCACCCTGCGCGGGCACACCGACGTGGTCAACGCGGCTGCGTTCGGCCCTGACGGGCAGGTCCTCGCCACCGGCGGCGACGACCGCACCACCCGCCTGTGGGACATGCGTGACCCGCGACGGCCGACCCCGCTCGCGACGATCGGAGCCCATTCCAACAGCGTCAACGCGGTCGCGTTCGGCCCGGATGGGAGGACCCTCGCCACCGCCGGCGACGACCACACCATCCGCCTGTGGGACCTGCGCGACCCACGCCGCCCCGCCGCCCTGGCCACGCTGAACGGTCACACCAGCCGTGTCAACGCGGTCGCGTTCGCTCCTGACGGGCGGACCCTCGCCACCGCGAGCACCGACCACACCGTGCGGCTGTGGGACACCACACGACCTCGGCAGGCCGCCTGGACCGCGACGCTGACCGCCCACACCGACGGCGTGTCGGCCGTCGCGTTCGGCTCTGACGGACACACCCTCGCCACCGGCGGCAACGACACCACAGCCCGCCTCTGGGACACCGACACCGGCAGGGTCTCCCGGTGGGTCTGCTCGCTCGCCGGCGCGCCCATCGCCGAGGCGGAGTGGAGGCGGTACCTACCGGACCTCGACCACCGGCCACCGTGCCGCTGACCCTCGGCCGGGCCACACGCCTGCTCCGGACCTCGCGCGGGATCGCCTGGCCATGGGCGGAGCCGGGTACGAGGCCGAGCACGGAGCCGTCAAGCCCCGCGTGGAGCCGCCGGGCGCGGGACGCCGACCCCACCACGGAGCCGTCGGGCCGGGCGCCGCCTCCGGCGGTCCTCCGACCCGACGGCGGGGCAAGGTCAGGGGTTGACCAGGCCCACGGCGAAGGAGAGGTCGTCCAGGGTGAACTGGCTGATGCCGGTCATCCGCAGCGCCTGCGCCCGCACGGTGTAGGTGCCGGGACCCAGTGGCGGGGAGAACCGCTCCAGGGAGTGCGCCTCCTCGGCTCCGCCGGGTGTGTCGAACCTGTAGTCGGTGCTCGTGACAGGGTTGAGCTCCACCGTCGTCCCCGTGGAGTTGACGGCCACGATCCGCACCGAGCACCAGCCGGCAGGATCGCCGACGCAGATGGACTCGGCGGTGAAGCGGGCGTCAACGAACCGGGTGGTGCCCGCGGGCACCGTGACGCTCGTCACGGCGGTCGGGACGTTCGACCATGTGGCGACCGTCTGGACGGTCCACGGGGTGCTCTCCCCGGTGAAGAACTGGACGCTGGTCTCGGTGCCGCCCTGGGAACTGGCGACGGCGCCGGCCGTCCCTGTCAGGGCGAGCGCGACGGCGAGGGCCGTCAGGGTGGGCGTGATCCTCCGGGTCCCGAAGAGCTTGGACATCGGGTTCCTTTCCGTGGTGCCGCCAGACCCTGTGCCGACGGCGGTGAGCTCACACTCACGAGCCGTACGGGTCGTCGAAAAGGGGTGCCTGAACTATCCGTACAGTCCCGTACACGCCCACGACCTCGGCCACAGACCGCTCACCACCGGAGAGCAGGCGGAATCCCGGCGTGGAGCCGGGTCAGCGGGGCCACCGGCATCGAGGTCGAGGAATCAGATGCTGGACGAGGAGTTCCAGGTCGCCCTGCCCGCCGACCATCGGCTGGCAGGGCTTCGCCGGGTGTCGCTGTCCGACCTGTGCGACGAGGTGTGGATCGAAGGCGGTTACCCCGACTGCCTCGGCCCACTTCTCCAGCTCGCCGAAGCCCTGGGAGGATCCCCTCGGATCGGGTTCTTCTGCGAGGACTGGAACGGCAGGCAGGCCCTGGTCGCGGGCGGAACCCGGTCTCCGATGGTCGGCCTTTCAGCGGGCCGTCCCGTGGATTCCGCCACGCCGGCCCAACCTCGCATATCCATATTCGGGTGACTGATCCGATCAGGCCGAGCAGGAATCGCCTCCTCCGGAGGCCGCCCACGTCCCGGGTGAACGTCGAGTCTCCGCTGATCCCGTCGGTCACCCATTCCGGGCTCGATGGCCGGTCTGACAGGATCGTCCGCGTCGCGGCGAAAGATTTCTCCGGGACGGTGTCGATTGGCGGGCCGCTCGTTCGACGTGTGGTGCGAGGGCCGAGAGGCGGTCCCGCCGGACCAGGAGAACGCGATGTCGAAATACCTGCTGATCATGCGAGGCACCGATGAGACGAGCGCGGCCATGATGGCCGACCTCGACGAGATGATGGCCACAACCCGCCGGTTCATCGAGGACATGATGAAGGCCGAGGTCCTCGTCGCGGCGGAAGGGCTGGACGATCCGGGGCAGGGTGTCGTGGTCGACTTCAGCGGCGAGGCTCCGGTGGTCACGGACGGGCCGTACGGCGAGACCAGGGAACTGTTCGGCGGCTACTTCCTGCTCGATGTCGCCACGAAACAGGAGGCGGTCGAGTGGGCCAAGCGGGTCCCGGCGGTCCGCGGGTCCAAGATCGAGGTCCGCCGGGTGGCCGAGGCCGACGAGGTCCCGCCGGGCAGCGAGAACAACGGCCGGATCTGATGGGTACGGCCGACGTCGAGGCCGTCTGGCGGATCGAGTCGGCCCGGATCGTCGCCGCGTTGACCCGGATCACCGGCGATTTCGGGTTGGCCGAGGACGCGGCCCAGGAGGCGGTCGCTGAGGCGCTGGTGTCGTGGTCGCGTGCCTCTCCGGCCAATCCGGCCGGCTGGCTGATGGCCACGGCCCGGCGGCGGGCGATCGACGCGATCCGCCGCCGGACCGCCCTCCAGGACCGATACGCCCTGTTGGCGGTGGCCCCTGCGGTCGACCAAGAGGTCGATCCCAACAAGATCGGTGACGATGTTCTGGCGCTGATGTTCATCGGCTGCCACCCGGTGCTCTCCCGCGAGGCCCGGGTGGCGCTGACCCTGCGCGTGGTCGGTGGCCTGTCCAGCGAAGAGATCGCTCGCGCGTTCCTGGTGCCCGTACCGACCGTGCAGGCCCGCATCACCCGGGGCAAGAAGGCGATCGCGGCGGCCCGGGTGCCGTTCGAGTTACCACCGGCCGACAAGCGCAGGGAACGGCTGGGCGGCGTGCTCAGCGTCCTCTACGTGATCTTCACCGAGGGGTCGACGGCCACATCGGGTGACCGGCTGCTGCGCCCCGACATCGCGCACGAGGCGATCCGGCTGGCCCGCACGCTGGCCGCGCTACAACCCGAGGAGCCGGAGGTGCACGGCCTGCTCGCGTTGTGCGAGCTGACGGCCGCACGCTTCCCGGCCCGGACCGGCCCGGACGGCACGCCGGTCCTGCTCGGGGACCAGGACCGGCGGCTGTGGGACCTCTCGGCGATCCGACGGGGGCTCGCCGCGCTGGCCAAGGCATCGTCCCGCGGCCTCGGTCCCTATGGTCTGCAGGCCGCGATCGCCGCCGTCCACGCGTCGGCGCCCTCGGTCGAGGCGACCGACTGGGACCGGATCGTGCTGCTCTACGAGGCGCTCGGCCGGGTCGCGCCCTCGCCGGTGGTCGAGCTCAACCGGGCCGTTGCCGTGGCCATGGCCTCGGGACCGACGCAGGCCCTGGCCATCGTGGACGAGCTGATCGCCTCGAACCGGCTGCCCGGTTCGCATCTGGTCCCGACCGTACGCGGGGAACTGCTGACCCGCCTCGGCCGACGACCGGAGGCGCGCGCCGAGCTGGAGTTGGCCGTCCGTCTGTGCGCCAATCAGTGCGAACGTTCGGTGTTGCTGCGCAAGGCGGCCGCGCTGGACTGACTTCCCCGACGCGGCCGACACGGATCCGAGTGGTGGGACTCAACCCCTCGGCCGGCTTCCCAAGACGCGTCGTAGGGTCAATCGACCGTGATGACGAGCTTTCCCGGCGCGTTGCCCGCCGCCAGGTCGCTCACCGCGGTGGAGGTCTCCGCGAGGGGGTACGTGCGCCCGACGGCCGGTCGCACGGCTCCGGCCTCGATGAGGTCGCGCAGCGTGTCCAGGTCGGCGGTGCGGGTCAGCGCGATCAGCGCGTCCAGGCGTTGGCGCGTGAACGGTGTGATCAGCCGGACGGCCAGCATCCGGCCGAGCCCGCCGAACCACCGGCCGCCGCCCTCGCCGCCGACGACGACGAGCCGGCCGCGTTCGGTGAGCAGCCCGCGCAGCAGGGGCAGCGGCCGGTTGCCCGCGATGTCGATGATCAGGTCGTACGTTCCGGTGAGCGGCTCGCGCGTGTAGTCGATGACGGCCCGGGCGCCCAGCGACCGGACGAGGTCGGCCTTGGCCGTGCTGCACACGGCGGTGACGTGGGCGCCGGCGGCGGTCGCGAGTTGCGTCGCGAAGCTGCCCACTCCGCCGCCCGCGCCGATGACCAGCACCTTCTCGCCGACGGTGACCTGGCCGAGGGCCCGCAACGCGGTCACCCCCGAGGTGGGTACGGCCGCCGCTTCGGTGAAGCTCAGGTTGGCGGGTTTGCGGGCGAGCTTGGCCGGGCGGGCGAGCGCGAACTGCGCGTACGCGCCGGTCGCCTCGCCGTACACCTCGTCGCCGGGGCGAAACGCGGTCACGTTCGCGCCGACGGACTCCACGACGCCGGCCACGTCCATGCCCGGCACGCGGCTGCGGGGCCGGCGCAGGCCGAGGCCGAGGCGGGCGATGAGCGGCAACCCGGTCATGATGTGCCACACGCCGTAGTCGACGCCGGCCGCGTGCACCCGGATCAGCACGTCGTCGGCGCCGGGCGTCGGGGTCGGGACCTCGCCGAGACTCAGTGTGTGCGGCGGGCCGTACTCGTCCTGGACGATCGCTCTCATGAGGGGTCTCCTTCGGTGCCGGGGAACTGGAGGACGTCATCGGGGCCGACCTGGAACACCGGGTGACGCGGAACGCCGTTTCCAGCGGGGCCCCTGAAGTTCCCGCGTGGGCGACGCCGGGGTCGGGCTGTCGCCGGCCCGGGAGGTCGCCACGTGGATCGCGTACGCGTCGGCGGAGACCACGGTCATCACCCGGCGCGCTTTTCCTCGAAAGCCATGCCCGCTCCCCATGTAAAACAAAGCCGACACCGCTCAATGTAAAACGCCGCCGACATCATGTCAAAGTTTATTTACATGCGCGGTCGCCGACGCCGTGGCGTGCGCTGTTCGGCACGCGGGTCCGACACCCGCTCATGCCGATGAGGGGGAGCGGTCGTCACCGGCACGCCGGCATGCTGTCGGTATGATCGGACGCCTCGAAAAGACCGTGATCGACTGCCCCGATCCGCGCGCTCTCGCGGAGTTCTACTGCCGGGTGCTGGGGATGAGGATCAACGAGGACATCGGCGGCTGGGTGGTCATCGGCGCGGAACCGGGTCTTCGGCAGGTGGCCTTCCAGCGGGCCGTCCCGTGGATTCCACCGCGCTGGCCCGACCCCGCGCATCCCCAGCAGATGCACCTCGACATCCGGGTGACCGACCCCGATCAGGCCGAGCGGGAATTACTCGCCCTGGGCGCCACCCGTGTCCCGAGTGAACACGAGTCGGGCTTTCGGGCCTTCACCGATCCCGTCGGTCACCCGTTCTGCATCGTCTTCGGTCGGACCAGTTCAAGCTGAGCCGCCCACCGCCGGGCATGCGCCGGGAAGAGCGTGTTCTCCCGCGGGTCAGGCGACGTGGGACGCCGGTGCGGTCCAGGTGTTGCACGCGGCTGGGGAAGCGCCGGTGAAGCCCCGCTGCAGCCAGGCGGCCCGGTTCTTGCCTGTGCCGTGACTGCGTTCCTTGTTGACCTCCTCGTCGCCGCTGATCCGGTAGTGGTCCACGACCTCCTTCCAGTCCTCGTCCCGGTAGTTCTGCGATGACCAGACACCGGCCATGAACGCCGCTCCCAGGCAGTCGGCCTGCAGCTCCAGGCGGCGGCTCTGCGTCAGTGCCTGCGCCTTGGTGCGGGCCGGCATGTATTTGTAGGCGTTCCACATGCCGGTGAGGTTCTGCACGTGGTGGGCGTACTCGTGTGCCATCAGATGCAGCATCACCGGGTCGGCCGGTGCTTTGACGGCATAGTCGCTGATCATGATGACCAGCCGCTGTTGGCTGGTGCAGTAGCGGCCGGTGTGGTACCTGCCCCATGCCGATCCGCATGCGCGGCCGGGCTTGGTCATGAACTGAATCGTCGGTTTCTTGAACGGCATGCCTGTCTTCTTCAACTGCTTGGACCATGAGGCGTTCAAGCAGCCCAGTATCGCCGTCAGGTGTTTTTTCGCGGCGGCGACACTGCCGGAGTCTTCGGGGTGCCGCGCACAGGGCAGCGTCAGTTTGCCGCTGCGATACAGGGGATTATGGGTCAATGCCTTGGTGCCGGTGGGAACCGGTGCGCCGATACCGGCGTCGGCGTGGGCGGTGCCGGTAAGCAACAGGCCGACCAGAACTCCGGCCGACAGGGCGATATGGGGGGTACGCATGAAGCGGAACTGTACAGCGCGAAGATCACGCCGACGCATCTGGACTTCCACTGCCTGGCCGAGGGGGCGAGACGACATTCTCGACCTGACGGTCGCGTCGGCCGAAGAACACGGCCTGGCCGTACGGGGCTGGCCGCGACCCGCGCGACAGAGAATGCGCGGACAAGGCGTGCCCGTCATCGACAACCCTTTCCTGGACGGCTTCTCTCTTTCCGCCGACGACAAAACGGCTCACTACTCCCGCCTGTTGCGCGATATCCGGAAGGCGATCGAAAAAGCATCGAAATTCGCGATGCCTTGGTCAATTTCCTGGTGACTCGCTATGGTTGGGCGCTTTGACCGCCCCGTCCCCAAGAGATGGCCATGCGTCGCTACCGTTTCGGCAGAATCGCCGCCCTGATCGCGCTGGGTTACCTCGTCTCGGTCGCCGTACTGGGCGCCTTCGCGCTCACCACCGACCGCGGTGATCTCCTTTGGAGAGTCGTCACCCGAGAGTCCGACATGGGCTGGTTCTTCGGCCCCGACAGAGACACGTTCACCGTCTCGTGGGGGCTGGCGCTCGTCCTGATCCTCATCGGGGCGCTCCAGGCGTGGGCTCTGTGGCAAGTGCTGCGCGGGCGCGCCCGCGGCGAGCTGACACACCGGGGCAGGAAGGTCGGCCTGCTGCGACTCGCCCTGTACCTCGGCGTCGGCTGTGGCCTGCTCGGCATCGTCAGTACCCCGCTGGTCTTCGCACTGGAGATTTACTGGCTCTGGTCGGTGACGGGGATCGTCTCCGGTTTCGTGCAGTTGGCCGTCGTCTGGCTGTTCTTCCTGGTGCTCCGTGACATCGTCTCCCGCGGGCTTCGGCTGTTCTCACTCGTCGTCGGGAGCATCGCCTGCGTGAGCGGCATCGGCCAGGAGATCGCGGGCGTCTTCGATATGAGCTCCGTCGCGCAGATCCTCGCCCTTGCCAGAGGGTACGGATATGTCTGGCTGGCATGGTTCGTGTCGATTCTGATCGCCCAGGCCAGGGATCCCCGATGGAGCGCGGCGACCGTCCGGATAGGCGTCATCGCGCAGATGGCGTTCATCCTCCAGCCCAACGGGGTCGTCTCCTTCGGCGACAACGGGTCCCTCGACATCCTCACGGTCTATACGCTCCTCGGCGCCGCCGGCGTCTTCGGGCTGGTGTGGAACGCCAGGACCGCTCATGAGTTGGCGAACCCTCTTCCGGGGTCGGTTCCCCGGCAGGCGCCTGCGCGGTCGGCGGCCAGGTGGTGGCCGCTGGCCGCCGCGGCGGTCGCGCTCCCGCTGATCCCCGCCGCCGTCAACCTCGCGTACGGCATGTACCACTGGATCGGCCCCAGGGGCGCGATCGAGGAGTTCGTCCGCAGGTACGGAGGCAACGGGCATGCTCTGACATGGCTCGCCCTGGACGTCTCCGTCGGTGTCGGCGGCGCGGCGCTGCTGATCCTGGTCGCCGTCCTGCGCAGGACCCGCCCTCTCGTGCGATTCACGACGCGGGCGTTGACCGTCGCCGCGGCCGTGGGCCTCGTCAGCGCGCTCACGGCGACGCCGAGGTCAGGGGAGTCCGGCGACTTCTTCTACGAAGGCGCACAGATCTACCCGGAGGAGATGTTCACCCCGGGGAAGGACGGTGAGATCTTCTTCGGCATCTCACCGCTGTGGTACAGCGTGGCCTTGCTCGGCTCCGCCCTGCTCCTGGTGCTTCTGTACCCGGCCGCGCCCGCCCCGCGTGTACGCCGTCGCGTGCTGCCGGCCGTGCTCGCCACACTGGTCGCGCTCGGTTTCGTACCCGCCGCGGACCAGGCCCGTGGCCTGGTCACCGCAGCCGAGGACTGCGGGCCACGCGAGACGTGGACGGGCGAGCCCGAGGAACCCGACCTCACCCGGGATCAGCGATTCGTGTGCTCCTTCCGGCTGAGCGGCACCGAGTTTCCCGACCTGTCGCTCAACGGCCGTGCGGGGCACTACCGGATCCGCGTGCACTACGACTGGTTCGATTGGAAGGGTGTGCACGAGAACGGCCAGCGTCTGCTGATCATGGCGTTCCCCGGCGAGGGGGACAAGCGGGTCACGTACCGGAAGCGTCCCATCCGGTGAGCACGCTTCCAGTCGCGCGGCATCCAAGGCTGTGGCGTTCTTGTCACCGTCGGCGTCCAGGGCCTTCGCCCGCCGGTCGGGTGCGGTACGGCGCGGTGGAGGCGGATGGTCGCCCGCGTCTTCGACCGCCTGGCGCGCAACCAGACCCGGTTGACGCCGACGCTGACCAACCACCGGGTCGTCGACACACCGTCGAGTGTGCGCACCGATGACCCACGTCACCGCTATTTCCCCGCTCAGATACGGCAGTTGTGGGAGATGACCATGCGGGAGGTGTATCTGAAAGACCGTCCTGCGGAGCAGGCCGCGTCACGCAGGGAGCT
Organism: Streptosporangium sp. NPDC000509; assembly: GCF_042898365.1. Classification (NCBI taxonomy): domain Bacteria; kingdom Bacillati; phylum Actinomycetota; class Actinomycetes; order Streptosporangiales; family Streptosporangiaceae; genus Streptosporangium; species Streptosporangium sp. NPDC000509. The sequence goes on along the minus strand of NZ_JBIAYX010000007.1, from coordinate 74,546 downwards.
TTTCGAACGCCGGCTGCGGCTGGTCGCCGAACTCGATCGCGCCGGGGTGCCGCTGCTGGCGGGCACCGATACCGGCACCTCGTATGTGATGCCCGGCTTCGGCCTGCACGACGAGCTGGAGCTGCTGTCCCAGGCAGGGCTCAGCGGCATGAGCATCCTGCGGGCGGCGACCCTGGAACCGGCGAGGCAGCTCGGGCTGCGTGACCACGGGACCGTCGAGCGCGGAAAGGTGGCGGACCTGGTGCTGCTGGACGCCGACCCGCTGCGCGACATCCGCAACACGACGCGCATCGGCGCGGTGTTCGTTCGAGGCCGGTTGATCGATCGCGCACAGCGGCAGCGCATGCTGGACGATGTGATCACGGCCGCTCGGGAGGCCGTCCCGGCCGCGGCACGGGTGGCCGGCTGTGCCTGTCATCCCAGCGCTTCACCCGCGCTGCATCACTGAACATCCCGGCGCTTCACCCGCGTTTCATCACCGAACGTTCTCCACCGTCCCGGACCGCGCGTCAGGTCGCCCGCCCGAGCTCGCGGCGGCGGGCGTCGATGCCGTCGAGCAGGCGTTGCAGCCCGTACTCGAAGACCGCGTCCAGGTCGAAGTCGAACGGTTCCCGCGCGGCGTAGCCGAGTCCGGGATTGCCGGTGGAGGCCCACCGGCGCGGGCCGTCCTGGAAGTTCATCCAGTCGTCCGCCGACATCCCGGTGTCCTCTTCCGCCTGCGCCTCCGCGAGACGGACGAGCGCCATGCCGCGTACGTGCCCGAACAGGTTGATGTGCGTGCACAGCATGTCGTGCGCGCCGAACCCCATCGCGCGCAGTGTGCTGAGCGACCACTCGGCGATCGGCAGCACGTTGGGCATGAGTTGCGGGCGGCTCAGCGAGAACACCTCGGCGGCCCACGGGTGACGGCCGAAGACGGTCCAGAACAGGTGCGCGGCCGCTTCGAGGCGTCGTCGCCAGGCCGTCATCGGGATCTCGGGCAGCCTGGCGCCGGCGAACACGCTGTCGGCCATTCGCAGCGTCAGGTCGTTCCTGTTCGGGACGTGGCGGTAGAGCGCCATCGTGGAGACGTCCAGGGCGACGGCCACCCGTCGCATCGTGACGAGCGGCAGCCCGTCGGTGTCGGCGATCCGTACGGCGGCCTCGACGATCTCGCGCTGGGTCAGCCCGGGGCGCCGTGTCCGCTCGCCGGTGGACGGGCCGGTCCTCCCGGTCGCAGGCTCGTCTCGCCGCCGGACGACGGTCCCGCGGCCCGGGACCGCCTCGACCAGGCCCGCCTCGCGCAGGGCGCCGAGGACCTTGGTGGCGGTGGCCATCGCGACCCCACGGTCCCGGACGATCTGCCGGGTGGACGGCACCGGCCGGCCTTCCGGCAGTCGCCCGCTCCGGATGTCGCCGGCGATCTCGTCGGCGATGCGCAGATAGAGCGGTCGGTCTGTCATGACTCTCCAGTGCACTAGTGCGGTCGTGAGCCGACGGATCCCTGTACTACCCCGCTGTTCTGCGATGACATGCGAAGTGCACTAGCTCGCAGCGGTGCTGGGTGGTGGGGCTTCTTCGTCGCTGCGTACATTGTAAGCACCGCTCGGGGGTGGGTCCGGGCGACGAGAGAAACGGAGAACACCATGTCTGGTCTGGACACTCGGTCGGTGACATCGGCGGACGGCACGCCCGTCGAATACCTCAGTGTGGGGTGCGGGCCCGATGTCATCGTGGTCCCCGGAGCGCTCGCGGTGGCGTCCGACCTCGCCGCCTTCGCCGGACTCCTGGCGGCCCGGCACACCGTGCACATCGTGCAGCGGCGTGGCCGTGGCGGCAGCGGCCCGCAGGGCGATCGGTACGGCATCGCGCGGGAGTGCGAGGACGTCGAGGCGGTACGCGCACGAACCGGTGCGCGGCTGATCTTCGGGCACAGCTTCGGCGGACTGGTGGCCCTGCGAGCCGCGTGTGAGACCTCGGCGTTCGACGCGGTCGCCGTCTACGAGCCCGGGGTGTCGGTCGACGGGTCGGTCCCGGTCGACTGGATCGAGCGAGCACGCGATGAGATCTCCAAAGGCGCGAACTTCGAGGCGTTCGTCACCTTCGCTCACGGGGCCAACCCCGATCAGACCGGACACCTTCCACGCCGGCTTTTCCGGATCATCCTGCGGTACGCGATTCCCCGCGCGGAGAAGCGGCAGAAACTCGCGCTCATGCCCCAGGCGATCAACGAGCACACCGAGGTGGGGCGGCTCGACGGCCGGTTGGCCGACTATCGTGAGATCTCCGCGACCGCTCTGATTATGCGAGGCAAGGGGCGTGACACCGCTCGGCAGAGCGTCGCCCTCGCCCGGTTGGCCGAGACGATTCCGCGCTCCGAGACCGCGACGTTCGGTACGCTCGACCACTTCGCGCCGGAGAAGAAGCCCGGCGAGATCGCGGATGCCGTCCTGCGGTTCTTCGCCGCGTACGTCCGGCCGGGTGTCCAGGCCGAGGGGTGACCCGTGGCTTCGGGGGGAGCCGGGCCCGTCGCTCGCGTCGCCGTCCGCGGAGAGAACGTCGTCCGGGGAGAGAACGCCGCCTGTGGAGAGAACGCACGCCTGCGACGGGAACGCCGCCTGGCCGGGGGTTATGGCGCGGCGGTGGCCGAGGGAGGCGTGCGGCCCCTGCGTGAGGCGGTGGAGCGGGGCGGCTGGGTGCGGGAAAGCGGAGGCCCGGGGCGGTCTTCGCCGCCCCGGGCCTTTGATTCGGTCCGCCTTTTCGGCTGACGGGCAGCCGGAGGCGTTCATCCGGGGTGATTCACCGCTTCGCGCCCGCCGGTTCGAGGATCTCCCGCGTGCGCACGACCCCTTCCGGCCATCGGGCGTCGAAGTCGTCGAGCAGCGGCTGGAGCGTCGGGGACCCGACCATCCGTACCAGGGCGTCGAGGTCGTCGAACTCGTACTCGGCGAAGTGGACCCCGGGACTGGTCACGCTCCAGCAGCGTCGCCCCGACCTGGCCCCGAGCGTCCTGATCACCAGTGGGAGGTGGTCGGTCTCGTACCAGTGGTCGAAGTCGTCACGCAGGTCGTCACGAACCTCGGCGCGCACCAGGAACACTCCCGGCTTCGCGGTGCCGATCTCAGACATTGCTCAGGTCCTCCTCCTCGTGGGACAGCCCACGACGCGTGAACAGGATCGTGAGGAACGCGATGATCGAGATGCCCGCGGCGAACAACGAGATCGGGATCGTGCTCTCGTAGCTGTCCATCAGCGCGACGGCGAGCGCCGGCGTGATGCCTCCACCGATGACGGCCGCGATGGTGTAGCCGAACGAGATGCCGGTGTAGCGGACCTGCGTTCCGAACAGTTCGGCGAGCCAGGTGCTCATCGGGCCGTAGAGCAACCCGAGGAAGATCAGGCCGACCGAGAAGCCGATGCCCGCGAACAGGGGGTTGCCGGTGGCGATGAGGGGGAACAGCGCGAACACCCAGACGGCGAAGCCGATGACGCCGATGAGCATCGGAGGCTTGCGGCCGACCTTGTCCGAGATGTGGCCGGAAACCATGATCGCGCTGAAGTAGAAGACGGACGCGATCAGGACCATCACCAGGCCGGCCGTCGCACTGAAGCCCACCTCGTTACGGGCGTACGACAGGGCGAAGATGATGGACAGGTAGTAGCCGGCGTGGATGCCGAGCGAGGCGCCGATGGAGGAGAGGACGCTGCGCGGGTAGCGCTTGAACATCTCCATGAGGGGGATCTTGACGACCTCCGTGGTCTTCGACTGCTCGACGACCTCCTTGAACGCCTGCGACTCCTCCAGGGACAGGCGGATGTACAGGCCGACGATGACCATGATGGCGCTCAGCAGGAACGGGATACGCCAGCCCCACGAGTTGAAGGCGTCCTCCGGCATGAACGCCGAGGTGAGGGCGATCAGTCCCGCGGCGAGGATGTATCCGATCGGTGAGGCGCTGCCCATCCAGGCTCCGAAGAAGCCGCGACGCTTGGCCGCCCCTTCGTGCTCGACCACCATCAGCACCGCACCGCCGTACTCGCCGCCCAGCGCCAGACCCTGGATCAGGCGGAGCGTGACGAGGAGGATCGGGGCCGCGATCCCGATCGAGGCGTAGGTGGGGAGCAGGCCGATGGCGAACGTGCCGATACCCATCATGAGCAGCGCGAGGACCAGCATCTTCTTGCGGCCGTACTTGTCGCCGAAGTGGCCGAACACGATGCCGCCGAAGGGCCGCGCGACGAACGCGACGCCGAACGTCGCCAGGGAGAGCAGCGTGCTGGTGAGCGGGTTGTCCGAGGGGAAGAAGAGCGGCCCGAGAACCAGCGCGGCCATGGCGCCGAAAAGATTGAAGTCGAACCACTCGATCACGGTGCCGACCATGGAGGCGGTGGTGACTTTGCGGATGGAGTTCTTGCTGGCTTGGGGGGCGCCCTTGTTGGTGGCGGCGACAGCGTCTTGTGTCATACCGGATTCCTAATGTTCGACATTCGACCTGATGGACGGACGATACCGGTGGGCCGTGATGAAGGCAACAGTCTTATTTGTCGTGCTCACCGGCTCGCTTCGGCTGCGGTGAGGGGGCCGGCCGGGTTTTCCGGCGGTGAATCGCGATCTCCCGCCCCCCGCCCGAGGGGTGGCCGCGCTGCGTGGGGGTGTGCGGTGGCGCCTTGCCCTGCCTGGTCGTCGATCCGGGGGGCGCTCTGGGTGTCCGGTCGGAGGCTCTGTGTGAAAGCCCCAGGTCATGGGACTTTATCGCACGGTTTCTGGTTGATGTTCGTTACGAGATGTGATGGATTCGTAACGTTCGATCATGACATGATGGTGATGTCGCGCTATCGCCGAGTCTCCGTGGAGCGCAGGCGATCCGCGAAGAGCGCGGGCTGGGGGGCCGAATGGCCGCCGTACTGATCCGCGTGACGCTGCACGTGCATCAGTGGGGCGGACAGGAACCCCCCGTCGACCACCAGTTCCTGGCCGTTGACGAACGCGGCGGCGTCGCTCGCCAGGTAGGCGACCACGCTCGCGATGTCGGACGCGCCGCCGATGCGGCGCACCGGGGTGAGCTGGGTGCGCAACGCGAGCAGATCGGGGTCGGCGTAGTGGGCCGCCGACATCTCCGTGCGCACGAACCCGGGGCTCACCGCGTTCGCCCGCACTCCCAGCGGGCCCCACTCCACGGCGGTGTGTCGCGTCAGTGCGACCAGGCCCGCCTTGGAGACGCCGTAGGTGGGGGAGGTGTTCGGCGAGTGGGCGCCCACCGAGGCGATGTTCACGACGGCGCCGCGGCCGTTGTCGATCATGAGGCGGCCCAGCTCGCGAGTGCAGAGCATCGCGGCCGTCAGATTCACCGCGATCGTCTCGTTCCACGCCGCCGTGGAGAGCGACGCCAACGGCCCGGGAGTGCCCAGAATGCCGGCGTTGTTCACCAGCACGTGGCAGGTCCCGAACCTGCCGGCCGTCGCCTCCGCGAGACCGACGACGTCCTGCTCGTCGGTCAGATCCCCGGCGTGGGCCATGACGCGGTCGGGCAGGCCGAGCCGCAGGGCGACCTCTTCCAGGCGGCCGACGTCCCGATCCGTGAGCACCACACTCGCGCCGGCTTCGAGGAACTCGCCCGCGATCGAGCGTCCCAGACCTCCCGCCGCACCGGTCACGACCACTACCTGCCCCTCGAAACCCATCGCGTACTCCCTGCATCGGCTATTTAAGGACTAACCGATTATTGTCGGACAGTTCGGAATGCGGCAAGGGGGGAGAAATCAACGCGTTTTCGGCCGCGCGGGCCGGAGCCGGGGTGTGCCGAATCGCCGTACGGGACCAGGGATCGGAGGCGGCGGGTCGGAGATGCTCCGGGCGGGCCGGAGTCAGGGGCGCCCGGTCAAGGAGACGCCCCGTACGGGCCCGGAGCCAGGGTCGCGCGATCGGAGAGACGCCCCGTGCGGGCCCGACGTCAGGGGCGCACGGGGGTGAGAGGCGCTCGTACGGGCCGGAGCCGGAGGCGCCGGGTCAGTCGTGCTCCGCCGCGGCCACGCGGTGAGCCTGCAGGTAGCGAAGGTGCGTCACCATGGCGTTCTGGGCCGCGTCCTCGTCGCCCGCCTCGATCGCCTTCACGATCTGCAGGTGCTGGAGCACGGTCTCGGCGCCGACCTGCTCGGAGAGGTCGAGGAACCGTACGGGCATCGTCTGCTCGTGCAGGGCCTGGACGAAGGAGCCCAGCACCCGGTTGCCGGACGCGCGGGCGACCGCGGAATGGAAGTCGACGTCGAGCTGGGGTACGGACGGGTCCGTCACGCGGACCGACTTCTGGCGCTCGATGATCCTGTGCATCTGGGCGAGGTCCTCCGCGCTGCGGTGGCCGGCGGCGAGCCGGACCGCGGGGACCTCAAGGTATTCGCGCACCGACTGCACCTCGTCGGCCCCGATGCTGCCGAGGCTGAGCAGGTTCTTCATGGACTCCGAGAGCATCTCGCTGAGTGCCTCGTGGTCCACGGCCCGGACGAAGCTGCCGCCTCCCGCCCCGGGGACCTTCTCGATGAAGTTCTGTGTCGACAGCGAGCGCAGCGCCTCGCGCACCGTCGTCCTGCTCACCTCGAACTGACGTGCGAGCTCGGTCTCGGAGGGGAGACGCTCGCCGCGCTTGAGCTCGCCGTCGAGGATCGCCCGACGGATGCGGTCCTCCACCTGCTGGCGCGGGCGCACGACCGCCTGCCCGAGAGCACGGGGCTCACCAAAGGTCTCCAATGTGGGCCTCTCGTTTCCGGGGGGTTGACAAGTGTCCTACATCAGTCAACCGCCGAAGCAGAAGTCTACTGGCTTCCCAGGGCGGCAGTATGTCGTAGCTCCTAACGGATGCTACTTGCCTATGTGATGAATGTTCGACATTATGCTTACTCGGCACCGCTTCGCGGACGTGGTCGACTCGTTCCCGAGAGAGGGCGGCAAAGACGCCCCCGCGCGATGAGGAGCAACAGCATGTCGGGTTTCCCGGATCTGGCCGGACGAAGAGCCGTCGTCACGGGTGCCAGCAGGGGGATAGGCCGGGCGATCGCGCGAGCGCTGGCCGCGGCCGGCGCGACGGTCGCGATCGGCGGCCGCGACTCCGCGGCGCTGAGCGCGGTGGCCGACGAGATCGCCGCCCAGGGGGGCACCGCCCACCCACACATCGTCGACGTCTCCGATCACGACTCCATTGAGCGCTTCGTCACGGAGGCGGTGGACGGCCTCGGCGGACTGGATCTCCTGGTCAACTGCGCGGGGGTGCTCGCCTCGGGCTCTCTCCTGGACGCCGGTGACGAGCCGTGGGACGCGGTGTGGAAAACGAACGTCCTCGGCACGGTGCGGGTGACACGCGCCGCGGGGGTCCTCCTCACCGCCCAGGGCTCCGGCAGGGTCGTGAACGTCGCCTCGAACTACGCCTTCAAAGGGGTGAGCGGGCACGCCGCCTACTGCGCGTCGAAGGCGGCCGTCGTCTCGTTCACCCGTAGCATGGCGGTCGAGTGGGCGCGCCACGGAGTCCAGGTCAACGCCATCGCCCCCGGGTTCATCGCGACAGACCTCAACGCGAGCATCCGCGCGGACCCCGAACAGAGCGCCCGTGTGACGAGGGCCGTGCCCGCGCGCCGGTTCGGGACGGTCGACGACGTCGTCGCCGCGATGGGACCACTGTGCGACCCCCACAGCACGTTTCTCACCGGAGCCGTGCTGACCGTCGACGGAGGAGAGACCGCGCGCTGAGCGGTCGAGCAACACCAACCAATGAGGAGCGCATCGTGAGTTCGCAGAACACACCCGCCGCGGGCGAGCACCCGGGCATCCGCCCGGACAGCAGGCTGACCCGGGATCTCGCGACCACCTACGAGACCGGCGGCCAGTGGACCTCACAGACGCTGACCTCCCTGCTCACCGACGCGGCCGTCGCACACCCCGAGCTGACCGCGGCGGTCGACTCCGCCGGGCCGGGGGGAAGCCGCCGCGCGATGACCTACGCCGAGCTCGACGCCTACGTCACCGATCTCGCCGTGGGCCTGCGGGCCCGGGGAGTCACCGAGGGTGACTCCGTCGTGGTCATGCTGCCGAACTGCATCGAGTTCGCCGCGCTCATCTTCGCCATCAACCGCGCCGGCGCCGTCTACACCGGTATCCCGGTCGCCTACGGCACCAAGGAGGTCCGCCACATCCTCGCCTCGACCGGCGCGAAGGTGGTGGTGACGCAGGAACGGGTCGCGAGCGCCACCCCGCTGGAGGTCGTACGAGCCTCGTACGGAGAGGCGGCGCCGCTGGTCGTCGTGCGCGGAGACTCGGGCAGGGGCGAGGGCGAGATCGCGCTCGGGGATCTGGCCGCCCCGGCCGCCGACGGCGCGCGACTCCCGGACGTGGACCCCCGCGGCCTGTGCCACATCGGTTTCACCTCCGGTACGACGGGCGCCCCCAAGGGGGTGATGAACACCAACCAGACCCTGATCGCGGTGCTTCGGAACTGGCTGGCCTACTTCGGGGCGGAGAACCTCGGCGCCCCGATGGTGAACGCCGTGGTCTCACCCGTCGGCCACCACAGCGGCTTCCTGTGGGGAGTCCTGATGACCGCCTACCTCAGGGGGACGGCCGTCTACCTGGAGAAGTGGAGCCCGGCGACGGCCGCGACCTTCCTGCGCGAGGAAGGGGCCACGGTGTTCTTCGGTGCCCCGACGTTCCTCCAGGACCTGCTCACCACCGACCTCGTCGGTGACCCGCGCTGCGCGCTGCGCGCCGTCATCACGACGGGATCGCCGGTCCCGCGTGCGCTTCCCGGTGCCGGGCGCAGCGCCTTCGGCTGCTGGGTGGGCTCCGCGTGGGGAATGACCGAGATCGGGATCGGGGTCTCCTGCCGGCCCGGTATGTCCGACCCTGAGCTCGCGAGCGACGGCCGGGCGGTGCCCGGCGTCGGAGTCCGCATCGTCGGGACGGACGGCGAGCCCGTGGCCGCCGACACGCCGGGACGGATGCAGGTTCGCAGCGCGGGACTCTTCCTGGGTTACCAGGGCCTGCCCGACAGGACCCGCGAGGAGATCGACGCGGAGGGCTGGTTCGACACCGGCGACACCGCCCGCATCGACGAGAACCAGCTGGTCTACCTCGAAGGGCGCAGCAAGGACATCGTCATCCGCGGTGGGGAGAACATCCCGGTGGTCGCGGTGGAAAGCGTGCTCTACACCCACCCCGACGTCGTCGACGTGGCCGTCGTCGGTGTCCCCGACGAGCGTCTCGGCGAGCGGGCCTGCGCCGTGGTGCACTCCCGCACCGATGATCTGACCCTGGACGAGCTCAACCGGCACCTGCTCGACAGCGGCGTGTCCAGGCACTTCCTGCCGGAGCGCCTGGTGCTGGTGCCGAGTCTGCCCAAGACGCCCAGCGGGAAGATCCGCAAGGTCGAGCTCCGTCAGCGGCTGGCACTGGTGGAGACGGCGCCCCAATGACGGTGACCTGGGACCCCGCTCCGGTGCTCGCCCGGCTCGCCGCGCTGCGTGAGCGCCAGGAGTCGTGGCGGACCCGCGAGATCATCGAGCCCGCCGACGCGCTCGGCCACGCCCGCCTCTGCGACGTTCCGGCCGGCCGATCCGTTTTCGGCGACCGCGAGAAGGAAGGGGTGACCGGCGGCACCCCGCCGGACGGTCCCGACGTCGGCGACCACGGCGGGGAGGACCGCGCCGGTGCCGGTGACCACGGCGGGGAGGATTCCGCCGATGTCGGTGACCATGGCAGGGGGGACCGCGCCGACGCCGGTGGCCACGGCGGGGAAGACCTCACCGGCACTCGGGAGGTGCCGCCCGGCCTGGCCGTCGCTCTCACGATGCGCGCCGTACTCGGCGTACTGCACGATCACCGCCTCGACCTGCCGTTCGACCACAACGTCCACGCGGCGCAGTCCCTGACGTGGCACGCGCCCATCGCGGTGGGCGCCTCGATCGAGACCCGAGCCTGGATCGGCCGTATCAAGGAAGGCGCGCGCGCCGTCTTCTTCGATGTGGAGACCGAGTCCTTCACCGAAGACGGCCGGATGTGCCTGCGCGGCACCAGCACCCAGGCTCTGCGTCATGGGTGAGGTCCCCGTGCCCGCTCCTCTCGTGTGGGAGCCGGCCGCCGACGTGCCGCGCGACTACGCGCGGGTCTCTCGGGACCACAGTGCCGTGCACCTCGACGAGGCGGTGGCGAGCCGCGTCGGCCTGCCCGGTGTGATCCTGCACGGCATGTACGTCTACGGATACGTGGCCACCTACCTCGGGCGTCACGCGGACGGACACGGAGGCCGTCTCGCCTCGTTCGAGTGCCGGTTCCAGGCGCCGATGCTGCCGGGAGCGCCCATCCGGGTGCGGTTCGAGCGCGGTGACAGCCGGGAGTCCGTACGCGTCGAGGCCCGCCAGTCCGACCGTCCGGTCCTGTCCGGGGTCGCCGTCCTGACGCCGGCCCTGCCGTCGGCCGGATCTTCCGACGCCTCCTGAGCTCTATGAGGACAAACCAGACGGTGTTGACCAATCGATAAATGTCCAACATTATTAGTAGGTGATTTCATTGGACACCAGCAGTGGGCCTGTGGACGAGCCGTCGGGGCCTCTCGACGGCGTGCGCGTGGTCGACATGACCACCTCCTACGCCGGCCCCACCGCCGCGATGTACCTCGCCGACCTCGGCGCGACAGTGATCAAGGTTGAGCGCCCCGGCAGCGGGGACGACGCCCGGTCCTGGGGCCCGCCGTTCGTCGACGGGGTCTCGGCGTGGTTCGCCTCCGCCAATCGCAACAAGCGGTCGGTCGTCCTCAACCTCAGCGCGCCCGAGGGGCGCGAGGTGCTCCTGCGGCTGCTCGACACCGCGGACGTCTTCCTGCAGAACATGAACCCCGCGAAGCTCAGCCGCATCGGGATCGACGGTGAGACCCTCCGGCGCCGCAACCCCCGGTTGGTGTACTGCGCCATGTCCGGGTTCGGCCTCACCGGCCCCGACAGCGACCTGCCCGGATACGACCTCGTCGCCCAGGCGCGGTCCGGGCTGATGTCGGTCACCGGGGAGAAGGGCGGGGCACCCCAGCGCGTCTCGACCGCGCTCTCCGACGTGGCGACGGGGATGGCCGCGGCGATCGCCGTCAACGCGGCACTGGTCCGTCAGTGCCGTACCGGACAGGGCGACGCCATCGACGTGTCCCTGCTCGACACCGACCTCGCCCTGATGGCGCCGCGGGTCGCCGCGTTCCTCGCCGGCGAGCCGGAACCGGCGCCCAGCGGCGGCACCGATTCGGTCCTCGCCATGTACCAGCCCTTCGAGGCCGCCGACCGGACCATCGTGATCGCGATCGGCAACGACTCCATGTGGCAGCGGTTCTGCGACGCCATCGAGCTTCCCGAGCTGGGCGCCGATCCGGGGCTGTCGGACAACGCGAGCCGCCGTGCCGACCGCTCACGGATCACCGAACTGGTCGCGCGGCGACTCGCCACGCGGCCCGCGGCGGAGTGGCTCCGGCTGCTCGCCGACGTCGAGGTGCCGGCCGCGCTGGTGCAGACCCTCTCCGAGGTCACGAAGGACCCCCAGGTCGTGGCGCGCGGCGCGATCCTTCCCGTCCCGGGGGGCCACGACGACCTCGTCAGCGTTCGCAGCCCGTTCCGCCTCGCCTCGCAGGAGAAACCGCGTAACGAGCGGTTCCCCGCGCTGGGGGCGGACACCCGGACGACCCTGCTGGATCTGGGATACACACAGGAGCAGATCGACGAGCTCGCGGCGGCCCGCGTCGTCGGTCTGGAGGCAGCGGAGATCGCGTCATGACCCCGTCCGAGAGCGTCCTCGTCGAGCGGACCGGCCCGGTCACGATCGTGACCGTCAACCGGCCGGAGGCGTACAACGCGCTCAACGCCGAGGTCCTGTCCCGGCTGCGCGCCGCGGTCCTCGACGCCGACGCCGACCCCGCGGTCCGCGCCGTCGTCGTCACGGGAAGCGGTGAGAAGGCGTTCTGCGCCGGCGCCGACCTCAAGGAACTCGCCGGGATGGGCGCGGACCGCGCCCATGAGACGCTCCGCACCGGACAGCGGATCCTGCGGGACATCGAGCGGGCGACCGTACCCGTGATCGCGGCGGTCAACGGCGTCGCGCTCGGCGGCGGCTTCGAGCTCGTGCTCGCCTCGACGTTCCCGGTCCTGTCGACCGGGGCCTCCCTCGGGCTGCCCGAGTCCGGGCTCGGGCTGATGCCCGGGTACGGCGGCACGCAGCGGCTGCCCCGCGCGATCGGCGCCCCCGCGGCCGCGCACCTCATGCTCACCGGAGCGCGGCTGGACGCGCAACGCGCCTACCAACTGGGACTCACCCCGATCCCTCCCGTCGCCCCCGCCGACCTCATGTCCACCGCGACGGCACTCGCGGAGAAGATCGCCGCCCAGGGGCCGATCGCGGTCCGCTCCATCCTCACCGCCCTCGAATGCGGCCGGGACGCCGGGCTCGACGCCGGACTCCAGATGGAGACCGGCCTGGCGGCACTCGCCGTCGCCGGCGCCGAGTCCGACGAGGGGATCACCGCCTTCCTGGAGCGGCGGCCGCCCCGGTTCACCGACCCCGCGTCCAGCCCCGGGGAGTCCGCGTGAACACGGAACGACTGGCACGACTCGACCTCGACACCGACCCGAAGGCGTACCTGGCCCTTCACGAGCGGCTCGACGAACCCGTCGCCGACGTGGCACTGAGCGACAGGGAGCTGGAGGTGCGCGCCCTCACCCGGGACGTCGTCTCCCGCGAGGTGGCGCCGCGAGCCCACGACCTCGACCGCACCCACGCCTTCGCGCACGACAGCGTCCAGGCGCTCGCCCGGGCGGGCCTGATGGGGCTGATCTTCCCGGAGAGCCTGGGCGGAACCGGGGACACCAACGTCGCCTACGCCGTCGCGATGGAGGAGATCACCGCGGGCTGCGCCGCCACGTCCCTGGTGTTCATGACGCAGACCCACGCGGCGTACCCCATCATGATCGCCGGAAGCGACGACCTGGCACGGCGCCACGTTCCCGGCCTGCTCGACGGGTCGGTGTACGGGGCGCTCGGCATCACCGAGCCGAACGCCGGCAGCGACGTGTCCGGCCTGCGCACCACCGCCCGGCCCGTCGGGGACGGCTACCTGCTCAACGGTTCCAAGACCTTCATCACCACCGGTGACAGGGCCGGCGTGATCGTCTGCTTCGCGACCACCGACAAGACCCTCGGCCGCGACGGCGTCAGCGCCTTCGTCGTCGACGCCGGCTGGGACGGAGTCCGCCCCGGCCGGCCGTTCGACAAGATGGGGATGCACGGCTCAAGCACCGCCGAACTCTTCTTCGACGACGTGCGCGTCCCGGCCGACCACCGCCTGGGCGCGGAAGGCGAAGGCTGGCGCGTGGTCATGAACTCGGTCGTGAAGTCACGGATCAGCGCGGCGGCGCAGGGCGTCGGGCTGGCCAGAGCCGCCTACGCGCGCACACTCGCCGTCCTGACCAGGACACACGGGACGCGCCTGCCGGACGAGCACGTCTTCGCACTCGCCGACCTGCGCGGACGCATCCTGCAGGGCAGGCTGCTCCTGCACGCGGTGGCCCGCCGGGCGGACGCCGCCGACGACATCTCGACCGGGCAGATCGGGATGATGAAGCAGGCGTGCACCGACCTGGGCTTCGCCGCGGCGGTCGAGGCCACCCGGATCCTGGGGCCCTACGGCGACCTCGCGGTCCTTGGCGTCGAACGCTGCCTGCGCGACGCCAAGGTGACCCAGATCTACGACGGCACGAACGAGATCCAGCGAATTCTGATCGGCCGCGAGATCACCCGTTCGATGAAGGGAGCGACATGAGCGACCTGCAGGGCAAGGTCGCGATCGTCACGGGAGCCGGTCGCGGGCTCGGCCGCTCGATGGCGGCGGCGCTCGTCGACGCCGGAGCCTCGGTGACGGTCGCGGCACGCACCGCCGCCGAGCTCGACACGTTCGTCGAGGAGGCCGGGAACGCCGGAGGCCGGGCGCTCGCCTGCCCGACCGACATCACCGACGAGGCGGCGGTGGAACGCATGGTCGCGGCGACCGTGGAGACCTTCGGGCGCGTCGACGTGCTCGTCAACAACTCCGGGATCGTCGCCTCCACGCCGTTGCTCGACCAGCCGGCCGCCGAGTGGGACCGCGTCGTCGCGACCAACCTGCGCGGCACCTTCCTCGCCACCCGGGCGGCCGGCCGGCACATGGTGGCCCAGGGAGCGGGCAAGGTCATCAACATCGCCTCCAACTTCGCGCTCCAGGGCGTCGCCGACCACGCCGCCTACTCGGCCTCCAAGGCGGCCGTGATCGGGTTCACCCGCTCGATGGCGATCGAGTGGGCGCGCTCGGGAGTGCAGGTCAACGCGATCGCGCCGGGATACTTCGCCACCCCGCTCAACGCCGGGATGCGCGAGGACGCCGACGTCCTGGCGAAGGTCGTACGAACCATCCCGGCACGTCGCATCGGCGAGCCCGACGAGCTCAGGCCGTGGCTGCTGCTGCTCGCCGGTAGCGCCTCGGACTTCATGACCGGAGAGGTCATCGTCGTCGACGGCGGCCAGAGCGTCCGATGACCGGCCCCAGCCCCGGTCGCAGCCCCGGCCCCGGTTCCAGCCCCGGCCCCGGCCCCGGCCCGGGCCGCAGCCACAACCCCGGCCACAGCGAGGAGGAGACCCCGTGAGGAACGAGAGCAAGACCGTCGCCGTGCTCGGCGCCGGCACCATGGGCTCCGGCATAGCCATCGTGATGGCGCGAGCCGGGCACCGGACCATCCTCTTCGACGTCGACGAGAACAACCTCAAACGCGGCATCGAGACCGTGCACGGCTTCTTCGACAAGGGCGTCCGGCTCGGCAAGATGGACGAGGGAGCGGCGCGGAGGGCGAAGGACGCCCTCGTGGGCAGCACCGACCTCACCGACCTGGCGCCCTGCGACGTGGTGGTCGAGGCGGTCTTCGAAGACCTGCGGGTGAAGAAGGAGATGTTCGGCCGCCTCGACGAGATCGTGTCGGACTCGACGCTGTTCCACACCAACACCTCGACGCTCTCGGTCACCGGCATCGCGTCCGGGTCACGCCGGCCGGAACGGGTCGTCGGCACCCACTACTGCAACCCCGCGCCGCTGATGAAACTCGTCGAGGTGGCCGACGGACGGCACACCGCCGGCTGGGCGCACAGGGCGACCGAGGAGTTCCTCGGCTCCCTCGGCAAGGTGAGCGTCGTCACCAAGGACAGCCCCGGGTTCATCGTGAACAGGTTCCTCATCCCGTGGGAGAACTCGTGCATCCGGGCGCTCGAGGCGGGCGTGGCCACCAAGGAGGACATCGACGCCGCGGTGCTCGGCGCCGTCGGCCACCCCATGGGCCCCTTCCGGCTGCTCGACATCGTCGGCCTCGACATCCACCAGCAGGTCGCGACGCGGCTGTACGAGCAACTGCGCGACCCGCGCTTCTTCCCGCCGCCGATGGTCGAGCGGATGGTCGCGGCCGGCGACCTCGGTCGCAAGACCGGTCGTGGCTTCTACGAGTACGACGACACCCGGCTCTTCGGATCCTGAAGGAGGCAGACGATGAACCAGTTCCACAGAATCGGAGTGGTTGGCCTGGGAACCATGGGCGGCGGCATCGCCCAGGTGTTCGCCATGTCCGGCCGCGACGTCGTCGCCGTGGAGGCCGACCGGACACGGGCCGAGGCGGGCGTCGCCGCGATCGGCGCCTTCCTCGACGGTGGCGTGGCCCGCGGCAAGGTGAGCGGCGAGGAGAAACGGGCCGCACTCGCCCGCATCACCACCGTCACGTCGCCGGGCGACCTGGCCGGCGTGGACCTCGTCGTCGAGTCGGTGACCGAGAACCTCGAGGTCAAGCGCGAGGTCCTCGCCGCCGCCGCTCTCGCCGTCGGCGACGAGACCCCGATCGTGACCAACACCTCGGCGCTGTCGGTGACCGAGCTCGCGGCCCTGCTGCCCAACCCCGCGCGGGTCGCCGGGCTGCACTTCTTCAACCCGGCGCCGGTGATGCGCACCGTCGAGGTGGTCCGCGCCCTGCAGACGGACCAGGGCCTCGTCGACCGGCTCGTCGCGCTCGTGAACAGCCTGGACGGCAAGCAGCCCGTCGTCGTGAAGGACCGCCCAGGATTTCTGATCAACGCGCTGCTCCTTCCGTACCTCAACGACGTCATCCAGGAGTACGACGAGGGGCTCGCCACCGCCGAGGACATCGACCTGGCGCTCAAGCTGGGGCTGGGCTACAGGTCGGGCCCGCTGGAGATGCTCGACATGATCGGCCTCGACGTGCACCTGCACGCCACGGAGAACGCGTACGCCGCCACCTCCGACGACCGCTACGCGCCGCCCCCGCTGCTGCGGCAGATGGTCGCCGCCGGCCGGCTCGGCACCAAGAACGGCAAGGGTTTCCGCGCCGGAGAGAAGAGGACTCGATGAAACCATCGCACTACGAGGACATCCTCATCGACCTCGAAGGCCCGGTCGTCACGATCACGATCAACCGGCCGGAGGCGGGGAACAAGTTCCGCCACCGGACCTGCCTGGAGCTGTTCGACGCGCTCCAGCGCTTCCGCCTCGACCCCGCCCTGCGCGCCGCGGTCCTCACCGGGGCTGGAGAGAAGTTCTTCTGCATCGGAGGCGAGCACGACCCGGTCACCTCCCTGGACCAGTCGCAGGTCCTGCCGATCGTCGACGTCTACCAGGCGCTCGACACCATCCCCAAGCCCGTGGTCGCCGCCGTGAACGGGTTCGCCGTCGGCGGAGGCAACGTGCTCCACACGGTGTGCGATCTCACGATCGCCTCGGAGAACGCGGTCTTCCGGCAGGTCGGGCCCATGGTGGGCAGCTTCGACGCCGGTTACGGATCCTGGTATCTGGAGGACACCATCGGCCGCAAGCGGGCTAAGGAGATGTGGTACCTCAACCAGAAGTACTCCGCCGAGGAAGCGCTGGCGATGGGGCTGGTCAACGAGGTGGTGCCCGCCGACCGGCTGCGCGAGCGGGTCGCCGAGGTGACCCGCGCACTCACCTCCCGCGGTCCGATGGCGATCGCCGGTATGAAGGCCGCGTTCTCGGCTCGCCACAACGGCGTTTCCGGCCAGGCGCGGATGGCCCACGACCAGCAGCTCTCCTTCTACCTGCAGACCCGTGAGGCCCACGAGCTGAGCGACTCGTTCGGCGAGCGTCGCGCGCCCGACCCGGAAAGCTTCTGGTCGTGACGTCGTCTCCGCACCTCACGGCAGGGATCTCCACGCGGAAAGGACCATGATGAGCCGGTTCGGCCCCGCCCTCGACGAGGAGCAGCGCGACCTGGTGGCGATGCTGGACGCCTTCGTCGCCGATCACGACGTGGTGTTGTCCGACGACGCGGACGTCGTCGGCGGGCTCGCGACCGAGCTCGCCGAACTGGGCGTCTGGACCATCGGTACCGACGAGCGGCACGGCGGCGGCGGAGCCGGCCGCCTCACCACCGCCGTGGCGATGGAGCGGCTGGGACGTGCCTGGCCGGCCCTCGGCTGGGCGGCCACCCAGGCGCACGCGGCGGTCGACGTCCTCGGCGGCGACGACCGGTTCGCCGAGGTGGTCGCCGCCGTGCACACGGCCGCCGTGGCGATCGCCGTCGTGGACGCGACGTCGCCGCAGGTGCGGCTGGACTGGTCGGCGGATGCGCTCAGCGGTTCCGTGGACCGGATCGATCCGGCCGCCGAGGCCCCCTACCTGCTGCTGCTCGGCGACGACGACACCGCGGTGCTGGTCGGACCGGAGGCGATGACCGCCCGGCCGCTGGAGCGGACCGGGCTGGGCGGCGCCCTGACACGATCGGTGCGGCTCAAGGACACCGTTCCCGCGGGCGCGGTTCACCGGATGGGAAACGTCGACGTCGGCGCGGCGCGGACCCGGCTGCGCCAGGGGGCCGCGGCGGTCGCCGCGGGAATCGCCGGGGCCGCCGCCGACGCCGCGGCCGCCTACGCCGCGGAGCGCCACCAGTTCGGCGGACCCCTCACCGATCTGCCGACCGTGCGGCAGTCGCTGCTCGACCAGGCGATGCGGACCTCGGTGGCGCTGGCGATGGCGTTCGCCGCGGACGAGAGCGACGGGGACGGCGAGGGCGACCGGGGGGACAACGGCGGCGGGGGCGTCGGGGGCGTCGGGGGCGTCGAGGGTTCGGTGCGGACGCTCGCCGCCGTACGCCACGCCTGCGACGCCGCGATCGAGGTGGCCGCCGCGGCCCTGCAGTCCCACGGCGGCTACGGCTACCTGGCCGAGTACCCCGTCGAACGCCACCTGCGTGACGCGGTCTCGCTGCGCGCGGCGACGGACACCCAGGCCGCCACCGCTCTCACCGCCCGTACCCTCGTCGGTCTGGGCCCGCTCCGTGAGGCCGAGGCGTCATGACACCCCCCGTACCGACCTCGCGGCCTCGGCTCCCCCTGCACGGAGTGAAGGTCCTGGACCTCTCCACCCTGCTGCCGGGACCCCTCGCGACCCTGATGCTGGCCGACGCGGGCGCCGACGTCGTCAAACTCGAACGGCCGGGCCGCGGGGACGAGATGCGCACTTATGAGCCGCGCTTCGGCGAGGCGAGTGCGAACTACGCGGTACTCAACCGGGGGAAACGGGCGTACGCCGCGGACTTCAAGGACCCCGCCCAGCGGGACCGCGTGCTCGAACTCGCCGCCGAGGCCGACGTCGTGGTCGAGCAGTTCCGGCCGGGCGTCGCCGACCGGCTCGGCCTGGGGTACGAGCACGTGCGCGCGGTGAACCCCGACGTCGTCTACTGCTCCATCAGCGGGTACGGCCCGACGGGCCCACGGGCCACCCGCGCGGGCCACGACCTGAACTATCTCGCCGAGTCCGCCCTGCTCGGGGTGGCCGTCGACGGCACCGGATCCCCCGGCCTGCCGGTGACCGTGCTCGCCGACATCGCCGGCGGCACCTACCCCGCGGTCGTCAACATCCTGCTCGCCCTGCGACAGCGGGACGTCACCGGTGACCCGGTCCACCTGCAGATCTCGATCACCCACAACCTGCAGCTCCTCGCGTACGGCTACTTCGCCACCCACCAGGCGGGCGGGGGCTGGCCTCGTCCCGGCGCCGAACTCCTCACCGGCGGCAGCCCGCGCTACCAGGTGTACGAGACCGCGGACGGCCGTCACGTCGCCTGCGCGGCGTTGGAGCAGAAGTTCTGGGACCGGCTGGTCGAGTTGGTGGGGCTCGACCCGAGCTTCCACGACGACCGAGGCCAGGAGCGGGCCGTGATCGGCGCGTTGGCCGGACGGTTCGCCTCCGAGTCCGCCGACCACTGGCGGTCCGTACTCGACGGTGAGGACGTGTGCACCGTCGTCGTCGCGACGTGGGACGAGGCGGTCGAGGCGAACCTCGTCGACGTCGACGCGCCCCAGCGGGTGTCCGCACCCGGAACGCGGGACTCGTTCGCGACCCTCCCCAGCCCCATCTCGCCGACGCTACGTCAGGGACCCGGCACCGTGCCCTACCCCGCACTCGCCGATCTGGGCGAAGAGTCGCCCTGGTCCTGACGCCCGACCAACCGAAGGAGACATCCATGCGCGCTGCACTCGTCAAGGAGTTCGGCCCCCCGACCAGCCTCGTCGTCGAAGACGTACCCGACCCGGTACCGGGTCCGGGCGAGGTCGTGATCGAGGTCGGTGCCGTCAGCGTCAACTTCCCCGACATTCTCGTCGTCGAGGGCAAATACCAGAACCTGCCGGAACGGCCCTTCAGCCCCGGCAAGGAGGCGGCGGGACGCGTCAAGGCGGTCGGTGCGGGCGTCGAACGACTCCGGGTCGGCCAGCGTGTCCTCGCGCTGGTCGAGTTCGGTGGCTACGCCGAGCAGCTGCGCGTCCCCGAGGAACTGGTCATGGAGTTGCCCGACGCGATGTCCTACGAGTCGGCGGCCGCCTCCGGCCTCGTCTACTCCACCGCCTACTTCGGGCTGCTGCGCCGAGGCCGGATGAAGCCGGGGGAGACCGTTCTGGTCACCGGCGCGGGCGGAGGCGTCGGTTCCGCCGGCGTCCAGCTCGCCAAGGCGTACGGCGCGCGGGTGATCGCGCTGGCCCAGGACGACGCGAAGGCGGAGCTGGCCCGTCGGCAGGGTGCGGACGTCGTGCTCACCTCCACCCCGGAGACGTTGCGCGACGACCTGCTGGCGGCCACCGACGGCAGGGGCGTCGACGTGGTCCTCGAGATGCTCGGCGGTGACTTTCTCACCCAGATCATCCGGGCGACCGCCTGGGAGGGCCGCATCGTGATCGTCGGATTCGCCTCGGGTGGTCAGAACCCCATCAAGCCCGGACACATCCTGGTGAAGAGCATCAGCATCGTGGGACTCCAGAGCAGCGACTACCGCGACCGGATGCCGGAACTGATGCGCTCGACCATGGCCGAGGTGTTCCGGTTGTTCGTCGACGGGAAGGTCGACGCGGCGGTCGACACGACGTTCCCGCTCCAGAAGGCCGGCGACGCCCTGCAGTACGTCAAGGAGGGCCGGGTCAAGGGCAAGGTCGTGTTGACGACGGGCCTGGGCTGAGCCTCGCCCGCGATCCGGCCACGCCGATCCGCGCGCCCGGCGCCTCGCGCCGGGTCCGCGACCGGACCCGCGCCAGACCCGCGACCGGGATCGCGCCAGACCCGCGACCGGGATCGCGCCGGGACCGAAACCGGACCCGGTTTCCGGACTCGTACCGGACCGGAAACCGGGCCCGCACCACGTTCGCACCATGAAGGAAGGACTCCACGGGTGACCACCTCGTTTCTCTACGCCGCCGTCCGTACGCCGTTCGGCCGTTTTGGCGGCGCCCTCGCCGAGGTGCGTCCCGACGACCTGGCCGCGGCCGCGCTCACGGGGGTGCTCGACACGGTGCCGGCGCTGGATCCCGCGCTGATCGACGATGTGATCTACGGCAACGCCAACGGCGCCGGTGAGGACAACCGCAACGTCGCGCGCATGGCGGTGTTGCTCGCCGGGCTGCCCACCTCGGTGCCCGGCTCGACGGTGAACCGGCTCTGCGGCTCGTCGCTGGACGCGGCGATGACGGCGTCCCGGATGATCGAGGCGGGTGACGCCGAGGTCGTCGTGGCCGGCGGTGCCGAGTCGATGACGCGGGCGCCGTGGGTGCTCCCCAAGCCCAGGCGCGGCTATCCCGCGGGTGACCTCAGCGCGGTCTCCACGACGCTGGGGTGGCGGCTGGTCAACGCGCGTATGCCGAAGGAGTGGACGATCTCCCTGGGTGAGTGCAACGAGCAGCTGGCCGACAGGTACGGCATCACCCGCGAGCGGCAGGACGAGTTCGCGGCGCGCTCGCACCGGCTCGCCCACGCCGCCTGGGAGGACGGGTTCTACGACGATCTGGTCGTTCCGATCGAGAACACCGGGCTGCACAGGGACGAAGGCATCAGACCCGGCTCGTCCCCCGAGACGCTGGCCGGGTTGAAACCCTCGTTCAGGCCCGGCGGGTCCATCACGGCGGGCAACGCGTCCCCGCTCAGCGACGGGGCGGCCGCCCTGGTCGTCGGGTCGGAGGAGGCCGGATCGCTCATCGGCTCCGACCCGGTGGCCCGCTTCGCGGGCCGGGGAGTGCACGCGCTGGATCCGCAGGACTTCGGATTCGCACCGGTCGAGGCGGCAGGGGTCGCCCTGGCGAGGGCGGGGATCGGCTGGTCCGACGTCGGCGCGGTCGAGCTCAACGAGGCCTTCGCCGCGCAGTCACTCGCCTGCGTCGACGCCTGGAAGATCGACCCCGACATCGTCAACACCAAGGGCGGCGCGATCGCGATCGGGCACCCGCTCGGGGCCTCGGGCGCGCGCGTCCTCGGCACGCTCGCCCGGCGCCTCGCCTCGGAAGGGGAGCGCTGGGGCGTCGCGGCCATCTGCATCGGCGTGGGACAGGCCCTCGCCGTCGTACTGGAAAACGTCACCGACACAGGGAAGTGGTCATGATGCGGTCCACCAGCGCTCCGTCGACGGTGGGGGTGTACGGAGGCGGGCGGATGGGCGCGGGCATCGCGCACGCGTTCCTGCTGGCAGGCGCCGACGTGCGGATCGTCGAGACCTCGGACGACACCGTGCGGGCCGCCCGTGAGCGGGTGGAGGGCAGCGTGGCGAACGCCGAGCGAAGGGGGAAACTCCCCGCGCCCGCGACCGAGCTCCTCTCACGGCTGGTCGTCACCACCGACCGCACCCCGCTGGGGGCGTGTGCCCTGGTGATCGAGGCGGTCCCCGAGGATCCCGACCTCAAGCGGCGGGTGCTGCGCGACGTGGAGGAGGTCGCGGCGGACGCCGTGCTCGCCACCAACACCTCCAGCCTGTCGATCGACGACCTGGCCAGGGAGCTGGCCCGGCCGGAGCGCTTCGTCGGCCTGCACTTCTTCAACCCCGTACCGGCCAGTGAGCTGGTGGAGGTCGTCGTCGGCACCAAGACCTCACGGGACCTCGTCGCGGACGCGCAGACCTGGGTGACCGCCCTCGGCAAGACCGCGATCACGGTGAGCGACTCGCCGGGTTTCGCGAGCAGCCGGCTGGGGGTGGCCCTCGCCCTGGAGGCGATGCGGATGCTGGAGGAGGGGGTCGCGTCGGCGGAAGACATCGACACGGCGATGACGCTCGGCTACAAGCACCCCCTGGGCCCCCTGAAGACGACCGACGTCGTCGGACTCGACGTCCGGCTCGCCATCGCCGAACACCTCGCCCGCGAACTGGGGGCGCGCTTCGAACCTCCCCGCATCCTGCGCGAACTGGTCGCCGCGGGACACCTCGGGCGCAAGACGGGTAGGGGCTTCTACGACTGGTGAGCCCCGTCCCCGTACGGGGCTAGCCCATCCACATGCCGCCGTTGACGTCGATCACCGCCCCGGTGACCGAGGCGGCGGAGGGGGAGCACAACCACTCGACCGTGCCGGCGATCTCCTCGGGGCTGGTCACCCGGCCGAGGGGGATCTGGCGTCGCAGGGCGTCCATCTCCTCCTCGGACAGGCGGGTCAGCATCGGGGTCGCCACCGGGCCGGGGGCCACCGCGTTCACCCGGATCCCCCTCGCCGCCTGGTCCTTGGCCAGGTGGCGGGTGAGGCCGATCAGCCCGGCCTTCGCGGTGGCGTAGGCGGGGCCTGACAGGCGGTTGCCGCCGTGGCGGCCGTTGACCGAGCTGAACAGGACGACCGAGCCACCCTCGCCCATCAGGGGGAGCACCGCCTGGGTGACGACGAGGGCGGAGGTCAGGTTGTCGTCGAGCACCCGGCGCCACTGGGCCAGGTCGAGGTCCTCGATGCTGCCCTCGCCGACGGAGCCGGCGGCGTGGACGACGTTGTCCAGGATCGGGGTGTCACCGAGTGCCTCACGTACCGAGGAGGGGGCGCTCGCGTCGTGGCCGAGGGCTCTGTCGATGACGATCAGGTCGTGGCCGAGGGCGCGCAGGCGGTCGGCGCAGGCGCGGCCGATGCCACCCGCACCCCCCACCACCAGGGAAGTCTTCGCCATCCGGACATTTGTATCAGGGATGGGTGAGGCCGGACGACCCGGGGGCGGGCTATGCTCTGAGCTTGTGCGGGCGGAGGAGAGTACGGCGAACGGGACCCCTGCCGACGACGGGCAGACCAGCAGCGGTGTCGAGAGGGCACTGCAGGTGATCTTCGCGGTCGCGGCGGCGAAGGAGCCCGACATCGGCGTCTCCGAGCTGGCCAGGTCGCTCGGGCTGAGCAAGGCGGTGGTCCACCGGGTGGTCCGCACCCTCGTGGCGGCCGACTTCTTCTCCTTCGACGAGCGCACCCGGCGTTACCGCCTGGGGCCCGGCGCGGTGAGCGTGGGCCTGGCGGCGATGGCGCAGATGGAGGTGCCGAGGATCGCCCAGCCCTACCTCGAACGGCTGGTCGCCCACACCAAGGAGACCGCGACCCTCTCGGTGCGGTACGGCACCCAGCGCATGTATCTCACCCAGGTGCTCTCACCGCAGGAGATCCGCATGTCGGTGCAGCTCGGGCGGCTCTACCCGCTCCACGCCGGCGGGTCGTCGAAGGCGATCCTGGCCGCGATGGAGGCCGAGGAGATCCGCGGTTACCTGTCCTCGCAGCCGCTTGAGGCGCTGACCGGGATCACGATCCAGGACCCGGTCCGGCTCGCCGACGAGCTGGAGACCATCCGGCAGCGCGGTTACGCCGTGAGCCTCGGCGAGCGCCAGCAGGGGGCGGCGTCGGTCGCGGCGGCGGTCCACGAGGCGACCGGCCGGGTTTACGGCTCGATCTCGGTCTGCGGGCCGGTGAGCCGGCTCAGCGTCGGCAACATCGAGGAGTACGGCCGCCTCGTCCACGAGGCCGCCACCGAGGTCTCCCGCCAGCTCGGTTACCGTTCCTCCTGACCTCGCCGCCTTCCTGGCTCCATCTCCCTACCTCGCGACCTTCCTGGCTTCGCTGCCCTCCTGGCCTCACCGCCCCTGGCTTCACTGCCTTCCCCGCTTCACTGCCTTCCCCGCTTCGCTGTCCTCCTGCCCTCCTTGGTCTCACCGCCCTTGGCTCCGTCGCCTTCCCGGCTTCGCCGCCCGGTTTCCTGAGCGGAACGCGGTTGATCCTCGGGACCGGCTCACCGTTCGGGCCGACCGCCCCTGAGGGCCGACTGACCGAAAGCCCGGACAGGCGCCCGCCGTCGATGTGACGGCGGCTCTTTTACCTGCTGATATCACTCTGTGTAGCGATCGATTGTGCACCGGTCACCCTCAGATATGGTGATAAAAGCGGCAAATCGCCCCTGCGTGTTACAAACTCGAAAAACAGTGATGGATCCCTTGACCTGCTTTTGGTGGCGCGCCTAGCATCACGGTATCCGGTACGGCGTTCCGCCCAGCGATACACCGGGAGCCTGGAGGGCAGCACATGTCGACCTCAGTCCGCACTTCGGAGGAGATGCGGCCCCGCGCGCCTCGACGTAAGTGGACCGATTCCTCGTTGATGCTGTGGATCACCACCCCTCTGCTGCTTCTGGTCTTCATCGGGGCGTGGAAGGCCTACACCGTGCTGTTCGGCGTCGGAGAGCTGATGCTTCCCCCGCCCGAGACGGTCGGCGCGGCCCTGGTCGAGCTGATGCAGGGCTCGCTCATCTACGAGGCGATCAAGGTCACCCTCTACGAGACGCTGGTCGGGTTCGCCCTCGCCGCCGTCGTCGGGGTGGCCCTGGGCATCATCCTCGGCAAGGCACGCAGACTGGAACGGGTCCTGTCGCCGTTCCTCATCGCCACCCAGGTCGTACCGAAGGTGGCCATCGTCCCGCTGTTCCTTCTGTGGTTCGGTTTCGGACCCACATCCAAGATCTTCATGGCGGCGATCATCGCGTTCTTCGTGATGATGCAGAACACGATCCTCGGGATCCGGTCGATCGAACCCGGTCACCGCGATCTCATGCGCGTCATCCAGGCACCCTGGTGGAAGCGTGTGATCTCCCTGGACATCCCGTCCTCGCTGCCCTACGTGCTCACCGGCGTGGAGCTGGGCATCGTCTTCGCCATCACCGGCGCCGTCGTCGGCGAGTACCTCGGTGGCGACGAGGGCCTGGGTGCCCTCGCGACGATGATGCTGGCCGGTCTCCGCACCGACATGCTCTTCGCGGTCGTGATCGTGATGACGGTGCTCGGTTTCCTCCTCTACGCCGTCACCGCGGCCATCCGGAGGTTCGCGATCCCCTGGCACGAGTCGTCCGGCCGTCCCACGTCTCTCTAGAACAGGAACACCTACATGGACCGCCGCAACTTCCTCCGTGGGGCCGGGTTGCTCGTCGCCACCGCCACCGGAAGCCAGTTCCTCATCGGGTGCTCGTCGGACGGCTCCGGCGGGGACACCGCCGCCAGCACCGGCCCTTCGGGTGAGCAGCTGCGCAACCTCGTCTACATGACCCCGTTCCAGCACATCATCGCCCACTCCGACGTGTACGTCGCCCAGGCCCAGGGGTTCTTCGCCGAGGAGGGCCTGCTGATCACGTCGATCGGCGGCACCGGCACGGCGAGCTCCGTCTCCCAGGTGGCGGGCAAGCAGGCCATGTTCGGCAAGGCCGCCTCCGTCATCACCTGCCCGCTCATCGCCGACCAGGACACCCCGATCGTCACGGTCGGCCAGAAGGACCAGGTCAGCCAGTACAGCGTCGCGTCCCTGCCGGACAAGCCGCTGACCAGCCCCGAGCAGTGGCAGGGCAAGACCATCGGCGTCATCTCCAAGGGCGGCACCACCGAGTTGCTGCTCGACGCGATGTCGGTCGCCGCGGGGCTCGACCCCACGAAGGTGAAGAAGGTCGTCACCGGCGCCGACGTCGGCTCGCTGGAGTTCCTCAACCGGGGCGAGGTGGACGGCTTCATCACCTTCATCGGTTCCGAGACGGCCTTCAGGCAGCGCAACATCGAGCTGAACTACCTGAACACCGACCTGTTCGCGCCGCTCCCCGGCGACTCCTACTTCGTCACCAGGGAGACCGCGCAGGCCGAGGGCGAGGCGATCACCAGCTTCCTGCGGGCCTGCCGCAAGGCGTGGAAGTTCATGGCGGACACCGCCAACACCGACAAGGTGCTGGAGGCCGTGGGCGTGCTCAACGAGATCGAGGTCTCCGACAAGGCGCTGGCCGCCGCGAAGGTCGCCGCCGAGGTCAAGGTCAGCACCGCCAAGAACGGTGACTTCCTGTCGATGGACACCGCCGTCTGGGAGAGCGGGATCGAGCTGATGCGCAAGTCCGGAATGATCAAGGACACCAAGCGGCCGGTCACCGACTTCGTCGACACCACGTTCATCGACTCCGTGTGAAAGGCCGCTCCTGATGCAGCGCACCACGACCACCGACCTCGTGGTGGTCGGCGCCGGCACCGCCGGGTTGCCGGCCGCGATCGAGGCCGCGGCACACGGTCTGCGGGTCACGGTCGTCGAGAAGGGCGACCGGCCCGGCGGCACCCTGTGGCGGTCCTGGGCACAGCTCTCGGCGGGCGGCACCGCCCTGCAGCGTGCCAAGGGCATCCGTGACAGCCCCGACCTGCACTTCGACGACGTGATGCGGATCAGCAGGAACACCGCCGATCCGGAGCTGGTCCGGCTCGCGGTGGACCACGCGCCCGCGACGATCGAATGGCTGATGGCCTCGGGTTTCGACATGGACCCCGACGCCCCGGCGGTGCTGCACTTCCACGAGCCCTACCTGCTGCCGCGCACCTACTGGGGGCGCGACGCGGGGCGGTCGGTGCTGGAGGTGCTGCTCCCGGCGTTCGAGAAGGCGTGCGCGGGATCGGTGACGTTGGCGCTCGGCACCGAACTGGTGGCGTTCCGGACCGCGGAACGCGCCGTGGAGACCGGAAAGCCCGGGGAGCCCAGGGTGGCCGGGGTGACGGTCCGGGACCCCGATGGAACGTTCCGGGAGATCGACGCGACGAACGTGATCCTCACCAGCGGCGGCTACGCGGGCAACCCCGAGTTGTTCCCCCGGCTCACGTCGGGGGCGCCGCTCGCGGGCCCCGCCTCGCCGGGCGCCGAGGGTTCCGGCATCCTCGCCGCCGTCGACGCCGGTGGCCGGGTGCGCGGTCAGGACCGCTTCCTTCCCACGTACGGCGGGGTGCTGCGGTCCGGCAGCACCTGGGAGACGGTGGGGCTGGACGACTATCCGGCCCTCACCCCGCAGGCGCGGGCCCCGTGGGAGATCCACGTGAACACCCGCGGCGAGCGGTTCGTCGCCGAGGACGCCCCGAGCGTCGACGACCGGGAGAACGCCCTGCTCGCCCAGCCCGAGCTGAAGTTCTGGGTGGTGTACGACGCCGCGATCCGCCGATCGGCGCCGGCGCTGTTCCCCACCTGGGACGAGACGGAGCTCGACCGGGCCTTCGACGGCCATCCGTCGTTCGTCACCGCGCTCGACCTGACGACGCTGGCGCGGGCCGCCGGGATGGATCCCGGCGTCCTGGCCGACACCGTGGCCGCCTACAACACGGCCGTCGCCTCGGGCGACGACCCCTTCGGCCGGGCCCACCTGCCCGCGCCGATCGCAGAACCGCCGTACTACGCCGTACTGAACCACGGCACCACGCTGAAGAGCCCGGCGGGGCTCGCCGTCGACAGCCGGCTGCGTGTCATCGGGCCCGACGGCCCGTTCGCGAACCTGTGGGCCGCGGGCGAGGTCATCGGCGGCAGCACCTTGTCCGGCAAGTCGTTCGTGAGCGGGATGAGCGTCACTCCCGCACTCGGGTTCGGCCGGATGCTCGGACGCCGGGCGGCCGGCGCCACCACCGATCCAGGGAGCATGTGATGTGGAACAGGCCTGACGTCGACTTCGTCCAGACCCAGGACGTGCCGTGGCAGCCCGTCCAGGACGGGGCGTTCGGCGCGGCACAGGGCGGGCTCAAGCGGTTGCTGAGCCGCGACGCCGGCACGGGCGCGGAGACCGCGGTCCACCGGCTGACCGGCCGTCACCAGGGTGTGCTGTCCGCCGGGGTGGATCTGTTCGTGGTCGCGGGGGAGGGGTTGCTCGACGGAGAGCCGCTCCGCACCGGCGACTACGTCTACGCCCGGGCGGGCAGCGCGATCGACCTGGTCGCGTCGGTACGCGGCCTCACCGTCTACGCCGGATTCTGGGGCGAGCCCGGCTTCGCCGCCGGCGTCGGCTCCGGTGAGCCGCTCCTGCGGATCACCCCCGAGCGGGAACCGTGGATCCCGGCCGGCTGGAGCGGCGAGGTGGAGCTCGAGGTCGGGGCGATGTCGAAGACGCTGCGCTCCGACGGCGAGGTCTACATCTACCTCGCCGCGATGATGCCCGGCTGGAAGTCGCCCATGGCCGAGGCCCACCCGGTCTACGAGGAGTCGTTCAAGATCTACGGCGACGTGCTGATGGGCCCGCTCGGCGTGATCCGCGAGGGCGGCTACTTCTTCCGCTCCCCGGGCGTCTTCCACGGCCCGCTCTACTCACGCGGCGGGACGATGTCGTTCATCCGCTCCGACGCGGCGCCGACCACCGAGTACCGCGTCCCCGAACCCGGCAACACCTGGGACGAGCTGTCGGAGCGTGCGTATGTCCGATGAACGGATGATCGACGGCGGGGCGGCGATCTCGATCAAGGGCGTCGGCAAGGAGTACACCACCGACGCCGGACCGGTCCGCGCCCTCGTCCCGACCGACCTGGAGATCAAGCCGCGCGAGTTCGTCGTGCTGCTCGGCCCCTCCGGCTGCGGGAAGACGACGCTCCTGCGGATGCTCGGCGGGCTCATCGCGCCGACCGAGGGCACGATCGTCATCGGCGACAAACTCCTGTACTCGGAGGGCGACAACACTCCTTCGCGGGAGGCGCTCGGCTCGCTCGGCTTCGTCTTCCAGCAGGCGACGCTGATGCCGTGGCGGAAGATCTGGAAGAACATCGCCCTGCCGCTGGAGGGCAAGGGCGTCGGCCGCAAGGAGCGCCGCCGCAGGGCCGAGGAACTCGCCGACATGATGGGCCTGGCGGACTTCCTCGAACACTTCCCGCGCGCGCTCTCCGGTGGCATGCAGCAGCGGGTCGCCATCGCGCGGGCGCTGATCCACCGGCCGTCGATCCTGCTCATGGACGAGCCCTTCGGTGCCCTCGACGCGATGACGCGCGACCGGATGAACTCCATGCTCCAGCAGCTGTGGATGGACACGGGGAAGACGACCGTGCTGGTCACCCACTCGATCTCCGAGGCGGTCTTCCTCGCCGACCGGGTGGTGCTGCTCTCGCAGCGGCCCGGACGCATCCAGGACGTCGTCGAGATCGACTTCCCCCGCCCGAGGTCGCTCGACATCGTCAAGACACCGCAGTTCGGGGAGATCGTCCAGCACCTGCGCTCCCAGCTCGGTGAGATCTGATGGGCGGGACGACGGACGAATCGACCCGCGGGGCGACCCGCGCGCTGGCCCGCTTCGTCGCGGAGCTGACCTTCGACGACCTGCCGGAGCCGGTCGTCGCCAAGGCCCGCCACCTGCTGCTCGACTTCTTCGGGGCGGCACTGGCGGGCGGCCGGGTCCCGGAGGCGGCCACCATCACCGAACTGGTCCGCGCCAGGGGCGGTATCCCTGAGGCGACCGTGCTCGGTGCCGGTTTCTCCACCACCCTGGCGGACGCCGCCTACGCGAACGGATGCGCGGCCGACGTACTGGAACACCAGGACGGGTACCGGTTCGGCGGATTCCATCCCTCCCACGCCCTTCCCGCGCTGCTCGCGGTGGCCGAGTCCCGCGACGCCGACCTGCGCGCGCTGCTGACGGCGGTGGTGGCGGCGTACGAGGTGGCGAACCGGATCGGCCGGGTCATGCACCCCGGCGCGACCGTCGCCGGATGGTTCCCGGTGGCCGCCGGGTACGGCGCCGCCGCCGGATGCGCGAAGCTGCTCGGCCTCGACGAGGACGGGATCGTCTCGGCCGTCGGCGCCGCCGGGTTCTTCGTGCCCGCCGTCATGATCGAGGAGATCTTCGCCGGGTTCACCGTGAAGCCCGCGTTCGCCGGGCAGATCGCCCGCGCGGGGGTCGAGGGCGCCCTGCACGCCCAGGCCGGGCTCACCGGCTGGGACGAGGTCGTCGAACACCCGAGAGGGCTGGTCGCCCTGTTCCGCGGGGACCCCACGGACTCCCGCCTCACCGACGGACTGGGCGAGGAGTGGACGGTCCTGGAGGTCCACCAGAAGCGTTTCGCCGGGTGCCGCCACACCCACGGCGCCGCCCAGGCGTGCGCCGAGCTCGCCGCCGAACACGACCTCGACGTGGCCGAGGTGACCGCCGTCGACGTCGAGACCTACGACGTCGCCAAGGTCCTGGTCGACCGACCTGCGGGTGGCTCGGTGGTGCCGTGCACGTTGAGCCTGCCGTACGTGGCGGCCGTCGCCCTCGCCGACCGCGACGTCACCGCCGCCCAGTACGCCCCGGAGCGCACCTCGGATCCGCTCGTCAACCGGGTGGCCGCCTCGGTCCGCATCCGGGTCGCCCCCGACCTCGACGCGCGCTACCCGGAGTACACCGCGACCCGCGTCACCGTCACGACCGGGAAGGGGACGCACACCCGCCAGATCGACCTGCCCGCAGGAGACAGCCGCAACCCGCTGACCAGCCAGGAGCTGCTCGGCAAGTATCGGGGCTCGGCCGTCCCCGTCGCCGGGGAGGAGGCCGCCGACCGCGCCGCCGAGTTGCTCCTGACGGCGGAGGACACCCCCGTACGCGCCCTGGTCACGATCACGACAGGAGGACAGCCATGCTGAGCCCGGACAGTCCGCAGCACGTCATCACCCCGCAGCCGCTCACGGCCGCCGACTTCGCCCCCTACGGCGAGGTGATGTCGCTGGAGGCCACCCCCCGGTTGCCGATCGACTTCTACTCCGGCAAGAACGCCGTGCACGGGCCGATCCGGCTCGACTCCGACACCCCGCCGGAGTTCCTGGTGTTCCGCGTCGGCATGCGGGGCGACAACCTGCGCTACCTGGAGCGCCACGTCGAGATGACGCAGACGATGATCCCGCTCGGCGGCAAGCCCTACGTCGCCGTCGTCGCGCCGCCGGACGTGCCGCTGGAGCACGGTTTCCCGCCGCTCGACCAGGTGAAGGCGTTCGTGGTGCCGGGCGACGTGTCGATCAACCTCTACCGGGGCACCTGGCACGAGCCGCCGTTCCCCTCGGTCGACGGCCAGCTCTTCCTGATCACCAGCCACGAACGGCTCACCCAGGGCCTGCAGTGCCGCCTCGACGAGAACGGCGAGCTCGACAAGTTCGACGTCGAGAAGCGCAATCCGTTCCACCGCACCGGCCAGCGGGTCAGGGTCCGGCTGCCGTGACGGCGATCGGCACCTCGGTCCGCAAGGCGGACGGCGAGGTCCTGCTGACCGGGCGGGGCCGGTTCGTGGACGACTACGTCCTGCCCGGCATGATGCACGCCGCGATCGTCCGCAGCGACGTCGCGCACGCGCGCATCACCGGGATCGACACCTCCGAGGCCGAGCGTGCCCCGGGTGTCGAGCTGGTGCTGACCGGGGAGAGGGCGGCTCGGCACAGCGGGCCGATCCCGCACTTCATCGACCCGGCCGCCCGGGGCGGACGCCGCGCCGAGGTGCGCTGCCTCGCCGTGGACAAGGTGGTCCACGCCGGTCAGGCCGTCGCCGCCGTGGTCGCCCGCACCCGCCGCGAGGCCGAGGCGGCGGCCGGGCTGGTCAGGGTCGGCTACGAGCGGCTGCCCCACGTGCTCGACGCCGACGCCGCGCTGCGGCCCGACGCGCCCCGGTTGTACGACGACTGGCCCGACAACGTCATCCTGCACAACCACTACGGCACCGGCGACGTCGACGCCGCCCTCGAAACGGCCGACCTCGTCGTCACCGAGACGATCCGCATCGGCCGTACCACCACCGCGCCCATGGAGCCGCGCGGCTACCTCGCCTCCTGGGACCGCTTCGACGAGTCGCTGACCGTGCACGGTTCCGTCCAGAACCCCCACCAGCTTCGCTGGATGCTGGCCCGCAGCCTCGGTCTCGACGAGACCAGGATCAGGGTCGTCACCGCGCGGGTCGGCGGCAGTTTCGGGCTGAAGATGCAGGGCCACCCGGAGGAGACCCTGATCTGCCTGCTCAGCAGGCTCACCGGCGCGCCGGTGAAGTGGATCGAGGACCGCCGCGAGTGTTTCCTGTCGGGGGCCCGCGAACAGGTGCACCGTGTCACCGTCGGCGCGATGCGCGACGGGCGCATCGTCGCGGTCAGGGACCGGATCGTCGCGAACGCGGGCGCGGTGACGGCCCAGCCGGGCTGGGCGATGCCCAACATGTCGGCGACCACGCTCGCCTCCGGTTACCTCGTACCGAACGTCGAGGCCGAACTGCACGTGGTGGCGACCAACAAGCCGCCGCTGAACGCCGCGCGGGGTTTCGGCAAGGACGGCGCCCACTTCGTGATGGAACGGGTCGTCGACCTGGTGGCCCGCGGGCTGGGGGCCGATCCGGCGCGGGTGCGGCGGGTCAACTTCGTACCGCCCGACCGATTCCCCTTCCGCACCGCGACCGGCCTGAACATCGACAGCGGCGACTTCCCCGGCCTGCTCGACAAGGCGCTCAAGGCGCTGGACTACGACGCCCTGCGCGACCGCCAGCGCGAGCTGCGCTCCCTGGGCCGGCACCTCGGGATCGGGCTCGCCTTCGAGCTCACGCCGGAGTCGGCCGACGGTCCCGGCACCTTCGTCTCCGGGTTCGACGTGACGACGGTCCGGATGAACATGAGCGGCGGCGTCACCGTGCTGACCGGGGTGACCAGCCCCGGCGGCGGCAACGACACCGCGATCGCGCAGATCGTCTGCGACGAGCTGGGGGTGCCGCTGAGCTGGATCCAGGTCGTCCAGGGTGACACCGACCGGTGCCCGAGCGGGTTCGGCAACTTCAGCGGGCGCGGCATGGTCGTCGGCGGCGGGTCCGCCGCGCTCGCCGCCCGCGACGTACGGGCCAAAATCGCCACGGTCGGCGCCCGCATGCTGGGCGTCTCCTCCGACGAGGTCGAGGTGACCGGCGGCGTGGTGCGGGTCTCCGGCGAGCCCGACCGGTCGGTGCCGGTGCCCGACGTCGCCGCGGCCGTGCTCACCCGCGCGTTCGCCGTGGCCTCGGAGGTCGAGCCGGTTCTGGAGGCCACCCGTGCCTTCAAGCCGGGCAACATCAACCACGTCCCGGACGAACGCGGACGTATCCAGCCTTACCCCACCTACTCCAACTGTCTGCACGCCGCCGTCGTCGAGGTCGACGCCGACACCGGCCTCACCGAACTGGTCGACTTCGTGATGGCCCACGACTGCGGGGTCGTCATCAACCCCGCCCTTGTCGAGGGCCAGGCCCACGGCGCGATCGTGATGGGCCTCGGCGCGGCGCTCACCGAGGAACTCGTCTACGACGACGAGGGCCGCCTGCTCAGCGACCGCTTCAAGTCCTATCTGCTGCCTCGCGCCGGCGACCTGCCGAAGGTCCGCCTCGAACACCAGGTCACCCCGAGCCCCTTCACCATGTACGGCAACAAGGGTGCGGGCGAGGCCGGGGTCGGCGGCGCGCAGGCGGCGGTGGCCAACGCGATCGAGGACGCCCTCGCGCCCTTCGGCGTCACCGTGACACAGGTGCCGCTGCCGGCGCCGGTCGTGCTCGACCTCATCGAACGGGCCCGCTCGAAATGATCACCCAGAACTTCGCCTACCACGCACCCACCGACCTCGAAGGGGTGGTGGCCGCGCTCACCGGGCACGACGCCGTGATCGTGGGCGGCGGCACGATGGTCGTCCCCGACCTCACCCACGGCCGGACCTCGGCGGACGTCGTCGTCGACCTGTCACGGGCCGGACTGTCCGGGATCACCCGGGCCGGTGACACCGTGGTCGTGGGCGCGACGACCACGTACACCCGTCTTCTGCGCGACGGCGGCGAGCAGGTGCCACCGCTGCGGCGAATCGCGGGCGGGATCACCGGCGGCCCGCAGATCCGCAACCGGGGCACCGTCGGCGGGTCGGCCTGCTACGCCAACCCGTCCTCCGAGGTCCCGGCCGTGCTGGTCGCCCTCGGGGCGGAGCTGCGGCTGGTCTCGGCCGCCGGGGTTCGCGAGGTCGCGGCGGCCGACTTCTTCACCGGCGCCTTCACCACCGCGCGGCGGCCGGACGAGGCGCTGGCGGCGCTCGTGCTGCCCGACCCGGCCGGCCCCTTCGGCTACCACAAGCTCAAGCTCGCCGAGAGCAGCTGGCCCATCGCGACGGCGGCCTGCGTGCGCCTGCCCGGAGGAGGGCTGCGGCTCGCCCTCGGCGGGGTCGCGGCCACACCGCTGCCGGTGCACCTCGAATCAGACGACCCCGGGCACGTGCGCGCGGAGGTCGGGCGGGTGCTCACCGAACCGTGGAGCGACGTGCTCGCGGACGGCGACTACCGCCGCCGGGTCGCACCGGTGGCGGCCCTGCGGGCCGTCCGGGAACTGCGGGCCGTCGAGGAAGTGCAGGCCGTCGAGGAATCGCGGGGCATCCGGGAACCGCGCTCCGCCCAGGAAGGAGAACCGCGATGACCAGGGTCAACCTCACCGTGAACGGCCGGGCGCGCGAGATCGACGTCGAGACGTCGAAACTGCTCGTCCACGCCATCCGCGAGGACCTCGGACTGACCGGCACCCACGTCGGCTGCCTCACCGGAGACTGCGGCGCCTGCACCGTGCGCGTCGACGGCGCCACCGTCAAGTCGTGCTCGGTGCTCGCGGTCGGCGCGGAGGGCGCCGACCTCACCACGATCGAGGGCCTCGCGGGCGAGGACGGACTGCACCCGGTGCAGCGGGCGTTCTGGGACGAGTTCGGCTTCCAGTGCGGCTACTGCCTGCCCGGCATGCTGCTCACCGCCTGTGAGCTGCTGGAGGACGACCCCGACCCCGACGACGACGCGATCGTCGAGGCGATCAACGGCAACCTGTGCCGCTGCACCGGCTACGCCGCCATCGTGCGCTCGATCCGCTGCGCCGCCGACCGGATGAAGGACACCCCATGAGCACCACCGACGCGGCCATCGCGATCGTCGAGGATTTCCTGGCCGCGGTCGGCCGGGGAGATCTGGAGTCGGCAGGGACCCACCTCGCCCCCGACGCCGTGATGATCTTCCCGGGCGACCGCCTTTACACCACCCTGCGCGACCTGGCCGACGCCTCCGCCACCCGCTACCGGCACGTCGACAAGCACCGCACCGAGTACGAGGCGTTCACCGAATCCTCGGGTGACGTCGTCGTCTGGTCGATGGGCACCCTGTACGGCGAGAACAACCAGGGCGTCGGGTACGACGGCGTGCGCTACGTGGACCGGTTCCGGTTGAGCGCGGGCCGGATCGTCGAGCAGCGGGTCTGGAACGACCTGGAGATCAGCGGCGTGCTCCGGGCACGTACCGCGGAGGAGATCGACCCGCGCTGGCGCACGGCCGCGCCGACGGCGACGACGCCGGCCGTGCCGACGACGACCGCGACGGTACGCCGCGTCGCCACCGCCGCCTGGGACGGCGCGCTGCGCGGCGGAGCCGGCCGCCTCGCCCTCGCCTCGGGTGCCACCGATCCGCTGCCGATCTCCCTGGAGAGCAGGAAGAACAGCGTCGCGCCCGCGACCTCGCCCGAGGAACTGCTCGCCGCCGCGCACGCCGCCTGCTTCGCGATGGCCCTGCGCGGCGCCCTCGACGCCGTCGCCCCCGGTACCCCGGAACAGGCCGTCGAGGTCACCGGCACGTGCGTGCTGCGCATCGACGCGGCGGGCTGGACCATCGACGCCATCCGTCTCGACGTGACCACCAGGGGCGTGCCGCGCGACGCGCTGGAGACCGCGATCCCCGTCGCCGAACGCCGTTGCGCGATCTCCAACGTGGTGAAGGGCAACGCCGTCGTCACGGTCACCGTACGGGAGCAGCGGGATGACTGAACGTCACCCGCACGTGTTCGCCCCCCTGAACCTGGGCGGCCTGACCCTGCGCAACCGCGTCTTCGTGTCGGCCCACACCACCAACTTCGGAGTGGACTTCCTGCCGACCGCCCGCCACGTCGCCTACCACAGGGAACGGGCGAGGGGCGGGGCCGGGCTGATCATCACCGAGCCGTTGCGCGTGCACGACACGAGCCTGGGCCGCGTGGGCGGGCTGAGCGCCTCCCGGGCCGCCCTGCCGGGCCTGGCCGACATCGTCACCGCCGTACGCGACGAGGGCGCCGCGATCTTCACCCAGATCACCCACACCGGGCGCCACAGCGACAACCTCTTCCGGCGGACCGCGTCGTGGGGGCCGAGCGCCGTGCCCTGGCACACCACCGGCCAGGTCCCGCACGTGATGACCGCCGCCGACAGGAAAGAGGTGCGACGGGCCTATGTCGCGGCGGCGCTGCTCGCGGTGGAGGCGGGGTTCCAGGGGATCGAGGTGCACTTCGGGCACGGGCACCTGCTGCACCAGTTCATCTCACCCGCCGCGAACACGCGGACCGACGACTACGGCGGCACCGAGGAGAACCGGCTGCGGTTCCCGCTGGAGGTGCTCGACGACGTGCTGGACGCGGTCGGGTCGTCGGCGCTGGTGGGGGTGCGGATGAGCGCCGACGAGCTGCTGCCGGGCGGGCAGGACCTCGCCGAGGGGCGGCGCATCGCGGAACTCCTGTGCCGGACCCGGCCGATCGCGTTCCTCAACGTGTCGGTCGCCTCCTACACGGTGCCGTCCATCGGCCACCACGTCGCCGACATGAGCGAGGGCCGGACGCCCTACCTGCCGGAGACGCTCGCGATCGCCGAGGTCGCGGGTGACGTTCCGGTCTTCGCGGCCTGCCGGTTCGTCGACGTCGACGACGCCGAACGGGTCCTCGCGGGCGGCGAGATCGCGGCCGTCGCGATGACCCGCGCCCACATCGCCGACCCGCACCTGCTCGCCAAGACGGCCGAGGGGCGCGAGGGCGAGGTACGGCCCTGCGTGTCGTGCAACTTCTGCATCGGCGAGATCGCCGGGCACCGCGCCATCACCTGCATGATGAACCCCGCCGTGGGACGCGAGGCCGAGTGGCCGGTTCTCCCGGAACCCGCGAGCCCGGCCAGGACGGTGCTCGTCGTCGGCGGCGGCCCGGCGGGAATGGAGACCGCGAGGGTCGCCGCGGAACGCGGCCACCGGGTGCGCCTGTGGGAGCGGGGCGACGAGCTCGGCGGCCAGGTGCGGGTCGGGCGGCGGGGGATCGGACGGCACGAACTCGACCTGCTGCGGACCTACGAGGAGCACGAGCTGGACAGGCTCGGGGTGACCGTCAGGACCGGGGCGGGGGCGGTGACCGCCCAGGAGGTGGTCGCGGCGGCTCCCGACGTCGTGGTGATCGCCACCGGATCGGCCCGCCGCCGCCCCCTCGCCGTCTTCGAACGTCGTTCGTGGGAGGGACGGACCGTCGTCGTGGTCGATCGGGAGGGCACCTGGACCTGCGCGTCCGTCGCCGAGACCATCGCCGGGTCCGGCGGGACGGTGCACGTGGTCACCCCGGCGACGTCCCCGCTGTGGGGGGTGACCGAGTACAGCCGGATGACCGCGCTCGAACGGCTCAGAAACCGGGGCGTCGACATCTGGACCGGCGCCGTCGCCGAGTTCGGTGAGGGACGGGCCGTGGTGCGCTCCGCCCTCGTCTCGGCCGAGACCGTGATCGACGGGGTCACCGACGTGATCGAACTCGACCCTCCGGACGCCCTCGACACCCTCGCCGCCGACCTCGCGGGGAGCGGGCTGACCGTGCACGTCATCGGTGACGCGGTGGCGCCCCGATCCCTGCTCGACGCCATGTACGAGGGCCACGCCCTCGCCCGCGCCCTGTGAACCCATGAACCCGCGCCCCGTGAACCCGTGTCCGACGAACCCGCGCCCCCGTGAGAACGACGGCCCGCGGCTTCGTGAGAACGACGGCCCGCGCCCTGTGAACCCCACCCCCCATGCCCCGTGAAAACGACAGAGGACAAAGGAGGCGCCGCCATGGCGCGCAAACTGGTACTGCTCACCTACGACATCCGGCCCGGATCGGACCTGACCGAGTACGCCGACTTCACCCGCTCGGTGGACTACCCCGCCTTCCGCCAGAACCCCGGCATCCAGGACTACGCGAACTACGTGGTGCGGAGGAACGTCCGGGGCGAGGAGAGCTTCCGGCACTTCGACCTCATGTTCGTCGACGACCTCGACGCCTTCCACGCCGACGGGAAGCTGCACTTCGGCGACCCGGTCATCCTCGACCACGCCGCTCGCTGGCGGGCCAAGTGGGGGCAGGACGAGGCCACCGGCTGGCGTGCGAACGTGAACATCAGCTACGCGGACGAAATCTGGGGGTGAGCGACTCCCCGACGTCGCGTCGGGCGGTCGCCCTGGCCGTGCTGCTCGGCATGACCTATATGTATCCCGCCTACCTGGTGGGCACCCTGGGCGTGGCGATCCGGCACGACATCGGCCTCGACAGTGCGGGCCTCGGCCTCACCGTCAGCGTCTTCTACGTGGTCGGCGCGGTCGCCATGTCCCCGGGCGGCCGGATCGCCGACCGCGTGGGCCCGCGCAGGGCCCTGCGGTTGTCGGCGGTCATGACCGGCCTCTGCCTCGTCGGGGTGGCCGTGTTCGGCGGGTCATGGGCCGGTCTGCTCGCCGCGCTCGCCGTGGGCGGGATCGGCTCGGCGGTCGGCGCCTCGATCGGCACCGTACTGATCGTCGAAAATGTGCGGGCGTCCCGGCGACCGATGGCGTTCGGCCTCGAACGGTCGTCGATCCCGGCCTCGACGCTGGTCGCCGGGCTGTCGCTGCCGCTGCTCGCCACCGTGATGCACTGGCGGCTGGTCTTCCTCGTGGGTGGTGTCGCGGTCGCCGCGCTGCTGCTGATGCGGGTGCCCGGCACGGTGGCTCCGGCCTCGGCGGGACGCCCCGCGCGGGTGAAGCTGACGCCGCTGATGCCCCTGTTGCTGGTCACCGGCGCGTTCCTGCTGGGTTCGGCCGCCGCGACCGCGCTGAGCAGTTTCTTCGTGGACTACGGCGTCACGCTCGGCCTGTCCCCGTCCTTCGCGGGCATCGCGCTCGCCGTGAGCAGCGCGGTCATCATCGCCGTGCGGCTGACCCTGGGCCGTACCAGGTACGGCCGTCTCACGGTCGCCGCGATGATGGCGCTCGGCGGGGTCGGGTTCCTGCTGTTCATTCCCGGCGACCGGGGGTTGTTCCTGGTCGGCACGCTGGTGGCCTGCGGCGCCGGCTGGGGCTGGACCGGCCTGGTCGCCCTCACCGTCGCAGAGACCTACGCCACCATGCCGGGCGCCGCGTCCGGCGTCGTGCAGTCGGGCGGCGCGGCCGGGGGCATTCTCGGGCCGCTGCTCGTGGGAGCAGTGGCGCAATATCACTCGTACGCCGCCGGCTGGTTGCTGGCGGCGGCGTTCTGCGGGCTGGCCGCACTCCTCG
The DNA here is from genome assembly GCF_042898365.1 of Streptosporangium sp. NPDC000509. Taxonomy (NCBI): domain Bacteria; kingdom Bacillati; phylum Actinomycetota; class Actinomycetes; order Streptosporangiales; family Streptosporangiaceae; genus Streptosporangium; species Streptosporangium sp. NPDC000509. The sequence goes on along the minus strand of NZ_JBIAYX010000007.1, from coordinate 34,657 downwards.
TGCTGGTCAACCGGGCCGCATGGGAGGCGACCTGATGAACTTCACCACCCTCGATCATCCGCCGACGTCGTGTGACGTGCTGGTCGTCGGCAGCGGCGCGGCCGGGCTGACCGCCGCCTGCAGGGCCGCCGACGCCGGACACCACGTCGTCGTCGTGGAACGGGCCTCCGTGCTCGGCGGCACCACCGCCGTGTCGGGCGGCGTGATCTGGGCGCCGGGCAACCACCTCGCCGACGCCGACAGTGCTGCCGACGGTGCCGCCGACGCCCTGCGCCACCTCGTCGCGGTCACCCGGGATACCGTGCCGCGCGCTCGCCTGGAGTGGTTCCTGCGCACGATCGGGGAGGCCGTACGCTACCTGTGCGACGAGACCCATGTGGATCTGTTCGCCCTGGAACGCCCCGACTACCGGGCCGATCTGCCCGGTGCCAGGCACGGGGGCCGGGCCCTGGACAACCGGCCGTTCGACGTCACCGCGTACCCGGGACTGGAGCGTCTGCTCCGGCCGCCCACCTATCTGCCCTGGCTCACCATGGCCGAACGGGAGCAGGACACCGGCGCCGACCTCGCCGCGCTCGACCGTGAGCGCCGCGACCGGGGGGTGCGCACGCTGGGCGGGGCGCTCGCCGGTTCGCTCGCCGTCTCCGCCCGCGCCCGCGGTGTGGAGTTCCTGCTCGATGCCCGCGCCGTCGGCCTGGAACGGTCGGGCCGGTCGTGGGACCTCACCTTCGAGGACTCCGGTCACATCACCGCGCGCCGGGCGGTCGTGCTGGCCGGCGGCGGCTTCGAGTGGAACCCGGCGCTCCAGCGGGCGTTCCTGCCCGCCGGGCTCACCCCGATCGGGGCACCGGGCAACGAGGGGGACGGCCTGCTCATGGCGCTGCGCGCCGGGGCGGCGGTCACCGACCTGACCGCCTCGTGGGGGGTGCCCGTGTTCTGCGACCCCGAGGCCCGCTACGACGGGCTGCCCACCGGACGGCTCGCCACCGTGGAGCTGACCAGGCCGGGCTCGATCATGGTCAACGGCTCCGGCCGCCGGTTCGCCGACGAGACGGGAAGCTACCACGACCTGACGAAGGTGTTCCGCGAGACCGACCCCGCCACCGGCGCGCCCCGGCACGTCCCCGCCTGGTTCGTGTACGACGCCGTCCACCGCGCCCGGTATCCGGTCGCGGGCGGCCCTCCCGGAGGCACCCCGTCCTGGGCGGTCACCGGTTCGACGCCGCACGAACTCGCCGGCGCCTGCGGTATCGACGGGCCGGCCCTGGCCGAGACGATCGCGGAGTTCAACGCCGACGCCCTCGCGGGCACCGACCGGAGGTTCGGGCGCGGTCCGGCGTCCCTCGCGCCGCTGGCGGAAGGGCCGTTCACCGCGGTCCCGGTCGTTCCGGGCACCCTCGGCACCTGCGGCGGCGTGGTCACCGACGACCACGGACAGGTCCTCACCCCCGGCGGGACCCCGGTGGACGGCCTGTTCGCCGCCGGGAACGTCTCCGCGAGCGTCTTCGGCGACCACTACCCGGGTGGCGGCACCTCCCTGGCCGCGGCCGTGGCCCGCGCGTACGCCATCGGGGCGGCGCTCGGAGGAGGGGGACGGCGTTGACCGTACCAACCGCCTTGACATACTCTCTGAGCGGACCGGCGTTCGCTATAGCGGAACAAGGAGTGATGGTGGAAGACGGACCTCTGACGGGTCTGCGGGTAATCGACGTGTCGACCATCCTCGCCGGCCCGCTCTGCTGCCAGATCCTCGGAGACCAAGGTGCCGAGGTCGTGAAGGTCGAGCACCCGGTCGCCGGGGACGGCATGCGCGGCCACGGTCCTTCCAAGGACGGCGTCCCGCTCTGGTGGAAAGAGATCTCGCGCAACAAGCGCACGATCGGACTGAGCCTTTCCGTTCCGGAGGGCGCGCAGCTGTTCCTGGAATTGGTGAAGACGGCCGACGTCGTCGTGGAGAACTTCCGGCCGGGCACCCTCGAACGCTGGGGCGTCGGGCCCGAGACGCTCCACGAGATCAACCCCCGCCTGGTGATCGTCCGGATCACCGGCTTCGGGCAGGAGGGCCCCTACGCGGCCCGCCCCGGGTTCGGCACCCTCGCCGAGGCGATGAGCGGCTTCGCCCACCTCACGGGCGAGGCCGACGGCCCCCCGACCCTCCCGGCGTTCGGGCTCGCCGACAGCATCTGCGGCATCGCGGCCAGCTCGGCGACGATGATGGCGCTCTGGGCCCGGGAACGGACCGGCCGGGGCGAGGTCGTCGACATCAACCTCCTCGAACCGATCATGACCGCGGTCGGTCCCCACGCCACCGTCTACGACCAGCTCGGCGTGATCGGCCGCCGCCAGGGCAACCGGTCGGGCAACAACTCCCCGCGCAACACCTACCGCTGCAAGGACGGCAGCTGGGTCGCCATCTCCACCAGCGCCCAGAGCATCGCCGAACGGGTTATGACGCTGGTCGGCCACCCCGAGGTGATCGCCGAACCGTGGTTCGCCTCCGGGCGGCAGCGGGCGGCTCACGCCGACCTGCTCGACGCCCACGTCGGCGGCTGGATCGCCGAACGCACCCGCGAGGAGGTCATGGCCGAGTTCGAACGGGTCGGCGCCGCCGCCGCACCCGTATACGACGCCCGCGACCTCGCCGAGGACCCCCACGTGACCGGCACCGGCATGCTCACCCGCGTTCCCGACGAGGACCTGGGCTCGGTGCTGATGCACAACGTGATGTGGCGGATGCCCGGCGCCCCCGGGCGGGTCCGCTTCACCGGCCGGCCCCTGGGCGCCGACACCGACGAGATCCTGCGGGAGCTCGGGGTCGACGCCGCCACGACCACCGACCTGCGCGTACGCAAGGTGATCGCATGACAGACGCCGGAACCACCGGTGTGAGGACCGGAAACCACACGACAGACACCGGGACCACCGGCGCGAGCGCCGGAAACCACACCGCAGACACCGGGACCACCCGTGTGAGGACCGGAAACCGTACGACAGACGCCGGGACCACCGGCGTGAGCACCGGAAACGGAAGGCCAGGCGACGTGAGCGGCACCGCTACCACCGACCCGCTGCTACAGGCGGTCCGCGACGGGGTCGGCATCTACGACCTGGGCCGTCCGCTGACCATCGGAATGCCGCAGTCACCGAACCACCCCCCCTTCTGGCACACGCTGCCCCGCCGACACGGCGACATGGTCCGTGCCGACGGCGGCTCCGCCGCCAACGACATGATCAGCATGGGCACCCACGTCGGCACCCACATCGACGCCTTCGCCCACGTCTCCCACGACGGCCGCCTCATCGACGGCTCCGACGCCCTCGAGGCGAGCCGCGGCGGCCGGTTCGCCGAGCTCGGGGCGCACACGATCGCCCCGATGGTGCGGCGCGGCGTGCTGCTCGACGTGCCCGCCGCCCTCGGCGTCCCGGAGGGCTGCGAGGCCGGTTACGAGATCACCCCCGACGACCTGGAGAGGACGGTCGCGAGCCAGGGCACCCCCCTGGCCCCCGGAGACGTGGTGCTGGTGCGCAGCGGCTGGGGCCGCCTCTTCGGAGACCCCGACCGGAACGTCTACATCGGCCGCGACTCGGGCGTGCCGGGTGTCGGCGAGGCGGGCGCGACCTGGCTCGCCGACCAGGGCGTCCACGCGGCGGGCGCCGACACGATCGCCTTCGAATGCCTCAAACCCGGCAGCGGCCACAGCGTGCTGCCCGCCCACCGGGTGCTCCTGGTCGAGCGCGGCGTCTACATCATCGAGACGCTCGACCTGGAGGAACTCGCCGCCGCGGGGGTGCACGAGTTCACGTTCGTGCTCGCCCCGCTGCCCATCTTCGGCGCCACCGGCTCGCCGGTCCGTCCGCTGGCGGTGGTGGGCCGTGGGTGAGCCGATCCTCGCGGCCGAACTCGCCAGGTTCGCCGCCGCCACCCTGGGCGACCGGCCGCCCGCCGACGTGATCGCCAGCGTACGGCAGCGGGTGCTCGACGTGCTCGGGCTGTGCGTGGCCGCCTACCGGCTGCCGACCAGCGTGGCCGCCTCCGGCTACGCCGCCGACCAGGGCGGGCGGCCCGAGGCGTACGCCGTCGGAGTCGCCCAGGCGCTGCCCGCCGCGCAGGCCGCGTTCGCGAACGGCGTGCTGGCGCACTCGCTCGACTACGACGACACCCACCTGCCGTCGGTGCTGCACCCGAGCGCCGGGGTGATCCCGGCCGCGCTCGCCGCCGCGCAGGCCTCGGGGGCCTCGGGCGCCGACACGGTCGCGGCGATCGCGGCCGGACTGGAGATCACCGTCCGGCTGGGCATGGCGGGTTACGACACCACGCTCGGCAACTCGGTCTTCTTCGAACACGGCCAGCACGCCACCTCCATCTGCGGCACGATGGGCGGCGCCGCCGCGGCGGCCCTGCTCATGGGCCTGGGCGAGGACGGCGTACGCGACGCGCTGGGCGTCGCCGCCTCGTTCGCCTCGGGCATCATCGAGGCCAACCGCACCGGCGGCACCGTGAAGCGGCTGCACTGCGGCTGGGCCGCCCACTCGGCCGTCACCGCCGCGTCGCTGGTCGGACGGGGTTTCACCGGTCCGCCGACCGTGCTGGAGGGCCGGTTCGGCTTCTTCGAGGCGTTCATCCGCGACGACAAGACCGACCTGTCGCAGGTGCTCGACGGACTCGGTGACCGCTGGGCGGTGCCGGGCGTCTTCTTCAAGCCCTACCCGGCCAACCACTTCACCCACACCGCCATCGACGCCGGGCTCGCGCTGCGCGCGCGGGGCCTGCCGCTCGACCGGATCGAGCACATCGAGCTCCGGGTGCCCTCCGCGGTGATCCGCACGATCGGCCAGCCGATCAGCGGCAAGCGCGCCCCCGAGACCGGCTACCAGGCCCAGTTCAGCGGCCCCTACGCGGTGGTCGCCGGGCTCGTCGGCGGCTCCGGCCTCGGCGTGGGACTGGACGACTTCACCGACGACCTCGCCAGGGACCCGTGGCGACGGGCCCTGATGGCGAAGGTCGACGTCGTCGCCGACGAGCGGTGCGACGAGATCTACCCCCACCAGTTCCCGGCCGTGGTCCGGGTGCGCACCGACGACGGCCGCGAGTGGACCGAGGAGGTGCTCGCCAACCGGGGCGGTCCGGCCAGGCCGCTCTCGGACGCCGAGCTGTCGCGCAAGTTCCGGGAGAACGTCGCCGGCCGCCTGCCGGACGAGGCCGCGGAGACCGTCCGCGACCAGGTGCTCGCACTCGACCGGCTGCCCGGCGTCGCCGACGTGCTGCGCCCGCTCACCCACCTCGAAGGAGTCTCCCTGTGACCTCGTTTGACCTGATCATCAAGAACGTCCGGGTCGTCCACCACGACCACGCCGAGCCGGCGGACGCCGACATCGCGGTGCTCGACGGGCGGATCGCCCGCGTCGCGCCCGGCATCGACCCGGCCGAGGGTCGCGAGGTGGTCGACGGCGGCGGACGGCTCGCCTTCCCCGGCGTCGTGGACGCCCACCAGCACTGGGGCATCTACAACCCGCTCTCGGTGGACACCGAGACCGAGAGCCGCGCCTGCGCGCAGGGCGGCGTGACCTCCGCCCTGACGTACATGCGCACCGGGCAGTACTACCTCAACAAGGGCGGCGAGTACGCCGAGGTCTTCCCCGAGGTGCTCGCCGCCTCCGACGGCAGGGCCTTCGTCGACTACGCGTTCCACCTGGCCCCGATGATGCGCCGCCACATCGAGGAGATCCCGTCGCTGGTCCGCGACCACGGCGTCACCTCGTTCAAGGTGTTCATGTTCTACGGCAGCCACGGCCTGCACGGCCGCTCGGCCGACCAGAACTCCTTCCTGATGATCCCGGAGGGCGAGCGCTACGACGTCGCCCACTTCGAGTTCGTCATGCGCGGCATCCAGGCCGCCCGTCAGAGGTTCCCCGACCTCGCCGAGGAGATCTCGCTCTCGCTGCACTGCGAGACGGCCGAGATCATGACGGCGTACACGAAGATGGTCGAGGAGGAGGGCACCCTCACCGGTCTCGCCGCCTACAGCGCCTCCCGCCCGCCGCACTCCGAGGGCCTCGCCGTCAGCATCGCCTCCTACCTCGCGCACGAGACCGGCCTGCCGACGATCAACCTGCTGCACCTGTCGTCGGCGAAGGCGATGGACGCCGCCCTGCGCATGGCCGACGCGTTCCCGCACATCGACTTCCGCCGCGAGGTCACCATCGGCCACCTGCTGGCCGACATCACCACCGCGAGCGGCATCGGCGGCAAGGTCAACCCGCCGCTGCGTCCCCGCGAGGACGTCGAGGCCCTGTGGGGCCACGTGCTCGACGGCAAGGTCGACTGGGTCGTGAGCGACCACGCCTGCTGCCGCGACGAGCAGAAGTTCGGCGACCCCCGCGAGGACGTCTTCGTCGCCAAGTCGGGCTTCGGCGGCGCCGAGTACCTGCTGCCCGGCCTGGTCACCGAGGGCTCCAGGCGCGGTCTCGGCTACGGCGAGATCGCCCGCCTGCTGTCCTGGAACCCCGCCAGGCGGTTCGGCCTGCGCACCAAGGGCGCCGTCGCCGAGGGCCTGGACGCCGACTTCTGCCTGGTCGACCCCGACTCGACCTGGACGGTGCGCGCGGCCGACTCCGAGTCGACGCAGGAGTACACCCCGTTCGAGGGCTTCGAGCTCACCGCCCGGGTCACCGACACGTTCCTGCGCGGCCACCGGGTGCTCGCCGACGGCAAGGTCACCGGCACCCCGCAGGGCCGCTACCTGGCCAGGCCGACCGGCGCATGACCCCGCGCAGTTACCTCTACGTCCCCGCGGACCAGGAGGACAGGCTCGCCAAGGCCGCGGGGCGCGGGGCCGACGCGCTCATCCTCGACCTGGAGGACGCGGTCGCGCCCGGGGCGAAGGCCGCCGCCAGGAAGAACGCCGCCGCCGCGATCCCGCGACTGCCCGGCGAGGTCTGGGTACGCGTCAACGCCGACACCCCGGAGGCGGACATCGCGGCGGTGGCCGTGCCGGGGCTGAAGGGGATCGTGGTCCCGAAGGCCGAACCGGCGCTGCTGGAGCTCGCCGACGCCCTGCTCACCGAGGCCGAGACGGCCCGCGACCTCGCGCCGGGCACGTTCGCCCTGCTCGCGCTGATCGAGTCGGCCTCCGGCGTCGTTCAGGCCGAACGCGTCGCGGCGTCGCCCCGGGTGGTACGGCTCGGCGTGGGGGAGGCCGACCTCGCCGGCGAGCTGGGGCTGCGCCCGGGTCCCGGGCGCGAGGAACTCTGGCCGATCCGGTCGAGGATCGTCGTCGCGTCGGCGGCGGCCGGGATCCTGCCGCCGGTCGGCCCGGTCGAGACCGCCGTCCGCGACACGGAGGCGCTGGTGGCGGGCACCCGGACCCTGCTGCGGCAGGGGTTCCGTGCCCGCACCGCGCTGTCGCCCCGCCAGCTCCCGCCGATCAACGAGGTCTTCACCCCGTCGCCCGAGGAGCTGGAGGAGGCCCGCGACCTGGTCCGCCGCCTGGCCGAGACGGGCGGCGTCGCGCTCGACGCCAGGGGCCGGTTCATCGACGCGGCGGTCGCCAGGAGCGCCCACGAGGTGATCGGACGCGCGGAAGGGGCCGCTCCCCCCTGAACGGCCGGTGCGGCCACCCGCGCTTCCTCTTCGGCGTGTTGTCCCCTCATCCGCTATTAGGGTGAAGAAATGTCGCTTGTGTCGCACTGCGTCCATCCATGACCAGGGAGACCCGCACGCTGCCCGCCCTCGCGGCGGGGCCGGTCGAGATGCCGTTCGCGATCCTGGGCTGGGGTGAGACCATCGCCCGCGACACCGCGTGGAACGAGCATTCCCACCCCTTCCACGAACTGCTCTGGAACGAGCAGGGCGCGTCCACGGCCGTGGTGGGGGAGCGGGTCTGGACGATCACTCCCACCCTGGGTCTCTGGATGCCCGCGGGCACGCTGCACTCCGGCTTGGCGACCGTCGGCACCCGGTGCCGCGCCGGCTTCTTCGGCTTCGACACCATGACCTCGATCTCCCCCACGCCCGTGGGCGTCGAGATCACCCCGCTGCTCAGGTTGTTGCTGGAACGGCTCGCCGACACGGAACTGTCCTCCGGTTCGCGTGCGGTGACCGAGGCGATGGTGCTCGACGTGCTCACCCCTTCCTCGCACGAGCTGTTCCTGCAGGTGCCCACCTCCGACCTGCTGCGCCCGATCGCTGACGCGATCCAGCGGAATCCGGGCAGTTCGCGGACGCTGGCGGGATGGGCGTCCCACCTCGGCGTGAGCGCCCGAACGATCACCCGCGCCTTCAACGCGGAGACGGGGACGAGCTTCGCCCGCTGGGTCGCCGCGGTGCGCGCCCAGCACGCGGTCGCGCTGCTCACCCGCGGCTGGGGAGTCGACGCCGTGGCGGAGGAGGTCGGTTACCGTTCGGCGAGCGCGTTCGGCGCGGCCTTCCGGCGGACGACCGGGTTGACCCCTGGAGCGTTCCGGTCACGGTGACCACGGGTGACCTGGGAAGCGCGCTCTCGGGCCTTCGTGGCGTGATCCCGAGCGCCTTCGTGTCCCTGTCCCGAGCACTTCCGTGCCCCTGCCCCGGTGACTTCGTGTCCCGATCTCGATAACGGCTGTCCCAAAAGCTTTATTGCGACAAGTCGGTCATTTCTCCTAAGGTGCAGCGAAGGTAAGCCTTGCCTAACTAGATCAAAGCTCGCGGTGGTCACGGCGCACCGCTCCGCGACCGCGTACAGCGGTCCGAGCGTGCGAGCGCCGGCACCGGCGGAAATTTCTGAAAGTGGAGTACGGATGAAGCGTCCACGTAGCCTTCGCATCCTCGTCGTGGCGACTGTCCTGCTGGGCCTCGCGGGCTGCGGAGGGGGCACCCCGGAGACCAAGGCCGAGAGCGCGATCGGCAGCCCGAGCGCGAACAGCGACGCGAGCGCCTTTCCCGTGACGATCGAGCACGCGCTGGGGACGACCACCATCCCGGCGAAGCCGGAGCGGGTGGCCACCGTCAACTGGGCGAACCACGAGGCGCCGCTCGCCCTCGGTGTCGTCCCGGTCGGCATGGCCGCCGCGAACTTCGGCGACGACGACGGCGACGGGCTGCTGCCCTGGGTGAAGAAGCGCCTGGAGGAACTCCAGGCCAAGACGCCCGTGCTGTTCGACGAGACCGACGGCATCGACTTCGAGGCCGTCGCCGACACGAAGCCGGACGTGATCCTGGCCGCCTACTCGGGCCTGACCCAACAGGACTACGACACCCTGAGCGACATCGCCCCCGTGGTGGCCTACCCGAAGGCCGCGTGGGCGACCCCGTGGCGCGAGATCATCGAGATGAACAGCAAGGCCATCGGGCTCGCCACCGAGGGCGAGAGGCTCATCACCGACATCGAGGGCGACATCAGCGAGGTCGTCGCGAAGTATCCGCAGCTCAAGGGCAAGTCGACGATGTTCATGACGCACGTCGACCCCAACGACGTGAGCCAGGTCGGCTTCTACACGACGCACGACACCCGCACGCTGTTCTTCGAGGACCTCGGGCTGACGATCCCGGGCAGCATCGCCAAGGCGTCCGAGGGCACGGACAAGTTCGCCCTGACACGGAGCGCGGAACAGGTCGACCTGTTCAACGACGTCGACATCATCACCGGATACGGCGACGAGAAGGGCGACCTGCTGGAAAAGCTCCGCGAGGACCCGCTGCTGTCGAAGATTCCCGCGGTCAAGCGCGGCTCGGTGTACCTCCTGCCCGGCAGCACGCCCCTGGGCACCGCCGCGAACCCGACCCCCCTGTCGATCTCATGGGTGCTGGAGGACTACGTCAAGGCGCTCGCCGAGGCCGCGGACAAGGTCAAGTGACATCGATCGACACCGACCGCGCGCCGGACGCCGTACTCGTACGGCGTCCGGCGCGCGTCCGGGTACAGTGGCTGCTCGTCGCGGTCCAGGTGATGGCGGTGCTCG
>NZ_JBIAYX010000007.1:0-24712 GCF_042898365.1 Streptosporangium sp. NPDC000509 | reverse complement strand
TTCGTTTGGTGTTTCTCCCCGACCCGCCCCGCCGGGCCCCCCCCCCCGCCATTCCCACCCACCCCCCCCCCCCCCCCCCGCCGCCCGCCCCCCCCCCCGCCCCCCCGGCCCCCCCCCCGCGTCCGGGTCCTGTGGCTGCTCGTCGCGGTCCTGGTGATGGCGGTGCTCGCGGTGGCCTCCGTCGCCCTCGGCTCACGCGACGTCGCCTGGACCGACGTCTGGGCCGCTCTCGGTGGCGCCGACGACTCCCTCGAACAGGCGGCGGTCGCCAAGCGCGTACCGCGCACCCTGCTCGCGATGGTGATCGGCGCCGCGCTCGGTCTCGCCGGCGGCGTCATGCAGGGCGTGACCCGCAACCCGCTGGCGGACCCGGGGATCCTGGGCGTCAACATGGGCGCGTCGCTCTCCGTCGTCACCGCCGTCGCGTTCTTCGGGCTCACGTCGCCGACAGGGTACGTCTGGGTCGCGATGGCGGGCGCCGCCGTCGCGGCCGTGTTCGTGTACACCGTCGGTTCCCTCGGGCGCGGCGGGGCCACCCCCCTCAAACTCGCGCTCGCCGGGGCCGCCACGTCCGCGGCTTTCGCGTCCCTCGTCAGCGCCGTCGTCCTGCCGCGCAACGACATCGCGGAAAGCTTCCGGCTCTGGCAGATCGGCGGGGTCGGCGGCGCATCGTACGAGCGGATCTGGCAGGTCCTGCCGTTCCTCGCCTTCGGCTTCGCCGTGTGCCTCCTGTCCGCACGGGCACTGAACTCGCTCGCCCTGGGCGACGAACTCGCGGCCGGACTCGGCGAGCGCGTCGCCGTGATCCGGCTCACGGCCGCTCTCGGCGCCGTCGTACTGTGCGGCGCGTCGACGGCCGTCGCCGGGCCGATCGGATTCGTCGGACTCGTCGTCCCGCACGCGTGCCGCCTCCTCGTCGGCGTGGACCACCGCTGGCTCCTGCCGTTCTCCGCACTGGTCGGCGCCTCGCTGATGACCGCGGCCGACGTCGTCGGCCGCGTGGTGGCGCGCCCCGCGGATGTCGAGGTGGGCATCGTGACGGCGCTGATCGGAGCCCCGTTCTTCATCCACATCGTCCGCCGTCAGAAGGTGCGTGACCTGTGAGCGAGCGTAGCGAGCGAGCCGGTGAACACGGCGGAGCCGCCCTCGCGGCTCCGGCGAAGGAGCAACCATGAGCGTCTCCTTCACCACCAGGCCGCACGTCGCCCAAGCCGTCGCCCGCGGCCGTCGTCGGCGTGCCTCCCGCCGCCGCCTCGTCATCGTGACGCTGGCGGCGCTCGTCGTCACCGGGTTCGCCGTGACCCTGATGGCCGGGCAGACGTTCTACCCGCCCCGCGACGTGGTGCGCGTCATCCTCGGCGAGCAGGTTCCGGGTGCGTCCTTCACGGTCGGACGGCTCCGGCTGCCGAGGGCCGTCCTCGCCGTGGCCGCGGGCTTCGGCTTCGGCCTGGCCGGTGTCACCTTCCAGACGATGCTCCGCAACCCGCTGGCCAGCCCCGACGTCATCGGCATCAGCTCGGCGGCGAGCACCGCGGCGGCCATCGCGATCGTGTCGCTGTCCTTGAGCGGGACGCAGGTGTCGGTCCTCGCCATCGTCTCCGCCCTCGCCGTCGCGCTGCTCATCTACTCCCTGGCGTTCCGGGACGGCGTCGTCGGCACGCGGCTCATCCTGATCGGCATCGGGATCGCCGCGATCCTCGAAAGCGTCACCTCCTACGTCCTGTCCCAGGCCGCCGAATGGGACCTCCAGGAGGCCCTGCGCTGGCTGACCGGTAGCCTCAACGGCACGAGCTGGGCACAGGTTCTCCCCGTGCTCGTCGCGCTGGTCGTCCTCACCCCGGTCCTGCTGTCCCAGGGGCGCGACCTGTCGACGATGCGGCTCGGCGACGACACCGCCTCCGCTCTCGGGGTCCGCGTCGAACGCACCCGCGTCGTAGTGATCGTCGCCGCCGTCGGCCTGATCGCCTTCGCCACGTCGGCGGCAGGGCCGATCGCGTTCGTGGCGTTCCTGTCCGGCCCCATCGCGGCCAGGCTCGTCGGCGCCGACGGCTCCCCGCTCGTACCCGCCGGGCTCGTCGGTGCCCTCCTGGTCCTCGTCGCCGACTTCGCCGGCCAGTTCGCGTTCGACACCCGCTATCCCGTCGGTGTCGTCACCGGTGTCCTCGGCGCGCCGTACCTCGTCTACCTGATCGTCCGCACCCATCGAGCCGGAGGCTCGCTGTGACCGTCTCCCACTCCCTCGCGGCCGAGGGGCTCACTCTCGGCTACGGCGACCGCGTCGTCGTCGAATCCCTCGACCTGATCGTGCCACCCGGTGAGATCACCGTCATCGTCGGCGCGAACGCCTGCGGGAAGTCGACACTGCTGCGCTCCCTGTCCCGGCTGCTCAAGCCCCGCGAGGGGCGTGTCGTCCTGGACGGCAGGGAGGTGCACCGCATGCCCGCCAAGGAACTGGCCCGCACGCTCGGCCTGCTGCCCCAGTCGCCGGTCGCGCCGGAAGGCATCACCGTGCTCGACCTCGTCGGCCGCGGACGCCACCCCCACCAGGGGATCTTCTCCCGCTGGAACGACGGGGACGACGCCGCCGTGGCGGACGCCCTGGAGGCCACCCAGACGACGGACCTCGCCGACCGGTCCGTCGACGAGCTGTCCGGTGGCCAGCGCCAGCGGGTCTGGATCGCCATGGCGCTCGCCCAGCAGACCGACCTGCTCCTCCTCGACGAGCCCACGACCTTCCTCGACGCCAGCCATCAGATCGAGGTCCTCGACCTGCTGACCGACCTGAACCGCACCCGCGGCACCACCGTCGTGATGGTCCTGCACGACCTCAACCTCGCGGCCCGCTACGCCGACCATCTCATCGCCCTCGCCAACGGCCGCCTGCACGCCTCCGGCACCCCGGCCGAGGTCCTGACCGAAGACAGCGTCCGCGCCGTGTTCGGGCTCGACAGCCGCATCATCGAAGATCCCGTCTCCGGCCGTCCGCTGATGCTCCCCATCGGCCGCCACAACGTCCGGCCGCGGTCCGCCTCGTCCCCGGACCACATGTGACGGACACCTCTCTGACCACCTCGTTGACCACGCGTGGGCCGGAACGGCCAGTGGTCAGGCTCGGCGCTGGGCGTCCTCGAGATAGCGCAGGACGGCGGTGACGCGCCGGTCCGCCCGGTCCGCGGGCGCCAGGTCGAGCTTCGCGAAGATGCTGCGGATGTGCTTGTGGACGGCGCCGTCGGTGACGAAGAGCCTCTCGGCGATGGCGGTGTTCCCCAGTCCTTCGGCCATCAGGGCGAGGACGTCGCGTTCGCGGGGACTGAGGCGCTCCAGCCGGTCGTCGGACCGGGTGCGGGCGAAGAGCTGCGCGACGACCTCGGGGTCGATCGCCGTGCCTCCCTCCGCCACTCGGTGCAGCGCGTTCAGGAACTCGTCGACGCGTCCGACCCGCTCCTTGAGGAGGTATCCGAGGTGGGCGCTGCCCTGGGCGAGCAACTCGGTGGCGAAGGCCTGTTCGACGTACGCGGACAGCACGAGCACGGCCAGGCCCGGCCTGCGGCGCCTCGCCTCGACGGCCGCGACGATCCCCTCGTCGGTGTGGGTCGGCGGCATCCGGACGTCGACGATGGCGACGTCCGGCTCGTGGGCGTCGACGGCGGCGAGGAACCCGTCGGGGTCGGCGGCGGTGGCCACGACGTCGAGCGACTCCGCGCGCAGCAGCAGCGCGAGTCCTTCGCGCAGGAGCGGGTCGTCCTCGGCGATCACGATCCGCATGGCAGGCTCACCTCAAGGACGGTGGGCCCGCCGGGAGGACTGGTCAGCATGAGCGTCCCATCATGTGCTTCGGTACGGCGGCGGATGCCGACGAGCCCCGACCCGCCGTGCTCGTCGGCTCCCCCGCGGCCGTCGTCGGTGATCTGAAGGTGTAGCCGGTCATCGCGGCGGCGGACCCTGACGGTGGCGTGCCCGGCGTGGCTGTGCCTGGCGATGTTGGTGAGCGCCTCGGCCACCACGAAGTAGGCGGTGGCCTCGACGGAGGCGGCGCAGCGGCTGGGAAGGTCGGCGTCGAGCTGGCAGGGCACCGGGCAGGTGGTGACCAGCCCGGTCAGCGCGTCGACGAGGCTCCGGTCGGTCAGCACCGGAGGCAGGATGCCGCGGGCGACCGCGCGGAGCTCGGCGAGCGCCTGCTCGGCGGCGTCCTGGGCACGGTCGAGGATGGCCTCGGCGCCGGACGGGTCGCGCGCCAGCGCACGGCGGGCCGCGCCGAGCAGGACGGTGACGGCGACGATCCGGTTCTGGGTCCCGTCGTGCAGCGACCGTTCGATCCGCCGCAGTTCGGCGGCGTGCGCGTCCAGCGCCGCCGCGCGGGTCGCGGTGAGCTGCGCGACCCGCAGCGCGAGGTCGGCACCCGGCCCGGCCGACAGGAGCCGCCGGCCGGGCCACGCCTGCAGCCGCGCCATCCCCGGGATGAGGAGCACGGCGAGGACGATCCACCCCAGGCCGAGCAGGCTCACCCCGAGGGCACCGGGCAGGTCCCGCACGGTCCAGAGCCCCATGGCCGAGGTGGCCGCCTCCTCCGGGGGCAGCAGCCGCCACCACAGCGGGAAGGTGGTGTTGGTCACCGCGCTGAAGAAGATCGTGAGACCGGCCAAACCGAGGAACAGCCCGAGGGTCGAGTGGACGACCACCCAGCCCAGCTCCCGGTGCGTGGCCGGATCGGTGAGGGCGGCACGCAGGCCGGACGGCACCGGCCCCGGGCCGATGATCTCCGGCCCCCAGCGGGAGAGCCTCGCGCGCTCCCGGTCGGCGACGGCCCGCAGCCCGCGCAGCGCGGTGGGTGCCAGAAACACGCCCACGCCGACGAGGCAGGCGAGCGCGGTGGCGGCGAGCAGCAGGAGGGCGACGAGGGCGAGGACCGTGGTGCCCAGCCCGCCGACGAGGTGTTCGAACGCGTCCAGGACGACGCGCGCACGGGCGAACACCGCGGACTTGCGGCCGGCCGGGGACTCGTGGATCGGCATTCACACCTCCTCGGCCAGACGATAGGGCACCGTTCTGGACGCCGTCAGGTCGCGGGCCGAGAAGTACAGCCTGCTGTACCTCGCCTGTCTCGTCGGCGGGATCGCCGGGAGCGGCGGCGGTTCGTAGCGTCGGAGCATGACGAACGGTTCGACCGAGGAGCACACCGTGACCGACCCATCCCACCACGTTTCCGACACCTTCGAGACGCCGCCTTCGACGCGCCCCGCCGACACCCGGGGCGGCGTGGTGCGGCCCGTGCTGTGGGCTCTGCTGATGGTCGGCGTGGTCTGCAACATCGTGACCTCCACCTCCGACCTCAACGTTTTCATCGGAATCGGGTTCGGGACGATCGTCCTGGCGTGTGCCGCCGCGCTGGTCACCCACCACTACCGGCACCGGCGCTGACGGGCGCCGGGGACGAGGGGGCGAACACCGCGCCGTTCGCCTCCGGCCCGGAAGGCAGGCCGTCTCCGGGACGCCGCCCCGGACGCAGCCTCCGTCTCAGGGAGAACCGGGCAGCCCGGCGCTCGCCGCCTCTCCGGCCCGGACGGCGACGCCGTCGCGATAGACGCTCGGGCTCACGCCCAGGACGCGCTTGAACGCCGAGCTGAAGCCGAACGCGTCGGAGTAGCCCACCCTGCGCGCCACCGTGGCGACCGTCGCGGCGGGTTCGGCCAGCATGTCGGCGGCGAGCGCCATCCGCCACTCCGTCAGGTACGTCATCGGCGGCTCGCCCACGAGTTCGGTGAACCGCCTGGCCAGGGTGGTGCGCGACACGCTCGCGGCGGTGGCGAGGGAGGCGAGCGTCCACGGCCTGGACGGGGCCTCATGGATGGCGCACAGGACCGGGCCGACCACGTCGTCGTTCAGCGCGGTGTACCAGCCGGGACTCACCGCTTCCGGCCGGTCGAACCAGTCGCGCAGCGTGCACACCAGCAGCCAGTCGAGCAGCCGGTCCAGCACGATCTGATGTCCCGGGCGACCGGAGAGGAGTTGCGCCTCCAGGTAGGCGCCCATGCTGCTGCAGTCATGATCGTCCGGTACGACGAGCACGGGGGGCAGCACCCGGACCAGGCGGCGGGCCACCTCGCCGTTCACCCGGTACGACCCCGCCAACAGGATGGTCTGGCTCAGGTCTCCGGCGACGGCCCTTTCAGGGGAGACCTCCCGGGCAGGGTGCGGTGTGCCGGTCTCCGCGACAACGGAAGACCGCGACGTGCCGGTTTCCGTGGGGACCGCCGAGGGGCGCGGTGCGCCGGTGCTCGCTGGAACGGAAGGCTGGGGTGTACCGGTGTCCGCGAGGACGAGCGGCCGGGGTGCGTCGGTGTCCGCGACGACGAAGGGCTCCGGCCCGCGCACGATCGCCGCCTCGCCAAGTCGCACCTGCCGGGCGTCGTCTCCCCGGACGATCCACCCTTCGCCGCGCAGGGGGACGAGGAGTGTCAGAGAGGGACCGTCGGCGAACCTGAGCGCCCACGGCGGCGACAGCACCGACGCGCCGAAGACGGCCCCTTCGCCGCGAACCCCCCGCAACAGGTCGTCGTACGGGTCCATGGCGCCCACGATAACCGGACGATCGCACGGGTGCGGCGCACGCCCGGGGGCCACGACGGGACGATCGGATCAGGGCGGCCTGCGTCCGGGGTGCCGCGACGACGGGACGATCGGACAGGTGCGGCGTACGTCCGGCCATGTGCGGGCGGCTCCCCGCGCGGTTGGCTCTATGACATGAGAGAGATCCTGATTCTGGGCGCGACGGGCAAGACGGGCCGCCGGGTGGTGCGGCGACTGCGCGCGGAGGGGGAGCGGGTGCGGCCCGCCTCCCGTTCCAGCGAGGTTCGCTTCGACTGGTCCGAGCCCGCCACCTGGGAGAACGCGCTGCACGACGCCGAGGCGGTATACCTGGTGGCGCCCGACGACCCCACCCCGATCCGCGACTTCGTCGAGAGCGCCACGGACGTCAAGCGTTTCGTGGTGCTGTCCGGTCGGGGCATGGACCTGGTCGGCGAGGACTTCGGCCAGGGCATGGCCGCAGCGGAGCGGGCCGTCCGCGACTCGGGGGCGGAGTGGACGATCCTGCGGGCGAACAACTTCAACCAGAACTTCGACGAGGACCTGTGGCACGCGCCGCTGCGGGCGGGGAGGCTGGCATTGCCGATCGGTGAGGTGCCCGAGCCGTTCATCGACGCCGACGACGTCGCCGCGGTCGCCGTGGCCGCGCTGACGGGGGACGGGCACGCGGGGCTGACGTACGACCTGTCGGGTCCGCGCGGCGTGACCTTCGGCGCGGCCGTCGAGATCATCGCGCGGGCCGCGGGCCGGTCCATCGAGTACGTCGAGCTGACCCCGGAGGCATACCGGGCCGAACTGCTCGCGGAGGGATATCCGGAGGTCGCGGCCGACGCGCTGAACACCCTGTTCGCCCTGCACCGCGCCGGTCACACGGCCGAGCCCGTCGACGGGGTCGAGCGGGTGCTCGGCCGTCCTCCCGTCGCGTTCGAGGACTACGCGGCCCGGGTCGCCGCCACCGGCGCCTGGGTGTGACCTCCCGGCAAGATCGTGGTGTCGGGTGGCCGGTGCGGTGGGGGCGCGCACCGGGTGTCCCCACCGCGCACCGCCGGACACGCGGTGGGGACTTCCGTCGCGCGTCCGGCGGTGGGTGAAACGGCGCGGTGCCGGGGCGTTGCCGGGGCGGTGAGAACGCTTACCGCCTCGGCGGTGCCCCACTGAGAACCGGTGAGAACGCTTACCGTCCCAGTGGTGTCTCGGTGAGAACGCTTATCGCCCCGGCGGTGTCCCGCGGGTGGTCAGCCTCGTCGCCACTTCTGGTTGGCGCCGCCGTTGCACTCCCATTGCTGCAGCGGGGTTCCTCTGCCGCCGAAGCCGGTGACCTCCACGCACTTGTTGGCCTGCGGGTTGACCAGGTCACCCGCGCCGCTGAGGACGAACTGCTGCGCCGGGTTGCCGCTGCAGGTGGCGAGCTGGATGGCGGCGCCGTTGGCGGTGGAGCCCCAGGCCACGTCCATGCAGAGGCCGAAGGCGCGGACGGTGCCGTCGCCGGGGAACGTCCAGTTCTGCGCGGCGGTGCCGTTGCAGTCCCACAGCTGCAGGCGTTGCCCGTCGGCGGCGTTGCTGCCGGGTACGTCGATGCACCTGTCCTGCCAGCCGATGAGCCGTCCGCCGCCCCCGCCGGTGGTGGTCAGGGTGAGGCCGTACGCGCCGAGGATCTCGTTGACCGGCTGGTAGAAGGTGGTGCCGCCGGTCGAGCAGTTGCCGGAGCCGCCGGAGGTGACGCCCTGGGCCTGGTCGCCGGTGATCCAGGCGCCGCCCGAGTCGCCGCCCTCGGCGCAGGCGCTGGTCCGGGTGAGCCCGTGGACAAGGGACCCGGAGTAGTTCACGGTCACATTCTTGGCCTGGATGGTGCCGCAGCGCCAGCCGGTGGTGCGCCCGGACCGGCAGATGGAGGAGCCCACCACGGCTTCCCGGGAGCCCGCCACGGCGACGTTGCCGCCGCCGTAGTTGTTGACCCACGGGCGGGGTGTCCAGTTTCCGTTGGTACGGACCCAGGCGTAGTCGTTGTCGGGGAACGACGAGCCGGCGAAGGTGCCCTGGCTCACGTTGTTGTAGCCGAGGGTGGGGTTGCCGGTGCGGCCGCAGTGCCCGGCGGTGACGAAGCCGCCGTTGTTGACCGCGAAGCCCACCGAGCAGAGCGTGTTGCCGTTGATGACGTACTGGTCGCCGCCGCGGATGTCGTACAGGGGTTTGGGCGCCTCGCCGACGGAGATCCGCACCTCGGCGGCGTCGACGGCGCCCGCCCTGACGAAACGTTCGGCGGCGGCGCGGTCGGCCGCCGACACCGCCACGGTGTTCGCGGCGACGTCCACGTACCAGCTGTGGACGTCCTTGCCCGCGGAGTCCGCGACTCGGTCGAGCGCGGCCTTCGTGGTGGCCAGTTGCCTCTCACTGCGTGGCACGGACACCGGCAGCGCGCCCGCCGCGCGGACGAGGTCGGCGTCCTCGCGGTTCAGGACGCCGACGCTCAGCCGCCCTTCGCCGGGGGTGAACCACGCGCCGGCGAACCGGTCGGCGAGACGGGTGCGAAGCTGCCGCTCCACCACGGCCGCCCCGGCCTCGTGGGCCTGGCGGACGCGGGCCTGTGTGGGGGTGAGGCCGAGGTCTCGCCGCAGTGCCTGTTCGGCCGTGGCCGCCTTGGACGGGTCGGGAGCGGGGTCGGGTATCGCGGCGGCCTGCGCGGCCGGGGACGGGACGACGAGCGCGGCGGCGAGTACCGCCACGCTGGTCAGCACGGTGAATCTCACGACTGGTCCTTGAGGGGTGGGGGGAGGGGGACGAGGCGTGAGAGCGCTCTCTCGAAAGAAACTTTACATTTAAGGCAAGGTAAGTCAATACAAGATCTGACGCGATCTGACTGAACATGACAGGAAAGCGTGCCGTCTCGGCACGGCCCGGCGCCCGATACGGACGGGGTGCGCGGGGATCAGGGAGCGCTGTGGTGCGGGGAGGGTCGCAGGGCGCCCAGCAGCGCCTCGGGGGTGTCGGTGAAGAAGCGGATCGTGGTGGCCTCGGCGCGACCGCCGAGGGGACGGACCACGGTGACCGGCTCGGTCAGCTCGATGACCACATTGGTCTGGGAGGACACCACCACGCTGAGCCGCCGGTCCGCCACGGTGATCATGCCGCTCTCGTTGTAGTTGCGCGACAGCCGCACCGAGGAGATCAGCTGACGGGGGACGCGGAGGTCGAAGTACATGCCGTAGCGGACGCGCAGCTCCTCGGTGGTCACCACGTGGGGCCGGGTGACGCAGGCCGCGATGATCATCAGCACGTAGACGACCCCGTAGGCGTCGGCCACCAGCACCGCGAGGCGCACCCCGTACGGCACGCCCAGCGCCCGCAGCAGCAGCTCGATCCCCACCGTCTCCACGACCAGCACCGACAGCAGCACCAGCTGGACCGACGTCTGCTCCCGGGTGTACGGCGCGGCGGTGGCGCCGGGCGGCACGCCGTCGCGGCGGCGCGTGATCCACAGGAAGGCGCTCACCATCCCCTTCAGTTCGAAACCCACGAGCCTGCGCACCGGCAGGGGAACCAGGAGGTGGAAGGTCGTCCGGAGCGCCGCCCGCCGGTCGGCGCCGCCCCGGCGTTCGGCCCTGAACAGCCGGTACGCGGTCACCGCCTCCAGGACGAGCATCGACGCGACGATCAGCTCCGCCACCACGATCACCGGCCCTGGCAGCGGCACCCCCGCCACGAGCAGGATCACGAACAGCATCTCCATGGGGATCACGGCGAACAGCGCGGCGCGGGCGATCCCGAGCATCAGGCTCTCTCCTTGAGAGTCGTCATGACCAGCTGGAGCACCTCGGCCTGGGCGGGAGACAGTTCGACGTGCATCGTCTCCAGCCACCGCCCGCCGTCCACGCGTTTCGCGGGACCTGAGCCGGAGCCGAGGCCGGGGGCAGGGGCGGGACCGGGGGCGGAGCCGGGACCGAGGGGGGAGCCGGGACCGCCGCCGGGTGAGGAGCCAAGGCCGGATCCGGAGGCGGGACGGGAGCCGGGAGCGGAGTCGGCACCGGGGCCGGGACGGGGATTCGGACCGGGGGTGGGGCCGGAGCCGGGTGGATGCGAGCGCTCGGGGTCCGGGGCCGGCTCCGCGATCATCACCGCGGCCATCTCGCCGGGGATGTGCGCGACGAGATCGGCGGCGAGTGCGGCGACGCGGGGATCGCCGGGCTCCGCGTCCGCGAGCTCGTCCAGCCGCCGGTAGAGGTCGTGTGCCCGCGCGAGCGCCTCGGGCTCGGTGAGAGGGCGCAACAGGTCGAGCACCCGTGCCCGGTCCGGCTCCTCGGCCACGGTGTCCATCAGCGCGAGCAGCTCACGGTCGATCTCGGCGGACCTCGACCCCGGGGCGGACAGGTCGCGCAGCACCGCGGCCATGCCGGGGGAGACCATCGTGTCGGGATGCGGGTCCGCCTCGGCGAGCAGGGCGGCGAGCCTTTCCCGCCTGGCACCGATCGCCTCCTGCTGCCTGGCCAGGTCCGCGTCCAGTTCCAGGAGCACCTCGCGAAGTTCCCTGCCCCGGTCGTCGGCGAGGATGTCGCGGATCTCGTCCAGCGACAGGCCGAGTTCGGCGAGCCGTCGCACCCGGGCGAGGACGACCGCGTCACGCAGCCCGTACTCCCGATAGCCGTTGTTCAGGCGCAGGGGCTCGGGGAGAAGACCCAGGTGGTGGTAGTGGCGCACGGTCCGGGTGGACACCCCGACCAGCGCGGCGAGCTCGCCGATCCGCATGCCCTCATTAGAAACGTTGACGCTACGACAAGGTCAAACCCGCGATCACGCGAAACCCCCGGCCGAGACGCTCGTGAGGTCCCGGCCGGGGGTTGAAGTCCGGAGGTTCAGAGCTCGCCGCTCTCGATCGCCTGCTTCATCGCCGCCTGGGTCGCCTCGTGGGAGGCGACGCCGTTCTGGAGTACGAAGTCGATCAGCGTGCTGTCCGCGTCGAAGGTGAGGTACTCGGTGACCTTGGTCTTTCCTCCGGAGAGCGCCTCGAAGACGATCTTCTGGTGGGTGACGACGTTGGGCATCGTCCAGCTGTCGGTCTCGTAGTAGAGGGCGGCGGGGTTGATGCGCTGCTGCGCGTGCGTGTTGATGACGACGGTCGAACCCTCGTAGGGGAGCTCCTCGACCGCGGTGAAGTCGATGTGGCGCTTGCTGCCCTGCCAGCGGTCCTTGTGGGTGACGACCCGCTTCAGGAACGAGTGCATGCCGAGGTGGTTGTTGATGTTCGAGTACGCGGGGAACACCCGGTTGACGGGGGCGTCGATCGTGATGGAGATGCTGTTCTGCGCCCGGCTCCGTCCCGATCCCGGGAGGGGCGGCGTGTTCTTGTAGAACTGGTAGGTGTCCCATGCGGTCTGCCACTCGGCGGCGAGCTGGGGATCGCTCTCCGGAGTGCTCGCGTGGGCGGGGGCCGAGAGGGTGGTGAGAACGAGGGCAGCGGCGAGCAGCTGGGCCGCGAGGAGTCGAAGACGCTTCTTCACGTATACCCCAAAGGGGAGACAGTAGGTGCAAGTGATCTTTTATCGCATGTTGTTGTGATCTAGGTACTTTTGCGACGAAGAAGCGAAAAAAACTTTTTTGTGATGTTGTGTGCGGATGAGGGGCAGGCGTACCTCGACGGTGAGGGCTCGTGACCTCCCGATCCGCGTGCGGGAGAGGCCGACGTGGCTCCTTCGCGCCGGTCAGATGCCGGTCAGGTGCCGGTCGGGTGCCGATCAGGTGCGTTCCTGCCGGGGCAGGACCACCTCCCGCAGGATGAGCAGGACGGCCGCGGCTATCGGGATGCCGAGCAGCGCGCCCACCACGCCGAGCAGCGCGCCCCCCAGCAGGGCGCCGACGATCGTGGCGAGCGGCGGCACGTCGACCGAGCTCTTCATCACGGCCGGGGCGATCCAGTAGTTCTCGATCTGCTGGTAGATCGTGAAGAAGACGATGCAGACGATCCCGACGGTCGGAGAGACGAAGAATCCCACCAGGGAGGCGATCCCCGCGCCGATGAAGGCGCCGACCAGCGGGATGAGGTCGGTGATCGCGACGATCAGCGAGAGCGCCAGGGCGTACGGGACCTGCATGATGCTCAGGAAGATGAAGGTCGTCACACCGGCGATGAGCGAGATGATCAGGTTCCCGGCGACGTATCCGCCGATGCTGTCGATGATCTGGTCACCGAGCAGGGTCGTGCGGACCCTGCGGCTCCGGGGGACGAGGCGGTAGGCCAGCTTCTTGAGCGACTTCAACGAGCCCAGGAGATAGAGCGTCAGCACCAGCACCGTGAGCGAGTTGAAGACCGCCCCGATGAGGACCGACCCGATGCCGAGCACACCGCCGAACATCTGGGTGCCGAAGTCGCCGCTCGTCACGTACGTCTGAAGCTTCTCCAGCAGCTGGAAGCGCTGGTCCAGATCGCGGATGACCGGGTTGTTCTGCAGCTCCTGGACGTACTGCGGGAGCTGCTCGACGAACTGGGTGGACTGCGTGGTCAGTGGGGGGACCACGGCGAGGCCGAAGACGACGAAGACGAGGATGACGCCCAGGAAGACGAGGGTGATGGCCCACACCCGGGGGACGTTGCGCCGCTGGAGGACCTCGACGGCCGGGTTCAGGCCGATGGCGAGGAAGAGCGAGACGACGATGAGGACCAGCACCGAGCTCGCGGTCGCGATGGCCTGCACCAGCCACCAGGCGGTGAGCACCCCCAGGGCGGCGGTGAAGCCGAACACGAACGGGTTGTTGCTCATCGAGCGCCCGGGACGGCCGAACGGGAGGTTCGGGGTGATCCCTGATGACGGCGCGGCGTCGGGGGACGCGGCCGCGCCGGGGGGCACGGTGACCGCGCTCGCGGGGCCGCCGGGAACAGGACCACCGGGAACGGGACCGTCGGCATCCGCGGGCGGGGCGGCGGGCAGGACCAGAGGGCCCGCGGAGGTCAGGATCGGCTCGGACGAGCCGGATTCGCCGGCTCCGGCCGATGACGCCGGGACGCCTCCCGTGCCCGTCTCCGTCGACGGAACGCGGGGGGCGGGCGGGGATGTTTCCGGCGCTGTGGCGCGGTCAGCGGAGGTGGGCTCGGACACGCGCTGCCACTGCCCGTTTCCAGGAAGGTTAGTCGGTCCGCGACCGCCATATTTTCCCTGGTCGCCGTACGGTTTCGAGCACGAAGGGACACCGGGGGCCGCGGGGGCCACAGCGGCCTCTGAGGGGTGCTGAGGGCGTCGTCAGGTCATGTTGACGTACTGGCGGGGGCGCAGGGCGTGGTTGCGGAGGGCGGCGAGAGCGGCGGAGCGGCCGGCAGGGGTGAGACGGCCGTCGACGCGCAGGCCGAAGGCGTCCAGGCGCCTGCCCAGCTCGGCGAGCGAGGCGTCGACCTCCAGGGCCTGCCGCTCCGTGCAGTCGATCACGGCGGTGACGTGGTCACGGTCGGCGGGGGCGCCGTCGGCGAGCAGCATCAGCGCCACCTCCCTGGCCGAGGCACGGAAGCCGTTCTCCCCCGGCGAGGGGGCGAGCAGGGCGGCGGCCGCGGCCTCCCAGAGCAGGTCGGTGTCGCCGAGCAGGCGCTCGCCCGTCGAGGTGGTCACCAGGCGCCTTCCGGTCTGGCGTAGCGCGCCCATCCGGTCCTGGGCCACCTCGCGGACGGCCGCGAGTTCCGCGCCGCTCCAGGTGCTCTCCGCGAGCACGGAACGGGCGAGGTTGTGCCGCTGGGTCAGCGGGATGCCTTCCGGGCGGAGCCCCACGGTCAGCAGCCAGCGCAGCGCCCCCAGATGGGCCTCGTCCGGTGCGGGGATGGGCGCGTGTAAGCGCACCTCGAAGGGCTGGGCGAGCTCGCGCCAGGCGGTGCCCCGGCCGAGGACCCAGCGGTTGAGCCGCTCGCCCTGGACCCGGTGCAGCCAGTTGTCGCCGCCCAGTTCGGGGCGGGGCGTGGTGAGCCAGCGGCTGGTGAGCCTCCGCCGCTCGGCCGGACGGGGGACGAGCTCACCGGAGACGATCGCCAGCTCCAGTGCGGCCGAGCAGGCGCCGTGCGCGCCCAGCTCCTCCGGTCCCATGATCGAGCTCCACCGCAGCTCGGGCACGTCGGGCGGGAGCACACCCGTCGCGTCCAGGGCCGACTGGTACGCGGCCATCCCCGCGTCCTCGCCCAGGCGGGCGTAGGTGCGCAGGATCTGGGTGGTCGTGGACGACGAGCAGAGGGCGGCGTAGCGCTCAAGGCCGCCCAGCCGCAGCAGCAGGCCCAGCGCGCGGGCGATCGCGGGGCGGTCGCCGGTGACCTTCGAGGGCAGGGTGTACCAGAGAAACTCGCACACGTTGAGCTCGCTGATCGTCTCCAGCGGCTCGCCGCCGGTCAGCCAGTCGATCGCGCTGCGGGCGTGCTCGGCGGAGGCGGGCTCGGAACGCTCCAGCTCCGACAGGAGGGCGGCCACGTCCGGTGCAGGCATGCTTCGCAGTCTGCCGTATGCGGGCCTGCTCTGACGATGAACGTGACGTAATGGATCCTGCACGGTGCCTACCCTAGGAAATGTCTTCTAAGTGGCTCATACGCGGACGCTCAGATCCAGCCCTTCTTGAAAAGCATCCGTGAACTCCACTCGGCGTACGGGATGATCTCGGCGGTGAGCACCGGGTAGAGCCACCAGAAGTTGACGAGCGCCAGCAGGGTGAAGGCGCCCACGACCGCGGCGCCGACGGTCCGGCGTCCCTGCGGGGCGCTCGCCGGGCCGAGGATCAGCCCGGCCGCGAGCACGATCGCCAGGATCATGAAGGGGACCATGGGGATCGCGTAGAACAGGAACATGGTCCGGTTGTCGGCGATGGCGTAGTAGAACCAGGGGAGCCAGCCGGCGGCGTAGCCGACGAGCACGGCTCCGGCCCGCCAGTCGCGGGTGGCGACGTACCAGGCGATCATGGCGATGAGGGCCGCGAGCCCTCCGTACCAGATGACCGGCGTGCCGACCCCGAGGACGGCCTGCGAGCAGGTGTCGGTGCCACAGCCGCCCTGGGGACTCTCGTAGAAGAACGCCACGGGGCGTAGCAGCAGCGGCCAGCTCCAGGGGTCGGACTGGTAGTTGTGCGGGGTCGCCAGGCCGGTGTGGAAGCCGAGCACCTGGAAGTGGTAGCTCAGCCAGGAGCGCAGCGAGTCGAAGACGAAGAAGGCCGGCCCGTGCGAGGTCGCCTGGACCCAGTTGCGGCCCCAACCGCCGGCGGAGGCGAACCAGCCCGCCCAGGAGACGACGTAGACGGCGGCGGGCAGCAGGGCGGTGGTGAGCACCGCGCCGGTGAGGTCCTTGCCGAAGGTGCCGGCGTACGGTCTGCGCAGGCCGATGGCTCGGCGGGCTCCGGCGTCCCACAGCAGTGACATGATCGCGAAGGCGATGAGGAAGAAGACGCCCGACCATTTGACCGCGCAGGCCGCGCCCAGGCACAGGCCGGCCGCGATGCGCCAGGGCCTGGCGCCCAGGCCCGGGCCGTGGTCGCTGAGGGGTGAGGTCTCGTACCAGGTGACCAGGCGTTCCCTGGCCCAGTCGCGGTCGGCGACCAGGCAGGCGAAGGCGGCCAGCACCCAGAACATCAGGAAGATGTCGAGCAGGGCGGTGCGCGACAGGACGAAGTGCAGGCCGTCGAGGGCGAGCAGGAGCCCGGCCAGGCAGCCGAGCATGGTCGAGCGGGTCATCCGGCGGGCGACCCTGGCCAGGATGAGGATGGACAGCACCCCGACCACGGCTCCGGCGAACCGCCAGCCGAACGGCGTCATCCCGAAGATCTGCTCGCCCAGGCCGATCATCCACTTGCCCAGCGGCGGGTGGACCACGTAGGAGGCGCACTTGTCGATCTCGTTGGGCGCGCAGTCCTGCCAGATCGCGGTGCTGCCGTCCATCAGGATCTTGTCGGCGTCCTTGACGACGTTGTGCTCGGCACCGAAGTTGATCAGTGCCCAGGCGTCCTTGGCGTAGTACGTCTCGTCGAACATGATCGCGCGCGGGTGACCGAGGTTCGTGAAGCGCAGGATGCCCCCGAACACCGCGACCAGCAGCGGGCCCAGCCAGCCCCACAGGGCGCCGCCGGGCATCGGCGGCACCAGCCGGTCGCGCACCGAGCCCTCGTGCCCGCCGGACGGCTGGGGCTCGGGCTGCTCTGACGCCTGGTTGGTGAAGTCGGTCACGGCCACTCCGACATCGTACGGTCCCCCCACCCCCTCCAGCCCAGAGAAAACCTGTCAGATGTCTAATTCGAGAGCTTCTTCCCAGGCTGGGGGCGATCAGGAATGCGGGAGGATGAAACGGTGAATGAAAACGGCAGGCTTGTGCTGGCAGGGGCTCCGATCGGGCAGGCGGGCGACGCCTCGCCCCGGCTGCGGCTCGCGCTGGAGAGTGCCGACGTGGTCGCGGCGGAGGACACCAGGAGGCTGCGCCGCCTCGCGGGGGAGCTGGGCGCGGAGATCGGCGGCCGGGTCGTCTCCTACTACGACGCCAACGAGGCCGGACGTGCCGCCGAGCTCCTCCAGGCACTCCAGGACGGCAAGACCGTGCTGATCATCACCGACGCGGGCATGCCCGGCGTCTCCGACCCCGGTTACCGCCTCACCCACCTCGCGGTCGAGGCGGGGGTCACGGTCACCTCGCTGCCGGGTCCGTCCGCGGTGACCACGGCGCTCGCCGTCTCCGGCCTGCCCAGCGACCGCTTCTGCTTCGAGGGCTTCCCGCCGCGCAAGTCCGGTGAGCGCTCCCGCAGGCTCTCGGCCCTGGCGGAGGAGGAGCGCACGATGGTCTTCTTCGAGGCGCCGCACCGGCTGCACGCCGCGCTCGCGGCGATGGCGGAGGCGTTCGGCGCCGACCGCCGGGCGGCGGTCTGCCGGGAGCTCACCAAGACGTACGAGGAGGTGCGGCGCGGCGGTCTCGGGGAGCTGGCCGAGTGGGCGGCCGGGGGCGTCAGGGGGGAGATCACGGTCGTCGTCGCGGGATACGCCGGGCAGGCCCTGCCGCCGGTGATCGAGGACCTGGTCGGTGAGGTGGCGCGCAGGGAGGAGTCGGGGGTGTCGAGGAAGCAGGCGATCGTGGACGTGGCGAAGGCGGCGGGCATCCCAAAACGCGATCTTTATGATGCTGTCCATCGAGGCTGATTTATCACCATAATTGCCCGAATGGGATTGATACGGGATCGCCTCTTACCCCCCATGCGGGGAAGCGTGCTCTGGGGGTGGCTGGGACCGTCGCTGGTCGCGGCGTTCGGAGGGATCCTGCGCCTCGTCGATCTGGGCAGGCCGCGCGCGGTCGTGTTCGACGAGACGTACTACGCCAAGGACGCCTGGGCGCTGATCCACCACGGGGTGGAGCGGGCCTCGCTCGGCACCGTGGAGGACCCGGTCGCCGACCGCATGATCATCGCGGGGAAGACGGACTTCCTGGTCAAGTGCACGCCGCCGGAGGCCGACCCCTGTCCCCTCTACGTGGCCCACCCGCCGCTGGGCAAGTGGATGATCGGCGTGGGCGAGCAGATCTTCGGGATGACGCCGTTCGGCTGGCGGTTCGCCGGAGCCGTGGTCGGGGTGCTATCCATCCTCATCCTGGCCAGGGTCGCCCGCCGGATGACCCGCTCGACCATGCTCGGCTGCCTGGCCGGGCTCCTGCTCGCCCTCGACGGCCTGCACTTCGTCCTGTCGCGCACCGCCCTGCTCGACATCTTCCTGATGTTCTGGGTGCTGGCCGCCTTCGCCTGCCTGGTCGCCGACCGCGACTGGGCCAGGGAACGCCTGGTCACCTGGTACGAGACCTCACCCCTCAGCGACCACGGCCCGGGCCTGGGCGCCAGGCCCTGGCGCATCGCGGCCGGCCTGTGCCTGGGCGCGGCCTGCGCGGTCAAATGGTCGGGCGTCTTCTTCCTCATCGCCTTCGCGATCATGTCACTGCTGTGGGACGCCGGAGCCCGCCGAGCCATCGGTCTGCGCAGACCGTACGCCGGAGCGCTGAACCGGGATCTGACCGGCGTCGTGCTGGTGATGGGCCTGCTGCCCGCGGTCACCTACGTCGTCTCGTGGGCGGGCTGGTTCGCCTCCCCGCTGGGCTGGGGCCGCAACTGGGTCCAGGCGACCTCGCACGGGCCGGCCTTCTTCGTCTTCGACTCGCTGCGCTCCTGGCTGAGCTACCACTTCCAGGTGCTCGGCTTCCACACCGGCCTGGCGACCCCGCACAACTACGAATCCGACCCCTGGACCTGGCCGCTGCTGCTACGCCCCGTGGCGTTCCACTATCCGCCGGACAAGACCGGATGCGGCGCCGACAGCTGCGCCGAGGCGGTGCTCGGGGTCGGCACCCCGGTCATCTGGTACGGGGGCCTGGTCGCCCTCATCGCGATGATCGCCTGGTACGTCGCCACCCGCGACTGGCGGGCCGGAGCCGTGCTCGTCGGCTACGCCGCCGGCTGGCTCCCCTGGTTCTACTGGGCGATCGCCGACGGCCGGACCATGTATCTCTTCTACATGATCCCGATGGTCCCCTTCATGATCCTCGCGCTCACCCTGGCCGCCGGGCTGATCATCGGAAAGGCGGACGCCGCGCCCAACCGCAGGGCGGTGGGGGCCGCGGTCGTCGGGGCCTTCACGCTCCTCGCACTGATCAACTTCGGATGGCTCTACCCGGTGCTCAGCGCCGAGCTCATTTCGCACTCCCAGTGGTGGGCGCGGATGCTGTTCCGGAGCTGGGTGTGACGGGACCGGGCAACGCGGCGGGATCGGGGATGATCGTGACCGGGCCGCCCGTACCGGGACCGCTCTCGGCCGGGTCGCCTGTGACACCGTTCGCGACACCGCCTGTGACACCGTCTGTGACACCGCCGCCCGTGGTGGCGTCGCCCAGGGCATCCGATGCGGCGCCGGATGTGACGCCGTCGGGGGTGACGCCGTCAGGGGTGACGCTGCCGGGGGCGACGGCGGCGGGTGCGGCGGTGACGGGTCCCGAGAACCCGTGGCGCAGCGAGATCGCCGCCGCCATGCACGCCAGCGGAACCGCGGGCAGCAGGTAGCGGTAGTCGAACTCGGCCGTCGCCGCCGGTGCCAGGATGAGGCCGAGCGAGGCGAGCCACGGCAGCAGCACCGGCCCGCCCAGCTTCCGCCAGCGCACCGCCACCCCGACCAGTCCGACCAGGAGCAGCCCGCCGAGCACGATGCCCGGCAGCCGGACGACCCGCTGGTACGCCTGCAGGAAGCCGGCCCACGGATCGGTGACATCGGTGCCGATCACGCGCAGCTTGCCCTGGATCTGCGCCGTCCGCAGGCCCGGATCGTACTTCTGCGCGTCGGTGTCGGTGCTGCCCCGGTACGACGACCAGGCGGGAAGGATCTTGTTCTCCGGCAGGAACTCGTACTGCCGGTAGGTGTTGAAGTCGGGGAAACGCGGCCGGCCCCAGTGGAAGGCGCGGAAGAAGTCACCGGCCACCAGGCTGAGATAGTCGAGCGGCTGGGACAGGATGGCCCGCTGGGCGAACGCGCCCGCGGTCTTGTTCGTCTCGGGGGTGAACGTGCTGCCCACCCCGAAGGCGTGGAAGCGCTGACCGTTCTGCGCCCACCAGAGGTATTTCTGGCCGGAGAAGCCGCGCTGGCCCGGCGGCGCGCTGATGCACAGCAGCGCCAGCTCCAGCTCCTCGCGAGGGTCGACCTTCATTTTCCGGCAGTCGGCGAACAGCGCCGTCCGCATGTAGAGGATCGCGCCGTCGCTGTTGGTCATCGCGAAGTTGCCGTGCGCGGACGCGAACCAGGCCATGTATCCGGTCACGGGGAGCGCGCACGCGACCACCATGGCCGCGATCGTCTTCCAGGCCGTGCGCTTCACCATCAGGTAGATCACGACCAGCACGAGGATCGGCAGGCCGATCGACCGGGTGAGCGCGGTGAGGGCGAGCAGCAGCCCGACCACCGCGCCGAGCCGCCAGGACATCCGCCGGTGCCAGAGCACCAGCGTGATCACACCCACGACGAGCAGCATGAACATCGCGTCGGACATGATCAGGTGTTCGAGCTGGATCTGGTACGCGTCGAACAGCACCGGCACCGCGGCGAGCGTCGCCCCCCAGCCGGGCAGCCCGAACCTCACCCGCAGCAGGGAGTAGATCAGCACCGCGACGCCCAGGCCCATCAGGTGCTGGACGAAGGCCACCAGCGCGAAACTCTGCAGCGGCCGCATCAGCAGGAGCAGAAAGGAGTAACCGTTCGGTCTCAGGGCACTGGGACGGTCGGGGTTCACCGCCCCGGAGACATACTCGTAGGAATCGTTGAACCACTGGGCGGGGCCGTACCCGAGCATGGTGACCACACGCAGCACGAACGCCAGCGCCAGGGCGGTCACGAAGACACGATGCCGATAGAGAAACGCCCATAGGCGAGCGACCCGGTCGGGCGGAGGCACGTCCGGGCTAGGGCGGTCGGCGACGGTCACCATGCACTACAGGATGCCAGTCGTTTCAGGGAGTTGACCCGGGCAGGGGACCGCAGAGGGCATCATGGTGAGATTGGCCTGTGCCGTGAGTGAAGGGTTGAGACGTGGAACTGACCGTGGTCATGCCTTGCTTGAACGAGGCGGAGACCGTGGAGACCTGCGTACGCAAGGCGCTCGCCTGCATGCGGGAGCACGGAATCGACGGGGAAGTCCTGATCGCCGACAACGGCAGCACGGACGGCTCACAGCAACTCGCCAGGGAGGCCGGGGCCCGCGTCGTGCACGTCGACGCGAAGGGGTACGGCAACGCGCTGATGGGGGGGATCCGCGCGGCGCGCGGTCGCTACGTCATCATGGGCGACGCCGACGACTCCTACGACTTCACCGCCCTGCTGCCGTTCGTCGAGCAGCTCCGTGACGGTGCCGACCTGGTGATGGGCAACCGCTTCAAGGGCGGTATCGCGCCGGGCGCCATGCCCCCGCTGCACCGCTACCTGGGCAACCCGGTGCTCTCCTTCATCGGCCGGCTGTTCTTCCCCAGCGCGATCGGCGACTTCCACTGCGGCCTGCGCGGCTTCCGGCGCGACTCCATCCTCAAGCTCGGCCTGCAGACCGGCGGCATGGAGTTCGCCAGCGAGATGGTGGTCCGCTCGACGCTGTCCGGGCTGGACGTGCGCGAGGTGCCCACCACGCTGTCGCCCGACGGCCGCTCCCGCCCGCCGCACCTGCGCTCCTGGCGCGACGGCTGGCGCCACCTGCGCTTCCTGCTGCTCTACAGCCCGCGCTGGCTGTTCTTCATCCCCGGCCTGGTCATGATGACGATCGGCCTGGTCGCGGGCGCCGCCCTCACCTTCGGCCCCGTCTACATCGGCAAGCTCGCCTTCGACGTCGACACCCTGGTCGGCGCCTCGGCCATGGTGGTGATCGGCTTCCAGGCGTCCCTGTTCGCCCTGTTCACCAAGGTGTACGCGGCGGAGGAGGGCTTCCTTCCCGAAGACAGGAGGGTGCGCAAGCTCGTCGACATCGTGAGCCTGGAGAAGGGCCTGATCGTCGGCGGCCTGCTCGCCCTGGGGGGTCTGGGCGGCCTGGTCGCCTCACTGGTCCACTGGCAGACGCGCAGCTTCGGCCCGCTGATCCCCTCGGAGTCGCTGCGCATCGTCGTGCCCTCGGCCACCGCGCTGATCGTGAGCTTCCAGACGATCTTCGCGTCGCTGTTCATCAGCATCCTGGGCATCCGCCGTACGAGGGAGACGCCCATCGACGTGGCCGCCTCCGCCGCCGAGGAGGCCGCCGAGGCCGTCAGCCGCGCCGCCGCGGGCGAACCGACCACCCCGGCCGAGGACGCCAGCCCGGTGTCGCCGCGGCTGCCCTGAGCCGAACCGGCCGACGCCTCCGGTGAGGGCTGGCCGCGCCGTGGCCGTCCCGGACGCCACGGCGCCCCGGGAGAACCGCTGTCCCGGACGTCATGGCGGTTCGGGGGGAGCTGCTGCCTCGAACGTCACGGCGGTTCGGGAGAACGGTCGTCCCGGACGTCACGGCGGTCCGGAGGAGCGGCTGTCTCGAACGTCACGGCGGTTCGGGAGAGCGCGGGCTCCGCGGCGGCGGCGACTTCGGGAAAGCGGAGGCCTCCAAGAGGCATGACGGCACCAAGGACCTCGGCCGCGTCCCTTAGGCTTGCACCATGTCCCAGCACATCCTGACCGCGGTCGCCTGGCCCTATGCCAACGGCCCCCGCCACATCGGGCACGTCTCCGGATTCGGCGTGCCGTCCGACGTCTTCAGCCGCTACCAGCGGATGGCGGGCAACAAGGTCCTCATGGTGAGCGGGACCGACGAGCACGGCACCCCGATCCAGGTTCAGGCCGACAAGGAGGGCCTCACCGCCCGCGAGCTCGCCGACCGCTACAACAGGGTGATCGTCGAGGACCTCCAGGCGCTGGGGCTCTCCTACGACCTGTTCACCCGGACCACCACGGAAAACCACTACGCGGTCACCCAGCAGATCTTCAAGGGACTCCACGACAACGGCTATATCTTCCCCCAGACCACGATGGGCGCCATCTCGCCCTCCACCGGGCGCACCCTGCCCGACCGCTACATCGAGGGCACCTGCCCGATCTGCGGTTACGAGAGCGCCCGTGGCGACCAGTGCGACAACTGCGGCAACCAGCTCGACCCGATCCAGCTGATCAACCCGGTGAGCAAGGTCAACGGTGAGACGCCGGACTTCGTGGAGACCGAGCACTTCATGCTCGACCTTCCCGCGTTCGCCGAGGTCCTGGCGTCGTGGCTGCGCTCCAAGGAGGGCGACTGGCGGCCCAACGTGCTGAAGTTCGCCCTCAACATGCTCGGCGACATGCAGCCCCGCGCGATCAGCCGCGACCTCGACTGGGGCGTGCCGATCCCGCTGGAGGGGTGGAGCGACCAGACCAACAAGCGGCTCTACGTCTGGTTCGACGCGGTGATCGGCTATCTCAGCGCGTCCATCGAGTGGGCCCGCCGCTCCGGCGACCCCGACGCCTGGCGCCGGTGGTGGCAGGACCCCGAGGCCCTGAGTTACTACTTCATGGGCAAGGACAACATCGTCTTCCACGCGGAGATCTGGCCGGCGATGCTGCTCGGCTACAACGGCCGGGGTGCCCGCGACGGCGAGCCGGGCGCGCTCGGCGCGCTGAACCTCCCCTCCGAGGTCGTCTCCAGCGAGTTCCTCACGATGGAGGGACGCAAGTTCTCCTCCTCCCGCCAGGTGGTCATCTACGTTCGCGACTTCCTGGAGCGCTACGACGCCGACGCGCTGCGCTACTACATCGCCGTGGCGGGCCCGGAGAACCAGGACACCGACTTCACCTGGTCGGAGTTCCTCAACCGCAACAACGGCGAGCTGGTGGCGGCCTGGGGCAACCTGGTGAACCGCTCGATCTCGATGGCCGCCAAGAACTTCGGGGTCATCCCCGAGGCGGGCGACCTCACCGACGCCGACCGCGCCATGCTGGAGCGCAGCCGCGAGGCATTCCCGAAGGTCGCCGTCGAGTTCCAGCACTGCCGCTTCAAGAACGCGACGAACGAGGCGTTCGAGGTCATCCGCGAGGCCAACCGATACCTGGCCGAGCAGGAGCCCTGGAAGATCAAGGACAATCCCGAGCGGGTGAAGACCATCCTGCACGTCGCCCTGCAGGTCGTGGACGACGCCAAGACGCTGCTCACCCCGGTCCTGCCCAACTCCTCCAACAAGATCTACGCGATGCTCGGCGGCACCGGGGTCTGGTCGGGAATGCCGGAGATCCACGAGGTCACCGACGACGACGGCCGGACCTACCCGATCATCACCGGCTCCTACGAGGGCGCCGCGCGCTGGGAGTCGTCCCCGATCCGGGTGGGCTCCCCGCTCGCCCCGCCGACCCCGCTCTTCGTCAAGCTCGACCCGAAGATCGTCGAAGAGGAGCTGGCCCGCCTGGGCGAGTAGGGCGGGTCTCGCGGTTCCTGGGAAACGTGGTTCGCCGGACGTCCCGCGGCGTGTCGGGACGTTCTGTGACCCCTGTGAAGCGTGTGACCCTCAGGACGTCCGGCGATCGGTTGTGAAGCGCGTGGTTCGCCGGACGTGCCCCCCCCCCCCCCCCGGGGCGGGGGGGGGGCGGGGGCGGCCGGGGGGGGGGGGGGCCGCCGGGGGGGGGGGCCCCGCCCCCCCCCCCCCGGGGGGCCCC
>NZ_JBIAYX010000006.1:0-371017 GCF_042898365.1 Streptosporangium sp. NPDC000509 | reverse complement strand
CGAGAGCGACGAACACGCCGTCGAGCTCGGCCGAATACTGTGCCATGCGGCTAAGTATTGTCCGCCCCCAATACTTAGCGCAAGAGCAAAGTATTCAGATCGTGCCAGGCACCAGGCCGCGGCGCGCTCGACCAGGGATCGGCCTGTTGCGATGTTCCTCGCACGGAGGCCTGCGCGCTCCCGGTAGGCTCCCCGAGTCGCAGCGGAGACCAGGGAGTTCGTCGTGACGCACGAGGTGCGGGAGATCGAGGTCAAATACCGGGTGAGTGACCTGGCGGCGTTGGAGGACGCTCTCGTGCGGCGAGGGGCTCTGCTGTCGGCCCCCGTGCACCAAGACGATCAGGCGTATGCCGAGGACGGGTGGACCTACGCCCAGCCCAAGATCGGTAGGTCGTTCGCCCGGCTGCGCACCCAGCAGGGGCGGCACCTGTTCACCGTGAAGAAGCCCGTCGACAACGCGATGGCGTGTCTGGAGCACGAGACCACGGTCTCCGACCGCGAGCAGATGCACCACGCCATCACGCTCATGGGGTTCCATCCCACGATCCGCATCGTGAAGGTCCGACGCACCGCGACGCTGGGCGACATGACGATCTGTGTCGATGAGGTGGAACACGCCGGAGCCTTCGTCGAGATCGAACGCACCGTGCAGGGGCAGGAGTCCGGCGTCGCCGTTCAGGAGGAGCTCGATGGCTTCGCGCGGTCTCTCGGCGTCGCCTTGGAGCGCACGACCGACACCTACGATTCACTGGTGCGCGCCGCGCTGTCCCCGGCCTAGAACCTGGAACAGGGACAGGTCACCGGCCTCGACCGGGTCACCACACGGCAGGTAGGCCGCTTTCACATGGTCAGCTGGACCGCCGTGAACGCGGCTGTGCGGACGACGTCAGCGTGACCGGTCTTCTTCCAGCGGTCGGCAACACCGGGCTCGGCGGGTTTCCGCCTGGCAGCTGTGACCACTGTGGGTCCGGTGACTCAAGCGCGGAGGCCGGGCGTCACGGGGGTGACGCCCGGCCTCGCGGTCGGGGCCGGTCGACGGGGCGCCCGTCGACCGGGGACAGCCGTTACCGGCGGGAGCCGGCTAGCCGATCAGGTGCTTCATGATCTTCTTGATGGTCGCGGCACGCTCGGCCGGGGAGGCCACCTGCTCCAGGCCGAAGCCGAGGAAGACGGTGTCCTTCGTCGAGACGGCCGCCGTCTTGTCGGCCTGTGCCCTGGCGAAGTCACCGGCGTTCGCCGGGCTGCCCGGGGGCGGCCCGGGGATCGCCCAGGCGCCGAGGCCGGACTCGAAGCCCTCGGCGGCGAGCTGGCCGCCGACGGTGGTGACCTTGGTGTCGTCCACGAACGCGCCGGCGCCGCCGGTGGCGGGGTCGGTCACGTAGCTGACCGACACCTCGACCTTCTTGCCCGCGTACGCGGACAGGTCGAAGGCGACCGGCTGCCAGCCGCCGGAGCTACCGGTGAAGGCGTTCCAGGCACCGCTCGTCCCGGTCGGCGCACAGGGGTTGCCCGGGGTGAGGTAGCGCAGCAGCCACGGGTGCTCGTCCAGCAGGAAGCCGGCCTCGCACTGGGCGGGGACGTCGGTGCTGGTTCGGCCGTTGAGGTCGGGCAGGGTGGTCCAGTCGTCCTGGCCGACCGTGTGCGCCTCGACGATGACGTTGTCGTAGCCCTCCTCGGTGTCGTACGAGAGCTGGAACTGCAGCTTGGGCTGCTGCGCGGCCGGGACTGCCGCGAGGTCGATCGTGCGCGTCAGCCTCTTGTACGCGTCGTCGGTGTGCGGGCCCGCCACGTACCAGCCGCCCTCGACCGGGTCGAACGGGCCGGTCGCCCCGATGTAGTCGCCCGAGGCCCAGCTCTTGAACTGGGGGAACTTCGCGGGCGGCAGCGTGTTGCTGGTCACCTGCAGGTTGCCCGCCTCGTCCAGCGGGTTGTCGGCGAGCGCCGGGCCGCCGAAGGTGCCGCTCGTGCCGTTCAGCCCGGGACCGGTGCCGGTGAACCCGGTCGGCCCGACGCGCGGGTTGCGACCGTAGACACCGAGGTAGTACTGGGCGAAGTCGTCGGCGAGGATGAGGCACTCCTCGAAGAAGCCGTCCTGGGTGGTGATGACGCAGTCGGAGTCCGGCGCGCCGTCCAGGCCGTAGTAGATGCCGCCGAGGCTGGTGCCGAAGAAGCCGAAGTATCCGGCCGTCTCCCCGGTGTAGAGCAGCTTGCCTCCCTCGTTGAGGTAGTCGCGGACGGAGACGGTCAGATCCTGCTGCTCGCGCTTGACGTCCATGTCGGGAAGCGGGCCGAACGGGGTCTCGGTCTCCACGTCCTGGGCGTCCATCGCGAGCCGGTCGTCACCGAGGTACCAGGCCACCGCCTTGAAGTGGCCGAGCACCCCGAGGTGGTGCGGCACGCCCTGGGCGTCGACGTCCCACGTCTCCGAGGCGTATCCGGCGGTCTGCAGCGCCTGCCTGTACTGCGCCGCGTACTTCGGCGCGGTCACCGACGCCGGGTAGTCGGGGTTGAATCCCGTGTAGTCCTCGTTCGCCACGATGAGGACCTTGGCCTTGGACTTCTTCTCCAGTTTGTACGTGAAGTGTTCGCTCTCCACGGTCCCGACGCCGGGCTTGTGGCCGGTGAACCAGACCTCGACCTTGTCTCCCGGTTTCGCGCCCTCCACCTTGGAGCGGTACTCGGCGAAGTACAGCTTGTTCTCGTCGCCGTACCGCTCGCCGCCCTTCCACTCGCTGAGGCCGCGCTGGCGCACGGGGCCGCCGTTGATACGGAAGCGCAGCTGCTTGGTGAGCAGGGACCTCCGCATGGTGACGGCCACCGGCTGCGGGTCACCGTACGAGACGGTGAAGCTGTCGGGCCGGAAGTCGGGGACCGTGCGGCCCACCGGGGAGACCGGCGCGTCGGGGGTCTTCACGGACTTGGCGAGATTGACCGCGAGCGGGACGTTCTTGGCGAACTCCGCCTGGATCAGGGCCTCGCTGTCGGGGAAGGTGAAGCCCGAGCCGCCCGCGCAGTCGGCGAGCGTCCACTCGTCGTCGGGGACGCTCTCGACCGCGACCTCGCAGGTGCTCATCTCCGGTGTGATCGTGAGCGCGTCGTGCTTGTTGGTCATGTGACCGTCGGTCTCGCCGTTGGTCGTGTAGAGCTCGGCGCCGATGTCGGGGTCGTAGCCGGGTACGGCCGGCGTCGCGTCGTCACCGAGCAGCGCCTCGAAGATGAGGTCGTCGGGAGAGGGGGTCGCCTGCTGCCAGCCGACGCCGTACAGCAGCAGCTGGGCGGCCGAGTGGTAGTTGAGGATGTAGGTGAAGTCGACCCGCTTGGCGAGGTTGTCGACGGCCTTGGTCTCGGGTTCCGACTGCGCGCTCGGGCCCCGGTAGGTCTGGCTCGCCGGGTTGTCGGAGGAGCCCTCGTTGTCGTAGCCCCACTTGTAGGCGAAGTTACGGTTCAGGTCGACGCCGTCGGCGCTGGTGATCTGGCCGTCGTTGTTGTTGTCGCGGAGGTTCTTGCGCCAGAGGCGGTTGCCCGCGGTGAAGGTGTGGTCGTAGCCGTCGGGGTTGGAGACGGGGATGAACCAGAGCTCGACGTTGTCGACGAGCTGGGTGATCTCGGGGTTGGTGCCGTAGCCGTTCAGGTAGTGGAGCAGGAGCCTGCGGTTCATCTCCGGGGTGATCCACTCACGGGCGTGCTGGGCGGACATGTAGAGCACGGCCTTGCGCGCCCCGTCCTTGAGCTGCCGCGCGTTCTTCGTCACCTTGATCGCGGTGAGCGGCTGCCCCTTGACCGTGGTGCCGAGGTCGACGACCTTGGCGATGTTCGGCTTGGCGTTCGCCGCGTTGACGATCTGCTCGCGGATGCCGCCGGCGCCGCTGTACGGCTTGAAGACGCCGTCCCCCTTCGCCGCCTGCCTGCTCGCCGCCGCGGGCCGCTGGACCTTCAGGTCGAGGCCCGCCTTGCCGAGCTGCTCCGCCTGGGCCGCGCCGAGGATCGCCTCGACGCTGACCTTCTCACCGTTCGCGGACCTGGTGATCCGCAGTTCCTCACGCTCGACACCCGACTTCAGCAGCTCGTCCATCTGCTGCGGGGTGAGCTCGCCGACGTAGACGCTCACTCCGTCGTCGCCGTCGGCGGATGGATCGGGTACCGCCGCCGCGGGCGTGCTCACCATCAGGCCCAGAAGCAGGACCGCGATTGCGAGAACGACCGATCTCGCACGTTTCATTGCGACCTCCGTACATCCCCCGAAAGATAGGAATGCACGAAATCTGGGGGATAGTCGGACCTGAGTCAACGTCAACCATCGCCATGATTCCGCGCTGACCTGATCCGGTCAGGACGCGCCCGGGACTTCCGGAATCGCGAGGGACGCGCGGCGTGCGAGTCCTCGAAGACGCTCCCGAAGCCCTCTCCGAAGCCGTCTTCATGGACCGTCTCCGGAGACGGTCCATGAAGACGGCGAGGGTCCCGGCCGGGCGAACCTGGCCGGGACCCTCCTGGCGGGGAACCGCGAAACCGTCAGCTCCCGAAGTCGCCCGTGGCGACCCCGGCCGCGTAGCGAAGCCCGCCGTACAGGTGGGCGCGGAAGTTCGGCTCGCTGTAGGACTCGATGGTGTGGCCGAGGCCGGTGTACCAGGACCGGCCGCCCTCGTACGTCCTGTACCAGGCGATCGGGTGGTCGTCTCCCATCGACCCGCCGGAGTAGGTCGACTCGTCCAGCGTGGCGAGCACGTGGACGGTGGAGCGCGGGTTGGTGCGGTAGTTGTACAGCTCGTCGGTGCGCACCCAGGTCGTCGGCAGGTGAGCCGTCGAGGGGTGCGCGCCGTCCTCCACCCGTACGGTCACCTGCTGGATCTCGGGGTGGGAGGAGAAGTAGGCGCCGACGAGGCCGCCGTAGAAGGGCCAGTCGTACTCGGTGTCGGCGGCGGAGTGGACGCCCACGTATCCGCCACCGTCCGCGACGTACGACTCGAACGCCGTCTTCTGCGCGGCGTCGAGCACGTCGCCGGTGGTCATCAGGAAGACGACCGCCCGGTATCGGGCGAGGTTCTCGGCGGTGAAGACACCGGCGTCCTCGGTGGCGTCGACGGTGAAGCCGTTCTCGGTCGCGAGTTCGCCCAGCGCGGCGATGCCCGCCGGGATGGAGTCGTGCCGGAACCCGGCCGTCTTGGAGAAGACCAGAACCTCGTATGCCGGATCAACGGTCATAAACGGAGCACCCAGACCAATCGTGACGACGAACATCGCGGTGATCGCCGCGATGATATTACGTACCCTAAATCCCCATTTTTCATAGGAAGTAGCTGTATCGCGTAGATCGCTGGGTGCCGTACCCCCGCGCGTGGCGGAGCCGGACAGCCGGGATCCCGTTCGGTGGGGCTCACCGGCGCCGGTCGGGGCCGGATGGCTGCGATCGGATAAACCAGTCGAAGCCGGGGTGGACCAACCAGGATCATGACTTCCATGACGTTCCACGACGACAAGGACAGCGGCCGATCCCGCCGGGAGATCCTCGCCGAGTTGCACGACTCGCTGGATCGGCGGTACCGGCCCGAGGACGTCGCCGATCTGGTGCTGCGAGCACTGGACGGGCAGCTGTCGCGGCGTGAGCGTACGGTGTTGGAGCGCGCGGCCAGGTACTCCTCCCGTCGCGAGGGCTGGTTCTCCTCGATGTCCGCCGATTACGCGAGGCCGGTGGGCGGTGCCCGGCAGGTCGCGGCGGCGAACCGCCTGTTCGAGCGGTCGGCGCAGGTCGACCCCGACGTTCCCGAGTCGCTGCTGGAGT
The DNA here is from genome assembly GCF_042898365.1 of Streptosporangium sp. NPDC000509. Taxonomy (NCBI): domain Bacteria; kingdom Bacillati; phylum Actinomycetota; class Actinomycetes; order Streptosporangiales; family Streptosporangiaceae; genus Streptosporangium; species Streptosporangium sp. NPDC000509. The sequence goes on along the minus strand of NZ_JBIAYX010000006.1, from coordinate 365,238 downwards.
TCGCGGCGAACATGGGACGCGAGATCCGGTGGACGCCGGACCGCGGTGACTTCCTGGCCGACCGGCTCAACCGGGACGCCCGGGAGGCCGCGGGCATGGACCTGTCCAAGCGGCAGTACAACCGCCGGTTCAGGGTGCTGCGCCGGGTCGCCGCCAAGGCGGGCACGCTGGGTACCGAGCAGGTCAAGCGGCGTCTGCTCATGGTGGGCGTCACGGGATTCGGCGCGGACATCCCACTGGAGCGGTTCGTCTCCGACGTCGACGCCGCGTGCTTCGTGGCGTACTACACCGCGCGCCGCAAAACGCGCCGGAAGTTCAGCCTGTCCGGGCGGGACAACCCGTTCGACGAGATCGCGTCGATGCTGCTCGACCGGTGCGCGGACCGGAGCGACTGGTGGATGATCGCCCAGGTACGCACGACTCCCGACATCCTTGGACGCCTGACCGACGAGGAGCGCGGACGGCTGCTGGGGCAGTGGTCGGCCGTCATGCGGCACAGCGCCGATGTGCTACGCGCCTGCTGGAACCCCGGCACCGACCGCACCACGATGCTCGTACGGCGCGGGGACGACTCCACCACGTGGAACAACCTGGCGGTCGCCTACAACGCGGCCCGGGCCGCCTGGTTGTCCTGCCTGGCGTCGCTGGACGCGTTGGAACTGCTGGAAGTGGCCTGTCCCGGCAAGGTGATGCGCCTGATGGCCGCCGATCTGGCCGCCTGGCATCGCGATACCGGCGGCGACGTCGATCCCGACACCGCGGTGTGGGCGGCGCTGCCGCTGCCCTGGGAGGTGCTGGACGGCACCGCGGCCTGCCCGCGGGTCACCGTGGAGGCGGCCTGCCATGCGGCCGGGCTGGACCCGGAGCAGACGGGGTGGACCGCGCCCGCGGCTCGACGTGGCGTCGCGGCGTTTCGGCCGACGCCCGAACTGGTGCACGGGGTGACCGTCGCCGATCCGGTGTGGGCGGCCCTGCTGCGGCGTGCCGGGGTGTTCAGCGGCAAGGGCGTGAAGCCCGAGCTGGCCGCCGACGCCCGCCACGGGCTGGCCTCCGGAGTCGTGGTCGGTGATCTGCCCGCCGCGGACCTCCCGGAGAAATAGGCCGGTCACCCCGTTGAGGGTCAGCGGTGGCGCCGCCGGGCTTCGGATCGGGTGAGCGCCGGTGCGGGCCCGTCGGCGCCACCGATATGCCGGAATACCGGTGGCGTCCGCCAGGTGGCAACGGTCATACTGAGGCGCGGCCCGCTGTAGCTCAGTGGTAGAGCGCCTGGCTCTTCATCCGGGTGGACGCCGGTTCGAGCCCGGCCGGCGGTGCCGTACACGGTGGGATATCGCCTCGTGGTAGCTCAGTGGTAGAGCGCCCGGCTCTGGACCGGGTGGACGCCGGTTCGAGCCCGGCCGACGAGGCCTTCCACCGAACGCTCCGGGCACCGATCGTGTCGCCCCCTCCACCGGACAGAGGTCGCCTCCGGCGAAGTGGTGGACGAGCGGGTCTTCACGCGATCCCCACCGCCGAGACCGGACTTCTTCTCGCAGGTGAGCCGGGAGCCGACCGGGTCCCCTCCTTACCGCGCACCGTGGAAACACGGGTCGAACCTCACGGCACCACTCGACGAATGAAGATCCTGCCGCGAAAGAACAGATTCCAGAAAAGGCGGATCCGGCCGGCTCAGGCTTTCCCATCGCACATCCGCCGGATCGAGGCGGCCTTTCCGGCCGCGCGTCGACGGCGCCTTCCCGAGATTTCCGGTCATACGGCGACGGGGCGGTGGCGACTTTCCGGCCACACGTCGGCGCAGGATCGGAGATGGGCGCCGGACCGCCGTTCCCCTCCCTTCAGCACCGAACCAGAATTAAAATGATATTTCATACCATTCCACCTAAATCGCCTCACAGATCTTCGCGACCTCGCACTGACACGACTTCACATCGGTGACCCTCCGGCACGCGCGAGGGCCGCGAAACGCGGCCGGTCCACCGGATCCGACCACGGCGGGACGGTCGACTCCCCGAGGGAGCGAGCACCTCCACGACCTGCGACGACACAAAAGCCCTGCTCTCACCCGCCGGAATCGAGACATCTCATCCGAAGGACCGACGGCGGGAGAATCAACCGAGCCGTATTCCAAAGAAAGCACATCAGTGGATATGGTGACGCACGCCGGTATCTACGGCAGAATCAGTGACCTGTCAGGCGGCACAACGAACAACATCGATCTCCTGCGAGGTTTCATGGTTGTGGTGGCGGCTCCGAATGCCTCCGGTCACGGGGTCATCAACATAGAGCTCGACGAATTCGAGACGAACGACCACGCCTCGATCTACGACGACGACACCCGGGGGGCACTGGAAAAGCCCTTGGAAATCAGCCGCCACCTGTTCAGCGAGGCACTCCAGATGGTGGCGAACTGCGCCTACGAGGCGCGCAACCAGATCGAGGCCATGGAGGAGAAGGCCCGTCCCGACGAGTTCGAGATGCAGCTCGCCGTGAAGGTCGACGGCAAGGTCGGCGCGAAGATCGTGGAGTTGAGCTCGGGGGCACAGATCATGGTGACGCTGCGCTGGAGGAAGCCGGCTCCATGACCAAGGTGCGGATTCTGCCCTACAGCCACGTCGTCGGACAGGCCGACCTGCTCCGATGCCTGGAGCTCGCCTTCGTCGCCCCGGGCATCGGCGGTGTGCTGCTCAGCGGCGAGCGCGGCACGGCGAAGTCGACCACGGTGCGGTCCTTCAGCCTGATGGCCTACGGCGAGCTTCCGGTCACGCTGCCCATCAACGCCACCGAAGACCGCGTGCTGGGCGGCTGGAGCATCGACGCGCTGATGACGGGCAGGACCGAGCGGCAGCCGGGCCTGCTGGAGGCCGCCGACAAACAGGGCCTCCTCTACATCGACGAGGTCAACCTCCTCGACGACCACCTGGTCAACATCATCCTGGACGTCACCTCGACCAACGTGCTCGTGGTCCACCGGGAAGGGCTCGACCGGCCGACGATCCCCGTCAGGTTCACCCTGGTCGGCACCATGAATCCGGAGGAGGGGTGGTTGCGCCCGCAGCTTCTCGACCGGTTCGGCCTGCTGGTGCCCGTGAGTGCCGAGACGGCGGCCGAGCAGCGGCACGAGATCCTCCGCACGGTCCTGCGGTTCGAGGAGGAGATCACCAAGTCGGACTCCTCGTGGCTGGAGAACGGCGCCAGACAGGATCGGGAGATAAGAAAGCGGCTCAACCGTGCCAGGGCGAGGGTGGGAGAGGTGAAGATGCCGGACGAGATCCTCGGCCTCTGCTCCCGGATCTCGGCGAAGTTCGAGGTGGCCGGACACCGCGGCGAGAAGGTGATGGCACTCGCCGCCAGAGCGCGAGCGGCGCTGGACGGACACGGCACCGTCACGTCCGACGACGTCCGCGCGGTCGCCGAGTTCGCCCTCGCGCACCGCCTTCCCGAGGCGGTGTACGGAGAGTCGATCAAGTGGACCGCCAAGGAGCGAGACCAGCTGGACACGATCATCTTGGGGTGACCATGGCCATGCCGACCGCGTCGCGAGTGAGGTACGCCCTGGCGTGCGCCGCGCTCGATCCACGGCTTCGCGGGGTGCTCCTGTTCGACCTTGAGCCCGCCCTGCTGCTCGACATCGGGCAGTGGCTCGGCTCACTCCTCGGAAACCCCCACCCGTACGTGCTGGGAGCGTCGGCCGTCGCGGACAGCGCGTGGATCGGCCTGTCCTCCGGGCCCACGTTCGGCGTCTCCCCCGGTCCCCTGGTCGACAGGCCCGGTGCTCCTCCTCTCACCGTCCTCGTCTCCGATCTCGCGAAGCTCTCGCTCACCGGGCAGCGGGCCGCGCTCACCCTCCTGGACACCGACGTGGCCCACCTGGAGCGCGAAGGGCTCGGCGTGACCTGGGCACCGCGAAGCCGGTGGGTGGCCGTCTGCGCCCGCGCCGACATCGGCCGGATCCCTCCGCATCTGCTCGACCGCTTCCCGCTGCGCATCGACGCCTCAGGACTCTCCGCGGACCTGGACCCCCCGTCGGAGGAGTGGCGTCGCGCGCTGGCCGGGGGCCGACCGGCGACCGTACCCGACGAGGTGGTCACAGGAATCGTCGGCCGTACCGCGACAGGCACGGCCGGTGCGCGCCGAGACCTCGCCCTCGCCAGGATCGGCCGGGCGCTGGCGACCCTCGACGGCCGTGCGCGGACCACGGACGCCGACGTCGAGCGAGCGGTGTCACTCCTGCGTCTCCCTCCACCACGCGGCCGGGGTCACGGCGACGACTCCGGCCCCGGCGGTGGCGTTCAGGAAGGGGACGCCCTCGTGGGAGGCGGAGGGGCCGGACGGCGGCGCGACAGGGAGGAGCGGTCCCCGCGGGCGCGAACGGACGGGTTCGACGTCGTCTCCCCGGCTCCCGCCGAGCCGCTCGCTCCGGGACCCGCCCCGCCCGCCGACCTCGGCGGCCCCTACCCGGAGGACGACATCGAGCCGGAACGGGACCCGGGGTCGCTTCGCTCCCAGGCGACGCGGCACTCCTCCTCACGGCCGAGCCACGGCAGGTCCATCGGATCGCGCCCCGGCGCCTTCGGCGACCTGGCGATCGTCGCCACCATCCTCGGCGCCGCTCCCTTGCAGGCCCGGCGGTGCGAGGATCACTACTCACGCCCCCCGCATCCCCTGCACCTGATCCCACCGGATCTGAGGGTCCATCGCCGAGGCGCCGACCCGGCCAGGCTCCTCGTCCTCGTCCTCGACCACACGTGCAGGGCGGGCTGGAACTGGCTCGACGCCCTCGCCCCCTATCTGCAGTGGGCCTACACCGGCAGGGCGGCCGTCTGTGTGATCGAGGTCGGCGCCGCGGGCGTCGCCAACGAGCTCCGCGCCCAGCGGTTCAGCGCGTCCAGCCTGCTCGACCCGCGGGTCGTACGGGCCCTGGAACGGCCCGTCGGCCGCTGCACCCCGCTCGCGCATGGGCTCGACCTCGCCGTCGAGACTTTGCGCCACCGGCTCCACCTGGGGAGGGTGCCCGCCGACGACGTGCTGCTCGTCATCGTCACCGACGGGCGCGGCAACATCCCGTTGCGCGCGAGCGCGACGGGTGAGCTGCCCGACCTCGTCGGCAGGGAGGGAGTGGAGGACGCGCTGGCGATGGCACGAGAACTGAGCAGGATGAAACGGATCCACGCCGTCGTCCTCGATCCCGGGCCCCGGCCGGGCGCCACCCTGACCCGCGCGCTGGCCGAGGCCTGCGGTGCCCGGCTCCAGCACGGCGGTGAACCCCGGTGAGCGGCATGCCGAACGGGCTGCGCAGGGCACTGATCAACGGCGGACGTCCCTTCAACCCGCACGCCGCCGGACCGGCGCGTCCGCGGCCCCCCGGGGATCCCGGGGTGGCGGAGGCACCGGCCGGCGCCCCGGGGGCGGAGGTTTCCACGACGACCGTCCTTCCCTCCACCCCCGTCGACCCGACCGCCGGTCTGCCCCCCAGGACCGCCCGCCTGAACGTGTGGCGGGAGAGCGGCACCGGCAGGGAGAGTTACGGGCTCGCGGGGATCTGCTGCTGCGGCATCGCGCTCACCTACCAGAGACAGCCTCAGCAGGTGAGGCCTCCCAAGCTCGCCCTGGGAGACCTCATCCGTCGCGGCAGCGGCGGGGAGTCTCCGGTCGAGACGTTCTGGCGCCTCAGAAGCTGGTCCAAGGACGCGAGCGAGGGCCTCAAAGGCTTCATCTCCGCGATCCGCCGGGCGCACGGCGACGACGTACGCATGATCATCGAGGATTTCACGGGCTACGACCTCCCCTGGGAGTTGCTGCGGCACCGCGACAGGGGCCTGGCCGGTGAGTGGCTGGGCGCGCTGTTCCCGATCGCGCGCTCGGTGGGGACACCGCCCGCCGCGGTGACCGACTGCACCGGAGAGATCCTCGCCTACGTCGCTCCCGACATGTCCGACGACCGCGCCCTGCTGGATCGATTCCGGACGACCACCACGGACGTCACCCTCAAGGACCTGCTGAATCTCCTGGACGCGGAGGGCGACCCCGTCTCGCTGGTCTACGTGGCCTGCCACGGAAGATACGGGAACGCCGACAAGCCCTCCTCGGGAGCCGAGATCAAACTCCTCGAGGGCTCTCGCGACTCGAAGCGCGGGATCAGTCTCCGCCAGGTCCACGCGCGCGACCTGCTCCGCCTGGAACGAGCCGGCGGGCTCGTCTTCCTCAACGCCTGCCACTCCGCCAGGGAGAGGGTCGATCCCGACCTCGACAACACCGTCCTGCGCAGCTTCGCCAGGGTCTTCCTTGACGCCGGGGCCTCCGGGTTCATCGGGACCATGGGAGAGGTCGGCCTGAAACACGGGTACGACCTGGCGAAGAACCTGCTCGACGCGCTCTCCGAGAACCCGGGGACGCCCGTCGCCGTGGCCCTGCGCGACCATCGGAGAAGAGTGTCGGCCCCGATCGGGGACGACCTTGACGAGGACGACAAGGAGGCCGTCGGGAAGCTGCTCCCGTTCTTCTACGCCTTCATGTACGCGTACTTCGGAAGCCCGGAGACCACCCTGAGGCCGACGCCACGCGAGGAGACCCGGTGAGTCCGCCCACCATCCAGCTGGAGCCGCTGGTCAGCTGGCCCCGGACCATGACGGTGGGCCAGGAGTATCTGGTCACGGTGGACCTCAGGCTCGCGCGTCCCGGAGACGAGTGGCCGTACAGGGAGGAGGAGTTCGTCTTCAGCTGCATGCTCGACGGCGGGGAGCGGATCGCCGTCGAGTCGGTGGACGACATCTCGGTGATCCTTCACCGGTTCGGTGGCACGTACGGGCCCGCGAGGTTCGTCGTGACCGCGCGGGGAGAGGCCGGAGACCACAGGCTCCGGCTCAGCCTCAGCACCCAGAGGGGTGCCACCGTGAGGACCGACATGCTGCCCGTGCGCATCACCGCGCTCCCGTACGGGGAGGACCGCCGGGACGATCTTCAGGCGACACCCGGGATTCCCCTGCCCGGAGACCGGACGAGGCGGGAGAGGACCTGGATCGCCGCGATCCATCGGGGAGACGATCCCAGGCCGGTGGGCGCCGGAGTCCTCGTCGGCGAGAACCGGCTGCTCACCTGCGCCCATCTCGTCGCCCACACCGGCCACCGCTCCACGGAACGGTTGTGGGTGACCTTTCCCCGGGCGAACACGCCGACGCGTCGCTACGGCGCCTCGGTGGTCTCGGTGGGGACCTCGGTCGCGCCGTCGGCGACGTCTCCGGGCGGCCCCGCGTTCCTGCTGCTCGCGGAGCGCCCTTCAGCGGAGGTGGTCTCGGCGCCCCTACGGCTGGAGGAGGCGGACGACCTGGTGGGGCGGCGGTGGCTGGTGGAGGGGCAGGTCGACGTCGAGGGCCGGAGTGTGATCGTCAAGGGGATGATGGATCCCGCTTTCGCCCACGGGAACGTCACGCTCACCGCCGACCCGGGCCATCGGCTGGATCCCGGCCTCAGCGGCGCCCCGGTGTGGTCGCCGGGCTACGCGGCCGTCGTCGGAATGGTCGCCTCCGCCGACGACCTCGGCGGCGGGGTGGCGATCACGATGCGGGAGGTGAACAGACTGCTTCCCGGACAGCTGCCCGAGGCGCCCGGCAGCAGACCGGACCGGATGAACGGCCCGAACCTCTGGGGACGCCCCGCTCTCGTGCCTGACCCCGTCGCGTCGTATCCCGGTACCGGTGCCTCGCCGCCTGTCGGCATCGATTTCCTGGACGAAGCCGCCTACCTGATGGATGAGATGGACGCGCGTCCCGCTCCCGTGCCGCCGAAGCGGGCAGACGTGATCTTCGCCATCGAGATGTCCGGGAGGCACGAGACGGTCCAGCGACGCAGGCAACTGGCCGCGGACATCATCGAACGGCTCGCGGTCACCTACCCCGGCGAGGTGAACGTCGCGGTCGTCGGCTACACCTACCACGACTACAAGCGCCGCGGCGACGGGCGCCGGCCGGTGGTCACCGGCTCCTGGCTGGAACCCGCGGAGGACGCCCTGGAGTCACTGGCGCAGCTGGAGTCGACGTCGGAGGTCTTCCCCGGGGCGGCTCCCCTGGAGGACGCGCTGCACTACATCGACGAGCGCCTTCCCCCCGATGAGCAGGACCGGCCCGTCGTCCTGCTGGTGCTGGCGGGGCAACCGCCCCACCCGGCGAGGGCGAGCCGAGACGCCGCGCTTCCCTGCCCGAACCGCTACGACCACCGGAAACTGACCGATCGGCTCGCCGAGCGCGGGGTGCGTCTCATGGCCGTCACCGACGCCCCACCCGGCCGGGTGTCCCCGCACCTGCGAAGGATCGGCGCCGACCACTCCGTGGAACTGCGGCGGGCCGACCCCGCCGCCCTCGTGGACGCGATGGCCATACGAAACGTCGCGTCCGCCGGGAGTCCCGTGCTCACGCGCGTGACCGCGGCCGGGCGCGACCTGGCAACCGACCCCGAATACATCGTGCGCCGCATCGGGTTGCTGGGCGCCGTGGGCAGCGGCAAGTCGGCCTTTCTCGGCGCGCTCAGCGTGGCGGTCCTGCGCCAGGACTCCGGCCTGTCGGTGCTGGGTGCCGACAGCGCGGCGGCCGCTCGGCTCGTCGAACTCACCGACGCCCTCGTGCGGGAACGCAGGTTCCCCCCGGCGAGCGCCGACCTGGACGACGCGGAGGTGACGATCCGGACGAGCCGGTTGTCCCGGGGCTTCATGGGAATGGGGCGCCGTGAGACCGGCGTCGTCCTCCACCTCGGCTCCATGACCACCTCAGGCAGGCCGCGCGAGGACATGGCACGATGGCTCGCCGCCTGTGACGATCTGATCTATCTCTTCGACCCCCTCCGCGAATCCGGGTGGGACGACGCCACCGGCTTCTTCCTGAGGACGCTGCCGAAGCTCGGCCTGCCTCTCGACGAGACCGGTCGCCTGCCGCACCGTCTCGCGGTCTGTGTGACCAAGTTCGACGACTACAGGGTGCTGGAGACGGCCAACCGGCTGAGACTGCTCACGACCGACCCCGAGGACCCCTTCCGGTTTCCCCGGGTGGTCGGCGAGGACGCCGAGGAGTTGTTCACGCAGTTGTGCGGGTTGTCGGACGTGTACCCCGGCATGTTTCCCAACGTCCTCGGTCGTCTGTTCCACGAAAACCGGACCAGATACTTCGTGACCTCGTCGATCGGCTTCTATCTCGATCCCAGGAAGAGGCTTTTCGACATGGAGGACTACCAGAACATCGTTCCGGCGGCCCCCGGATCCGAGGGCCTCCAACCGGCCTCCTCCACCGAATCCGGTGCCCACCCCGCCGGTGAGGTCCGGGTACGCGGCGAGGTGCATCCGATCGACGTGGAGAAGCCCTTCCTCTGGCTGGCGCAGCCGTGAGGCGGAGCGCTCCGGGGTCCTTCTCTCCCCGGTCCGAGGCCGGAGGCGTGCGCGGTAGGTGATCCGAGGCGGCGCGGGAGCGTGCTGCTTCCGTGACAGGGGAACGTGCGTGCGCGACGGATCGGGACCCTCCGGGATGTCATCGCTAGAGCTGGAATTTCTCGAAGGTCTTTGACGTGATGCCCCCCTGGACGAGGAGCTCGCGGAAGACGAGCTGCGCGAGCAGTTGGCGGGCGGGGGCGTCGCACAGCAGTGCGAGCGCGGCGAGCCGCGGCACCGGCAACACTTCGGTATGAGAGGTGAAGGCCTCCCGTAACTCGTCGGAGTCGATGGACGAGCCGTAGTCGGCCACCAGCAGGACGAGGCATCTCTCGAACCGGCTGTCCGCGTCGGTCCCCTCAAGCCGCTCGATCGCGGCCCTGAGACGTGCGCGGCCCCGCAACGCCGTGCCGATGCCGGCCCGCTGTGAGGGCTTGGCGCAGCGGGCCGCGAGTTCCGAGCACACCAGCCGCACGACGGAGGTGTCGATCGGCTCCCGTTCTCCCGCCTCGACCAGTTTCTCGACGGAGAGCGACGCGAGGGCCGGCGCGGACCGGCGCGGGTCGAGGCGGCCGGCGAGCCGCACCGTGACGGCCGGATCGGCCACCGGCATCCGGGACAGCGCGGTCAGGAGCCGTGCGGGAACCGGATCCACGTCCCTGAAGATCTGCTCAAGCCCGTCCACGGTGAGCTTGGGCCCGTAGGCCACGCTCAGCACCAGGTCGTAGAGATGCTCCTGGACCGACGGGACCAGGACGGGACTACTGGCCAGGAGGCGGCGGTCGCTCACGATGTTGCGGCGGCGACGCACGCCGCCGTTCACGGCGGCCGAACCCCGCAGCGCGTCGAGCCGGGCCAGGTGATCGGGGATCAGGCCGACCTGCCCCTCCTCGATGCTGTCGGCGCAGGCGATCAGCAGGTCGTCGATCGACGTGTGGGAGGGTTCGCCACCGGACTCGACGATCGAAGGGACGACCTCCAGGTCCTCCGTGGAGAACCTTCGCTGCCCGGTGTCGCGGGCGAACCGCGCGATCAGCCCGGCGAGTCCCTTCTCCATCCCGCTCGCCAGCATCTCGTGGTAGCGGTGGGCGACGGGATGGCTCTCGGGAACGCTCACCTCCTGCTTCCAGGCGATGGTGAGCGCGTTCTCAGAGGGGTGATCGGCGAAGAACAGCCTGCTCCGGTGACCGGTCGCGAGGGGAGCCCACGTCGAGGCGATCAGTTTGGTCCTGAAGCCGTACGGGAGCAGCGCGGCCACCGTGTCCAGGAACCTGAGCCGGTCGAGCAGCGACACTCCACCGCCTTCGACGACGCAGACCTTTTTCCCGGTGAGCAGGAGGGCCGCCGCGCCGATGACGGTCTGGTCCACGGCCTCGGCGGTGACCTCGGCGTCCAGTGCCGGCGGGTCGATGACGAGCGGACCGCCGTCCGGCGGTCTCTGATCTTTCAGCGCCCGGTAGAGCCGCTCGTAGGAGACGGGGCCGAAGGCGGCCTGCGCGTAGGGCACGCAGAAGCAGCGGGTGACCGCTATCTCCCGGCCCAACCCGTCGAACGTGCCGGACCACTCCTGGACGGCGAGGAAGATGTGCGCGTCCTCGGCGGCGCCGGCCCAGGCGATCGTCACCTGGGGGAGCTGCCTGGGGGTCGTCATCGCGTACCGCTCGACGAGCTCGGAGAAGCCCGAGCGGGGGATCCGTCCCTGACCGCAGGACAGGACCTCGGGCAGGCCCTTGCTCCCGGGGGACATGCCCCACAGCGCCCACTCGACGGTTATCGGCATGGCCGGCCTCCCACTCAGGGACCCGGGATGAGCATGAGGAACTCCACGAGCGCGATGATCGCGAACGTGATGATGAGGAAATACAGGGTGAAGACGGGTACGGGATACTCGGCCCTTTTACCGCGGCGCCCGCGTCCGAACCACCTCTTCCTCGGCGGATCGGCCGCGGTCAGGCTGCCCACGCCCGACTCGGATTCGAGCAGCAGTCTCTCGGCCTTCTCGATGTTCTCGTACTGGAGGCCGGAAGCGCGCACGAGGTTGACAGCGGACTTCTTCACCGCGTCCCCCGCGCCCTTGCCGAACAGGAGCACCGCGGTGGTGAACAGGGGCGCCGACCGCCCACCCGAGGAGCGGATGACCTCCTCGAACTGTTTGGGGCCGAACTCCTGCCCGTAGGCAGCACCCAGCAGGTCGCGGAGCCTGTCGAACCGGGCCTGGCCTCCGGCCGGATGAAGCCCGCTGATCGCGTCGGCGAGATAACCGTGCTCGCGCAGGGCCTCGGCGATCTGGTGGTCCTCGGCATCGCCGCCACCCCGCTCGACGAGCTCGTCACAGACGATCTTCACCACCAGCTTGTCACAGCGCTGCCACGCCGCCGCCGCGACCAGCTCCCTGGTCTGCATCGGCTTGAGCGTCTCCTCCAGCTTCTCCGGGCCCTGCTCGTACGCCGCGTTTATGGAGGCGACCAAATCGGGGAGTCTGTGAACGATCGCCGTCGTCGGCGCCCTGTCCTGCCGAGCCACCTCCTGGGTGATCCCGTCCATCTGCGGCGCGGACGTGGCCTCCGGGCCGTATTCGATCATCTGGATCACCGCGGACAGCCGGCCCTGCAGATTTTCGGGCAGGACGTCCTTCAGCTGCCGCAGCCGAAGGTCCTTGATGATTTTCTGGTATCGGGCCCGCTCTTCGCCCGTGAACTGCAGCCCTCGGGTCGAGACAGCATCGTCCAGTCTTTGGATGGCATCTCTGATCTCGGCCGTCTCTCCGCGTTTGACGGCATCGGCGCACTCGGTCAGCAGCCCTGCCACCGAGTCCTGAGCGCGCGGGGACACGGGCGGGGGCATGAGTGCGGGCGGGGAGGGTCTGAACCCCCGTAGGAGGTCCAGCGCACGGGCCCTGCCGTTCTTGCCGAACGTGAGCGGTTCGGTCCGCGAGGCGAGCCAGCCGACCAGATCGGCGTCCGGATCGTGACGCGCCAGCAGGGTGAGGTAACGGTACGCGTCCTCCTCCCGATCGGGGATCTCCGCCGGCCGTCCCCAGACGACCGGGTATGTCCCTGCCGGGACGTGCTGGGTGAACGCGAGCCTGATCTTGTGGTCGGCGGTGCTGCTCGCCCAGGTCGACGCCGTCAGCCTCGCGCGCATGCCGTACGGGAGCAGCGCGGCCACCGTGTCGAGGAATCGCAGACGCTCGATCATCGGAACGGCCTCGCCACCCACGACGCAGACGTGCTGACCGGTCATGAGCAGCGCGGCCGCGTAGATGGCCGTCCGGTCGATCCTCGCCGCGACCGCGCCGGAGTCGAGCTCGGGAACGGAGACGACAAGTTGCCTGTCCGTGGGCAGCAAGACCCCCCCGAGGGCCTGGTGGAGATCTTCGTAGGACACGGGGAAGGCGGGCTGGGCGATGTGGGCGTACGGCAGGCAGAAGTAGTGGGTGCGGGCGATCCTGCGGTGCCGCCTGTCCTCCTCGTCCGACCAGCTCTGGATGGCCAGGACCAGGTGCGCGTCGTCCCCGCTGCCCACCCATGCGATCACGACCTGGGGCAGTTCCTCGGGAGTGCCGATCGTGTAGACGGTCCTGATGTCCTCGAAGTCGTCGCGGCTGAGCAGCCCCTCGCTGCAGGCGAGGATCCGGTAGTCGTCACCGCTGCCGGGGGGTTTTCCCCCGACCGCCCATTCGAACGGCAGTCGCACCGTGCTCATCGGCCAGTCCTCCTGATCGGCTACGGCGCGGAAATCCGCTGCCCGAGCCAGAGCATCGGCTCCATCACATTGATGGGACGCACCTCACCGCGTATCCGAATCTCGGTGTTGTATCGGGTCTCGGAGGCCGACTCACCGTCCACCGGCCGGGAAATCGTCGGAACAAGATTCTGATAGTCGTCCATGTCGAAGAGCTTGTTCTTCGGACCGACATAGAAACCAATCGATGACGTGACAAAGTACCTAATTCGGTCTTCACGGAAAAATCGCCCAATAGCATTCAGCACCATATCCGCGTTTCCGCTCGCCGACACCCTGCACAGCTGCTGGAACAGCTCTTTCGCGTCGTCGTTCGCCACCCGGGGAAACCCGAAGGGATCCTCGGGGTCGGTCGTGAGCAGCCTCAGCCGCTTCGCCGTCTCCAGCACCTTGAAGTCGTCGAACTTGGTGATGCAGACCGCGAGATGGTGCGGCAGCTTGCCGTCCGTCACCGCGGATCCGGCGATCACCTGCTCGGCGAGCTGGGCCAGGGCCCCGTAGAAGTATTCGAACGCGTCACCGTCCTCGTTCTCCCTGATGGGATCGAAGAGGAAGACGATGCCCCTGCTGTGCACCAGGTTGCGGAGCAGGTCCTGCTGGGAGGCGCCACCTCCTCGCTGGTTGCCGAACGCCCCGCCGGGCGGGTCGAGGAGATTGATGCCGATCTTGAGGGCACGGGGCGTTCTTGACCTGCGAAACCAGCGTGTACGCCGCTTGTGCCGCCCCACCAGGAACCAGTTGTAGTTGTCCAGCCCCTGCGTCGCCGGAGGGAACACCTTGTCCCGCGACAGTGCCGTGGTCTTCTCCGTCAGAAAGCTGGTGGACTGGGCGTCCGCGCCCACGACGCTCCAGTCGCCCTCCTGGCGGAGCAGGGCGATGTTGAGCGCGGCGAGAAGCGTGGTCTTCCCACTGCCCGGAGCGCCCCACATCGCGATGTTGGGCAGCGAACGCTCGGATCCGAGGTCGGGAGCCACGCGCTGCCCGCTCCACATGTTCGTCATGGCACCTCAATCAGGGGGAAGGGGATCGGTTGGTCCTGAGGCGCCGTCAGACCGAGCTCGGCACCGAACTCTCGGATGTCCAGAGCGTCCAGCCAGGTCAGCGCGGTGGCACCCAGGCGGGACCAGACGGGGTCGGCCTCTCCGACGTCTCGGTCGCAGATCGCTCCGAACGCGATGCCGGGGTGCTGTCCGAGCCGGCGCAGCAGCGCGCGCCAGTCGTGGCGATACGGGCAGGGCAGGATCGTCCCGTTCACCCTGGCCGGATGCGGCGGCCGGTCGCCGACCGTGAGGAGCACCGTCCGCTCGGCCTCTCCCTCACCGATCCGGCCGGCCACCACGGCGAGCATGTCCTCCAGCTGCGCACCGTGCGGGTGGCCTTCCGGCGCCGGGTCGCGCTCCTCCAGGCGGGACAGCGAGGCGAGGGCCTGCCCGGGAGGAGCCAGCCAGTCCGCGACCTCGACCTTCACCTCGGGGACCCTCCGGTCGTAGGAGTGCGCACCGTAGGCGACCAGTGAAACCCGGAGGAAACCCGAGGGGTCCGCGGACATCCTCGTGATCATCTGACGGATGCGGTCGAGCCGCGTCGTGACGTCACCCGGAGCACCGCTGATCTCCACCGCGCAGATCAGGTGCCGCGAGCCGTCCCGGGGGTCGAGCCGGCGCGGGACCGCCTCGACCAGGTCGGCCCAGCTGCGGTCGTCGTCCACCAGCCCCGGCAGACCGAGGAAACGGACCCGGCCGGGTCTCTCCAGCTCGACCGTGAAATCGTGAAGGCCGGGAACGAGTCTCGCCGACTGCACCGACAGCAGCAGCGGCCTCCGCCCCCAGGCCACCACGGCGAACGCGGTGCCCCTCTCGTCACCCGCCTCGCAGCGAGCGCTGACCTCGGCGACCGCGCCGGGCCTCGCCCCGATGCCGAACAGCTGGTGAGCGGCGAGTTCGAGCTCACCCGTCACCGCGCTCCGCCTCAGCACGACCAGCTCGTACGGGCGGTCCAGCGGGTCGTTCCCGACGACCTCGCGCAGCAGCGCGTCGACCCGCACGTCCGCCTGGACGAAAGCCATCGCCTCAGGGCACGCCGCGTGCAGCCAGGTCATCGCCTGCCCGGCCAGCGGGCTGTCGGGGAAGGAGCAGACAAGGATCAGCATGTCATGGGAGTGGACGTCCGCGGCGCGGAGGACGGCTTCCTCCGTGGGATCCTGCCTCGCGGCATCACGCCGCGCGGGGTCCTGCCACGTGAGGTCGCCCCGCGCGAAATCGCGCCCGCGCTCCCCCGACAGAGAGGTCCACGGGATCACCGGGGTGAACCGGCAGCGCGGCCTGCCCAGGTCGTCGCGGCGCAGGTGGAACGTGGTGATGCCGTCGGCGGCCACCTCCACCACGGTCAGCCCCCCGGACTCGTCGAGTCCCGCGACCGCCCCGGCGAGAGCCTTGCGGAGCGGAACCTCACCCGGCTCGGTCACCTGATGGCCTCCGTAACGCGTCTGAAGAAAGGCGCGGAGCACCGTCGGCGCGACGACTCCGCCCGCCTCCCGAAGCCCTCGGCGAATTCCCGAACATCTGCGGCGTAATTCCCTTTCCGCCTTTTGTCAAGGTCGCGACGGCCTCACAATGATCATCTCCGGGCACTGCCCGGACCTGATTTCCCTGCGGTATAAGGAATCACACCTTACGGAATTATAATAGTGTCCATGTCATGGCGACGCCCCGCGCTCGTGACCTAAAGTTCATAGCCGCCGGTTCGAGCGCCATTCGGAAGGGGAATAGATGAGGACACTCCTGATTGCCCTGTCCGGCGCACGCCCAGAAATCCTGAAGCTCTGCCCGACCGAGCAGGGCAAGTTCGAGGGCATCGGCGGGGCGGTGCTCACCACCAGCGTGCTGGCGGTCGTGTCGATGACGTTCGCCCTCAACTCCGCGCTCGGCGTCTCCCTCCTCATCGCCATTCCCGCCAGCCTCGTCTGGGGCCTCGCCATCATGAGCCTCGACCGCTGGCTGGTCAGCACCATGCACGCCGACGGGTCGCGCCGCTGGCGGGTGGCCCTGCCGCGGATCCTCATGGCCGTGCTGCTCGGCATCGTCATCTCCACCCCGCTGGTGCTGCAGATCTTCAAATCCGAGATCGACGCGCAGATCGTCCAGATCAAACAGCAGCGCGCCAACGAATTCGCCACGCGGCAGAGCGCGGGCAGCGTCGGGCGTGAAGTCGACGACCTCCGCAAGGAGGTGACCGCTCTCCAGAACGTGATCACTTCGGAGGGCGACGTCCCGCTGGATCCCGCCAAGGACCCGAAGGTCAAGTCACTGACGGCCGAGCGCGACGCCCAGCAGAAGCAGACCGAGAAGCTCTACGACGAGTGGCAGTGCCAGCTCTACGGCGGCAAGACGTGCCCGCGCAAGGGCAACGGCCCCCTCGCCCAGGCCAGTGAGAGAACGTACGAGAAGGCCAAGAGCCGGGTCGACCTGCTCAACCGGCAGATCGAGGAGCGCAAGGCGGAGCTCACCGCCACGGACGAGAACAGCAGGTCAGAGCGCCTCGCCCAGGCGAGGCAGGCACTGCCCAAGACCCAGGAGTCGCTCGACGCCGCCGTGCGGCGCCAGAGCGACCTGCAGAACGCGTTCGACGCGGAGAACCGCGCCACCGGCGGGCTGCTGATCCGGCTGCAGGCGCTCAACGAGGTGTCCGGCGAGGACATCACCCTCAGGTTGACCCACCTCCTGCTGATCCTGCTGTTCCTGCTGATCGAGTGCCTGCCGGTCGCGGTCAAGCTGATGCAGAAGCCGGGCAACTACGAGAAGATCCTCAACCTCGCCGCGAAGCAGGAGTTCCGCGACGCGCGAGACAGTTACAGCTCCCAGTTCGGTTCCGCCATCCCCTCACCGGGTTCCGCGACGCGGCAGGACCCCGGCGACGACCCCGCATCGATATGGGACATCTGGGAGGAGCCAGACCCGTTACGCGCCGCCCACAGGGTGCAGACTCCGGCCGGGCCGTCGAACACCGCGCGGATGACCGACCCTCGCACCCCGGACGGCGACCTCTACTCCGCCGAGGACGACATGCTGCGCGCGATGCCGAACACCCGGGCGTTCCGCAGATCCGACTCCGGCGGCGGCCCCGCGGGCGAGCGGCCCGGCAGGATCGAGCTGTTCCCCGATGACGACGACTGATCCTGCGTGACCCCCGAGACGAACGGCCGCGCGGTCAACGGCCGCTACCGGCTCCTGTCCGTGATCGGCAGCGGCGGGATGGGCAACGTGTGGCTCGCCGAGGACGAGATGCTCGGCCGCCGCGTCGCGCTCAAGGAGCTCGTCCTGTCACCGAACGGAGAGGCCCTGTCCGTGCGCCGCCGGCGCGTGCTGCGCGAGGCGCGGGCCGCGGCGCGGATCAGGCACCCCGGCATCGTCGAGGTCTACGACGTGGTCGTGCAGGACGACCTCTCCTGGATCGTGATGGCCTACGTCAAGGGCCACTCGCTCCAGGACCTGATCGAGCGCGGCCCCCTCGACGAGCGCCGGACCGCCGAGATCGGCGGGCGGGTGCTGGCCGCGTTGACCGCCGCGCACCGGGCCGACGTGCTTCACCGTGACGTGAAGCCCGCCAACATCCTCCTCGGCGAGGAGGGCGAGGTGTTCCTCGTCGACTTCGGCATCGCCCACATCGTCGGTGAGGGCCGCCTCACCTCGCAGAACACCTTCGCGGGCACCCTGGAGTACATGGCGCCCGAACGGATCAACGACCTCCCTTCGGGACCGCCCGCCGACCTGTGGTCCCTGGGCGTCACCCTCTTCCACTCCCTGGAGGGCCACTCCCCGTTCCTCCGCGGCAGCGTGCCGGCCACCATGAAGGCCATCGCCTTCGACGCCCCTCCCCCCCTCACCCGTACGGGGGCACTGTCCGACGCGGTCGTCAGGCTGCTGCGTAAGGCACCCGAGCGGCGGATGGACGCCCGGGAGCTCAAGGAGGTTCTGAGGTCGATCGTCGACGCCCCTCGGGGTCACCCCGCGCAGCACCGATCCCGCCCCGCTCCCGCATCCCCTTCTCCCGGCTTCACGCCCTCGCCTCCACCGCCTCGCCGCGAGGCGCCCCCCGCCTCTCCCCCACCTCCGCCGCACCGTCGCCAGGCGACCCCCGCGTCTCCCCCACCCGACCTCACCCCCTCACCTCCCTCCCCCCACCTCGCCCACTCCCCCTCGCGCCGCCCCGTGCCCGCAGTCGCGGATCGCACGCCGGAGAGGTCCGTGGACCTCGGAGGGCTGGATCCGGCGGAAACCGCACGGGTTCTCGGCGCCATGGCGACCTCATCCGCGGCGCGGCTGCTCGCCCGCCTTCCCACGGAGTCCGTCCAGCGGGTGCTGATCCGGATGGAAGCGGGCGTCGCGGCGGCGATCCTGCTGGAACTGTCCGCGGCGAGGGCCGCCTCGATCCTCGGCGCGGCTCCGGCGAGGACCGGCGGCGCCGTGCTGAACGTGATGGCGGCCAAGCCTCAGGAGGCCGCCGCGATACTGCGAGCGATGGGAACGGCCCGCGCCGGCCAGGCACTGAGCCACGTCGACCCCGGGCGGGGCGGCGCCCTGCTGGGCGCCGTTCCCCCCGGTGAGGCCGCGAAGATCCTCGCGTGCACGGACACCCGGACCACGGCCGGAATCGTCCGAGCCCTCTCGACGGGCCCGCTCGCCATCCGCCTGATCGAGACGATGCCGGCGAAAAGAGCGTGCGGCGTGCTCGGCTACCTGCCCCCGGCCATCATCGCCGGACTGCTCGGATCCTCCTCCGACGGCCGTGCCGACCGCCTGCTCAACGGGCTCGACGACGCCGTACGCGCTCAGGTCCTGCGCCACCTGCATCCGCCGAGGGAGCAACGGCCGCGCGGGGGAGGGGCACCTCCGGAAAACCCGGGTGGTGGCCGGAGGTGACCGCCGGACGACGACCGGGTGAGGACCGGGTGAAGGTCTGGCGGAAGCCGGACAAGCACCGGACGACGACCGGATGAAGGCCCGCGGTAGGGGCGGGGCGAGGCCGGAAATGACTGAGGGCACCCCCGCGATACGGAAGGTGCCCAGGTCATCGGCTTGAGCCGGTGGTGCGCCGCCAGGGACTCGAACCCCGGACCCGCTGATTAAGAGTCAGCTGCTCTAACCAACTGAGCTAGCGGCGCTTGCGACGGAGGTAACTCTAGCAGCAGCCTCAGCGCGCTCGCACCCCGGTTGATCCCGGTCGGACCCTGTGCGGATCCGCCAGTGAGTCGCCCGGGGTCCGGACCCGCCGCTGAACAGACGCGGGGCCGGACAGTCCCCCAACTGTCCGGCCCCGGCCTCTTCGCGGGCTTTGCCGTCGTCTCCCCCAAGACTCGGGCGGCTCCGCTCAGGAACGCGATCCCCCTCGCGTTCTTATCCGGTGAAAAGTCTCTGCAACGCTCCCCCCGGGCTTCGCAGACCCCTCGACCTGCAACAACACTACCTAGTCAAATGCAACGAGCGCGTCATCCAAAGGTTGATTTTGCGCCTACACCCAACCTTGACCCGGTATCACCGAAGCGCCGTCAGCCCTGCGGGCACGGGAAAACGTGCCGTCGAGGAGGCGATCGCATTGGTTCGGGGTCGGTGGCGCATCGGCTGGGGCGCCCGGCGGGGTCGTCAGGGGAGTTCGAGATTGATCTCGGTATTGTCCTTCAGAGCGCGGCTCACCGTGCAGTACTTCTCCTCGACGCGGTGGGCCACGGCGCGGAAGACCTCGGCGGCCTTCTCGTCGCCCTCGGGCAGTTCCACGTCGTAGGTGATGGTGATCGGCCCCAGCCTGGAGGTCTCGATCTTCTCGGCCTGGACGGTCATGGCGAGACGGACCATGCGGTGGCCGCGCTGGGCCGTGAGCGGCTCCACGGTGACGATGTTGCAGCCGCCGAGCGCGGCGAGCAGCAGCTCGACGGGGGTGAACACCCCCTGCTCGTCACCGCCGCCCATCGCGACCTCGGCTCCGCGGTCGTTACGCGCCACGAACCCGTCCTCGGTCCGCTCCACTCTCACCTGTGCCATGGCGTCCCTCCCCTGAGAACCTGCCGATCACCCTACAGAGGCTCGCAGGCGGAGGAACGCCCGGGTTGAGGCGGCAAGGAGACTCCCTCAGGCTTCGGGATGTTTGGAGAGGTATTCGATGTAGAACGGTCGCAACGCCTCTCCCAGCTCTCCGTGGCCCGAGGCCATCGCATCGCTGAGCAGGGCCGAGACCTTGCTGAGGTCGTTGGTCGTCTCAGTCTCGCTGCCCGTGGACGCATTCGCCGCGGGGATCAACGTGAGCAACTCCCACAGAAAGCCGAGATCTCCGTGGTGCACGGCGTAGTGCACCGCGCGATCATGCAGTTCCTGGGCCGACAGCGTCTCAAGCTCGTCCGTTTCCAACAGACCCACCCCCTCACGCCCCTTCTGCCCCGAGAATATGACCATCATGCGCAATTGACGGTATGCACCGTCAGCGCGTCGGCCGTGGCGACGTTTTTCCCGTGGTGGCGCCGCGAAAGCAGGTCGATGAACGCCCGAAGGGCGTTCTCCGCCCGTCGACCATGGTCCCAGCTGAGATGATCTTGGTCTCACAGAGTCATGGGGCCACTTCGTCGATCATGTCCGCCGACCTGGTTTCCGTCCCGGACCCGGCTTCCGTCCCCGGCCTGGGTTCCGTCCCCGCACCGGCTTTCGTCCCCGCACCGGTCCCGGGACCGGGCTTGGGTGGAGGGCCCGGCTTCGGCGGAGGCCCCGGCTTGGGAACCGGCCCCGGCCTGGGCGGAGGTCCCGGCTTGGGGACAGGACGTGATTCGGTCCCGGGTTCCGCACCGGGTTTCGTTCCGGCTCCCTCCTCGGGACTCCTCCCGGCCCCCGTCCCGAGCCCCCTCCCGGGTTCCCCCCCGGGGCTCCTCCCGGCTCGCGCGGACGGCTCCCCCTGTCGGTCGGCGGACGATCGGTTATCGGACATGATGCGGCCCTCCTCGGCGATTCGTGCTCCTCACCTGGGACTCTCCCATCCGGCGGAGGTCCTTCCCGCCGAGGAACGGCACGCCTGACAGGATCTCGCCACTTTCATGACCGCATACGGTCACGGATGCGAAACTCTCCACGGGAGCCGGGGGCGGCTCGCCGTCCCGCCGATCGGGGCGACCGGTGCCTCCGTGTCACCCGGTGACGATCGGAGCCGCAGATGCCGGGGCGATACAGCAGACTCCCTGTTATACGCATATATCCACTCTCAAGATGTGGACCTATCGCCCGTCCAACCATCCATGCGAGGATGCCGAAACGTGAAAATACTCATCAAAATAGTGGTCGTAGCAGCCGCTCTATGGGCGGCGACCCAACTCGTGAGCGGTATCGCCGTGTCCGCGGCGAGCCCGGCCAAGGAGATCGGCACGCTCGTCGTCGTCGCCCTCATCTTCGGGGTCGTCAACGCGGTCCTGAAGCCGATCATCGCGACGCTCGGCTGCGCCTTCTACATCCTCACACTCGGCCTGTTCGCCCTGGTGGTCAACGCCGGTCTGCTGCTGCTGACCAGCTGGATCGCCGAGCAGCTCCGGGTTCCCTTCCACGTCGACGGCTTCTGGGCCGCGTTCTGGGGAGCGATCGTCATCGCCCTGGTCAGCTGGCTGCTCGACCTGATCTTCGACGCGATCGTCGGCGACTGAGCGGATGACCTTCGTCCTTGACGGCGCCCACCTGACCTGCGAGCAGGTCGACCGGGCGGCCCACGGCTCCGGGATCGCGCTGGGCTCCACCGCCCGCGCGCAGGCGGCGTGGCGGATGGCCGGCCTGCTCAACGGGCCCGTGTACGGCCGGACCACCGGGGTGGGCGCCAACAAGGACGTGGAGACCGAGGACACCGGCCTGGATCTGCTCCGCAGCCACGCGGGCGGCGCCGGGCCGACGATCGAGGCGTTCCGCGCCCGCGCCACCCTCGTCGTCCGTCTCAACCAGTTGCTGGCCGGCGGCTCGGGGGTCGACCCGGCCCTCCTTCCCGTTCTCGCCGCCGCCGTCAACCTGGGCCTCACCCCGCCGATCCGCACCTACGGCGCCATCGGCACCGGCGACCTCACCGCCCTCGCCACCACCGCGCTCTGCCTCCTCGGCGAGCTTCCCTGGACCCGGCCCTCGGACACCGTACGGATCGAGGCACCAGCCGGGGACACCCGGAATCCCCCGACCGAGGCCGAGACCAGAACCGGGACCGGAACCGAAGCCGGGACCCAGGCCGGAGCCGGGACCTGGACCGACACCCGAGCCGGGACCGGCACCGGGACCGGGGACACCCGGTCCTGGGAGCGAGCCGAAGGCGGCCCTCCGGGGACGCGGCCGGGGGATCCCGTACCCCGGTTCGCGCTCGCCTCCGTCGACGCGCTGCCGTTCATCAGCTCGGGCGCGGCGACCCTGGCGGACGCGGCGCTGGCCTGTCACCGTCTGGGGGTCCTCCTGTCCGCCGCCACGGCGGTCGCGGCCCGTTCCTTCCGGGCGATCGAGGCCTCGCTCGAACCGCTCTCCCCCGTCGTGCAACGCGGCGCCGAGCAGACCGAGGTGGCGGCCGGGCTGCGCGCCCTGGTCGGCTCCACCAGCCCGCGCCGCGTTCAGGACCCGTACGGCTACCGGGCCTTTCCGCAGGTCCACGGAGCCGTGCTCGACGCCCTCGGACGAGCGGAACGAACGATCACCGAGGAGATGAACGCGGCTCCCGAGAACCCGCTGATCGCCGGTGGCCGGGCCTGGCACAACGGCAACTTCCACTCCGCGCGGGTCGCGCTCGCCCTCGACGCCCTGCGGTCCGCGCTCGTGCAGACCGCGACGCTGAGCGCGGCCAGGCTCGCCACCCTGAACGACCCGGCCCACACGGGACTGCTCCCCTTCCTCGCCGAGCGTCCCGGACTGTCCGGGGTGATGATCCTCGAATACGTCGCGCACTCCGCCCTGGCCGAGCTGCGCCACCTGGCCGCCCCGGTCACCCTGGGCGGCGCCGTGCTCTCCCTCGGCACCGAGGACCACGCGAGCTTCACCCCGCAGGCGGCCCGCTCCGCGCTCGCCGCCGCCGAACCGCTGGAGATCGTCCTGGCGTGCGAGCTGGTGGCCTCCGTACGAGCCCTGCGGCAGCGCGGCCTGCCCTGCGACCTGCCGCTCGATCCGGCGATGCGCGACCGCCCGCTGGACGCCGACCTCGACGCGGCGCGCGGGCTCCTGCCCGGTCTCGTCCCCTGAGACCTCCGAGTTCTTCACGACCCGTGAGGTTCACGTGGCCGGGTCAGCCCACCGAGCCGCGTTCGCGGAGCTGGGGGGCCTGGACGATACGGCGGCGGCGCGTGGCGGTGCCGTCGGCGGCGGCCACGACGATACGGACGGCGGCGCGGACGATGCCGTCGATGTCCCAGTCGACCGTGGTCAGGCCGGGGGTGAGCAGGCCCGACATGGGGTGGTCGTCGTAGCCCATCACGGACACCTCGAACGGTATGCCGAGCTTCCGCTCGGCCGAGGCCGCGTAGACGCCGTAGGCGATCGAGTCGGCGAAGCAGAAGAACGCCCGGTGTCCGGCGTCGAGCATCTCGCCCGCGACCCGGGTGGCCGGTCCCAGCGACTGCGAGGCGGTGACCATCTCGATGTCGAGTCCCAGCCTCCCGGCCTCGGCCATGACGTGCACGTCCGCGGGCCGGTCAGGGGTGCTGGCCCGGGTCGAGGTGAGGACGGCCAGGCGCCGGTGCCCCCGCTTGCGCAGATGCTCCAGCGCGAGGGTCACCCCGGCCCGGTTGTCGAAGACGACCTCGCCCGCGGCGCGTGCCCCGGCCAGGGCGTCACCGATCGACACCACCGGCAGCCCCTCGCACAGCTCGGCCCAGAGCGGCGCCGCGGGATCGACCGGCTGCACGATCAGCGCGTCCACCCGCTGGTCGCGGAGCTGTCTGGCGAGCGTCTTCTCCCTGGCGGGGTCTCCGGCGGCGTCCAGGATGAGGGCGTACCGGTCGTTGTCCTTGAGCGCGCGGCCGATGCCCACGGCGAGCGCCTGCTGCCAGAGATCCTCCAGGGAGCCGCAGAGCAGTCCGATCATGCCGGTCCTGCCGCTGGCCAGGGCCCGGGCGATCGGGTCGGCCTCGTAGCCGAGCTCGGCCGCGGCCCGGCGCACCCGCTCGATGGTCTCCTCCGACACCTGCATGCCACGCAGGGCGTAGGAGACAGAGGCCGGTGACAGACCGGTGGCCTTCGCCACCTCACGGATGGTCGCTCGTTTCCGGGGCTGGGGCATCGGTCCAGCCTATTCCCCGGGACCTTCGGGGGCGCGTTCCCCGCGCGATCAGAGGCGTCGCAGGAAGTCGGGAGATGTCGGGAGGTATTGACACGATGCAGGGTGAAGCGGTTCACTGAAACGGTTCACTGAACCGTGTCACTGTTGGATGTGGCAAGGTGAGAGTGTTTACCCCTATTCTAGGTAGGGAATGCCGCGAAGCGTGGAAGGAGGAGATCCGTCGTGACCGTCGACGTTCACCAGCATCTGTGGACGCCCGCGTTCGTGGACGCGCTCAGACGGCGTACGGCCGCGCCCCGGCTCGACGGCTGGACCCTCCACCTGGACGGCGAGCCCGCCTACGAGGTCGACCCCGCCGATCATGACCTCGCCGGACGCCTCGCGCTGAACGCGGATCTCGACCTCGCCCTCGTGTCGCTGTCCAGCCCGCTCGGCATCGAGTCCCTGCCCCCCGAGGACGCCTGGCCGATCATCGACGCCTACCACGAGGACGCCCTCGCCCTGCCCGCGCCCTTCGGCGCCTGGGCGGCGACCTGCCTCAGCGAGATCGACCCCGCCAGGCTCGCCAAGGCCCTCGACAGACGAGGCGACGCGCGAGACGACGCCCGGCACGGTGTACGGAACGCGACGGGAGACGACATCCGCAGCGGCGTACGAGACGACGCGAAGGACCGCGACACGGCGGGCGGCACGGAGAGTGCCGCGAAGAGCGGCACGGAGAGCGGCGTCGAGAACGGCAGGACGGACGCGCGACCCGGACTCGTCGGGCTCCAGCTGCCCGCGACCGCGGTGCGCGACGCCGCGGGTCTGGCGAGGGTCGCCCCGCTGCTGGACGTCCTCACCGAGCGCGACCTGCCGCTCTTCGTGCACCCGGGACCCGCCACCGAGCCGGAGGGGCCCGGCTGGTGGCCCGCCGTCGTGCCGTACGTGCAGCAGATGCACGCCGCGTGGTACGCCTTCGCCGCCTTCGGCCGGTCCCGCCACCCCCGCCTGCGGGTCTGCTTCTCGCTGCTCGCCGGGCTGGCACCGCTGCACTCCGAGCGCCTGGCCAACCGGGGCGGCGAGGGCCGGGGACAGGTCGATCCGAACCTGTTCCTGGAGACCTCCTCCTACGGCCCGCGCGCCGTCGACGCGATCGTCCGCGAACTCGGCGTCGACGTCGTGGTGAGCGGCTCCGACCAGCCCTACGCCATCGCACCCGACCCCGCGCTCGGCAACGCCGCCTGGCACGCCATCGCGGTCACCAACCCGAACCGCCTGCTGAACGGAAAGGAGTCGCGCAAGTGAACCAGTACCAGGGCCGCGAGAGCTGTGCGCTCCCGGCGACCGGAGCCGCGAGCCCGCGGCGCGCACGAGCCGCCCGGCCCGCCGACCGCGCCGGTCACGCCATTCACACCGGACGAGTGGACATCGCGGTCTCCGGACCGGTCGGCGGTGAGACCTCATGAGCTACGAGGCCCTGCCCGCTCGCGCCCTCGACCGGCGCGAACTCCTCGACCTGGTCAACGAGCTGGCCGCCGACCCGTCCCGGTGGCAGGACCAGGTGGAGTTCCCCGAGGAGGGGGGACGCCACTTCGCCTCCCTCTACCGCGACTCCCACGTGGACGTCTGGCTGCTGTGCTGGCGGCCCGAGGACGACACCGGCTGGCACGACCACGACACCTCCTCGGGGGCGGTCCGCGTGGTGGCCGGGACGCTTCTGGAGTGCAACCCCCGCATCGGCGGCGAGCACCTGGAGACCGTGATCTCGGAGGGCGAGTCCTTCTCCTTCGGTCCCGACCACATCCACCGGCTGACCGGCGCGGTTCACGGCAGCGTCTCGATCCACGCGTACTCGCCGCCGCTGTGGCGCCTGGGCCAGTACTCCATCAGCGACAGCGGCGTGATGCGCCGCGTCTCGGTCAGCTACGCCGACGAGCTGCGTCCCATGGACGACGCCGAGCAGATGGCCGGCGTCGCCTGACCTCTTCCATCGATCGTACGGTCGCCGCACCCGTTTGTTTTACGGGTGCGGCGATCGTACGGATCGGGTGTCTCGTCGCGGACCCAGGCGTCCGTCACAGCAGTCTGAGCGCGTAAAAGATCGCGAGCAGGAGCGTCACCGCCCCCGCGAAGGCAGCGCCACCCAGCAGGATGGCCGAAGAGACGGCGGCCCCGCCCACGGTGGACAGAATGCCCGCGATCAAACTGATGATCACACCGATGAGCACCGCGATGATGACCAGAAGCGCCCGATGAGTCGACTCGCTCACACGTTCCCCTTCGCTCGACCTTGATCACCCAGCGCCCCGAACCAACGTCGGTGAGGGCATAGATCACCCGGGTGATTAGTATCTGCGGCCTGCGGGGAACGCGGCCTGCGTGCTCACCTGTCCGGTGCGCGCGGCTCATCTCATGGACAAAGCACCTCAGATCTTAGGACGATCGAGAAGCTCGGGTAAAGAAAAACTTGCCGTAAGACGCGAAGAGTCGCGCAGGACTGGTGCCACTGCAGACGGACATGACCTACCCGAATTGCTTCCTTATTTCCGCAAGAAATCAAGCTGTTACCGGACCATGACAACCTGCGAGAACCTGTCAGCTCAGCAGGCCGAGCAGCCGTTCTGCCTGGCGCTCCAAGGTGCCGTACGGGTTGCGCGCGGAAAAAGAACTTCCAGGACCCAACATGCACATCCACGAGAAAGCGAACAAGCGTCGGAAAGCCAGCACCCGGGCCGTCTCGGTCACGCTCAGATCGAGGTGTTCCAGCAACGCGGGACCGTCGAATATACCGTCGACCTGCGAGATGTGCTCGACGGCTTCCGCGAGTTCGAAAGCACGGTCACTACGTCCAGAGTCTTCCCAGTCGATCAAACGGATACGTTTTCCGTCCCACAGGTAGTTGGCCAGATTGCTGTCGGAGAGCCCGAAAACGGGCGTCATCTCCCCCATCAACCGATCCAGGCGGGAATCGACGAGCCATTTCGAACCTGCGGCGAAGGCCTCGGCCACCACCGGATCGCCACCCAGATCGGGAGTTGCCGCTTGGAGCCTCTGAGCCTTGGCGATGGCCACGGACGGATTCCACGCGGAGGGCGCCAGATCAACCAGCACCCGCATGGGAATCGCTCGGTGCAGAGTTGTGATCGCCTCGGCCATCGCTTCGATCTGCTCTGATGTGACATCCAGTCCACGAAGGGGAACACCATCCAGGCGCGACATCACCACCACGGGTGGCTCCGCCTCCAAGTGGGCCTCAAGCGGCAGTGGAGCCAGCTCAGGCGCATATTCCGCGAGCAAGGTCAGCGCCCGCCACTCCTGCTCGTGCTCACCTCGGCCCCACGACTCGAAGGTTTTGATCACCCGGTCAGGATGCATTTCAATGCCGTGAGTGCTCGACTGACCAGTCACCCGTTTCTCCTGCCCCTTTGGCTCCTCCTGAACCTGAACGCAGGATCTCGGCCCAGGTGGTTCCCGAGGCTACCTCCATACGGGAGCCGCACAAGAAGGATCAGTAGCTCATGATTCGCGCGAGAGGCAGGAAAGAGACACTCCGCGCGTGGGGCACAGGCGGGCCTTACAGGTCTATTCGCAGAGCTTGCCGGATACGCCGTTGAAGCCGGTGTGATCGACCGCCCGCACCACCTCAGGCAGAACTCCTTAGATCAGCGGCGGACGCCCCAGACGTGCCATGCGCCAGACCGTGCTCCACCGCATCGGGTGGCGATCACCACACGATGTGGTGCACCCTTCGACGAATCCGCTGACCCATGCCCGGAGCCCCGCCAAAGGAGGTCTGCGGACGACGGTGATCACGGTCCAGGTGGCGAGGTAGACCGGCACCAGCACTGCGGGCAGGTGGCGCTTGGCCAGCCAGACGCGATTGCGGGCGACCATACGGAAATACACGGCATGGCGTGTCGGAGAGGTCCGAGGATGCTGTAGCACCAACTCCGGGCGGTATTCGATGCGCCAACCCGCGTCCAGCGCCCGCCACGCCACGTCGGTTTCCTCGTGCGCGTAGAAGAACGGCTCCGGCCAGGTACCGATATCGTCCACCACCGCCATCCGGATGGCGTTGCCGCCGCCGAGGAACGTGGTGACCTCCGAGGGACGCAGCGGTTGACCACTGCGGAGCCGGGGAACGTGACGGCGCTGTGTGTGGCCGGTCTCGTCCGCGATGCGAAAACTGACGATTCCCAGGTCAGAGCTGTGAGCGAACAGGCGGCGAATCGTGTCGGCGGTGCCGGAACGCGGCAGGAGTCCGTCGTCATCCAGATACATGACGACGTCGATGTCCCCGTGGTCGCGGAGAGCGGCGAGCGCGGCGTTACGCCCGCCGGAGATTCCCCGGTTCTCGGGCAGTTCCAGACCCTCGACTCCTGCGGGCAGTCGTCCCAGCTTGGTGCCGTTGCCGACGACCACGACGCGCATCACCGGCCCGGATTGCGCTTCGACGGAGTCCAGGAGCGCGGTGAGTTCGGCCGGCCGATCACCCATTGTGAGGATGACCACTCCGATCCTCACGCCTGCGGGCGAGGCGGGAGCCCTGTGGTCCTCGTACGGCATGCCTACCTCTCTCATCAGCGGGGCGGGAGGACGAGTGCATCACCGCTGGCTGTCCGAAAGCCTGGAAGGCCATGCCACAGTGATCGTACAGCGCCTGCCATCTGGGCCGTTGCTTTGCGGCCATGTTCAGATCGCCTGTCGTCAACGTAGTTCCGAGTGGCGCGGTGTGAGCGGATTTCATGGTGCTCCCCCGCGCCTGCCGTGCGCGGCCTCCTCGCACAACCGCTGGTACCTGTCGGCCACGGCGGCCCAACTGTAGGAGCGGTGTGTGTGCCGCGCCGCGTTGGCCGCCCGCCGGGCTCGTTCCACGGGGTCGGCCAAGGCTGCGGAAAGGGTCTCGACCAGATCGGTGACATTGTCGGGCTTCACGAGCCAACCGTCGGCACGACTGCCGCAACCGGTGATGATGCTCGCCGGGCCTCCCGTGTTCGTCGCGATCGGCGGCGTTCCGCAGGCGGCGGCCTCGATGTAGACCATGCCGAAGCTCTCGTTGACGGCGGGGGCGACCATGAGATCAGCACAGTTGAGGCCGTCGGGAAGCTCGTCATGGTCGCGCCAGCCGATGAAGTAGACATGATCGTCGATTTCGAGACGTCGAGCCGCGGTCAGCGGGTGCTCGCCTTCCGTTTCACCCGGGTAACCGCCCCACAGCAACAGGACAGGCGCCGGGTCCGCGGTCTTCAGGATCGCAGTGAACGCTTCGAGCAGGACGTTGAGCCGTTTTACCTGTTGGAACCGGCCTATCCACAACAGCACGGGACGCAGTGCTCCACTCGCGTCGACCATCCTGTCGAGATCGCTCGCGGTGTAGCGGATACTGCCGGGTTCCTGACCTGGCGCCCATCCCCGTGGGTCGTCGATCAGCCAGCGGCGTAGCCGCGCCAGGCGCTGGTCGTCGTCGAGGTGCTGCGGCACGAAACGCGTGGTGTCCACGCCGTTGGGCACCACCGTGATGTCGTCTTCCGGAATGCCCAGCAGGCGATTCACCTCGACGCGGTCACTGTCGGAGACCACGACGATCCGCCCGGCACAGCGGGCGTACCGGCGCATCTGCCCACTCCACAGATCGGCGTACCGCCACAACCTCCAGTCCTTCGTGTGGACATACGCGAGCTCCTCCCCGGTGAGACCCGCGTCCTTCAGGAGTCGCTCCAGAACCATGCGCTTCCGTCCAAGGTCATTGTCATGACAGGCATCACCCAGGGTGCTGAGTGATACGCCGAGGCGTTCAGCGAACCGGGTGACCTGCTGGGCCCGATCGAGAAGCTTGAGGTCGGTGCCGTGGAAAGTCGTGATGACCGGGATCCCTGGATAGGCACGACGGACCGCGACCTGCAGGTGGCTCAGATGGTGCAGGTGAACGACGGCGGGACGGGGGCTGCGGTGACCGGTCAGGTGCTCGTTCCAGGCGCTGATCAGGTGCTGGTTCGTCGCGGGTGCCACGGCGGTGAACATGCGGTCAGGTGCGCTGGGCCCGCGATCTTCGTAAGAAGGATGAAAGGGAGCGGATTGCCCGTCCATGCCACTCCCGCCGTGAGCGTAAGCGGCTGCCGCGGCGTTGTAGTCCATCGCAGCCACATCCAGGCCGGCATAGAAGGTGGGCGCGTGGCTGAAGTCGCCGCTCGTGCCCAGCGATCCGCACAGGATGCGAGACGTGAGACCGCGGCCGGTGAGCTCGCGGCCGAGATAGCGGATCACCTGAGCTGATCCGCCACGTGGGAAGAACTGGACGACGGTGTCCACGGTGAGCATGAAATGTCCTGACGATCAAGATGGAGAGGCGGACAGGGCGCTGAGAGACGGTTACTTCACTGGCGGATGAAGTCGTGGTCGACGAGGGACACGCAGGTGCCGGTACGGGCGGCGGTGAGGATCGCTTCGGTGGCCGCGACGGCGGCAGCGCCCTGACGCAGTGTGACGATGTCGTTCGGCAGGCCGAGCAACGCATCTCGGAAGGCTTCGTGCTGGATGCGGAACGGCTCCGCACCCGGGACCTCGTAGGTTGTGATCTTTCTTATGGGCACCGCGGTGCCCGGAGTATCGCCGTTGTCGTAGTGGGTGATCGTGCGGGTCAGGGCGTCGGCCATCACGCATCCCCTGGCCGTGTGCGCGATGACGATACGTTCCCTGTGCGGCGAGATACGGCTCACCTGGAGGTCAACGATCTCGCCACCGCTGAGGCGCAGAATCGCTGCGGCGAGATCTTCATACGGACCATCGTTCACGCTGCTGACCTGGGCGGCAACGGAGGTGATGTGGCGGCCGGTGAGCCAGGTCGCCAGATCGACGTCGTGGATGGCGATGTCGGTTACCACGCCGACATCACGGATCCGGTCCGGGAAGGGACCATGGCGGCGGGTCGCCACCTGGTAGACGGCACCGAAGTCTCCCTCGCGCAGGCGGACGCAGAGTTCCCGTACGGCTGGATTGCGCCGCTCGGTGTGCCCCACCGCGCCAATCAAACCGGCGCGCTCGAAGGCTTCCACCAGCCGAAACGCTGCGGGGAGGGAGGAAGCGAGGGGCTTTTCGATGAGGGCGTGCACTCCTGCGGCAGCGAGCGCGACGCCGATACGCTCGTGCTCGGTGGTCGGTGTCGCGACGACGCAGTAGTCCAGCTCGATGTCCAGCAGTTCATCGACGTCGCCGACTGTTCGAACACCGTTGAACCTGGAACGCCGCCCTGGATCGGTGTCAGCGACCGCGACCAGGGAGACGCCGTCCAGCGAGCTCAGAACCCTGGTGTGGACGCTCCCCGCCCATCCCAGCCCGATGACCGCGGCTCTGAGTGGTGTCGTCATTGCTCTACCAGCCAAGTAGGTGAAGGCGGACGTCTCCGGCGGAGGCCGGGACGTGAAGGCAGGTGATCTCAGATGCGCGGGGCGACGCTGGCGTTCCAGTTCGCGACCCGGTCGCCTTCAGTGCGGAGCCAGTCGGGGATGGCCGCTGGTACCGCGCGCAGCCAGTCCACGTAACGGGCGATACCCGCCTCCACGCTGATTTGCGGTTCCCAGCCCAAGGCCTGGCTCATCCGGTTGGTGTCCGCGCACCCGCCGAGCGGATCCTGTGCGGGCCTGGGCGCGTCACACAACTGTGCGTCGGGAAAATGGGTCTGGATCAGCTCGGCGACCCGCCGCACAGAAGTGATGCGGCCGGTTCCGAGGTTGACGGTCTGGCCTCCTGCCTCCTCGCTGACCAGGGCCAGGCAGATGCCGGTTGCGGCATCCTCGACGTGGACGAAGTCGCGGACCTGACGGCCGCCGTTGTTCAGCGGTAGCGGATCACCGATCGCGGCGTACATCGCGAACTGGGCGATCACCCACGAGTAGGCGCCTGGTTTCGGGATTTGGTGCTCGCCATACACGCTGAAGGGCCGCATCACGGTGAAATCGACGCCTGCGGCGTTCAGCAGGAACCGGGTCTGCCACTCTCCCCAGGCTTTCGCCGCGGCGTACACGTTGAGAGGGCTGATCGGCTGGTCCTCGGTGAAGGTCTGGACGGCGTCACTTCCAGTGGCTCCGTGCCCGTAGACCTGCGCCGAGGAGATGAACAGGAAGCGGCGCACGTCACCGGCGTCGGCCACGGCTCGCAGCACCGTCTCGACCCCCGCGACGTTGGAGTGGAAAGCGGTCTCGGGGTCGCGGGTACAACCAGCGACGGTCGAGTGCGCGGCCGCGTGGATGACGTAGTCGCTGTCGCGGACCAGGTCCCTGACGAGGCTCTCATCGCAGATGTCGCCGATCCGCAGACCGGCCTCGCGCGCGTCGGCCTTGGGCAGGGTCGGCATCGTCTCGTAGCCGCTGAGGTTATCCAGGGCCGTGACGTGCACTCCGGCGGCTTCCAACATCCGCCCGATCACAGCGCCGATCAGTCCCGCACCGCCCGTGATCAGTACTTGCCGGCCGGAGAGGGCGGCGAGCCGGTTGTCCATGTGATCTCCTCGCATCGGTTTTCCGGGAAGCTCGGTCTTCCGGGAAGGAATGAGGGCCGGAACGCGCCGCCGCAGATCTGGCGGCACCGACCGGCAGGGCAGCGGTCAGAAACAGATGAAGGATCCGGTGAACTTGGTGAGCGCGAAGTGACCGTCACGGTCGATGACGGCCTGGACCCGCGCTCGCGCCCGCGCCCGCAGCTCTGCGAAAAAGTCCTCACCGAGGTCGCCCGGGTCGGAGGCCGCGCAGCAGTAGTTGTGGGCGGAGTAGAAGGCCATGAATGCCTCTACGTCGGCGAAGCGCAGCTGGTCCTGCCAGGTGCGAAGCTCGACCTGTGTGAAACGCGGGTTCAGATACTCAGCTCCGTTGATGAGGGAGATCCGGGCTTTCGGTGTTGCCTTGAACAGCCGTGCCGGGGCGTCCATCTCCCGCAGGACGGCGAAGTGTGTCTGGTACATCTCCACCATCGATTCGGGCCGGTCGGTCGTGAGTACGAATCTCCCGCCGGGACGCAGCACGCGCCGCACCTCGGCCAGGCACCGGTCGATATCGGGGACGTAGTGCATCATGTACGTCGCGATCACCCGGTCGAAGGAGTCGTCACTGAACGCGGAGAGGTCATCCGCACTGCCTTCGACCCACTCACATGGGGTGGCGACACCGGCCAGCCGCGCCTTGGCGGCCTGGAGCACCCCGGGCGCGATGTCCAGTCCGACGATGCGGCCCTCGGCGAGGTGAGGGCGGAGGTGCTCCAGGACGAACCCGTTGCCGCATCCCACGTCGAGCAGCGTCTCGGTGCCGGCGAGCTCCAGTTGCTCGGCCAGGTGGTCGATCAGCGAGCGAGGACTGGTGCGGTAACGGTTGTGCGCGAGTTGCTTGCCGTCGAGCATCCGCGTGTCGGCGAAGAACACGTCGCGGGCGTCCCTGGCGGACAGTTCGAAGAACTCCTCGGGGATGATCTCAGCGGCGAGCCTGTCCATCTCGGGTGTACGGAAGTCCATGACGATCCTTTCAGGTGCGCGCGGGAGGCGATGGAACAGGGCCGGTTGGCCATTTGGTGCCGACGTACTTGTGCGGCAGCAGTTCCGCGAGTGGAGCGCACGTGCCGACGCCCTCGACGGAGACCACCACCGACAAGCCCGGTTCATGGTCGAGCAGGAGCTCGCGGCACAGCCCGCACGGCGGGACGATGCGAGCCGGGCCGTCTTCGCTGGGTTTGGGAAAGCGCACCGCGGCGACCGCGACCAGTGGTGCCCCAGTGGCCATCCGTGCGACCCCCAGCGCAACCGCTTCGGCGCAGATCGCCGCGCGGCCGACCATGGCGTCCAGGTGCAAGCCCAGATGAACGGCGCCGTCCGTGTCCAGCAACGCGGCGCCGATCTGGTGACGGGCGAGGACGTACCGTTCGGCGATCAGCTCGTGGGCTGCGGCCACCAGACGCCGGCCGACCTCGTCCTGGCAGGCGCCGCTCGGATCGCCTCTCTCTACGGCGGTCATACGACGACGCCTGCGGAAACGAGGAAGTCGCGGTGAATCTGTGATTCTTGCGGTCCGCGCGTTCCCTGGTACTTGCCCGTGTAGAGAGTGATGTCGCCCTGGGGGATCCAGAACGTCACCTGGCCGATCAGCAGACCAGGGTAGACACGGACGGGCTGTACGGCGTGAAGCTGCAGCGTCCACTGGTTGACGGAGCCGATGTCGATCAGGTCGGCGGTCACGTGTACGAACAGGCCAAGACGTGCGATTCCGGAGCGAGCCCGGATGATCGGCACGTAGTGATCGCTGCCCATGATTTCGACCGTGCTGCCGAGATAGATCCGATCCGGTTTCAGGATCAGCCCCGCTTCGGGGATGACCAGTTCCTTCACCGGATTGGGACGGCGTACGTCGAGCACCTCATCGGTGTAGACCTTCAGGGTGGCGCCGAGGCGGAAGTTGTAGCTGTTGGGATTGACCTGCTCGGCGTGGAAAGGCTCGATGGTGATGCGGCCTGCCTCGTACTGGCGAGTGATCTCCGGTCCCGTCAAGATCATTCCTTGGCTCCTCTGCGAGCGGGGCGGCGCCCTGCGGTCAGCAGGCCGGGATAGGGAGGGACGGCTTCGGAGAAGCGTCCGAAGTGGCCGTCGTAGGGAAGCCGGTCACCGGAGGGAACCCAGAAGGACACCTGGCCGACGATCATCCCGGCGTAGACGCGGACGGCCTGACACACGACGATCTCCAACGTCCAGCGGTGAACCGCACCCAGGTTTCCCAGGTCGGCGGAGACCTGCAGGTAGACGCCGAGCCTCCCGAGAGAGGAGCGGCCGATCAGAGATGGCACGTAGTGGTCGCTGCCGATCCGCTCGACGGTGGTACCCAGGTACACCCGGCCCGGCCGCAGTACGGCTCCCTCGTCGGGAATGGTGATCTCCCGCACCAAGTGCTCCCCCAGCGCGTCGACCACTGGACCGCGATATGTGCGCAGCACCGCACCCAGACGGTAGTTGTAGCTGTTGGGGTTGACCTGCTCGGAGTCGAAGGGCTCCAGGGCGATGCGTCCTGCCTTCTGTTGGCGGATGATCTCTGGTCCGGTGAGGATCACGGCATGACTTCGCGCACGAGCTCGGCCGCCCGGCCTCGCAACTGCTTCAAGCCACCGTCATTGATCACCCGGTGGTGGGGAGCGCAGTCCGGCGGAAGCTCGGTGACATGGTCGTCCGCGCCCGGCGACAGATCCCCGCGGGCCTGCTTGCGGGGCTGCCTTATCCTCTCCGGTGCCCACACCTCCACCAGAAGGAAGCCCATCTCGGCCAGCGCCTCGACGTCAGGAGCTCGCATGTCGTCGCACACCACCGCACCGCCGGGATACTTCTCGGCGGCCTGGACGACCCGACGGACGAATGGGTCGATCAGCGCGGCGGAGTTGATCCGGCGCAGGTGAACGGCCAGGTCGTTGAGCAACAACCCGTCTTGCTGGCCGAGGTCCAGCAGGGGGCGTCCCGCGAACACGTGGATGACAGCTTGGAGTGTGTACAGCGGAGCGGCGAGCTTCAGGGGTACGACCGGCACGCCGACGGCGGTGAACTCCTGGCCGAGGAAGGCTCCGAACGTGGATTTACCGGCTCCCGGCCTTCCGTAGAGTGCAATCTTGATCATGATGTCGACCTCCTCACGGGGCAGGGCTGGTCGGGAACGAATTCGCATGACCGGCGGCCAACCAGTCGCTGAAGGCTCAGGGCGGGTTTCTCAGGACCGGTCCTCACGGCGGATCCATCCGGCTCGTCGGGACGATGAACCAGACGGCTTTGCCTTCCGGTCCGCTTCTGGTGACGTAGGTGGCGTTACGCCAACCGCAGCGGCCTCCCGACAGCTCGAAAACGATGCCCAAGCCACGACCGTGTTCTGATTCGACTCCGGTGGCACGCATGGCCGGTCTGACGGTGCCGCTGTCTGTCATCTCGACACGGAACTCTTCCCCGAGGGATCGCAGGACCAGCTCGAAAGGCGGGTCCCCGTACATGACGGCGTTCCCCACCAGCTCGCTCACCATGAGCACCGCGTCGTCCACCGGATCCCGAGGAACGAACAGTTCGGTGAGAGCCTCCCGGATCAGATTCCTGGCTTGGGCAGCGGCTTGCGCGTCCTCTCGTAAGGGCCATGCGGCGACGATGGCCGATCGAGGCTGGAGCAGGGTCACCACGATGCCTCCCTCTGCTGCTCTACTGCTGGACGAGTTCAACGATGTCGCGAACCGATTACCGTCGGTAGCGAGAGAGGTCCGCACGCAGGTGCGGTGGATTCACACTGAGAGTGCGGCGGATTCACACCTTCAACAGGCCACTGCCGCGCGAGCACCTGACTTACGGTCGGGATATGCCTGGTCACGATGTGAATTGCGCCAGGAGGATCCGGGCACAGAGCCCTGGCAGGTCCTCTGGTGCGCTCGCTGAGGAGATCCGCTCCTGCTGTGGTCATTCCCCTCTCAAGGCGTACCGGCTGGCCAGAGGATGGACCATCGAGAGAGCCGTCGCGTCCTTTCACGAGATGTGCGCCCGCGAAGGCCTCGGAACGCGCGGCCTGACCGCTCGATCATGGATCGAGTGGGAGAGGGAGCACCTGCCCAGCGCCGACTACCAGGACCTTCTCTGCCGGCTGTTGCTGACCGGACCGGTGCAACTGGGATTCGCGCGCTCATACGCGCCAGTAGGCGGACCCACTTCGCCGCCGTTCCACAAAGAGGCCCTTGTAGCCGACGCGGCTCGTGAGTCACTCGCGCATGCCGCCGCTGCCCAGCTCACCGATGTGAGTACGGTGACTTTGGAACATGCCGACGACGAGATCCGCCGGCTGGCGGCCGAGTACGTCTACGCCGATCCCATGCCGCTCTTTCACCGGATGCTTCGGCTGCGTGGTGAGATCTTCGCGCTGCTGGACGGACGCGTCCGACCGGCTCAGGCCGTCCAGCTGACACTGATGGCCGGGCAGGTATGCGGGTTGCTCGCCAACGCGAGCCTTGACCTGGGCAATCGGGCCGCGGCGTCCGCACAGGCCAGGGCTGCGTGGACCTACGCCTCGATCATCGATCACCATGCACTGCGTGCCTGGGTACGCGGCCTCCAGGCCATGATCGCCTACTGGACGGGGTTCCCTGAGACGGCGGCCGATCTCGCCCGCGACGGGAAGCGGTACGCACCTGGGACCACGGCGTTCGCGCGCCTCGCCGGTATAGAGGCGCTCGCGTCGGCGGCGATGGGCATGAGGCCCGACGCCTTACGCGCGATCGGTAGTGCTTGGGATCGTTCGGGTTCTCACGACGACCTCCACGACGACGTCGGCGGCGAGTTCGGATTCGACCTGGCCAAGCACTCCTATCTCGCCGCTGGCACGTACATCCACCTGCGGTGTCCCGAGAACGCGATCGTTCTCGCCGAACAGGCGATCTCGCTTTATCAGTCAGGCCCGCCGCATCTGCGGGCCTATGGAAACGAGGCGATCGCCTGCTCCGATCTCGCTGTGGGACACCTTCTCAACGGTGACCTGGAGGCAACCGCGGCTGTAATCACCAAAGTCCTGTCGCTTCCCGAACACCAGCGCATCGACGGTCTGGCCCAGCGTCTCAACGGTGTACGCCTCAAGGTGGCCGGGGAGTCACGGTTTCACGGCTGTCCACGG
This sequence comes from Streptosporangium sp. NPDC000509, assembly GCF_042898365.1. Lineage (NCBI taxonomy): Bacteria > Bacillati > Actinomycetota > Actinomycetes > Streptosporangiales > Streptosporangiaceae > Streptosporangium > Streptosporangium sp. NPDC000509. The sequence goes on along the minus strand of NZ_JBIAYX010000006.1, from coordinate 327,201 downwards.
GCGCGAGCGCTCGTCGAGCGCCTTGAGGAGTTCTCCTTCCTGTCGTCTCCTCGGGAGCTCTGCCGGTGAGTGCCGTCCTGTCGGAGAGTTCCACCTTGCTCCGGCTGTGCCGCGTGGCCGGCATCGACGGTAGGGACGCCCGGCTGATCCGTGTGTGCGTAAACGTGGTCTTCCATCTCCCACGTGCCAAAGCCGTGGCGCGGATCGCCTCGGCGGAGACGGCTACCCGCGCGCGTCGGGTGGTCCATCTGGCGCACTGGCTCGAAGCCATCGGGTTTCCCGCCGTACGTATTCACCGTGACGTTCCCGAAGCAATCCTCATGGACGGCCAGGTCGCCACATTCTGGGAACATCTTCCCCAGCAGGTCGGCTCCCCTCCTGTCGTACGGCTCGCACCACTGCTACGACGACTGCACGCGCAGATATCACCCTCCCCGCTGCCGTCCTGGGATCCCGTGACGGAAGCCCGGAGCAACCTGCGGCTGGCTCGGGAAGTCGTTCACGATCGTGATCGTGGTCTTCTGCTGGACTGGTGTGACCGGCTGGAGGCGGAACTGCCCACACTCCGGCGCAGCCTGCCGTACGGGCTGATACACGGTGATGCATGGGCGGGAAATCTGCTCTGGCGCGGGGAGGGGGTGGTTCTCTGTGACCTCGATCAGATGTGCTACGGGCCTCGGGCGTGGGATCTGGTACCCACCGCGGTAAACGCGTTGCGCTTCGGTCACCCGCCCGCGGACGAGCTTCTGGCGGCGTACGGCTTCGACGTGACCGCCTCGGCGGCGTTTCCCCTACTGAGGCAGGTTCGCGAACTGATCATGTTGACCGGGGTGTTACCGGCCCTGCCTGACCGCCCCTCCATCGCCGGAGAGTTCAGGCGGAGAGTCGCGAGTCTCCGGGGAAACGGCCCAGATCGGTGGACACCCTATGGATAGCTGCGAGCTCACCTGCTGTGACGTAGCGTTGTAGCCGACGACGTTTGGGAGGCCCCACGATGGCCAAGCCTGGACATGACGCCGATTGCGCCCAGCGCATCCGCATACGCCGACTCGCCCCGGAGGCGGATCCTCCGCCGATCGGTGTGCTGCACGCGATCGCGGCGGAGATTGGCGGGTGCTGCGAGCACCATCCGCTGAAGTGCTTCCGGCTCGCTCTGGGCTGGAGCAGCGCGGACAAGGCCGTCCAGGCGATGCACCGCATGTGCCAGACCCACGCTCTCGGTTCTCGCGGACTGACCAAGAGGTCCTGGCTGGACTGGGAGAACGGGCATCGTCCCGGCGCGGACTACCTCGACCTGCTGTGTCGCCTCTTCCAGACCGGCCCGGTAGAGCTCGGGTTCGCCACCGACTGCTCCCCAGGCGTGAAGACCCCGGTCCCCGTACCCGAACGGGAGATGATCATGAGTGCCGCCAACGAGTCCAGCGACCACGCCGCCGAGGCCGAGGCGGCCGTCGTCGGCCCCAACGCCCTGGAGCAGTTGAGCGACGACATCACCCGCCTTGCCCGCGCCTACGTACACGCGGCACCTCTTCCTCTTTTCGGTGAGCTGACGCGCATCCGCAATCGCACGTATCGTCTCATCGAACGCACTCGCCACCCCGGCCAGCAGCGTGACCTCTATCTGGTCGCCGGACAGGTCTGCGGGCTGCTGGGGAGCGCGAGCTTCGACCTCGGCTACCCGCACGCGGCGGCGGAGCAGGCCAGGGCGGCCCGGGTCTACGGTGAGGTCATCGGCCATGACGAGCTGACCGCGTGGGCCGACGGTCTGCTGGCCTGCGTGGAGTTCTGGGCCGACCGTCCGGCACAGGCGCTGCGGTTGGTGGAACGGGGCCTCGCTCTCGCCCCCACCGGCACCGCCCGGGTCCGCCTGCTCAGCATCGCGGCGCGAGCATCCGCCCTGCTCGGTGATGTCGAGGGGGTTCGCAAAGCGATTCGCAGCGCCCGGGACGCCCGCGGCCCTCAAGGGGAGTTGCATGACGGTGTGGGTGGCGAGTTCGGCTTCGACGAGGCGCGACAGGCCTTCTGCGCTGGGTCCGCTTATCTGAGGGCCGGGTTGGCGCCGGATGCGGAGACCGAATGTGAGCGCGCGCTCGCCCTATACCGTCGCGCACCTACCGAAGAGCGGTGGTACGCCGCCGAAGCGAGCGCCTCCGTCGATCTCGCGGCGTCCCGTCTGCTCTCCGATGACGTCAGCGGAGCAACGGACGCCCTCTCCCCCGTGTTCACGCTGCCGGCGGACAAGCGAGTCGATGGTCTGGTGAAGCGGCTTCATCAGGTCCGAACGTCACTCGCTGCGGTCCCGTCTCGGGAGACGACCACCTTGGCGGGAAAGATCGAGATATTCGCCGCCGAAACCGTCACGCGAACGCCCATCTCTTTTTAACGGCGATTCCAGATCTCAAGGAGCTCTCGCTCCCTCTCCTGGGACAACCCGTGGTGAGCCTGACGGTCGTAGGCAGAAGGGTCTCCGCTCTTGGACAACCATCCGTAGGTGTCTCGCACCGTCTCCTCGATCGGGCGGCAGGTCAGCCCGGCGTGTGCCGCCCTGGTCATGTCCACGGACCAGGTGCCCAGGGGAGTCCGCCACAGTGGGATCTCGGTCCACTGCCCGACCCGATGATCGATCAGGAATTCATCGTCGACCCAGGTCAACATGGCATCCGACCCGATCTCGGCGACGCAGGCGTCGAGCATCCGCCCAAAGGTGGCCTGCCCCTGAGGCGCCACCACGTTGAAGGTTCCTGCCGTCTTCCTCTCCAGGCACTTGAGGGTGAACGCGGCCAGGTCCCGGATGTCGACCGGCTGGATCGGCTTCGTGGCATCCCCCGGTGCGAGCACCCGGCCGCCGCGCTCGATTCGCCGTAGCCACCAGGTCAGGCGGCCGACGTTCTCCTGTGGCCCGAGGATCACTCCGGGGCGCAGGACGGTGACCCGGCCGTCAAAGGCGTCCACCGCCGCGCGCTCACAACCGGCCTTGTAGGCCCCGTACTGCGCGGCCGTCCACGTCGCCTCGTCCTCAGCCGTGCCTGACACGTCCGGTGCGCATTCGTAGGCGGGACTTTCCTCGCTGACAGGCTCGGCCGGCCAGGCCGGATAGACCGAGACGGTGGAGAAGAAGACATAGGCGTCCGCCCGGCCCGACAGGAGACGGGCTGCATCCCCGACGACTTTGGGCACGTACCCGCTGGTGTCGACAACCCAGTCCCACTCGCGGCCGGTGACCAGCTCGCGGAGATGAGTCGCGTTCTCCCGGTCTCCTCGGAGAACCTCCACACCGGGCACGTCCTGGCCCGTCCGGCCGCGGTTGAACGTCGTCACCTGATGCCCGAGGGCAAGGGCGTGTTCCACGAACACTCTGCCAACAAAGCGTGTTCCGCCCAGCACCAAGACATTCATGGGCACGATCATCACTCAGCGAGGACGGTGTGGTCGACTGAGGTTTCGCAGAAAGTAAGGGAGTACGGGGATCTCGCCTACGCGAGACCCCCGTTCTGAGGGCCGGGCGGGGACGTGTCAGAAGACGCGCGCCCTGACGGCGTTGGCCATGCCCGGGTCGTCGGCGAAGACGCCGTCGACGCCGAGGGAGTAGAGCCTCTCCAGCCAGCCCATCACGTTGCCGGTGGCGCGCGGGTAGGCCGGACTCGCCGGGTTGCCGAGCCGGAAGTCCACCGGGAGCTGCGCGTTCTCGTTCCGCACGGTCCAGGTGTGGACCTTCAGACCGGCGCGGTGGGCGTCGCGGACGAGCGTGGTGGGCGGCAGGAGGCGGCCGTCGGGACCGGCGGGCACGATCCGCCTGGTGTCGACGCCGATGCCGTCCGCGTAGCCCGCCACGTCACGGAGCCCCGCAGGAGTGACCATCGTGTCGTAGGTGCGCTGGTCTCCGGCGGCGACCCAGTCGTACGGGGCGCCGGTGGCGGTGATGAGCTGGATCAGCGGCAGCCTGGTCTTCTTCCTCAGCTCGCGCAGGTTGGCGGTCTCGAAGGACTGGATGAAGACCGGGTCGCGGCTCCCGCGCCAGCCGTGGCGGCCGAGCACCTCGATCAGCGGCTCCTCCAGGGAGAGCCCGATGGAGTCGAAATAGCTCGGGTGCTTGGTCTCGGGGTAGACGCCGACCCCGCTCCGCTTGGCGAGCGCGACGACCTCGTCGAAGGTCGGGATCTCCGCGAGTCCGTTGAAGGCGGTGTTGTTCGGACGCAGGTCGGGGATGCGCTCCTCGGCCCTGAGCGTCTTCAACTCGGCGAGCGTGAAGTCCTCGGTGAACCAGCCGGTGATCGAGACGCCGTCGATCGTCTTGGTCGTCCGGCGCCCCGCGAACTCGGGGTGGCTCTCGACGTCCGTGGTGCCGCCGATCTCGTTCTCGTGCCTGGCCACCAGCACGTGGTCCTTCGTCGAGACAAGGTCGGGCTCGATGTAGTCGGCACCCAGCGCGATCGCGGTCTCGTACGAGAGCAGGGTGTGCTCGGGCCGGTACGCGCTGGCGCCCCGGTGGCCGATGACGACGGGTTCGCGGCCACGGGGCTCGGCGGTGGCGGGTTCGGGTTGCTGCAGCACAACGGCGACGGTACCGGTCGCGAGGACCGCCAGCGCCGCGGACAGAAGCCTACGGATCATGTTCAGGACGCTAGAAGGCCCAGATGGCCGATGGGACAACGACTCGCAAAGGAAACGGGTCGCGGGGACAGCGACTCGTAAAGGTACGGTTTCCGAGCCGGAGAGAAGCCGGAACGGGTGTCGGGCCGGGACGAACGAGTCCCCGGCGGGGCGTGAGCCGTCCCGGGGAGGACGGGTCTTCGGCCCGGCGGGGGCGTGCGTTCCGGGAGGGCGAGTCCTCGGCCGGGCGTGAGCCGTCCGCTCAGGCCGAGGAGGGTGAGCCCTCGGCCGGGTGTGAGCCGTCCGTGCCGACCACCGTGACCGGACGGCCCGCCAGGAATCCGGCTCCCAGTTGCAGGGCGCACGCGCCGAGCCCCGCCAGCAGTGGCAGTGTCCAGCCGCCCGAGAGCTGGTAGAGAGCTCCGATCAGGAGCGGTCCGAGCGCGGCCAGCGTGTAGCCGACGGACTGGGCGACGGCCGACAGCGCGGTCACCGAGACCGGGTCGGGCGCGCGGAGCGTGATGATGAGCAGGGCGAGCGCGATCGAGGCGCCCTGCCCCACCCCAAGGACGATCATCCACAGCCACGGCAGGGCGGCCGGCGCGAACAGCACGCCGAGGTATCCGGCGATCGTGAGAACGGTCGCGGCGGTGACGTACGGCACCTGTGACCGGGCGCGTCCCGCGAGCACCGGGACGGTCAGCGTGGCCGCCACCTGGGCCAGGTTGGTGAGGCTGAGCATGTATCCGGCCTGGTCGGCGGGGAGTCCCGCGTCCTTGAAGATCGTCGGTATCCAGGCCAGCATGATGTAGAAGGTGAGCGACTGTATGCCCATGTAGGCGGTGACGTACCAGGTCACCCGGTTGCGGAGCAGCAGGGCGAACGGCCTGGGCGCGGCCTCCTGGCGAGCGGGGCGGCGCAGCGCCTGGGGCAGCCAGAGCACCGCCGCGGCCAGTGCGGGGATCGCGGTCATCGCGGTCACCTCGCGCCAGCCGAGCCCGGTGGCCCGCTCGATCGGCACCACGGAACCCGACGCCAGGGCGGCGCCCAGCACCAGGCCGGAGACGTAGATCGCGGTGAACGGCCCGACCCGCGAGGGGAAGTGCTGCTTGACCACGCCGGGCATCGCGACGTTCATCACCGCGATGGCCGTACCGGCGACGGCAGCACCCGCGTAGAGGGCCGGGACGCTGCCCGCGGCGCGCAGTGTCACCCCGGCCGCCAGGATCAGCAGCCCGGCCAGAAGCGTGCGGTCCAGGCCGAAGCGGCGGGCGAGCAGGGGAGCGAGCGGGCCGAGGACGCCCAGGCAGACCACCATGACCGTGGTGATCGCCCCTCCCCCGGCGGCGTTCAGCCCGAGATCGTTCATGATCTCGTCCAGCACCGGGGAGAAGCCCGCGAGCGCGGGCCGCAGGTTGAGCGACGCGAGCACGAATCCCGCGATGAGCAGAACCCGCGACGCCGACGACACCGGCGGCATCAACGGCGTCCCCGACGCCCGCGACACACTGACTCCCCGTTCGGACATTGCCCAACTCTCCCATAAGCCTCACGGCGCACCATCAGGGGCAGCTGGGTCATCACAAAAGGGTGTCAGGACACGGCCTGCCGCCGTCACGGCGCACCGTCGGGGAAGTCGGGTCAGGCGATCAGAAGGGGTAGGTCGCGATATTTCCTTGCATCGTCACCCAGCGGGTCTCGGTGAAAGCCTCGATGTTGGCCCGTCCTCCGCCGAAACGCGAGCCGGTGCCCGAGGCCCCGACCCCGCCGAACGGGGCCACCGCCTCGTCGTCCACCGTCTGGTCGTTGACGTGCACGATCCCGGTGGGAACGAGGTCGGCCAGCGCGAGGCCCCGCATCGCGTCGCGGGTGAGGATGCCCAGCGACAGGCCGTACTCGCTGTCGGACGCCAGCGCGGCGGCCTCCTCGATCGTGGAGAACGGCACGACGGGCGCCACCGGGCCGAACACCTCCTGGACGTAGGCGGGAGCGCGCTCGGGCAGGTCCGCCAGGACCGTGGGCCGGTAGAAGAGCCCTTCGTAGGTACCGCCCGCCGCCAGCCGCGCCCCGGCGTCGACGCTCGCGGTGACCAGGTTGTGCACCTTGTCCCGCTGGCCCGAGTCGATGAGCGGGCCGAGCGCGACCTGCCCGCCCGCGGGGTCGCCGACCGGCAGGTGGTCGGCCTTCTCCGCGAGCCGGGCCACATACTCCTCCGCGATCGAGGAGTGCACCAGGTGGCGTCCGGTGGTCATGCAGATCTGCCCCTGGTGCAGGAAGGAGCCCCACGCGCCCGCGGAGACCGCGAGGTCCAGGTCCGCGTCGTCCAGGACGATGAGCGCGCTGTTCCCGCCGAGTTCCAGATGCACCCGCTTGAGCAGCCGCCCGCACGCCTCGCCGACCGCGCGTCCCGCCGAGGTCGAGCCGGTGAAGGAGATCACCCGTACCAGCGGATCGCCGACGAGCGCCTGCCCCGCCTCCACCCCTCCCGGCAGCACCTGAAGCACGCCGGACGGCAGTCCCGCCTCCTCGAAGACGCGGGCGATGGCGACACCCCCGGAGACGGCGGTGCGTGGGTCGGGCTTGAGGATCACCGCGTTGCCCAGGGCGAGCGCAGGGGCGACCGAACGGATGGCGAGGATGAGCGGGAAGTTGAACGGCGCGATCACGCCGACCACCCCCACCGGTACCCGCCTGGCCAGGCTGAGCCGCTGCTTGACGGTCGGCAGGATCTCTCCCGGCGGCTGGGACGCCAGCGCGGCGGCCTCGTAGCACTCCTGGGCGGCGACGTGTGTCTCCACGCCCGCCTTGGGGCGGATCGACCCGGCCTCGCGAACGATCCAGTCCTGGATCTCCTCCGCGTGATCCTCGAACAGCCTCCCGGCCCGTCGCAGCACGGCCGCCCGCTCCTCGAAGGAGGCCGCCGCCCACTCCCGCTGCGCCCGTACGGCGAGCACGGCCGCCGCCGCCACGTCCTCGGCCCCCGCCACGCCGACCCTGCCGAGTTCGGCTCCGGTGGCGGGCTCGACCACGGCCGCGTCTCCCGCGTGCGAAGTCACCCAGCCGTTCCCGAAGACCTGCCCGGTCCACGTCTTCGCATCCATGAGGGTCGTACGGGGCACGGGACCTCCCGAGGGAAAGGACTAAGGGATAATGTTCGTTATGCGAACAATGATTCCCTCAACGAACGAGACGTATCGCGGAAGCTACGCCGCTTATGTCGGATATGTCAAGGAACGATCACCGAGGGATCGACCCCGCGGACAGCGGCGGCGAGGTCCGCCGCGACCACGACCTCCGCGCACCCTCAGACCGGCGGCCGCGACCTCCGAGCACTCCCAGACAGGAGCCCTCCACCGTGAACGACGTCTACATCCTCGACGCGGTCCGCACGCCCATCGGCCGGTACGGCGGAGCCCTGTCGGGCGTCCGCCCCGACGACCTCGCCGCCCACGTCGTCCGCGCGCTGGCCGACCGCGCCCCCGCCCTCGACCCGGCCGCGATCGAGGATGTGTTCTTCGGCGCGGCCAACGGCGCGGGCGAGGACAACCGGGACGTCGCACGGATGGCCGTGCTCCTCGCCGGGCTGCCGGTGACGGTGCCCGGCACGACCCTCAACCGGCTGTGCGGCTCCGGCCTGGAGGCGGCGATCGCCGCCTCCCGCGCGGTGGCCGTGGGCGACGCGTCCCTGGTGGTCGCCGGGGGCTCCGAGTCGATGAGCCGGGCGCCGTGGGTGATGCCCAAGCCCGCGAGGGGCTTCGAGCGGGGAGAGCGGTCCCTGCACGACACGGCCCTCGGCTGGCGCATGGTCAACCCCCGGATGCCCGCCGAGTGGACGGTCGCCCTGGGCGAGGGCGCCGAGATCCTCGCCAACCGCTACGCCATCGGCCGCGAGGCCCAGGACCGGTTCGCGCTGCGCAGCCACCGGCGCGCGGCGGCGGCCTGGGAGGGTGGCGTCTTCCAGCGCGAGGTGGTCCCGCTCGACGCCCTCGACCACGACGAGTCCGTCAGGGCCGACTCGACCCAGGAGTCCCTGTCCGGCCTGAAGCCGGTCTTCCGCCACGACGGCACCGTCACCGCGGGCAACGCCTCCCCCCTCAACGACGGCGCCGCCGCACTGCTCATCGGCGACGAGGCGGGTGCCGCCCGATCCGGGCGGGACCCGCTGGCCAGGATCGTCTCCCGCGCGGTGATCGGCGTCGAGCCGCACCTGTTCGGCATCGGACCCGTCGACGCGGCCCGCACGGCACTCAAGCGCGCGGGCATCGGCTGGTCCGACCTGAGTGTGGTCGAGCTCAACGAGGCGTTCGCCGCCCAGTCGCTGGCCTGCCTCGCCGAGTGGCCCGACCTCGACCCCGAGATCGTAAACGTCAACGGCGGCGCCATCGCCCTCGGCCACCCCCTCGGCTCCTCGGGGGCGCGCATCCTCGGCGCCCTCGCCCACGAACTGCACCGCAGGGGCGGCGGGTACGGTCTGGCCGCGATCTGCATCGGCGTGGGCCAAGGCCTCGCCGTCGTCCTTGAGGGAACGGGCTCCTGAGCGGCGTCCGGACCACCCGGAGGTGGACATGATCTCTCCCACGACCGGCGGCCCGTCCTCAGGCCCCTCTCCCGACGACCTTTCTCCCGGCCTGTTCTCCGATCCGCATCCCGGCCCGCCCGACCCGTCCGACGCGTCCGGCACGTCCGGCACGTCCGGCGCGTCTGGTCCGCCCGACCCGTCCGGTCCGTCTTCAGGCCCCTCCACCGGCCTGTTCTCAGGGATGTTCGCCAGGGGCGAGGCGTCGGCGCGGGTGTCGGACGTCGCCTGGCTCGCCGCCATGCTGGACGTCGAGGCCGCGCTCGCCGGCGCGCAGGCCGGGATCGGCCTCGTCCCCGCCGAGGTGCCCGCCGCGCTGGCCGCGGCCTGCCGTCCCGAGCTGTACGACATCGCCGAACTGGGCCGCGAGGCCGCGCGGACCGGCAACCCCGTCATCCCCCTGGTCGCCGCCCTGCGAGAACGGATCGAGCCGGAGCTGCGGCGGTTCGTCCACTACGGCGCCACCAGCCAGGACGTCAACGACACCGCGGCCATGCTGATCGCCCGTCGCGCCCTCGCACCGGTCCTCACCGACCTGTCGGCCTGCGCGAACGCCTGCGCGCGACTGGCGTCCGAACACCGCGACACCGTCATGGCCGGACGTACCGTGCTGCAACACGCCGTACCCATCACGTTCGGGCTGAAGGCGGCGGGCTGGCTCAGCGCACTGGACCACGCCAGGACCGGCCTCGCGCGGGTGCCGCTGCCGGTCCAGTACGGCGGGGCCGCGGGCACCCTCTCGGTCCTCGGCGCGCGAGGACATGAGGTGCCGCCACTCCTCGCGGCCGAGCTGGGACTCGCCGAGCCGGTCGTCCCCTGGCACACCGACCGGACCCCGGTGGCCCGGCTCGCCTGCGCACTCGGCACCGTCGCCGGGACACTCGGCAAGACCGCGAACGACGTGAAGCTGCTCGCCCAGACCGAGGTGGCGGAGGTCGCCGAGCCGACGGGTCCCGGCCGGGGCACCTCCAGCGCGATGCCGCACAAGCGCAACCCGGTGGGTTCGATGTCCGTACTCGCCTGCGTCCAGCGCGTCCCCGGGCTGGTCGCCTCGATCCTCGACGGCATGGTCCAGGAGCACGAGCGCGCGGCCGGCCCCTGGCAGGCCGAGTGGGAAACGCTGGGCGAGCTGTTCAGGCTCGTCGGCAGCGCCGCCTCCTGGCTCCGTGAGGTACTGGAGGGCCTCACCGTGGACGTCGCGAGGATGCGCGCCAACCTCGGCGCGACCCGCGGGCTGCTCATGGCCGAGCAGGTCGTCGTACGCCTCGGAGGCACCCCCGAGGCCCGGCGACTGGTGGACGCCGCCTGCGCCCGCGCCACCGGAGAGGGCTCGCAACTGCGGGAGGTCCTGCTCGCCGATCCCGGTGTCCGTCTGAGCGCCGAGGAGATCGACGCGGCCCTCGACCCGGCGGGCGCCCTCGGCTCCGCCGCCGTCTTCGTCGACCGGGCGCTCGCCGCCCACGAGAACCTCGGATGAGCCCGCACCTGAGCGGACCGACCGCGGACGAGTGGCATGAACGGACGGGAGACCGGAAAATGAGCGGCACGGGCGAGCGGGAAGCCGGGGGCACGGGCGGGGCGGCCGGACGAATGAGCGGCTTGGACGGACAGAAGCGCGGGGAGGCCCGAAGAATGAGCGACGCGGATGCGCGGAGGCCCGGGGAGACCGGGGAGATGAGCGACACGAAGAGGTGGGAGGCCGGGGACGCGACGCGCCGGGCCGTGCTCGGCGGCGAGCACGTGGACCGCGCCGTCGCGACGACCACCCCGTTCACCGCGGACTTCCAGGAGTTCATCACCAGGTACGCCTGGGGCGAGATCTGGACCCGCCCCGGCCTGGACCGGCGCACCCGCAGCTGTGTCACGCTGGCCATGCTCGCCGCGCTCGGGCACGAGAACGAGCTGGCCATGCACGTGAGGGCCGCGCTCCGCATCGGCCTGACCGAGGAGGAGATCAAGGAGGTCCTGCTGCAGACCGCGATCTACGCGGGCGTGCCCGCCGCCAACCGGGCGTTCGCGGTGGCACGGGCGGCACTGAGGTCCGAGGGAGACTTCGAGGGAAACGGGGAGGGCGGGGATGACCGAACCGATTGACCGTGGCTCGGAGCATGTCCAGTCACTGGCACGCGGGCTCTCGGTGATCAAGGCGTTCAGCGCGACGAGCCCCGAGCTGACGCTCAGCGAGGTGGCCCGCGCGACCGGCCTGACCAGGGCCGCGGCCCGGCGGTTCCTGCTGACGCTCGTCGACCTCGGCTACGTCAGGACCGACGGGCGGCTGTTCGCGCTCTCCCCCCGCGTCCTGGATCTCGGGTACGCCTACCTGTCCGGCCTCTCGCTGCCCGAGGTGGCCGAGCCGCACCTCGAACGCCTCGTCGCCGAGGTGCGCGAGTCGGCGTCGGTGGCGGTGCTCGACGGCGAGGACGTCGTCTACGTGGCCCGGGTGGCCACCAGCAGGATCATGCGGGTGACCATCAACATCGGCACCCGCTTCCCGGCCCACTGCACCTCGATGGGCAGGGTGCTGCTCGCCTGGCTGCCGCCCGACGACCTCGACGCCTACCTCGGGCGCGTCGAGTTCCACCGGTTCACCCCCAACACGATCACCTCCCCCGCCGCCCTCAGGACCGAGTTGGAGAAGGTCCGCGCCCAGGGCTGGGCCATGGTCGACCAGGAGTTAGAGGAGGGCCTGCGCTCGATCGCCGTCCCCGTCAGGGAACGTTCGGGACGGGTGAGCGCCGCGATCAACATCTCCTCGCACGCGAGCCGGACGACCCCGGAGTCCGCCCGTCGCGATCTGCTCCCGCCGCTGCTCGCCACCGCCGCGCGGGTGGAGACCGACCTGCACGCCTCGGGCGTCAGGAGCGGTTCCCTCTCCCACCGCTGACCCCTGTCCCTCTCCCCGTCCCACCGCTGCCCCTGTCCCCCGCTGTCTCCGTCCCCGCGAAGGCGCAGGTCGGCGCGGGGTTGGCCGTGACGACGGCGGGCATACCGACCTCGTTGCCGACTCGGGGGAGAGCGCATGTCGCAGGGGTGGAGGACAGCCGTTCCGCGGCGACGGCCACGGGCCAGGACCGCCACGGGGTCAGGGCACATCCACGATCCGGCCTGCCCGCGCCTGGCGGGAAGGCGACGGGCGTGAGCCCGGTGGCGGGGATCCTCGCCGGCGCGGCGGGCACCACCGCGCTGAACATCGCCGGCTACCTGGACATGGTCGTACGTGGCCGGGCCGCGAGCGGGTTGCCGGCCGAGGCCGCGGGCAAGCTGGCCGACCGCGCGGGTGCCGACCTCGGCTCGGGGGAGGCCGCCGACAGCAGGCGCGAGGGCATGGGCGCGCTGCTCGGGTACGCGACGGGCCTGGGCGTCGGCGGGCTGTACGGCCTGCTGACCGGAGACCGTCGCGTCCCGCCGCCGTTGGCCGCCCTGGGACTGTCGGCGATGGCGATGGCCGCGAGCGTGGCCCCCCTCACCACACTGGGCCTGACCGATCCGCGCGAGTGGGACGCGTCGTCCTGGGTCTCCGACATCGTCCCGCACCTCGCCTACGGCCTGACGGCCGCGACCGTCTACGACCGCCTGACCCGCCCCTGACCCGGATGACACCCCGACGCGCGTACGCGATCTACGACGGGTTGATCAACGACTGGGGCGTCAAGGTGCTGGAGAGCGTGCTCGCCAGCGAGGCCGAACGGCTCAGGGCCGATATCCGACGCCTCACCCCCGGCGAAAGCGTCGACCTCTGCCCCCCCTGTGGCCGGGAACATCACAGAAAAGGCTGGAACATGGGGAACGTGCCCGAGAGTGCCTCAGTCAGCGAGACCCATGTAAGCGAACAGACTGTCCTCGACCAGGGAAAGGTACTGCGCGGGTAACCGTCCCAAATAGTCGCCGAGTTCCTCCTTGAGGAACGGCTGGGCGCAGACCGTACGCACCCAGCACTTACTGGGAAGGTTGCCTGTTCCCTGGGCGAGCTTGACGCAGTATTCGGTCTTGCGCGTAGTCGCCGTTGACGTGGGGACGACGTACACCAAGGGCCAGTCGTCCTGTTCGTTTTTCGCGTCACCGCTGAGAACGATCACTGGCCGTTTCGGATGGAAGTTGCGCTGGTCATTGGGAGGCATCGTGAGCGACCGGTCGGGCACGAGGTAAACGCCACCCTTACGGATGGAACCCTTCACTGATCATCCAGCATCTTCGCGTTAGCTCGCCGGAGGCCGTCTCTCATCCCCCGGAACTCCGCCTCAAGAACGGCGCCAACCCCTGGATCGTCCTGCTGTGAAGGGCGCGCTCCGCGTCGTGACCGGAAGCGCTCTAGAAGCGTTTCCACCTGCCTGCGCCGCCGCGCACGATTGAGATCGAGTAGTGCTCCTCGCTCGCCGCCCGCCTGCGCCTCGATGACGGGAATGGTCTCGCGGGAAAGATGCTCAAGGTCGGTCGCGCTCTTGCCTCCGTGCAGGCGAAGCACATCCCGAACACATTCCATGTCGGTCGCATTCAGTGGATCTTCAATATCGACGGTCAGGGTGAGCAGGTGCGAGCCACAGCCCGTATCCCGATGATCGTGGCGTTCCACCAACTCGCTTTCCACCACCCAGTCCTCTGCCCGCGTAAGCGCGTGATCATAGGGACCTTGCTCGCCCCATCGCCACGTGGCGCCGGTGAACGGGGTGTATCCCGACTCCACGGCCTCCAGGTCGGCGAGATAGAGAAACCTCGACAGCTTGGTCCTGTTGACCTGGCAATTCAGCTCATGGGCCACCTTCACCACCGCGAGAACGGCACCGGCGAGAGGGTTGGGGGATTCGAGAGGTCTACTCATCACCGCTCCTCCCCTACTGTGCCTCGATATCACGGTACTCCTGTCGGTTGCTCGTCATCCGTGGTCATCGCCGGGCCGCATCCCCAAAGACAGGTCACGACGCTGCGTTGACCAATCATTACACTAAGGCACGTCGAAGTCAGTTGATTACGTAACGATGCCCGGTCTCCTGGGGCGGAGCATCGTCATGCGGGCGACTGTCCGCCGGTTCTCAGGGGGCGGTGCAGGGCGAGGGAACTGAGGACCGTCACGGCTCCCATGAGGACGATCGCCATGTGCGGGGAGGTCAGCTCGGCGGCGACGCCGGCGAGGGCGCCGCCCACGGCCTGGCCGGTCATCATTCCTGCGGCGGCCAGGCCGAAGGCCTGCCCCCTCACGGCTTCCGGCACCGCGTCCACGAACCACCGCTGCAATCCCAGCTGGCAGGCGCTCGACGCGGCGGTGGCGAGCATCACGATCAGCGCGGCTCCCGCGAGCCCCGGCTGGAGGACGAAGGCGAGCAGGGGGACGCCCGACACGATCGCGAAGGGAAACGCCAGTCGTTCCCTTCCGGTGGGCGAGACGAACCGGCCGATGACGAAGTTTCCGATCGCCAGGCCGACAGAGGCGGCGGCGAGCGCGAATCCTGCGGTGTTTCCCAGGTAGGGGACCATCATCGCCTCGGCACCCACCACGAGCGAGATCGGCAACCACTGCGCGAACAGCAGGCCGCGTACGCGGGAGTCCGTCAGCAGGGTCCGGTTGACGCGCAGCGTCTCCCGTACGGCGCCGCCACCCGCCCGGGTCCGGGCATCCGCCTTGCCCGTCTCCTCGGTGAGGGAGCCGCTGCCTGGAATACCCGTGTCAGAGAGCTCGCCATCGGAGAGGTTCTCATCGGGAAGGCCACCGCCGGAGGGGCCACCCTCCTTTGTGTCGGCGCCGGGCGAGCCGGTGCCCCTCGCGTTCCTGGCGGGGAAGTCGGGCAGGCCGTAACGCAGCACCGCGGCCGCCAGGAGGGACAGGACCGCGGTGACGGTCAGCGCCCCCTCGGGTCCGACGAAGGCGAGGATGGCGCCGCCCGCCGCGAGGCCGCCGATCTGGGCCCCGGCGGACGTCACGTTCAGCACCGACCTGGCCAGGACGAACGCGTCGCCGGGCAGCAGGTCGGGCAGGAGTGCGCTGCGCGCCGCCCCGAAGACCGGCGAGAACAGACCGGTGGTGAGAACGAGGACGAGCATCCCCCAGACGGGCAGCCCGGTGAAGGCGAGGAGCAGGCAGGTCACCATCCGCAGCAGCTCACCGGTGATCATCAGCGCGCGCGGGCGGAGCCGATCGGCCAGCGAGAGCAGGAACGTCCCGCCGACGATGTAGGGGAGGAAACCCACCATGTACGCCGCCGCCGACAGTCCCGGCGAGCCGGTCCGCGCGTACACCAGCGCCGACAGGGCGAGCATCTTGACCTGGTCCCCCGCCACCAGGAGGGTGAAGCTTCCGAACAGGACACGGAACTCCCGGCTCGCGAAGACCTCCGTATAGGTCGCGCCGCGCTCTTGTGTGGTCATGGACACGATGGTGGAAGACGCCCGGACGGCCGACTAACCTTTCGGATATATCCGAAAGGTCGCCTAGTGGTCTTCCGCATCGAGGTCACCCCGCACGACATCATGGCGAGCAGGTTCGCCATCTCCCCGCTCATCGTGACCAAGCACGCGCTCTGGATCCTCTCCGGCAGGCGGGAGGCCGGGCAGTGGCGGGCGTGGATCGGCAGGATGCGGGAGCCGTACGAGAGGCTGCTGCTCACCCACCCCGGGCTGGTTCCCATGGTGGCGCTGTTCCGCGAGCGGTACTACAACGCCGACTTCCCCGCACCGCCGCCGACCGGCGTGAACACCCCGTTCGAGACGGAGATCGCGGTGGTGCGGGCCACCCCGGTGGCGCGGGCGCACGCCGAGATCACCAGGAACCTGGAGGGGGCGCCGCGCCTTCCCCGGCCCGTCATGGACGTGCTGTTCTCGCCAGAGGTCGTACGGCTGTTCGCCGAGGCGCTGAGTGCGATCTGGCAGGAGATCGTGTCCCCCGCGTGGCCGCGCTTCCACGCGATCCTGGAGCGGGACGTGATCCAGCGGGCGGGCCGCCTCGCGACCTACGGCTGGGGCGCGGCACTCGACGACCTCAACCCCCGGGTCCGGTGGCGTCCCGACGGTGTCATCGAGGTGCTTTCCAGGGGCGCGGACGAGACCCACCGGCTCGACGGGCGCGGGCTGCTCTTCATACCGACCGTGTTCCCCACCGGGATCGGCTCCTACCTGGAGTCCCACTGGCCGTATGCGATCAGCTATCCGGCTCGGGGCACCGGCGTCCCGCCCGAGACGCCGGACGGCCTGGCCGGACTGATCGGCAGAACCAGGACCCGCCTCCTGCTGGAGTTGGCGACCCCGGCGACCACCACCCAGCTCGTATCCCTGCTGGAGCTGAGCCTGGGGACCGTGGGCGGGCACATCTCCGCCCTGCGCAGGGCGGGCCTGGTCACCGGGAGCCGCGCCGGTCGCGGTGTCCTGTACCACCGCACCGCGCTGGGCGACTCCCTGGTCAGCCCATCAGGGCTGCGGTCCTGAGGAGCCGACGGCCGATCACGCGATGAGGAACGCGGCCCGGAACACGATGCCCCGGACGCTCACGCCGCGTGCGACGGGAGAGAGACGCCGGTCAGCTTGGCGCACGCGTCGAGAAGACCGTCCTGCAACTCGGGCGAGCGCGCGGCGGGATGGACGAAACACGGTTTCCGGTGGTGGAAGTAACCGCCGGTCACGGTGGCCTCGGGGTCCTGGCTCACGGCGAGCCACGCCTGCGTCACCGGCCCCTGGGAAAGGTCGTCGGGCGCGCCCGGACCTCCCATCTTCGTCGGGACCCAGCCGGGTTCGAGCGCGTTGGACAGCACGTCGGGCCATCGGCGGGCGACCGCGAACGCGAGGACGACGTCCAGCAGCTTGCTGTCAGCGTACGCCCGCGAGCCGTCCCAGGGCCGGGCGGTCCACTGGAGGTCGTCCAGACCGGTGTCCCCGCCGCGATGCATGCCCGAGCTCAGGTAGACCAGCCGATCGGGCGGGGTGATGAGTGCCGTGAGCAGGTAAGGGGCGAGCACGTTGACCGCGAACACGTGGGCGAGCCCGTCGGCGGTCTCGATCCTGCGCGGCTCCCGGTATCCGACGGCGGCGTTGTGGATGATCGCGTCGTAGCGGGCCGTCCTGCCGGCCTGGGCGGCGACCGACCGCATTCCCTCGATGGTGGTCAGGTCGCCGATGAGGACGGCTTCGGCCTCCGGCAGCGCGTCGCGCGCGTCACCGGCGCGGGTGTCGTTACGTGCGTGCAGGGTGACGTCATGGCCGTCGTGGGCCAGCAGCCGGGCGGCCATGAGACCGAGGCCGTCGGTGGAACCGGTGATCAGAACGCGCGCCATGGAGACGATCCCCTTCGTCGAACGGGCTGATCGTTGACTACCCAGCGGAACGGGAAAGCACGCCGCCGGATGGGCATCAGGCCAGGTCAAACCCCTGCCAGGCCATCTCGGGGAGGCTATCGGACGCGCCCGGACACGGTCGGACACGGTCGGCGACCACCTGCAGGTCACCTCGGAGAGGCCGTCAGACGCGCTGGACGGCTCCGTCGGACAGTGCCACGACGGTGACCCCGAAGTCGTGGATCGTCGCCGACAGCTCGTCGGACGCGAGGCCGGGGGCCACGACGACCAGGGAGCCGCGCATCAGCGCCAGCCCGATCAGTGTCGTCATGGCCAGACTGCACTTCAGGGGCCAGGTCACCAGCAGGACGTCGGACTTGCCCAGCTCGGCACCCTCGTCGAGCGTGTTCATCCGCGTGATCAGGTCGTGGTGGGTGAGCACCCCCCCGTCGTCGATCAGGAGGGCGGGCTGCACCGCCGGATCGAGGAAGGGCAGCGGGACGGGCTCCAGGAGCAGCAGGTCGGCGAAGTCGACGGTGTCACGGGCCTGACCGAACGCGATCACCTGCCGGACCCGCGAGTCCTCCACGGCCCGCAACGACACGTCCGCCAGGCGCGGGGTGGTGATGAGCAGCCGCGCGTCCCACTCGGCCAGCAGGTCGGCCATCTCCTCGCATCCGGAGGTGATCGGCGCCGCCACCCCTCCCGCCGCGATGACCGTGTGCACCGCCAGTGTCTGGGCCACCGCGCTGTCCACGTGGATCCCGGCCACCTGGCGCCGTCTGGCTCCCCGCCTCACCAGGCCCGACGCCCCCCGCGTCACCTCCGCGGCCAGCCGGCGATAGCCGTACACCACCCCGGCACCGAGGTCGATCAGCGCGGGTCGATCACCTCGACCGTGTGCGTAGCCGAACACCGCCTCGGTGAGGGTGCAGCTGGTTGACGGGGAGGTGGGTCTCATGCCGCATGACGGTAGGGCCGTTCCATCCGCGCGGGCATCCGTAGATGTATGTAGATGACTGTGTATTCGGCCTCCTGCCCCCGGCGCACACCGGGTCGGCGGGTCCCGCACCCCCGGCGTGCACCCGGTCGGCGGGTCCCGCACCCTCGACGAAACCGCTCCCCGTGCTCCGAATCCCCGTTGAAAACGTGCCTCCGCATCGAATCCCCTGCATCCCCGGCGGGCGTCGGGGCCACGGGCTCCGCCCTTCGACGAAACCAACGAAATCGATGAAACCGCTCCTTGCGCTCGAAACCCCCGATGCGACCGGTCCGTCGACTCCCCGGCCTCCGCGAACCTCCGTGGCCTCCGCGAAAACGGAGACGCGATGGGCGGGCCCGAGCCCTGCGCGACTCGAGCCCGCTGTCGCATGGCCCATGACCCAGGTCTCCACCCCTCCGAGGAGACCCGGGCCATCAACGGGGACACGCGACGTCCGCGGCGTGCTCGACCGAGACGCCCGGGATGGTGTGGACCTGCCGTCCCGGACCGGAACTGTGACCGGCACGGTGCGGAAGGCTGGACGTCATCGGTCGAACACCAGGAAAACGTACGGCGCGCGGTGAGCACGACACATGCACCGGACTGCGTATCCGGAGATGTATCTTCACGCCCACGAATGTGTAGCCCGAGGTATGTAGAGCCGCACCCCCGCCGGACGGGACGCGCGAACGCGCGGCCTAGGAGCGGTTCTGCTCGATGACCCAGGTCGCCACCTGGGTGCGGGAGGAGAAGCCGAGCTTGCCCAGGATGTTGGCGACGTGCCTGGCGGCGGTGGCGGGGCTGATCACCAGCTCGTCGGCGATGGCCTTGTTGCTCATCCCCCTCGCGATCAGCTCGGCGATCTCCCATTCGCGGCAGGTGAGCGTGGTCAGCGGGGCCGCGACCGGATGCTTGCCGAGCAGCAGGGGCGCCTCGGACGGCTCGTCGAACTGCAGCGCGTAGCGGACCGCCTGTTCCTGGGACATCTCCTGGCCGTGCGCCCACAGCTGGGCGACGAGCGCGTCACCGAGGCGCGCACGGGCGGGCTGGAGCAGTTCCTCCATCCGCGCCCCGAACCCGGGTGGCAGTACGGCGCCGCTCATCGCGCTCCTGATCGCGGCGGAGGCCCCGGCCAGGCGCACCGCCCGGCGGTCGTCCTCCTCGGCGAGCGCGAGTTGTGCGAGCGTCTCGATGCGGCGGGCCACGCCGAGCCGCTGTCCGGTCCCGATGCAGAGTCTCAGGCTCTCGATCAGCCTGACCCGCGCGGTGGGGAGGTCTCCCTGGGCCAGCGCGATCCGGCCGAGCCCCGACAGGCAGGTGATCGCCTGCCAGTGGGCGGTGATGTCCTGGAGCATGTCGAGGGCGCGCTCGTAGCGGACGCGTGCCTCCACGAGGTCGCCGCGGAGCCAGGCGACCTGGGCGAGGCCGATGAGGGCGACCGGCGCGGCCCAGTGGTTGTCGAGTTCGTGGGCGATGGCGAGCGCGGCCTCGAAGGATCGCTGTGACTCCTTCGCCCTGCCCTCGGACAGCGCGAACGTGCCCTCCATGGAACGGATGACCGTCTCGTGCCAGGGGTCGTCGACCGTGCGTACGGCTTCCAGCGCCTCGTCGAGCAGGGACCTGACCCTCTCGGGGCGCCGCTGGTAGATGGCCACCCAGGCGAGGATGGCGAGCGCGCCGCTGAGCGGCCCGTACAGGCCCGCCTCGCGGCACAGGCCGACCGCGGCGGTGCAGGCGATCTGCGCGGTGTCGGGGTCGCCCTGCCCGAAGGCCACCTGCCCGCGCAGCGCGAGGGCGTCGCCGCGCACGCACGGCGTCAGCTCCTCGGGTGCGGCGTCGAGCAGGCGGTCGAGCCACTTGTCGGCCGGGGTGAACCTCCCTCCGGCGATGATCGGCCAGCGCAGCAGGACGAGGAGGCGCAGCGCGCTCTCCGGGTCGCCCGCGGACTCGACCGACCAGCGCACCGCCGCCCACACGTTGGCCTGGAGTTCGTCCAGCATGACCAGCATCGGGCAGATCTCCGGCCAGGTCGGGCGGGGGCGCCGGACGATCGTCCGGTGGATCCTGGCGGCGACCTCGATCATGTGGTCGCGGTGCAGCCGCCGGAACTCGGGCTCCTCGCCCGAGGCGTCGAGCTGTTCGACGGCGTACTCGCGGATCGTCTCCAGCATGCGGTAACGCGTCTCGCCGGCCACCTGGGCGTCGGCCAGGACCAGCGACTTGTCGACCAGGTCGCAGAGCACCCCCAGGACGTCCTCGGCCCACAGCGCGTTGCCCGCGCAGACCTGCTCGGCCATGTCGAGCGTCCACCCGCCGGTGAAGACCGCCAGCCGGCGCAGCAGGATCCGCTCGGGCTCGTTGAGCTGCTGGTAGCTCCAGTCGACGGTGGCCCTGAGCGTCTGCTGCCTGGCCGGGGCCGTCCGGTCGCCCGCGGAGAGCAGCCGGAACCTGTCCCTGATCCTGGCGTTGATCTGCTCCACGGTCAGCACCCTGCACAGGGCCGCGGCGAGCTCGATCGCGAGCGGCATCCCGTCGAGCGCCTCGCAGAGCCCGACGATGTCGGCCGCGTTCTGCTCGGTGACGGAGAAGGCCCGCGACGCGGCGGTGGCGCGGTCGGCGAAAAGGCGCACCGCCTCGCTGGTGTTGAGGAGGAGGTGCACCGCCTCGCCGGCGCCGAGGTCGTGGTCGCCCCCCCTGGGCAGGGTGAGCGGTGGCACCCGCCACACGGTCTCCCCCGCCACCCTGAGCGGCTCGCGGCTGGTCGTGATCACGCGCACGTCGGGACAGACGGTGAGCACGGCGCGGCAGAACCTCGCTGCCTCCTCGATGAGCGACTCGCAGTTGTCCATGACGAGCAGCAGCCGCCGGTCGCCGAGCGCGTCGATCAGGGTGTCGGCCAGCGCGCGGGACGGCTCGGCCTTCACCCCGAGCACGGCGGCCACCCGGGGTTCGATCTGGTCGCCGCGCACCGCGTCGGCCAGCTCGACCAGCCAGACGCCGCCGGGGAAATCCTCCGCCACCTGGCGCGCGACCCGGACCGCGAGCCTGCTCTTGCCGATGCCGCCCGCACCGCAGAGCGTCACCACCCGGGCGACACCCAGCAGGTCGATGAGCTCTTCCACGTCGGCTTCACGCCCCACGAAACCGTTGGGTTCGAGGGGAAGGTTGCCTCCGGTGAGGGAGGCGTGTGCGGTGTCCTGGGTCATCGGCTCTTAACGAGGTCGCGGATAGAACCGTCACAGAAAGTGTGACATCAATTACCGAACCATGCCCAACTCTTAGCACCTTTTCTCGCCTGCGACTCCTTCTTCCTCGAAGGGAAGGGCTTCTCGTCAAGCCGCCCGCGTGGATCGTCCCGCCCGGCCTTGGCCGCCCCCGGCCATCCGATGGCCATCACCGACGCGTCGACTCACACTGCTCCCATGACAGACTCCCCTGCCGACCAAGCTCCCGAGATCGGCGAGATCAGCGTCTCCGGCTGGTACGCCCACACCGACAAGATGGCGAAGGTCGGCTTCCTCACCATCGCCCGCAGGCTTCCCGCGCTGGTGTCGCAGGCCGTCAGGCTGGCGTGGCTGGCCGACCCCCGTGACACCGTCGTCGCGATCACCCTGAGCCTGCTGGGCGGGATCTTCACCGCGTTCGGACTGTTCGCCACCACGGGGGTGCTGTCGGCGCTGTTCGAGGCGGGACCGACCCCCGAGCGGGTGCGGGCCGCCCTGCCCAGCCTGATCCTGGTGGGTGTCGCCGCGACCCTGCGTACCCTCACGCAGGCGGGCGCGGGCTGGGCGCAGTCGCGACTGGAACCCCAGGTCGGCCGGATCGCCGAGGAACGTCTGTACGGGCTGACCAGCCGGGTCGACCTCGCGTCCTTCGACGACCCCGAATTCCACGACGCGCTCCAGCGGGCCAGGTCGCGCGGGGTCGCCGTCGCGGACGAGGTGGTGAGCACCGCGATCAACACGCTGACCGCGCTCATCGGCATCGTCGCCGCGGCGAGCGTGCTGGGAGTGCTGCACCCGGTCCTGCTGCCGCTGCTGGTGCTCGCGGTGCTCCCCGACGCGTGGGCGGCGGTCCGCGCGGCGCGCATGCGCTACACGACGATGTACGCCCTGATCCCGGCCAGGCGCCGTAAATGGATCATCGCGGAGCTGCTGGCCGATCGTGAGCCGGCCGCGGAGGTGCGCTCGTTCACCATGCGCGGCTTCCTGATGCGGATGTACGACGCGGTGGCGACGGCCGAGCAGAACGTGATGCTCGGACTGGCACGGCGCCAGGCCCTCGCGCGGGTGGTGGGCGAGGCGCTGGGCGGCGTCGGCACGGCCGTGGTCTACGTCGCCCTGGGCGTGCTGCTCGCGATGGGCGCGGTCCCCCTCGCGGTCGCGGGCACCGCGGTGCTCGCGATCCGTTCCGGCCAGACCTACCTCGCCAACCTGATGCACGCCACGAACCGCCTCTACGAGGAGGGCCTGTACTTCACCGACTTCCTCGACTTCTGCGTCGAGACCGAGAGCGGGCTGCCCGCCGGACGCCCGGCGCGGGCACCGGAGGATTTCGAGCGGATCACCGCCGAGGACGTCGTCTTCACCTACCCGGGAGCCACGGAGCCCGCGCTCCGAGGGCTCACGGTCACCATCGGCAGGGGGGAGGTGATCGCCCTCGTCGGGGAGAACGGTTCCGGCAAGACCACCCTGGCCAAGATCCTGTCGGGGCTGTACGAACCGGACAGCGGCCGGGTCAGCTGGGACGGCACGAACCTGGCGGACGTCGACCCCGACGAGCTGCGCACTCGCATCGCGGTCATCGCCCAGGACCACACGCGCTGGCCGCTGACCGCCCGGTACAACATCAGCATGGGCACCGACAAGGGGGAGCCGGCGCTCGTCGCGGCGGCCGAGGTCGCGGGCGCCGACCGGGTGGTGGCCGAGTTGCCGCACGGCTACGGCACCCTGCTCGACCGGCGGTTCAAGGACGGCCAGGAGCTGTCGGGCGGCCAGTGGCAGCGGATCGCCATAGCCCGGGGGTTCCACAGGGACGCTCCGCTGCTGATCTGCGACGAGCCCACCGCCGCCCTGGACGCCCGCGCCGAGCACGCCCTGTTCGAACGCATCCGGCGGCACGCCGACGGGCGCACCGTGCTGCTCATCACCCACCGGCTGGCGAGCGTCCGCTACGCCGACCGGATCTACGTCCTCGACCACGGCGAGGTCGTCGAGCACGGCACCCATGAGGAGCTCATGGATCTGGACGGCCTCTACGCCGACCTCTACGGCCTCCAGGCGAGGGCCTACTCGGCCTGACCGCCGAGGAACGCCTCGATCACGCCCTTCGCGATCGAGGCCGCCCGCCGGTCGGGGCCGCCGCCCTCGACCAGCACTCCGACGGCGATCCGCGGGGAGACCGTGGGGGCGAAGCCGCTGAAGACGGCGTGGTCCTCCCCTGCGGGGACGTTCTCCTCCGTGCCGGTCCTCCCCGCACCCTTCTTCCTCCGGAAGGCCGCGGCGGCACCGGTTCCCTCCTTGCCGGTGGTGGCGATCATCATCTCGGTGAGCCGTTCCGCCTCCTCGGCGCCGACCGCGCGGCGGTACGGCGAGGGCTCGGTCACGTCGATCACCGTGCCGTCGGCGAGGCGGACCTCGTCCACGAGATGGGGACGCATCAGCGAGCCGTCGTTGGCCACCGCCGCCGCGATCATCGCGATCATGAGCGGGGTCGCCCGGACGTCGGACCGTCCCAGGGCCGACATCGCGGTCCGCGCGTCGTCCAGTTCGGCGGGATAGACGCTTCTGGTCACCGGCATGGGCACCTCCAGGTCGTCGGTGTCGAACCCGAAGGCCTCCGCGCGCTCGCGCAGCGCGTCCTGGCCGAGGTCGATCCCGATCTTCGCGAAGGGGGTGTCGCAGGAGAGCCTGAACGCCTGGAGCAGCGGAAGGTCGACGTCGCCGCAGGCGGCGCGGCCGTCGCGCAGGTGGGTGCCGGCGCCGGGAAGGTGGAAGGAGGGCGGGGTGCCGACGTGGGTGCCGAGGTCGTAGCGTCCCGAGCCGAGCGCCGCCGCACTGGTGATGACCTTGAAGGCCGATCCCAGCGGGTAGGTCCGCTGGATCGCCCGGTTCAGCAGGGGGTCCGCGGGGTCGCCCCGCAGCCGCTTGTCCGTCATGTCGAGCATGGCCGCGTCGAAGCTCGCGTAGAGGTTCGGGTCGTAGGAGGGCAGCGAGACCATGGCGAGGATCGCGCCGGTGCGAGGATCGATCGCGACGACGGCGCCGGGCCTTCCCGTGGCGCGCAGCCCGTCGTACGCGGCCCGCTGGGCACCGCGGTCGACGGTGAGCCTGAGTGTGGCGCCGTCGCGGGTGCCCTCGACCAGCCCGTGCACCTTCACCCTGGGGTCCTTCCCCGACAGCAGTGCCTCCTCGGCCTGCTCGACGCCGCCGGTGCCGCGGAGCGAGAAGTGCCCGGTGATCGTGGCGTAGAGCGGACCCCCGGGATAGACCCTTCGGTACCGGTAGGCGGCCTTCCCTGCCCTGCGGCTGGTGGCGACGACCGTGCCGTCGCGGAGCAGGATCCCGCCCCGGGGGTTCTCCAGGCGCGCGATCATCGTCCGCCGGTTGCGCGGGTCCTCGTTGAGCCGTTCGGAGTCCAGCGCCTGGAGGTAGGTCACATTGGCGAGAAGGGCGAACATCATCCCTCCGCACATCAGAGCGACGTGACGCAGCGGAATGTTGATCCGGCGTGCCCGCGGTGCGATCATTACCCCTCCCCGGACACCCGACCTCGATAC
Organism: Streptosporangium sp. NPDC000509; assembly: GCF_042898365.1. NCBI lineage: Bacteria > Bacillati > Actinomycetota > Actinomycetes > Streptosporangiales > Streptosporangiaceae > Streptosporangium > Streptosporangium sp. NPDC000509. The sequence goes on along the minus strand of NZ_JBIAYX010000006.1, from coordinate 302,023 downwards.
CGGTTTAACAGCCGGACCGAAAAGGGCACCTCGGCCGGGGGCAAAGCCGTCGTACGACTTCTGAACGGCCATATACCTCAGGGGTCACGCCGACACGAACCGCGCGGCCGCCCCCTTCCCCACCGACCTGGACACGCGGCCGCCGACGGCGCGGATCGACGCGGGCCGACGCGGGCCGCACGGTTCTCGGGGAGAGCGGATCGACGCGGGCCGCGCGACCTCCCGCCTGACCACCGGCGCGGGCCGCACGGTCCCCGACCTCCCACCGTGGCGGGGCTCACGGTTTCTAGCCGGCCACCGAGCGGTAGTACGCGATCTTGTTCCGGATCGCCCGCTGCCGCTCGCGCAGGTTCTCGACCTGCTCCTGCACCCGCCGGTCGTGGGCTTCGAGCAGCGCGATCCGGTCGTGGACCGTGTGGTCGCCCTCCCTGATCATCTCCGCGAAGCGGATCATCTCCGCGACCGGCATGCCGGTGTCGCGCAGGCAGCGGACCATACCGAGCCAGCCGACGTCCTTCTCGGTGAACCTGCGCTGCCCGGCCGCGTTGCGGTCGATCGACTCAAGCAACCCGATCCGCTCGTAGTAGCGGAGCGTGTCGAGGCTGAAGCCGGTCTCCTCCACCACCTGTCTCGGTGTGTACACACTCACACTCGTGGCCCCCATCGAATAACCGCCTAACCGAAAAGTCGCCCCTGCCGACCTGTCGCCACCGGCGAATCGGCACAATCAAAAACGGCCCCGATCCGGTGTGCCCACACCGGCTCAGAGCCTTGTCATATCCACCTGCGGAGAGTCCAGAGGATAAACCACGCATAACCCTACCTATGCCCTCCCGGCCCTCACAAACAGTTTTTCTCCATCATTTCCCGGCCATCCACTTGCCCTGGAGTTCACTCCAGCATTCAAGGTGGTGCCCATGACTCACATCCCCCTCGCTCTGGGCACCATCCCCTTCGGTACGACGGTCGACGACAAGACCGTCTTCGCGATTCTCGACCGGTTCGTCGACGCCGGAGGCGCCCTGCTGGACACCGCGAACAACTACCCGTTCTGGAACGAGGGCGCCACCGGCGACGAGAGCGAACTCGCCATCGGCCGCTGGCTGGCCGCCCGGGGCAACCGCGACCGGATCCTGCTGAGCACCAAGTGCGGCGGACGGCCGACCGTCCCCGATGACCGGACCCTGGACTCCGCCGAGGGCCTGTCCGCCCCGGTGATCGCCGCCGCCGCCGAGGGCAGCCTGCGCCGGCTGGGCACCGACCACGTCGACGTGTACTGGGCACACATCGAAGACCGTTCCGTTCCCCTGGAGGAGACCCTGGGCGCCTTCGCCGAACTCGCCCAGGCGGGCAAGGTCCGCGAGATCGGCGCGAGCAACGTACCGGCCTGGCGCCTGGAGCGCGCCCGCGCCGTCTCGCGGGCGAACGGCTGGCCGCCCTACACGAACGTGCAGCTCCGCCACACCTACCTGCGCCCCCGGCCCGGGGTGCCGCTGCGGGAGGGGGGCCACGTCCTGGCCCAGGACGACATGCTCGACTATCTGCGCTCGGAGTCCGACCTCACCCTGTGGGCGTACAACACGCTCATGTTCGGCGCCTACACCCGCGAGGACCGCCCGATCCAGGACATCTATGATCACCCGGGCACCACGCGCGGGCTCGCCGTGCTGCGGGAGATCGCGGGTGAGCTGAACGCGACCGTCAACCAGGTGGTGCTGGCCTGGCTGATCGGCGGTGACGTGAGGACGATCCCGATCGTCGGCGTGACCTCCATCGCCCAGCTGGAGGAGGCCCTGGGCGCCCTGGACCTCAAGCTCGACGACGAGCACCGCGCCCGCCTGGATGCCGCCCGCTGAGGGCACCCGCCGACGACGGACGGTTTCGCCGGCCGGCCCCGCTGACGGGCCGGCGGAACCGGCCGTCGTCTGCGGGGGGAAGGGCGGGTCAGTCCTGGGGCAGGTGCGCCGACAGGTAGCGGCGGACCAGGTGCTTGCACTCGACGATCAGGTCGGGATCCCCGTCGGGCAGGGAGCGGAAGGCGAGCTTGAGCACCGCGTCGGCGGCCTCCACCGCGACGAAGAGCACCCGGTCCAGCTCGGGTCCGATCGGGGCACCGACCACCTCGACGATGATCGTACGGAGCCGGTCGGCCACGATGGCGTTGTTCTCCAGCGCGGCGTCGAGCATGCGATTGGTCCCCTTGACCGCGGGACCGCCGGGGGTGGCGAGCACCTCCCCGAAGTCGACGACCCCGAAGCCCGGCGTGGACCGCTTCATCGCGACGAACTCGTCGATCGCGAGGTCGACCATCTCCGTCCACTCCGACAGCCGCACCTCGGAGAGCCTGGCCGTGACCCGGCCGAGGAACGCCTCCAGGTTGCGCAGCGCCAGCGCGCGCACGAGTCCTTGTTTGTCGGGGAAGAACTGGTAGAAGGTGCCGATGGGCACCTCCGCGCGGCGCGCGACCTCCTTGGTGGTCAGTGCCTCGTAGCCGACCTCGTCCAGCAGTCGCGCGCACTCGTCCAGCATGCGCTCCACCCGTTCCAGGCTGCGGCGCTGGGCGGGCCGACGGCGAAGCGTTCCCCCGGAGACGTTCGTCATCTCCCCATCATCCCCCACGGACAGACCGAGGGATTAACATGAGCCAGACTCGCGCTATCTGGAGGTCGGGATGTTTCTGTGGGGTACGGCGACCGCGTCCTACCAGATCGAGGGCGGCGTCGCCGAGGACGGACGAGGTGTCTCGATCTGGGACACCTTCTCCCACGAGCCCGGCCGCGTCCGCGACGGCGACACCGGCGACGTGACCTGCGACCACTACCACCGCTGGCCGGAGGACCTCGGGCTGATGTCCGATCTCGGGGTGAACTCCTACCGCTTCTCCATCGCCTGGCCGCGCGTCCAGCCGGACGGCAAGGGCGCGATCAACCGGGCGGGCCTCGACTTCTACGACCGGCTCGTCGACGCGCTCCACGAGAAGGACATCGTCCCCGCGGCCACGCTCTTCCACTGGGACCTGCCCCAGCCCCTGGAGGACGAGGGCGGCTGGCTGAACCGCGACACCGCCTACCGTTTCGCCGAGTACGCCGCGGCCGTGGCCGACAGGCTCGCCGACCGGGTCCCCCTGTGGATCACCCTGAACGAGCCCTTCATCCACATGGTCTTCGGCTACGCCCTGGGCACCCACGCCCCCGGCAGGACCCTCGTCCTGGACGCGCTGCCCGCCGTCCACCACCAGTTGCTCGGGCACGGCCTGGCCGTGCCCGAGCTCAGGGCACGCGGCGCGGAGAAGGTTCTGATCACCAACAACTGCACCCCGGTCTGGCCCGCCTCCCCCGACCCCGCCGACCTCGCCGCCGCCGACGCCTACGACACCCTGCACAACCGCCTGTTCAACGACCCCGTACTCCTCGGCGCCTATCCCGACCTGTCCGCGTACGGGGTGAGCCTCGACTGTGTGCGCGACGGCGACCTGGACCTGATCGGCACGCCCCTCGACGGCATCGGTATCAACTACTACAACCCCACTCGGATCGGCGCGCCCACCGGTGAGGGCCTCCCCTTCGAGGACGTGGGCGTCACCGGCTACCCCACCACCGCCTTCGGCTGGCCCGTCGTCCCCGACGGCCTGCGCGAACTGCTCTGCGGTCTCAAAGCCCGGTACGGTGACGCGCTCCCGCCGGTCTACGTCACCGAGAACGGCTGTTCCCAGCCCGACGAGCCCGGCCCCGGCGGGACCGTGGACGACCAGGGCAGGATCGCCTTCCTCGACGGCCACATCGAGGCCCTCGGGCGGGCGCGGGCCGAGGGGGTGGACGTGCGCGGCTACTACGTCTGGTCCCTGCTGGACAACTTCGAGTGGGCCGAGGGCTTCAGCCAGCGCTTCGGGCTCGTGCACGTCGACTTCCCCACCGGTACGCGCACCCCGAAGGCCTCCTACCACTGGCTGCGCGACCGCATCTCGCGCGGCGCGCCCTCCCCGTCGTGACGCGCGGCGCGGGCGGCCCCCTCACCGCACCCGGCCGCGCCGCCCACGCCGACCTCCGCGCCGCCCACACCGGATCTTCTCGTCGCCCGCGAGGCGCCGGGGCGCCCTTCCACGAGCCGCCCCCGGTGTGCCGCGCCGCAGGAAAACCCGTTGCGACGAAACGAGACGGGTCGTACCGTCTAGGGCCATGTGCCTGTACTTCGCCTACCAGATGGTCGGCTACGTGATCCGTCCCCGCCACAGCCGGCCTTCGGCCCGCTAGGGGACCGCGTTCACCTGTTTTTCCGTTCTGCACGCGTCCCCTGAGCGCGCCCAGGGCCTCCGAGACCTTCCTTCACCTCGGACCCGAAAGGGCGAAAAGCTGTGGCGCACTCCTTCGCGCACGGAAACCATTCACACACCCAGAGAAAGGTCGGAAACGGCGGTGGCCGCAGTGAGCGCGACCGCGCCAGACGCACCCTCTCGCAGAACTTCCTCGTCGATCCGCACGCCGTGCGGCGGATGGCCGAGGCGGCAGGATCGCACCAGCTGGTCCTGGAGCCCGGCGCGGGAGAGGGTGCCCTCACCCTCGCCCTCGCCGGAAGCTGCGCCAGGGTGGTGGCGTACGAGATCGACCCGCTGCACGCGGGCAAACTCGCCGCCCGCACCCGCGACGACGACCGGATCGAGGTGGTCAGGGGCGACTTCCTGACCGCCCGGATTCCGCGCGAGCCGTTCGCGGTCGCCGGGAACATCCCGTACTCGATCACCTCGAAGATCGTCGACTGGTGTCTGCGCGCACCGGCGCTCACCTCGGCGACCCTGCTCACCCAGCTGGAGTACGCGCGCAAGCGTTCCGGCGACTTCGGCCGCTGGAGCAGGCTGACCGTGCTGACCTGGCCCGGCCACTCCTGGGAGCTGCTCGGCCACGTCGGCCGCGCGAGTTTCCGGCCGGTGCCCGCCGTCGACTCCGCGATCCTGCGGATCGAGTCGCGTCCCGTCCCGCTGCTGCCCGGCGGCCGGGACGCGGCCTGGCGGGAGTTCGTCGAGTACGGCTTCACCGGGCTGGGCGGTTCGCTGCACGCCTCGCTGCGGATGCGGTACGCGTCCCACCGGGTCGACGCCGCGTTCGCGGAGGCGCGGGTCGACCGCGACACCGTGGTGGCGTTCGTCCATCCCGACCGGTGGCTCACGCTCTTCGAGCTGCTTCACCGATGACACCCGGGACCCCCGGGGGCCGGCCCGCCCCATCGGCCGGCCCCCGGGGGTCCCGGCGGACGGCTGTTCGCGCGGGGCCTACCCCTTGGCACCGTACGGGCGGTCGCGCCGGGCGTCGTGCAGGATCGAGCCCCACCAGTGAAGCTGGTCGAGCATCGTCTTCGCGTTCGCGTCGTGCCTCTCGGGCTCCTTGAGGTCGCCGTCGGGGCCGAACAGCTCGAAGTACCGGGGGAAGCTGACGTAGTCGCGGACCGTGTGGGCGTGCAACTCGCCGAAGACCTGCCGCAACTGCTCTATCGCGAGGAGGCCGCCGCTCCCCCCGCTGTAGCCGACGAAGCCGACCGCCTTCGCCTCCCACTCGGTGTAGTGCCAGTCGATCGCGGCCTTCAGCGAGGCCGGGAAGCTGCGGTTGTAGTCCGGCGTCACCACGACGATCGCGTCGGCCGCGTCGATCCGCCGGGTGAGGTCCGCCATCTCGGCGGGACGGGCCATGTCGGGTTCGAGCGCCGGCGGCAGGGGCGGCAGTTCCAGCGGCAGGGGCGTCTCCGTCAGATCGACGAGGTCCACCGCGAACCGGCCGTGCCGCTCGGCCCGCTCGACGAACCAGTTCGCGACCACGGGGCCGAACCGTTCCTGCCGCACGCTACCGATGATCACCGCGAGGTTGAGGGTCTCACTGGGCATGGCTGTGCTCCCTGCTGGAGATACGGGTTCATGGGTGACCGGAAGGGTCACGTCCCCCAACCTGCCGGGCGGCGCGGAGACCAGGAAGACCGGGCCGAGACTGGTAGTGGCAGGGCCACGACCACGGCGGCCACGGCCTGTTACGTTCGAAACGTGAGCGACAACGAGCTGGGCATGTTCCTGCGCATCCGCCGTGAAGCCGTCACCCCCGCCGAGGTGGGGCTGTCCACCGGCCCCCGCCGCCGCACGCCGGGCCTGCGCAGGGCCGAGCTCGCCACGCTCGCCGGAGTCAGCGTCGAATACCTCACCCGGCTCGAACAGGGACGAGACCGCCGCCCGTCCACCCCCGTACTCTCCGCGCTCGCCACCGCGCTACGGCTGACCACGAGCGAACGCGTCCACCTGCACCGGCTCTCCAAATCGGCCGACGGCGGCTTCACCTGCATGGACGCGCCGACCCCGGCCCGCGCGGTCCGCCCCACCGTACGGGCACTGCTCGACCGGCTGGAGCCCGCCCCCGCCCTGCTGCTCAACCGGCTGAGCGAGGTCCTCGCCTGGACGACGGGGTACGACCGGCTGGCGCGGCCGGTCGGCCTGCTGGACGGCGATCCGCCGAACCTCGCCCGCTTCGTGTTCACCGACAGCCGGGCTCGGACCGCCTACCCCGACTGGGAGCATGTCGCCGACGAACAGGCCGCCACGCTCAAGCAGGGACCGTTCAGGGCGGACTGGAACATCGCCGCGCTCGCCGACGAACTCGCCGTCACCGCCGGGGCGGATTTCGCCGGGCGGGTGGACACCCTGCCCGGCCTCCCGAAGTCCAGCGGCGTCACGCGGCTGGTCCACCCCGACGCCGGTGAGCTGCGCCTGGCGTACGAAACCCTCGAACTACCCGTCGACGACGACCAGCGCCTCATCGTCCATCTCCCCGCCGACGACGCCACCGCCGCCGCACTCGACCGCCTCACCGGCCGCCGACCGGGCGCGCTGCGCGCGGTGTCCGGCTGACGCGGGACACGTCGCCGCTGGGAAAGCGGTGCGTCCACCCGGATCGTACGGATCATCCGGCACGGGAGACGTCACCCGCCGGGGAAGCGGACCATACCCGCGTACGGCCACGATCGGGTCCGTACCAGCGTGGCTCCCCCCACTCTGCGTCACAACCGGCATAATCGAGACGATCAGCCTGGTCAGGGCGCACGCGCGATGCTCCCATCCGGTTCGTACCGCCGGGCGGATCCCCTCCACCGACACCCACGTCACGCCACGTGACGACCGTACAGCGACCCGGGCGTCAGGCAGGAGGAGCGCATGCGTCTCGCCATCCGGATCGGAGTGGCCACCACTCTCATGGCCGCCCCGAGCGCCCCGGCCGAGCCGGTCGCCCCGCCCACTCCCGCGGCCGCCGCCAGGCCGGTCGCACCGCCCACTCCCGCGCCGGCCGCCAGGGGCGACGTCAAGGCCCTCCCCACCCCGATCGTCGCGGCCAACGCCGCCCCCACCCCCGCACCCGTCGCCACGAACGGCGTCAGAGCCGTCCCCACCCCGGTCGCCACGGCCGCACCCACCCCGACTCCCACGCTCACCCCCACCCCCCTCGCCACGGCAACCCCCACCGCCACCGCCAGCGCCACCGCGACCGTGAACGCCACTTCGACCGCGACCGCGACCATCAAGAGCAAGACCAAGAGCACGGTCTGGCTGCCTCCCTTCGGCGGCAGGAACACCATCCCCCCGTGGCTGAAAAAGGTCCCTTCGCTCCGCGTCGTCCCCACGTGGCCCCGCCAGGCCAGCAGCGTCCGGATATTCGTGCACTGCCCCCCGAACTCGAACCACGCGATCATCGGCTCCGGCGCGTTCAACCTCAAGGGGTCGAGGCGCATCTACCGGGAGGTGGGGCTGGGACTCTCCAACCGAGGGCTGGGGCACCGCGCCGCGTCCATCTCCCGCTTCGTCCTGCCGGGATCCCACGGGGCGTGCCTGACGTGCGTGAAGGTCACGATGAACAAGCAGACCGGCATCAGGCGGATCAAGGTGCTCGGCCGGGCCTCCGCCCCCCTCTACGTACGAAGGTTCAGCATCTGGCAGTTCTTCAACGCCTCGACCACCTGCGTCAAACGCGACCGTTGCTGACCCCTCGCAGCACCGCCCGGCGAACTATCAGGGCTCGCCGGTAGGTTCCGCGAGCGGTTGGCGACATCGCGTCCACCGGTGATCGGGAAGGCGGCTCGACGGCGGCGGAAGGCCGAACCAGCGGACTTCCCCGGGGGACGCGTTCGACGGGCGGATGACCGCGAAGATCCTCGACAGGCGCGAATCCCCCCGGATAGCCTGCGCACCCCCGAGGAAATGAGCGGAGTCTTCGTGAGCGTTGATTCGACCCGGCTGACACTCACCGAGAGGGCGGGCTTGAGCTGCGGCCCAGAGGTGATGCGCGAGGCGCTGTACACGCAGCGCAGGAGCCTCGCCGGTCGCCTCGCCGAGTTGACGCCGTCCGACTGGGCGGCTCCGACGCACTGCACGGAGTGGTCCGTTCACGACGTCGTCCGCCACATCGTCGATGTGGCGGAGTATCACGTCGCCGAGCTCACCGGCCAGTCGGGGTACACCCGCTTCAACGGGCTCGGATCGTTCGATCCCACCTCGACTCCCGACCTGTGGCTCCAGGACTCCGCGGGCCGGTCCCCCGTGCAGACGGTCGAGGCGCTCCTGAGGGTGACGGAGGACGAGTACGAGAGCCTCGGTGCCCGAATCGAGAAGGGCGACGCCTCCCTGGAGCGCAACATCGCGGGTCGCGAGACCCTGTGGTCGGTGCGGTCCCTGCACGTGCTGTGGGACACCTGGCTCCACGAGCGCGACCTGTCGCGGACCCTGCGGGCGGACGGCCCGCCGGACGTCACCGTTCAGCGCCTCGCCGCCCTGTACGGCCTGCTGTTCGCCGGAGGTGTCGCCGCGCTGTTCGGTGACCTCCCACAGGTGTCCTTCCAGCTCGTGGGCAGCCCCGACGGCGTGTACGAGATCTCGGGGCGTCAGGACGACGTCAAGGTGACCGCCGCAAGCGCCTCGCCCCCTGACCTCGACGGACCGTTCGAGGCGGTGATGGGGAGCCTCTCCGGGCGCGGCCCCTCTCTCGCCGAGATCGTCGGGGTCTCGAACGCCGCCGTCGAGGGCCTTTCGAAACTGTCCACCACCATGAGGCCCGAGGATCCCGAAGACACGTGATCCCGAGCGTGCCCGGGCCGAGGTGAGAGACGCCGGTTCGCCGAGCGCGTCCAGGGCCGGGTGAGGAGCACCGGTTCGCCGAACGTGCTCCGATCGAGGGAAGACGCAGGTTCACCGAGCGGACCCCGGCCGGGGGAAGGCGCGGGTTCGCCGAGCGGACCCGCGCACCGTCGCGGTGCTCCCGAACATCGCGGAAGATCACGGAAGATCACGGAAATCATCGGCCGATCCAGGTCTTTTGTGACTCCGGACACAGGATTTCACCTCACCGAAACCTACGGCGGTATCGCGTCTGGGTAGAGTCCCGCCATCCTCGACAATGTTGATCCCTTCATCGGCACAGCGGCCACCGACCTGCCTCGGGCACACGGTCTGGCCGCTACGTGGTGGTGGCCGAAACCGCAGGTGGGCAACACCCATCCGGGCGCCACGTCACCGCTGGGCATGGTGTCGGCCTGCGCCTACTCCGGCGCGTACCCGACGGGCTACGGCAGATACACCAAGAACACCGAGGGCGTCCCCGAGGAGATGTTCGAGCGGCTGCAGGCGTCCGGGTTCACCCACTTCCAGCAGTCGGGCACCGGCGCGATCCGCAAGTACTACAACTACGTCCGGGTCACCCCGATGGTGCAGCCACTGGACGCGCTGGGCGAGGCCTGGCCGCTGCACGACGAGGTGGCGGAGGCGGGCTACTACGCGGCCACCCTCGACACCGGGATCCGCTGCGAGCTCACCGTGGGCACCAAGGTCGCCGTGCACCGATACACGTTCCCCGGGCACAGCAGCGCCCGCGTGGTGGTCGACCTGTCCTGCGGCGGCCTCGCCATCGAGCACGGCCGCACCGTGCCGTTGCGGGCGCAGGTGGAGAGCATGGGCCACGGCCGGGCCCAGGGCACGGTGGCGATGGAGGGCGTCCCGCTCTCGGTGTACCTGGACGTCGACGCTCCCGGCTGGCGGCAGATGCTCTGGTACGACCGGCGGCTCATCGACGGCGGCACCCGCCTGGACTTCGACAGCATCCGGCACACCACGTTGCGTCCCTTCGGCATGCTCTTCATGGGTCCCACCGAGCCCGGGCAGACGATCGAGGTGCGGCTCGGGTTCTCGCTGCGCGGGTGCGACCAGGCGCGGGAGAACCTGGAGCGCGAGTGCGGGACCCGGCCGGCGTTCGACGTGGTGCGGTCCAAGACCAGGGTCCGCTGGGGCGACCATCTCGACCGCGTCCAGGTCGAGGGCGGCACGCCGGCCCGCCGCACCGTGTTCGCGACGGCGCTCTACCACTCGCTGATCAAGCCGTGCTTCGCCGACGACGAGAGCCCGTTCTGGCCGACCTCCGGACCGTTCGCGTTCGACGTGTGCACCATGTGGGACATCTACAAGACGCAGTTGCCGCTGCTCGCGGCCATCGTCCCCGACCGGGCCGCGCATCTGCTGGAGTCGCTGATCCGGGTCTGCGAGGAGGAGGGCAACTTCCCCATCGGCTACCGGATGGCTCGCGGCGCCGACCGGTTCTACCGCCAGGCGAGCGCGCTCGCGCACACCGCGCTGGCCGACGCCCACGCTCTCGGCCGGGCGGGCCTGGACTGGAACTGGGCGCTCGTGCACATGGTCGACGACCTGCGTCGCCTGTACGGCGAGGAGTTCTTCGAGCACGGGGTGGTGCACCCGATCACCCACACCCTCGACCTCGCCTACGGCCACCACTGCACGGCGCAGGTCGCCCGGGCGATGAACGACCGGCGCCTCGCCGACGACCTCGACGACCGCAGCCGCCGGTGGGTGAACGCCTTCGACCCGAGTACGGGACTGCTGCGCGACTCGGAGTTCTACGAGGGCGGCAAGTGGAACTACTCGTTCCGGCTGCTGCACGACATGGCCGCGAGGATCGCCCTGGCGGGCGGCGACCGGGCCTTCATCGGCATGCTGGACAGGTTCTTCGGCTTCGACGCCGCACCGGTGACACAGCCGGGGCTGCGCCCCCAGGCTGCGGAGATGGCGGCCGGATACGCCCTGAACCGGTTCGAGGGGCTGAACAACGAGCCCGACATGGAAGCGCCGTGGGCGTATCACTACGCGGGACGGCCCGACCGTACGGCCGAGGTGGTCCAGGCGGCGCTGACCTGGCAGTTCGGCACCGGCTCCGGCGGGCTGCCCGGCAACGACGACTCCGGCGGCCTGAGTTCCTGGTACGTCTGGGCGTCGCTGGGACTGTTCCCGATCGCCGGCCAGAACCTGTTCCTGATCAACGCGCCCGCGTTCTCCGGGGCCGTGCTCAAGGCCGGCGGCAACGAGTTCGTCATCGAGACCAGTGGGCACCGCGAGACGCCGATCGGTGTCGACGGCGTCGACCGTGACCCGCCGGCGCAGTACGTCCAGTCGGCGACCCTCAACGGCGAACCCATGAACGCGACGCATCTGAGCGCCGCCACCGTGCATCGGGGCGGCGTGTTGCACCTGCGGCTGGGCCCGGAACCGTCCGGGTGGGGGCGGGAGGTCCGCCCCCCGTCTCTTTCAGATCCGCCCGCCAGAACGAAGGAAGCACGATGACCAACCCCCGCCGCCGTCTCGTCATCGTTGTCAGGGCCGACCCGGTCATCTGCGGCCATTCCGGCGAGGCCCGTAACCTCGCCGAGGTGGCGCTGACCCGCGGGTTCGACGACGTACGCCTGCTGACCTGGCCGATCCCCGCGCTGCAGGCGGCCGGGCTGCCGCTCAAGCCGCTCGACCGGCTGCTGCCGTACAGCGCCGGGATCACCGTGGAGCGTCCCGAGGCGGTCGGCGACTACCGGGTGCCCGACGGGCGCCACCAGGCGGGACTCACCGGGCGCCTTGTCGAGCTGCTCGCCGAACCGGTACCCACGACCTGCCTGTCTATGTATCTCGTGCCGCACACCTCGGTGGTCATGGACGCGGTCACCTCCGCGCGCGCCGCCGGGTTCGCGCCCGACGTGCACACCGTCGCGAAGGCGGTCGGCTCCGACGTGACCAACGTGATCCGGTCGTGCCTGCGGGAGGGCCGGTTCGGCGCGGCGACCGTGCTGTTCACCACGTTCCTCGCCAACGACGAGGTCGTCGCGGTCTCCGAGTACACCCGGGAGGAGATCGTCGCCTCGGCCGAGCAGGTGGACGCGCACTGCGGCACCACGTTCGCCGAGCAGTGCCGGCGTCGCGTGACCGTCAGTTATCCGCCGATCGACTCCGCCGCCTTCCTCGACCCGGATCCGGCCGACGTGGACGCCGCGCTCGCGAAACGCGGTCTGGAGCGCGACGGATACATCCTGTTCCTGTCCCGGGTGACCCGGGCGAAGGGCATCCACGACCTGATGGCCGCCTACGGCCGGATGCGCTGCCGGTCGCGGGTGAAGCTGGTCGTCGCCGGCACCGGGCCCGCGCTGGAGGAGATCCGGGCGCTGGCCAAGGATGACGACCGGGTGACGATCCTCACCGATGTGGACGACAACGAGAAGCCACTGCTCATGCGCGGCTGCGCGGCCTACGTCCTGCCCACCAAACCCGAGCCCGACTTCGTCGAGACGTTCGGCATCGCCCTCGCCGAGAAGATGCTGGCCGGAGGCGGACCGATCGTCACGACCAGGACGGGCGGGACCCTGGAGGCGGTCGGCGACACCGCCGTCATCGTCGAGCCCAGGGACATCGGCGGCCTCGCCGCGGCCGTGGACCGGGTGGTCCTGGAGATGTCCGCCGCCGAGCGCCAGGAGCTGGAACAGCGCGCCCGCACCCGCGCGATGACGTTCGACCGGGCGGCGGTGTTCGACAACCTGTTCCCCCAGAAAGCTCTCACCGTCGGCGCCCTCTGACCGCGAGGATGGAGGTGAACGCCTCCCGGTGAGGTCCGGCTCGTCGTCCGGCCGACCGTGGTGTCCTCAACAGGATCTGCCGGCCCTCCGTCCGGCCCGGTTCCCATGGAGTTCCCAGGCAGAGTTTGTAGCACTTTCGACTGAGATTAATGAGTATGGGTAGATGGAGCCCATGCCGCAGGAGACCGACGCGGCCGGGGCTCGAAAAGCCGTGGCCGGAAGGACCGGGCGGTTCGTCGTCGGAGGTGGCGCGCTCGTCGTCGTCGCGCTGCTCGCGTACTGGCTGGGAAGCGGCGGCGGGAACGGCGAGGAGGCCGCGTCCGGGCCGAGCGCGACACCGACGCCCAGCGCGACGCTCACGGTGACCGACGTCTTCAAGAGGGTCGGGCCGTCGGTGGTGGTCATCCAGGCCGATAAGTCGCTCGGCACCGGGGTGATCGCCGCCGAGGACGGCACGATCCTGACGGCGCACCACGTCGTCAAAGGCACTTCCGACAAAGGCGGTTCCGGCGAAGACGCCGGGAAGGTCACCGTGACGTTCGCCGACGGCACCAGGACGAAGGCCGTCGTCGCGTCGTCGAACCCCAAGCTCGACGTCGCGACCCTCAAACCCGAGAAGCTGCCCGAGATCGTCGTCCCGGCGACGCTCGGCGGCACCGCGGCCGTGGGCGCGCCCGTCGTGGCGATCGGCAATCCGCTGGGCCTCACCTACAGCGTCTCCACCGGCGTCGTATCGGGCCTGAACCGGACCGCCAAGGACGGCGGCCCGGACGGGCTCATCCAGTTCGACGCCTCCGTGAACCCCGGCAGCTCCGGCGGCCCCCTCCTCGACGCCCGCGGCCTGGTCATCGGGGTCGTCGTCTCGATCGCCGACCCGGGAAACGACGAGGCGTTCGCCGGCATCGCGTTCGCGGTGCCGATCGGTACGGCCCTGGGCGGCGGCGAAGGCGACGGGCCGCCAGGTGACGGACCCCAGATCTGACCGCGGCGCCACGAGAAGGAACACCATTCGACGTCCTCCCCACACCTCAAGGCAGGGGCCTCCACGCCGGAAGGAACACGATGACCTCGACCAGGTTCTCCGAGTCGGCCCACCCGCTCGAACAGGTGCTGTTCGAGGTCAAACGCACGATCGTCGGGCAGGACGTCCTGCTGGAACGCATGGCCGTCGCGTTGATCGCCGGTGGCCACCTGCTCGTCGAGGGCGTACCCGGCCTCGCCAAGACGCTCGCGGTGAGGTCGATGGCCGCCGCGATCGCCGGCAGTTTCCAGCGCGTCCAGTTCACCCCCGACCTGGTACCGGCCGACCTCGTGGGCACGCGGGTCTACCACCAGCACTCCGGGGAGTTCAAAACCGAACTCGGCCCGGTGTTCGCGAACCTGCTGCTCGCCGACGAGATCAACCGCGCCCCCGCCAAGGTGCAGAGCGCCCTGCTGGAGGTGATGCAGGAGCACCAGGTGACGATCGGCCGCGAGACGTTCCGGGTGCCCGAGCCGTTCCTGGTCATGGCGACGGAGAACCCGATCGAGTCGGAGGGCACCTACCCGCTGCCCGAGGCGCAGGTCGACCGTTTCATGATGAAGGTGGTCGTCGACTACCCGACCCAGGTCGAGGAGCGGGCGATCGTCGAACGAGCGCTGCGCCCGCCCGAGCCGCCGCAGCCGATGGTCACGGCCGAGGACCTGATCGCGATGCGGGCCCGCGCCCAGCAGGTGTACGTCGACCTGGCGATCGTCGACTACGCGGTACGGCTCGTCTCCGTGACCCGTTCCCCGGGGATGGCCGGGCTCGGCGAGCTGGAACGGTACGTCACCCACGGCGCGAGCCCGCGGGCGTCCATCGCGCTCGTCACCGGCGCCCGGGCGCTGGCGTTCCTGCGCGGCCGCGACTACGTCCTGCCGCACGACCTGTCCGAGATCGCGCTCGACGTGCTGCGCCACCGCCTCGTGCTGTCCTACGAGGCCCTCGCGGACGACGTCGACACCGACGCGATCATCACCGCGGTGCTCGGGGCCGTCCGTATGCCCGACGTCGTCCTGCAGAACCGCTGAACCGCCATGGCCACCGCCCCCGAGAAACTCCTGCTCCGCCTGGAGTGGAAGGTCGTCCGCAGGCTCGACGGCCGGCTCCAGGGTGCCCACCACACCGCGCACCGCGGCTCGGGAATCGACTTCACCGGGCTGCGCACCTACAGCGAAGGCGATGACGCCCGGCACATCGACTGGAACGTGACCGCACGGCTGGACGAGCCGCACCTGCGAGTGTTCACCGAAGATCGCGAACTGACGGTGTGGCTCGTCCTCGACCGGTCGGCGTCGATGACGGCCGGCCGACCGGGACGCGGCAAGCACGACGTACTCGCCGAACTCGCGCTCGTCCTCGCCCGGCTGTTCGGCCGGGGCGGCAACCGCGTCGGCGCCCTGCTCTTCGACACCGGGAAGCCGCGCGTCGTGCCGCCCGGCACCTCCCGGCGGCACGCGCTGCGGATCGGCGCCGAGCTGGAACACACCTCCGGGGCGCGCGACGGCGCCGGACTGAAACGTACTTCCGGGGTACGCGACGGCGCCGAACCGGAACGCACCTCCACGACGCGCGGCGGCACCGGACCGGAACGTCCTCCCAAGATCGGCATCGGCGCCGAACCGGAACGTCCTCCCAGGACCGGCGTCGGCGCCACGCTGAAACGCGCCTTCAAGATACGCGCCGACGCCGAGCCGAAACGCGCTTCCACGCCCCACTCCGGCACCACCACCGACCTGGCCGAGATGCTCGACGCGGCCGGACGACTCGCGCGCCGCCGCGCGCTCATCGTCGTACTGTCCGACTTCATCGGCGACGGCGACTGGGAGCGTTCACTCCAGCGCCTGGCCCGGCGGCACGAGGTGGTCGCCCTGCGGATCGTCGACACGGCCGACGACGTACTGCCCGAGGCCGGGCTGATCGTGGTCGAGGACGCCGAGACCGGCGAGCAGCTCGTCGTCGACTCCGCCGACCCGCTGCTACGGGTCCGCCTCCGCGCCGCCGTCGACGCCCGCGACGCCCGGCTCAAGGCGGGCATGCGCCGGGCAGGGGTGCCCGTCCACCGCATCGACACCGACCGCGACCTCGGCGAGGCGCTCGTCGAGGTCGTCGCCCGGACCAAGGACCGGTCGCCATGACCGAGCATGCCGGAACCATCGTTCGGCCCCGGGGCCGAACCGCCACGTCCGAGCACATCGGCACCGTCGCTCGAACCCGAAACCGAACCACCACGACCGAGTACCTCGGAACCATCACCCGAACCGGGAACCGAGAGGCCGTCAACGGACGCCCGAGACCGGCGAAGGATGCCTCGTGACGCTGTCCTTCCCGCTGCTGCTCGCCGTCGGACTGCTCCTCACCGCGGCGCTCGCCTGGGCGGCCGTCGTCTCGGCGCGCCGCAGAACGGCCGCCCTCACCGCCGCCGGGGTCGCGGTGCCCGGCGGTCGCCAGGCGTACCTCGGGATCGGCCTGGTGATCGCCGGCGTCGGGATACTCGCGGTCGCCGCGGCCGGACCTGCGGCGATGGTGCCGGTCCCGCGGACCGCGGGCACCGTCATCCTCGCCGTCGACGTCTCCAACAGCATGGGAGCCGACGACGTCGCGCCCACCCGGCTCGCGGCCGCGCAACGGGCGGCCCGCGCGTTCGTGGCGGCGCAGCCCGACAGCGTCGACATCGGAGTCGTCGCGTTCGAACGCGGTGCGCTCACCACCGCCCGGCCCGACGCCGACCACTCCGTCGCGCTCAAGGCCATCGACCGGCTGAAGGTCGTCGGTGGCACCTCGTTGGGAACGGCCATCACGGCCTCCCTGTCGGCGATCACCGGCAAACAGGTGACCGTCGGCCGCGACGGCCCCGCGCCCGACATCGGCTACTGGCCGTCCGCGACGATCGTGATGTTCTCCGACGGCCAGAACGGGGGCGGGGACGTCGAACAGGCCGCCGCGGTGGCCCAGCGGGCGGGCGTCCACATCCACACCGTCGGGGTCGGCACCACGGCCGGGGCGACGGTGAAGGTCGACGGCTACCATCTGCAGACCTCGCTTGAGGAGGACACCCTCACCTTGATCGCGCAGACCACCGGTGGCGCCTACCACCCGGCCTCCGACACCGCGCGACTCGACGGGATCGCCGACACGATCGACCTGCGGGTCACCGTCTCCGACGAACCTCTGCCCCTCGCCGGCGGACTGATCGGGCTCGCCCTCGCCCTGCTCACCGCGGGCGCGGCGCTCACCGTACTCCGAACCGGACGGGTGATCTGAGTGTCGTTCTCGTGGCCGTGGGCGCTGCTCTCTCTCCTCGTCATCCCGCTGATCTTCGCCGTCCGCGAGTGGGCGCGCCGCCGCCGTCGGCGGGCCGCCGTGCACGTCACCTCCATCGCGCTCGTACGCGGCGCCCTGCCCGGTCGTACGCTCTGGACGCGGAAGATCCCCACGGCGCTGTTCGCGGTCGGGCTCGCGCTGCTCGCGGTCGGGGCCGCGCGACCGCAGGCGTCGGTCCCGGTGCCGCAGACCTCGGCGACGATCCTGCTCGCGCTCGACACCTCCGGCTCCATGTGCTCGACGGACGTCGACCCCAACCGCATCACCGCCGCGAGGAAGGCCGCCGCCGAGTTCATCGAGTCACAGCGGGGCGGGCCGCGCATCGGCCTGGTCACCTTCGCGGGCACCGCGGGCCTGCTCGTCCCACCCACCGACGACACCGACTCGCTGATCGAGGCGTTGGACGATCTCACCGTGTCCCGTGGCACCGCGATCGGGCAGGCCGTGCTCACCTCGATCGACGCGATCGCGGAGGTCGACCCGTCGGTCGCCCCCACCGGGGCGGACCCCGGCGACAGCGGATCGGGTTACGCCGGTGCCGCGATCGTCGTACTCACCGACGGCGCCAACATCCAGGGCGTCGACCCGCAGGTCGCCGCCCAGGAGGCGGCCCTGCGCCGCGTCCGCGTCTTCACCATCGGCTTCGGTACCACGGACCCGGCCCCGATGGTCTGCGAGAACTCGCAGTTCGACGGCCGCGGCTTCGGCGGCTGGGGCGGTGGCGGCTGGGGAGGCGGCCGTGGCGGATTCGACAGGGGCCGCAACCCCCGCACCATCGACGAGCCCGCCCTCAAACAGATGGCCCAGACCACCGGCGGCTCCTACCATCGCGCCGAGAACGCCGACCAGCTCCAAAGCGCCCTCGACGCCCTCCCCGGCACCTTCACCGTCATCCGCCAACAGGTCGACACCGCCGCCGCCTTCGCCACCGGCGGCGGCCTCCTCGTCGCCGCGGCCCTCGCCCTCTCCCTCTGGTGGAACCGCCTTCGGCCTCCGATCCGCTGACCGCACCCGCGGCCGCGCGAAACCTCAGCGACGACCGTCGAGCGGGGCGTACAGCGAGAGATGCGGGGACAGGGCGCGGAGGAAGTCCGGGGCATCGAAGACCGCGCCCGCGGAGGCGACGCCCGCACTCCGAGCGCTCCCGGCGCCGCCGGTGCTCCCTCCGCCCTTGGCATCGCCGGAACTCTCAACGCCGCCGACGCCTCCGGTACCGGCGCTGCCGACACCCCTGGTCCGGCCGCTGAGGATACGGTCGACGGCCTCCACCGCGAGCGGCGCACTGATGGCGTAGATGTCCTGACCGGCGGCGGTCACCCGGCGTTCCGTGCCGCCGGAGCGGACGAGGACGTCGACGACGAAGGTCTGCGCGGAACGGCCACGCTCGTCGACGGCGGTCGGAGCCGGAGCGTCGGGAGCGGACAGGTCCGAGGCCGCCTTGGCGGTCATGTAGGTGCGCACCTCCGGGACCGCCAGGTGGCTGGGAACGGTGACGACGTCGGCCATGGTGAACTCTCCGATCACGCTCTGGGAGCCGAGCGGAGCAGGGAAGGGCCACTCCAGGGTCGGCAGGGCGTCGTCGTGATACTCCAGCCGTCCACCGGTGAAGCGAACACGGCGACCACCTCGCCGCTGCCCCGAGACCACGCCCGAGGCGAGCGTTCCGCCGGTGGGGTGCCAGCTGCTCAGGCCGTAGGCGATGTGCGCCTCGTCCGCCACCGTCCAGTCGCCCATCGCGGTGGTGACCAGGAGGTCGCCGAGCCCGCCGAAGAAGGCCATCGCCGGGACCACCAGGGTGCCCGCGGCGCGGGCGCGCTCCGCGAAGCGCGCGAACGTGTCGACGTTCGCCTCGATCTCGGCGGCCACGTCGACATACGGAATGCCGGCGCGCAATGCCGCCTCGATGAGCGGGGCGGCGGTCGTGGCGAAGGGCCCGGCGCAGTTGATCACGGCGACCGCGCCTTTCAGCGCGCGGTCGAGCGAGACCGGATCGTCGACCGATGCCCGCCGCGTCTCAACTCCGGGGTGGGCCTCCGCCAGCACCGTCAGCTTGTCCTGATCACGGCCGAGCAGCAGCGGGACGTACCCGCGCTCGCGCAACTCCGCGACCACGAACCGCCCGGTGTGCCCGTAGGCGCCGAGCACCGCCACGTTCCGACCCATTTCCATGCCTGCTCCCCCGTACTCGAAGTGATCCACCGCCGAAATCCTGTCCGCGTTGCCCCATCGAGGCCAGTGTCTGGAATGACATGACCCGTACAATTCCCGACATGAGTTCTGTCCCGCGCTCCGTCGCGGTCGCCGCCACCGACGGGATGCTCCACTTCGAACTGGCCCTCGCCTACGAGGTCTTCGGCTCCGCCCCCGCCGCTCTGCCCGGCCCCTGGTACGACGTCCGGGTGTGCGGCACGCACGCCGTCCGGGTCGGCCGGTTCCTACTGGAACCGGACTGCGGGCTCGACCGGCTGGCGCACGCCGACACCGTGATCGTCCCCGCCCTGGCGGACGTCGACGAGGACCCGCCGGCCGACCTGGTCGAGGCGGTGCGCACGGCCCACGCGTCGGGCGCGCGGGTGGTCTCCCTGTGCACGGGCGCGTTCGTGCTCGCCGCCGCCGGCCTGCTGGACGGGCTGCGCGCGACCACGCACTGGGCTCACACCGAGGAACTGGCCGCGCGCTACCCCCGGGTGGAGGTCGACCCGGACGTGCTCTACGTCGACAACGGCAGCGTGCTCACATCCGCGGGCAAGGCCGCGGCGATGGACCTGTGCCTGCACCTGGTACGCCGCGACCACGGCTCCACGATCGCCAACGTGGTCGCCCGCCGCCTGGTCGTACCGCCCCACCGGGCCGGCGGCCAGGCCCAGTTCGTCACCACACCGGTGCCCGCCCAGGACGGCCACCCCCTGGCCGAGCTGCTCACCTGGGTGATGCGGCGACTGGACCAGCCTCTCACCGTTGAGGACCTGGCCCGTCAGGCGAACATGAGCTCGCGCCACCTGGCCCGCCACTTCCGCTCGGTGGTCGGCACCACCCCGCTGCAGTGGCTGTTGACACAGCGGATCCGCCGCGCACAGGAGCTGCTGGAGAGCACGGACGACAGCGTCGAGACCATCGCCTCGGCCGCGGGCATGGGCACGGCGACGACCCTGCGCCGCCACTTCCACCGCACGATCGGCGTACCGCCGGACACCTACCGCCGCACATTCCGATCGTGAGACCACTCACCGACCTCGAAACCGTCCCGGCCGCGTATTCACGACAGCGGGCGAAGGCCCGTCCCGGGGAGCCGTAGCCCTCCCAGGTGTCCGGACCTCCGCCCGAGGCGCTTCACCCGATCGCTCTCATGCGCCGAACCGGCTGGTCGGCGTCAGCTGCGCAGGGTCCATCGCTGGTTGGCCTGGCCGTTGCAGGACCAAAGGATGATCTTCGTGCCGTTCGCTGTGGCGGCGGCGTTCGCGTCGAGACACAGGCCGGACTGCACGCCGGTGACGGTGCCGTTGGCGTTGACGTTCCACTGCTGGTTGGCCTGACCGTTGCAGTCCCAGATGACCACCTGGGTACCGTTCGCGGTGCCCTGCCCGTAGGCGTCCAGGCACTTGTTGCCGTACACCTGCAACTGCTTGCCCGCGGTGTAGGTGAACCGCTGGTTGGTGCCGCTCCCGCAGTCCCAGATCTGCGCCTGGGTGCCGTTGACGGTGCTGGAGTTCGGCACGTCGATGCAACGGTTGGACTGACCGCCGACGATCTGGACGTTCTGCTGCGGGTTACCGCCGCCCGCAGGCGCGTAACCGGCGGCGGTGATGTTGGCCTGTACGGCGTTCTCGGTGGCGGCCGTCGGATAACCGGAGGTCAACACGCCCTCGAAGAAGGTGCCGCGGGCGGAGACGCTGTTGTCGCCGCCGATACCGAGCAGGATGGCACCCTCCTTCTTCATCGGGTGGTAGCCGCTGGGACGCGGTCCGTCGAAGTAGGTCGTCAGACCGCCCGACTGCGCGTTCCCACCCCGGATCGCCCAGTGGTTCGGCTCGCCCTTGACGATGGCCGTGACGAAGCGGTGGTTGATCGACGGGAGGTTGTTGTAGCCCGCGTTCACCCCGGAGAAGAGTCCCCACTCCATGTCGGCCATGATCCAGGGACCGGCTCCGGCCCCGTAGCCCCACTGTTTGTTGGCGCCGAAGTAGACGGTCTCCATGATGCCGCGGGCGTCGGCCTGACCGTCCGTCTGCGCGTTGCCGTAGTCGAAGCAGCACCACTGGTTGTAGTGCGTGCCGTCGACGACGGCGTAGATGCCCTCGGGCTGGTCACCGGTCGCGACGCCGTTGGTGTTGTTGTTGCGGTAGCCGGTGCCGGGCTCCACGCGGACACCGTATGCCTTGTTCCCGTTGATGGTGATCGGCGCCGCGGTCGCGTTCGCGAGGTTGTCCCATCCACCGGGGCCAGGGCCGGGCCAGAAGCCGGGCGGCGCCTGGGTGAGCCGGTTATTGCGGCCGGACTGGTCATAGATGATGGTGATGAGGCAGGTCGTGCCGGCGCAGAACGAGTCCTGCGCGGCCGCGTTGGCGTACCCGCCCGCGCTCAGCACGCCGATGTCGCGGGTGGTGTTGTCCGAGGCGCGCCTGACCTGGTACAACGGGCCGTTGTACGCGCCGTACAGCGCCCGGGTCGTGCTGTGCGCCGCCACACACGGCGTGCCGCCCGCGGCGTAGATGTCGCATGACTGCGCCGCCGCGGCCTTGGCCGTACCGGCGCCGACCGGCCACGTCATGGCGATCAGCACGCTCGCACCGATCGCGAGCGACCTTCTCAGGGTCCCGAAAAGCATCATGCCTTCTTCTCTCGATGAAGAAATCGCGATCGGACAGCGCCGGGACGACAGGCCAGGTCGTGATGTTAGCGCTAACATAAATGGCTCGTCTGACAGCGATTCGCGGCTGAAGATACTGCGGAGTACATTCAACGGATGCCCTCGCGTCAATAGAGTGGGCTGAATCTCTCGGACATCCGACCGCCGTCGACGCATTACCTGGATCTCTGCCGTGACACACCTCACCGTCACGATGAGCCATCGTGAAACTTTCATCCGTGACACCCGCCAGACGGTGAGCCATCTGTTCGTCAAGGGCATCGTGCGACCGTCGAGCATCGGCCACACGGTGGGCGGCACGAAGCCGAACCATCTTGCGTTGTACGGATTCATCGCGTTCCGAAAGCGCACCTGAGCGAACAGGCTCCCGATCTCCTCTCCCGGCGGTCAGTCACCTTGGTGCGGCGGGGCGGTGCTCTCCCGGATCGTCAGCGTGGTCGCCAGTTCGAGGCCGACCTGCTGCGTTTCCTCGCCGCGGCCAAGAGCGAGCGCCAGTTCGGTGGCCGTAACGGCCATCTCGGTCAGTGGCTGGTGGACGGTGGTCAGCGGAGGGTCGACGAACGCGGCGACCGGCAGATCGTCGAAGCCGACCACGCTCAGGTCTCCGGGAATCCGCAGTTCCAGCTCGCGAGCAGCCTGGTAGACCCCGAGTGCCTGAAGGTCGTTGCAGGCGAAGATCGCCGTCGGCCGCTCCCGGCCTCCCAACAGCCTGATCGCGGCCTCACGGCCGTCCTCTCTCGTGAGTTCGGTACGCACGACGAGGCTGTCGTCCATCGACAGACCCGCCGTCTCCAGGGCAGAGCGGTAGCCGTCGAGCCTGGCGCGGCAGCACAGGATGCGGTCCGGGCCTGCGATCATCGCGATGCGCCTGTGGCCCAGCTCGATGAGATGCCGGGTGGCCGACCGTCCGCCGGCCCAGTTGGTCGCTCCGACGAAAGGGACGCCGTCCGGTAGTTCGGTGGTGGGGTCGAAGACCACGAACGGAATGTCCTTGGCCCGCAACTGGTTCCGCTGTTCCTCCGACAGCTGGGCCACCGTCACGACGCATGCCGGACGGCGGGCCAGGGTCTCGTCGATCGGGTGTTCCGTGGAATCCTGGTGAGGGCCGAACTCCGTCAGCACAACACCCACTCGGTGCTCACGGGCCACCCGCTCGACTCCTCGGATGATCTCCAGGCCCCACATGTCCTGGAGCTCGCCGAAGACGAGCTCCATCATGTTCTTACGGTTGGTCTTTCGATAGCCGTACTCGCTGATCAGCGCCTCTACTCGGGCACGGGTGTCAGCGGAAACGCCGGCACGGCCATTGATGACCTTGGAGACCGTCGGAACGGACACTCCGGCGGTCTCCGCGATGTAGGAAATGGTCACGGGACGCGTGGGGTCGCCTGCGGGGTGCTCTCCGTCGGAGACCGGGCCGCCCGCCTCGACGTACGACAACGTGGCCCCCTTCTTCGCGTTTCGTTCTCGCCGGTGAGCCGTCGCGGGCCTGTTCACGGCACGAGGACAACCCGTCGGGTTTCACTTGAACGGCGCCGTGCGTCCTCGTCGAGCGACTCGTCGTCGAACCAGTCGCACCGGACGGTGCCCGCCGCGGCGTAGAGACCTGTCACACGCCCGGTGAAACCGCCGGCGACCTCCGTCGACGGGTATCTGCCGTCGAGTTCGGCCAGCACGTCGACCCCACCGTCCGCGTCTTCGATACCGAAACGGAGCCTATCGGGTTCTTTCAGGGGATGCCGCTCCTCGGGCCGGGTGGCGAGGATGTCGATTCGAAGCCGGACCGGCCCAAGGGTTGTGTGACGGATGGCCGCGACGGTGTGAAGCGAGCCGACCTGTGCCCGGTGCACCGGATCCCGGCGTGGAGGATCGGCACGCCGGGGAAGTACTCGAGGCTGGAACAGGCCAGGAAGTAGTCGTCGCCGACCCTGCGGATGCTCGAATCCGGGTGCGTACCGGAGATCACCGAGTTGACGAACGTGCCGTTGGTCCAGAGCTCCGCCACAGGATTTCGTATTTCCGCTCCCGCTCCCTCATCGAATGATCGTCGGCCTGAAACATTCAGGAACCATAGCCAGAAACTTTCTTCGTCTCTCGCCCTCTCGTCACTGTGGGCGACCACCGCGACGGAGCATACGTGGCTCTTGGCCTGCCTCTTTGCCTTCCTCATCAGGACAGGGTCCGCCATGTCCGATCCGAGCCTTTCATCGAGCATGTCGGCAGGGGATGGACAGCACCGCTCCTCCCTCTTATTTAATGTTTCCGGTCAATATGACAGAAACTTTCTCAGCAACCGGATGGAGCGCGCATGGTGGCCGCCCTCGACTCCGGCGCTTCCGCCGACACCGCCACACCGCCCACCGAGGCGAGCGAGACGGCTGTCGGCGTCCTCACCGTCGCGCCGATCGCCGCCTACCCGTTCGTCCAACGCCACTTCATCAAGGAGTGCTGATCGGCGCCGTCAAAGGTCGACGCGCCCGAAGGAGGACAACCGTGAAACCGCACAGGTTACGAAGAGCCCGCTCACGGATCGGCGCCGCCCTCGCCACCGTGATCGCGTTATTGACAGTCAGCACGATGACGGCTTTCAACGCCCAGGCCGCCACCGGATGCCGCGTGGAGTACACGGTCTCGTCCCAATGGCAAGGCGGGTTCACCGCCAACGTGAACGTCACCAACCTCGGCGACCCGGTCAACACCTGGCGGCTCGCCTGGACGTTCCCATCGGGACAGCAGATCACCCAGGCGTGGAACGCGACGGTCACCTCGTCCGGGGCGCAGACAACCGCCGCGAACATGAGCTACAACGGGACCGTGGCGACCAACGCCTCGGTCTCCTTCGGCTTCAACGGTTCATGGTCCGGCAGCAACACCGCGCCCGCCACGTTCACCCTCAACGGCGTCACGTGCTCGGGAAACGTCGGACCGTCTCCCAGCCCGACCCCTTCCCCGACCCCTTCGCCGACCCCTTCCCCCTCACCGACCCCGCAGCCGGGGGACGCGATGGCCACCGTGGCCGCGATGCAACCCGGGTGGAATCTGGGCAACACCCTCGACGCGATTCCCGACGAGACCGCCTGGGGCAATCCGCTGACGACCCAGACCCTGCTCCGGCACGTACGGTCCCAGGGGTACAAGAGCATCCGGCTGCCGATCACCTGGAGCAACCACCACGGCCCCGCACCGGACTACACCATCGACACCGCCTGGCTGAACCGCGTCCGCCAGATCGTCGACTGGTCGCTGGCCGAGGACTTCTACGTGATGATCAACCTCCACCACGACTCATGGCAGTGGATCAACGGCTACCCGGCCGACTCCACAACCGTGATGAACCGGTACAAGGCCCTGTGGCGGCAGATCTCCGGCACCTTCCGCAACCACTCGCCGAAGCTGGTGTTCGAGAGCATCAACGAGCCGCAGTTCGCAGGCACGTCCGGAGACGACCAGAGCGACCAGGTGACGAACACCTTCAACACGGAGTTCGTCCACCTCGTGCGGCAGTCGGGCGGGGGCAACACCACCCGGCTTCTCGTGCTGCCCACCCTGCACACCAGCGGCGAGCAGGCTCGGCTGGACGCGTTGAACACCACCATCACCGCACTGCGTGATCCCAACCTGGCCGCGACGGTCCACTTCTACGGCTGGTGGCCGTTCAGCGTCAACATCGCGGGCGGCACCCGATATGACAGCAATGTCGAACAGGACCTCGTCGGTACCTTCGACCGGGTACGGACCACATTCGTCTCCCGCGGAATCCCCGTGATCATCGGAGAGTGGGCACTCCTCAGCTGGGATCACACCAGGCCCGGCATCATCGAGCGGGGCGAGTTCCTGAAGTATCTGGAGGCGGTCGGATATCACGCCCGGATCCGGAACCTCACCACCATGGTCTGGGACGCGGGCCAGTTCCTGAACCGCAACGAACTGAAGTGGCGCGACCAGGGCGTCTACGAGATGTTCAAGGCGAGCTGGACCACACGCTCGGGGACGGCATCCTCCGATCAGGTGTACCTGCCACGGACCGGCACGATCACCAGCCGGACGCTCACGCTCAACCCCAACGGCACCACCTTCCAGGGCCTGCGGCAGGGCGGCACCAACCTCGCCCAGGGCGCCGACTACACCGTTTCCGGCAACACACTCACCCTCACCGCCTCAGCCCTCACCAGGCTGGCCGGAAGCCGCGCCTACGGCGTGAACTCCACCATCGAGGCCCGGTTCTCCCAGGGCACCCCATGGTCGATCAGCATCATCAGCTCCGACACACCGACCCAGTCCGCCGCGAGTGGCACGACCAGCTCGTTCACCATTCCCACCCAGTTCCGCGGAGACCAGCTCGCCACGATGGAGGCCAAGTACGCCGACGGCAGCCCCGCCGGACCGGCCAACTGGACCACCTACAAGGAGTTCTGGCAGAACTTCCAGCCCGACTACAACGCGAACAGCATCATCTTGAAGCCCGAGTTCTTCGCCGAGGTCAACGACGGCCGGATCACCCTGACCTTCCACTTCTGGAGCGGAAAGCAGCTCACGTACTACATCACCAAGTCCGGAAGCACCGTGACCGGCGCCACCACCTGACAGCGGCTCCCTGACAGCGGATGGAACAGGTATCGGTACCTGTTTTCGACCTGAAGTTTCCACCGGTACCGGTACCTGTTCGAATTCACTCTCCCAGAGCATCGAGACCTGATCCGTCATCGTTGTTGACGACGCGCGAATGGTGACCGACCTACGGTGGCCTCTCGAAGTGGAGGCCGCACCGGGACGCGACCGACCGCGGTACCCCGGATTCAACAGCCGCGACTCTCGGCCTTCCGGCGAATCCTCGCGCTTCCGTACTGCCCCGGAGGCAGGCACACCGGGCACGGGCCGGGGAACCGGCCGTGAGCGTCGGGCATGTACCGCCAGCCGGTGACCCGGACGTACGGCCCGGTCTCGCGATCACCTGCCTCATCCGACACGTCACGGGCCGGACCGGTCACAGCGTGGCGTCCTCCCAGTGCGGGGTATGCGATTCGATGTCCTCCGGCACGCGAATCCGCCCGCCCACGAGAACGAGTGGCGCGATCTCGGTGCTCTCGTGGAAGCGCAGGTAGCCGACGAAGGATTCGACACCGTCGGCCGGCGCGCCGATCGAGCACCCGCCGAGCCAGTCCAGCAGTGTCCGGAGCCGGTAGAAGTCGTCGGGATGGAGTTCTTGGCGTACCGTCAGCGCCCAGCCGTCAGGCCGCTCTCGCGCGACCAGGTCGGCGACGAGCGCGCCTCCTACCCGCCAGGCGGCGCCTCGCCGCGCGAACACCGGCTCCACCTCCGCGTCCTCCCACTCGCAGTCGGGGTCGTCGGGATCACCGAGCGGATAGGTCTCCACATATCGGTCAGAGCCGATCGGCAGGCGCTCGGGCCGCGGCCCCTGCCCCACGTGCCACCGCAGTTCGGCGAGCTCGTCGTCGGTCACGTCAGCGCGAATGTTCACCGACAGCACGAGTTCGTAGATGTCCCCCATCGGCACACCGTACCGTCGCGTCACCCTGAGAGATCGTTCTGGGAGGAGTTCACACGGAACGAGACCATCGTCCGTTGTCTGTCGCGTTCGCCTTGTCCGCCCCGGGGGAATCGGTAGTCTGCGGCAATGCCATTCGATCATCGATCTATTGGCGCGGCAGCGCTGACGGCGGCCGTCGCGCTCACCACGGCCGCCCCCTCGGCCGCGCGGGCGCACGAAGCGCCCACGACCTCGGCGGATCGCGTCCTACGGGTCTACAACAACAACATCGAGAACCTGGTCAGGAACAACGCCGACGGCTCGTGCACCCGGGTCTCGGGTCCGGACCACCTCACGTCGATGCTGGTCGACGACAACGACCGAACCGGCACCTCAGGTGTGCAAGCGCCCGACCTCCTGATCGTGCAGCAGGTGCGCGGCACCGGACAGGCCACCGCGTACGCCGACCAGCTCTCGGCCAAGTTCGGCTATCCGGCGGGCACCTACAGGGCGATCGTGGCCTGGGACGACCCCGAGGAGTGGGGCGGCACGCACAGGTGCAGTCAGCAATCGCTCGGCGACCTGAAGAAGAAGCAGACCAACGGGATCCTCTACAACACCAGAACGTTGAGCCTCGCGGCGGGCGACATCTCGAAATACTGGAGCGCGGGCTGGCTGAAGCCGGGAACGTCCTACCGCGACGGGGCCGGGTGCACGCTGTACAAGCCGCCGAGCAACGACGCGAGCAGCGCCAACGAGCACAAGTGGAAGCGCACGAGCGCCATCGCCGCGAAGTTCACCGTCAAGGCGACGGGAACACCGGTGTTCGCCGCGACCATGCACCTCCCGGAAGAGAACGGGGCGAACGCCTGCGCGGGCGCCGGCTCCGCGGGCATCGCGAAATCCGGCATCCATCTCGGCGCGGACGCCACGAGCCTGATGAACGCGTCGACCATCCGCGTGATCGGGATCGACGCCAACCGCACGGGCATCGCCCCGACGACGCTGGGCGGCTTCGGCATGACCGGTTACGGAACGAAGGCGACCTCCGGCTCCAGGAAGATTGACTACCTGTTCGTCAAGGGCACCGTGCGACCGTCGAGCATCGGCCACACGGTGGGCAGCACGAAGTCGAACCATCTCGCGCTGTACGGATTCATCACGTTCTGAAAGCGCACCTGAGCGAACGGGCTCATCTACCGACCGGTCAGTCATCGTGGTGCGGCTGGGCATCGAAGAAAACGGACGCATTGTGCGGCTACCTCACCAGGGCACGTGGGCACCTGCCCCGAGACTGGCCCTCCGTGACCTTGTGCGAGCCGGATGCCGAAGAGCGCGCCGAGGCGGGTCGAAACCTGCTCTGGTTCAGCACCTCGACCGCGAAGCCCGATAGCACCCACACGCACCTCACGTTGTCTGCTCCTCGGACAACACGATCAAGCGTACGAGTGAGAAGGAAAATCCTCTCGCGTCGTTGCCCAATCCTCTCGGCACCTAGGAGGGTGCCGTTGAGTGCGAAGTACCGGACGTGGCGCGACTGAAGATTCGATAGGAATGTGCAAGGCGTCGCGAGCTTTCTTCTACCTCCGCGCACGTGGAGCTGTTGTTATTACAGCTATCGAATCCACGAAACGAAACGGATGGTTCAATCATGCGCGTCGCCATCATCACCGGGGCCAGCTCGGGCATCGGGCAGAGCGCCGCCGTCCAGCTCGCGCGGCGCGGGACAGGCGTCATCCTGACCTATCAGGGTAACGAAGCCGGAGCTTTGGACACGGTCGCGACGATCGAGAAGGCCGGCGGTACGGCCGTCGCACTCCCCCTCGATGTCGGCCGCTCCGAGACGTTCCCGGCCTTCCGCGACTCGGTGGTCGCGGCACTGCGCGACACCTGGCAGCGGGACAGCTTCGACTTCCTGGTCAACAACGCCGGGGCCGGCCACATGGCCCTGTTCGAGGACACCACCGAGGAGATTTTCGACCGGCTCACGCGCGTACTCCTCAAAGGACCGTACTTCCTGACCCAGACGCTGCTGCCGCTGATGGTCGACGGCGGCGCGATCGTCAACACCACGAGCAGCTCGTCCCAATCCTTGGGCCTGGAGCCCGGCTACTCGGCGTACGGGAGCCTGAAGGGCGGTCTTGTGGTCCTCACCCGCTACATGGCCAAGGAGTTCAGCAAGCGGGGCATCCGCGTCAACTCCGTCTCGCCCGGCGTCACCCGCACCCGCATCGGCGACGACGCGTTCGCACGTTTCCCCGAGCTGATCCCCGGCATCGCCGCCCGTACCGCCCTCGGCCGGATCGGCGAGCCGGACGACGTCGGCATGGCCATCGCGATGCTGCTCGGCGAGGAAAGCCGCTGGATCACCGCGCAGGACATCGAGGCCTCCGGTGGGTACAACCTCTGACGACCGGGCCGCGTCGAGCTGTGGCCCGCGGCACCGCACGATCACGGAACGCGGGATCACCGTCAAGCGAGCGTGCCGGTGGCCCCGCGGGACGCGGGGCCACCGGCACGGCAGGTCATGCGAGGTGGTGGCGGGGATCGGTCAGCGACCCCAACCCGGCGTGGTGCCGCACTTGGCTTTCGCGTTGAGGCAGACCTTCACGAGCGCGCCGAGCGTCTCCGGCGTCCACGCGTTCATGAAGTCCCCGTGGATCGAGGACGGCAGGCCCGACGACAGCGCCAGGCCGTCACCGCCGAGGGAGTCGTAGCCGAGCATGAACGAGAGGTTGGGGACCGCGACCGGGTAGTCGCCGGAGCACGTGCCGTTCTTGGCCGGCCCCATGTGCGACTTGTGGTCGGGCGAGTCGATGTGCTTGCCGTCCCAGCAATCCTGGAACGTCAGCTGGTAGATCAGGTTGCCGCCCGGGGCGCAGACGGGCCAGTTGCCGTCGGCGCTACGGCCGGTCTCCGCGCTGCCGGCGCACCAGAACTGGCCGGAGGCACCCTTCGGCGTCGCCACCTGCCGCTTCGCGTCGCCCTGCACCACGCGCAGGCCGGGCGGGAACGGCACGACCTCCGACGGGTCCTTGAGCCGGGAGCCGTAGTACACGCGGAAGTTCTTCATCGGGACCGGCTTGCCGTTCTTCAGCAGGGTCGGTGCCCAGTAGGCGCTGTTGTCCCCGAGAGCGTCACAGGTCGTGGCGCTCTTGAGCAGGTCCTCCGTCGTGGTGTTCGCCGACACCTTCGGGCCGAAGAAGGTGTGCAGGTGGGAGGCGCCGACCAGGCCGGGCAGCACGATCGGGTCGTCCTTGGCCTCGTTGGCCACCGTGCAGTTGGTGTGGAACTCGGGGACCCTCACGATTCCCGCGGGGACCGCCTGGGGCGCGACCTTGTTGTAGATGTCCAGGGCCTTCTTCCACGCGGCCTGGTTCACCGGCACCCAGCCGACGGCGGGCGTGGTGGTGGTCGGGGTGGCGCTGGACGTCGGCTTGGGCGTCGCGGTGGTGGTCGGCTTCGGGGTCGAGGTGGGAGTCGGGGTCGGGTTCGTGGTGCCCGAGCCGGTGCCGAAGACCTGGAACTCCCACAGCGAGACGCCGTACTGGCCGGACCGCTTGGTCGCGTACAGCCGCACGAACCTGCCGGTGGCCGACAGGTTGATGGTCTGGACGCCGCCCTTGCCCGCTGTGGTGCTGTGCACCGTCTTCCAGGGGCCGTTACCGCCGGCGGCGGTCTGGATCTGGAACGCCGTCGCGTAGGCGTTCTCCCAGTTGATGACGATCTTCTTGATGGCGGTGGACCTGCCGAGGTCGACCGCGAGCCACTGTGGGTCGCTGAACTTGCTGCCCCAGCGGGTGCCGGCCTTGCCGTCGACGGCGGCCGCGGCCGACAGGTCACCGCGCTCCGCCGAGGAGGCGATGGCGGTACGGCCCTGCGAGAGGGGCACCTCGGCCGCGGCGGCCGGGGAGGTGACGCTCACCATGGAGGCGCCCAGGAGGCCGACGAGAACACCGGCCAGCGACAGGCGGCGGACCTGGCGTACGACGGACCCGCGTCCGGCTCGGATGCCGCGCGAGGCGGTTGTGCTCATAGTGAATGAAGTCCTTGTCCTGTTGGGGAATCTCGGAGGGGACGTCTGGCGGCGCTCGCATGTGCCGCCACACAGGAGACCCCCAGGCCACGAGCGGACAACGAAAACTTCGGAAAAGCTCGAAACTTTTGTTGCCCGTCCCGCGCCCGGCCCGTCTACGGAATACGCCTGGCCTGAGTCCGATCCCGCAGGGCAAGGTCGATCGATCTTAACGAGATCACCGCAGGTCAGAAGCCTGGCAGCTCAGAACATCGAGATGTGGACGTGGTCGATGTGGTTGGCGGTGTTGCCGCCTCGGTTGGACATCATCTTCCATCCGGCGCCCGTACGGACGTCGTAGTACTTCTGCTGCCAGATGATGTACATGACCCCCAGGCGGTTGCCGTTGTCGATGGCCCACTGGGCGAGGCGGTTGCCGCGCGCCAGCGCGTCCGCCGCGGGGACGCTGCCGCCGGAGCTCATCATGAAGTCGCAGGCCCGGCCGCTGCCGTGTTCGCCGGGGTCGCCGGGGCGCAGGCAGCCGTAGCCGTAGGGCATCGGGAAGTTCTGCAGCACGAGGTTGCGCATGGTGACCGTACGGGGGGTGAGGCCGCCGTTGCCCGAGGGGGTCTGGAAGCCGTACTTGGCCAGGAGTCTCTCGATCCTGACCCGCTGCCGCTTGAGGTCGGCGATGTCCTTCTTGAGCTTGACGATCTTCGCGTCGGCGGACTTCTCCGCGGTCTTGGCCTTCTTGACGAGGTCCCTGACCCGGTTGAGCTGGCTGGCTCGGCGACTGGCCAGGTGGGACATGGTGGCGGCCTGGCTGAGGGCCTGGTTGGCGTCGCCCTGGAAGCTCAGCAGGCTGCCGTCGTCGAGGGCGCCGCCCATGTAGGCGGTCTGGGCGAAACGCACGACGTCGGTCTCGGCCCTGGCCAGGGCGCGCCTGAGGCTTTTGGCGGTGGTGGTGGCCTTGCCGGCCTGGACCCGGGTCTCCTCCAGGCTCTGCACCTGACCGCGGTAACTCTTGTTGATCGCGGCGGCCTCTTGGGTGAGCCTCTTGAGTTCGGCCTCGGGGTTGGGTCTGGCGGTCCGGAGGGGCGCGGCTCCGGCGACGGCGGGCGACAGGATCATCACGGTGAGTGTTACAGCCAATGCGGCTGCGCGAGTCGGCCTCACGCTTCGCTCACCTCCGAGCACCCTCATAGACGGAGCGAAACTATAGAAGGCGATCTTGACGCTCGCCACCGGAACGAAGGAACTCGCGCACCATTGGTGAACTATATGCCCCTTTAAGGGGATTTAAAGAAGTACTGCAGGACATGCCACTCCTGTCACTCCGGTGAATCCTCGCACAGAACACACCACGCCGCCCGCACCGGGATGAGCATCACGAAGACCACCGTCAAGACCCCGCGAAGGCCATCGCCGGGACCGTCACGAAGAGCGCCCCACGAGCGTCACGAAGAGCGCGACGAAGAAGTCCGGCCAAGAGCGTGACGAAGAGTCCGACGACGACACGGCGAGGACCCGGCTGAGACGCCACGAGGATGAGACGCTACGAGGACACGGCGAGAGCGCGGGAAGGGCTCCGAAGACGTCCGGCGACTCTTGTCATCAGCGGTAGAACATGATTCGGTCTCAAACAGCGTCTCAAGCACCGGCAGGGCGCGTCGCGTCCTCCCCAGCCGATGAGACCATCCGAGAATCGCGACTCTGGCCCGCCCACCAGGAGGCAACACATCATGCGCCAGCACGACACGCTCTTCATCGGAGGCGACTGGGTGGCCCCCGCGGGAACCGACGTCATCGACGTCGTCTCCCCTCACACCGAGGAGGTCGTCGGCCGGGTCCCCGACGGCACCCCGGCCGACATGGACCGGGCGGTGGCCGCCGCCCGCCAGGCGTTCGACCACGGCCCGTGGCCGCGGATGACGATGGCCGAGCGCGCGGCCGTCGTCGGCAGGCTCGCCGAGATCTACGCGGCCCGCCAGGGCGAGATCGCCGAGCTCATCACCCTGGAGATGGGCTCCCCGATCACCTTCTCCCAGCTGGCGCAGGCCCCGCAGCCGCTCGGCATGCTCCAGTACTACGCCGAGCTGGGCAAGACCTTCCCCGTCGAGGAGGAGCGCCCCGGCACGTTCGGCAGCGTGACCGTCCGCCGCGAGCCGGTGGGCGTGGTCGCCGCGGTGGTCCCGTGGAACGTCCCGCAGTTCGTCATCATGATCAAGCTGGCCCCGGCCCTCGTCGCGGGATGCACGGTCGTGGTCAAGCCCGCGCCCGAGACCCCGCTCGACTCCTACCTGCTGGCCGAGATGATCAAGGAGGCGGGCATCCCCGACGGCGTGGTCAACATCGTCGCCGCCGGGCGCGAGACGAGCGAGTACCTGATCTCCCACCCCGGCGTGGACAAGGTCGCCTTCACCGGCTCCACCGCCGCCGGGCGGCGCATCGCGGCGATCTGCGGCGAGCAGCTCAAGCGGTGCACCCTGGAGCTGGGCGGCAAGTCCGCGGCGATCATCCTCGACGACTGCGACCTGCCCTCCGCGATGGGCTTTCTCTCGATCGCCTCGCTGATGAACAACGGCCAGGCGTGCGTCGCCCAGACCCGCATCCTCGCCTCGCGCAACCGCTACGACGAGGTCGTGGACGCGGTCTCGGCGATGGTACGGAGCATGCCGGTCGGCGACCCCGCCGACCCGGCCACCGGCATCGGCCCGATGGTCGCCAAGCGGCAGCAGGAGCGGGTCGAGAACTACATCAGGATCGGCATCGACGAGGGCGCCAAGCCGGTCGTCGGCGGCCTGGAGCGCCCTTACGACCGCGGCTGGTACGTGGCGCCGACCGTCTTCGCGGGGGCCACCAACGAGATGCGCATCGCCCGCGAGGAGATCTTCGGGCCGGTCCTGGCCGTGATCCCGTACGAGGACGAGAAGGACGCGGTCCGCATCGCCAACGACAGCGACTACGGCCTCGCGGGGACGGTGTGGACCGCCGACACCGAGCGCGGCATGGACATCGCCCGCCAGGTGCGCACCGGCACCTACGGCGTGAACCTCTTTATGATCGAGAACAGCTCGCCCTTCGGCGGCTTCAAGGGCAGCGGCCTCGGCCGCGAGCTGGGCCCGGAGGGGCTGTCCGCCTATCTGGAGTACAAGTCGATCGCCCGTCTGGGCTGAGGGGACCGCTCCCCGGGCGTGCCCGTACGGCGCACACCGTTCCACGGTTGCCGGGTCGGTTCGTTGGACCACCCCCAGGTGTGCCCGTACGGCTCGCGACGAGTCGTACGGGCACACCGCCGGACGGCCGCCCAACGCACCCCCGCGACGCTGGGCGACCGTCCGGCCACGAGAAGTATGGCCCACGACGATCCCCGAACGATGATTCGGTTTCGCGCACTTCTCGCGGCGGATTCGACCCGCTGCCGTGATAGACGTCTTTCAGCCGCGAAAGGTTCGGGAAACGACGGAAAGAGTTTGGCGGGCGATCTCGAACTCCTCGTCCGTGGGGATCACCGCGACCTTCACGGCCCCGCCGTCGGCGGAGACGAGCGTGTCGCCGCGGGCGTTGCGCACCGGGTCGACGGCGATGCCGAGCGCCCCGAGACCGGCGAGCGCCCGCTCCCTGACCAGGGCGGAGTTCTCCCCGACACCGCCGGTGAAGGCGATGACGTCGACCGTGCCGAGGACGGCGTAGTAGGCGCCGACGTACTTGCGGAGCCGGTGGCAGTAGACCGAGAGGGCCAGTTCGGCGTCGGGGTCGCCCGCGGCCACCCGCTCCGTCACCGCGCGCATGTCGTTGTCCCCGCACAGGCCGAGCATGCCGCTGCGCCGGTTGAGCAGCGCGTCGATCTCGTCGAGGGACATGCCCGCCGTACGCGCCAGGTAGAGGACCACCGCCGGGTCCAGGTCGCCGCTGCGGGTCCCCATCACGAGCCCTTCGAGCGGGGTCATGCCCATGGACGTGTCCACGCACCGCCCCGCGGACACCGCCGAGGCGCTGGCCCCGTTGCCAAGGTGCAGGACGATCACGTTGGCCTCGGGCCCACCGGCGAGGAGTGCGGCCTGGCGCGAGACGTAGGCGTGTGAGGTGCCGTGGAAGCCGTAACGCCGCACGCCCAGCCGCGCGGCCACCTCGCGGTCGATCGCGTACGTCGAGGCGGCCGGGGGGATCGTGGCGTGGAAGGCGGTGTCGAAGACGGCGACCTGCGGCAGGTCGGGGCGGAGCCGCCGGGCGACCTCGATGCCCGCCAGGTTCGCGGGGTTGTGCAGCGGCGCGAGCGGGATGAGCCGCTCGATCCCTCTCACCACCTCGTCGGTGATGAGGGTGGGCCGGGTGAAGTCCGTCCCCCCGTGCACCACCCGGTGCCCGATCGCGGCGAGTTCCGGGGAGTCGAGTCCCAGTCCTTCGGCGGCGAGCCGCTCGGCGACGGCCTTCAGCGCCGCCCGGTGGTCGGGTACCGGGGAGCCGGGCTCGCCGATGCGCTCCACCGTTCCCGAGGCGAGCCGCTCGGCGCCGGACAGGAGCCGGTACTTCAGCGAGGAGGACCCCGAGTTGAGGACGAGCACCCGGCCCGGCTCCCCGGCCCCGTCGTCCTCCCGCGCCGGGCCATTCCCCCGGCCCGCGTCACCGCCCACCGTCGAACCACTCCCCCGAACCGCTCCCCCCTCCCGGCCCGCGTCACCCTCACGCACCGAACCACTCCTGTGGACCACGTCACCCGCCCGGCCCGCGTCACTCGCCCGCACCACATCACTCCCGTGGTCGGTACCCCCGTCCAGGCCGGAGACCTCGGTCGTCCGCGCGGCTCGTTCGCTCATTCGGTGACCTCCTGCGCCTGTACGGCGGTGATGGCGACGGTGCTCACGATGTCGGTGACCAGGGCTCCGCGCGACAGGTCGTTGACCGGCCTGCGCAGTCCCTGCAGGACGGGTCCGACCGCGACGGCTCCGGCCGAGCGCTGCACGGCCTTGTAGGTGTTGTTGCCGGTGTTCAGGTCCGGGAAGATCAGCACGGTCGCCCGGCCGGCGACCCGCGACCCGGGCAGCTTGGCGGCGGCGACCCTGGCGTCCACCGCCGCGTCGTACTGGATCGGCCCCTCGACCAGCAGGTCGGGGGCCCGTTCCGCGACCAGGGCGGTGGCGGCGCGGACCTTGTCGACGTCGGCGCCGCTGCCCGACTCGCCGGTGGAGTAGGAGAGCATCGCGATCCTCGGCTCGACGCCGAACCGCCTCGCCGTACGGGCCGAGGAGATCGCGATGTCGGCGAGCATCTCGGCGCCGGGGTCGGGGTTGATCGCGCAGTCGCCGTAGACGAGCACCCGGTCGGCCAGGCACATGAAGAAGACCGAGGAGACGATCGAGGTGTCGGGCACCGTCTTGATGATCTGGAAGGCGGGCAGGATCGTGGCGGCCGTGGTGTGCGCGGCCCCGGAGACCATGCCGTGCACCAGGCCCCGGTGCAGCATCATCGTGCCGAAGAAGTTGACGTCGGCGACCACGTCCATCGCCGGCTCGAAGGTCATCCCCTTGTGGGCCCTCAGCGCCGCGTACTCCTCGGCGAACGACTCCCGCAGCGGCGAGGTGAGCGGGTCGACGACGGTCACGCCGGACAGGTCGAGGCCGAGGTCGCCGATCCGCCGCCGCACCACGTCCTCCCTGCCGAGGAGGGTGAGGTCGACGATGCCGCGCCGCAGGAGGATGTCGGCCGCCCGCAGGATGCGGTCCTCCTCGCCCTCGGGCAGCACGATGTGGCGCCGGTCGGCTCGCGCCCGTTCCAGCAGGGTGTGCTCGAACATCATCGGGGTGACCCGTTCCGAGCGGGTCAGTTCGATCCTGTCGGCGAGACCGGTCGCGTCCACGTGCGCCTCGAAGTGGCCGAGGGCCGTCTCGATCTTGCGGGGGTTGTCCGCGGTGAGCCGTCCCTCCAGCTCGGCGAGGGTGGTCGCCACGGTGAAGCTGTCCTGTTTGGCCGCGAGCACCGGCACGCCGGGCGCGAGGCGGGCGGTGAGCTCCATCACGGCCTCGCTGGGCCGCTCCCCCACGGTGAGGACGACCCCGGCCGGTCTCGCCGTACCGGCGGCCTCGACGGCGAGCGAGACCAGCAGCAGGTCCGCGCGGTCGCCCGGTGTGATCACGAGCGCGCCGTCGACGAGGTGCTCAAGGAAGACCGGCAGCGTGGCCCCGCCGAAGACGAAGCCGAGCACGTCGCGGAGCAGCCCGTCCTCGGCCCCCTGGATGAACTCGGCGTCCACGGCCCGCATGACCTGTCCGACGGTCGGCGCCGACAGTGAGGGGTGCTCCGGTACGGCGTAGTGGGGCACCGGCAGGTCGCACTCGATGACCGTGCCCTCGGGCACCCGGTTGGCGATCACCGCGAGCACGGTGCAGCCCAGGTCGGAGAAGACCTGGTAGCCGGTGCGCATCTCCGTCGCGATCTCCTCGGCGTCGTCGCCGTGCGCGCCCACCACCACGATCACCGGAGCGCCGAACTCGGCGGCGAGGCGGGCGTTGAAGGCGAGCTCGCGCGGCAGGTCGTCGGTGTCGAAGAAGCTGCCGAGCACCAGCATGGCGTCGCACTCGCGCTCCAGGGTGTGGAAGCGGGCGACCAGGCGGCCGATGAGCTCCTCGGCGCCCCGCTCCGCGTAGATCTCCGCGGCCTCCTCGGCGCTCACCCCGGTCGCCGAGGCCGCGGGGCGGTATCTGGCCCGGAGCAGCTCCATCACCCGGTCCTCACCGCCACCGGTGATCGGCCGGAACACTCCCGTGCGGTCGGCCCGCCCGCTCAGCAGCTCCATCATGCCGAGCTCGACGATCTGCCTGCCGTCTCCCCGCCCAAGACCCGCAACGTAGATGCTTCGCATGCGTCCTGTTCCGTCCCCTCGCCGCCGCCTCGTCGCTGCCCGTGCCGCCGCCTCGGGCCGGTGTCCGTACCGCTGCCTGGGCCACTACCCGCGGCCGTCGCCGCTGCCCGCCGCCGTCACGTCACCTTCGTCACGTCACCTTCGCCGCGTCGCCTCGTCACGTCGCCTTCGCCATACGGTCAATCTTCACGAGGATAGACATTCCGGAGGGCCGGAACGGGTCGCGACCCACCTCCCGACGCGACGGACCAGATCCGGTGTGGCCGCCGTCTCCGCGTGGCCGAAGCCGGGTTCGATCCACAGCTCCTTCGGCTCGTTCGCGGCCTCGTAGATCTGGTACGCGTGGTCGAGGGGGAAGAACCGGTCCGCGTCGCCGTGCACGACCAGGAGCGGCACCGGTGAGATCTTCGCCGCCGCCTCGTACGGCGCCAGCGGGAGCGGGTCCCACACGCCCTTCATGATCCGGGTGCGCTTGCCGAGCCGCGCGGCGAGCCGCCCGGCCGGTCTCTCGATCGCCCAGTGCACCTGGCGCATCGGCCTGGTCCCCCGGTAGTACCACCGGGCGGGCGCGCTCACCGACACCACCGCCTCCACGCCGCCCAGCACCCCCGCGTGCCGTACGGCGACCGCCCCGCCCATGGAGAACCCGACGGTCACCACCCTGCGGTAGCCGATCGCCCGCGCGTGCCGTACCGCCGCCTCCATGTCGAAGATCTCCCTGTCTCCCACGGTCGACATACCTGCGGAACGGCCGTGTCCCCTGAAGTCGAACGCCACCACCCCGCCGAACCCGCCGAGCACGTGGGCGATACGGCGCGTGGCGCGTTCCCTGAACGATCCGGTGAAGCCGTGGGCGAGGACGATCCCGAGATCGTCCGCGCCGCGTGAGGGGCTGTGGGCGGCGTCTATCCGCAGGTTGTCCCGGGTTCTGAGCATCGCGGGAAACGAGGGTGCGAGAGGCATGGATCCGAGCTTAGGCAGTGCCGGTCGCCCGGTCGCGCCCCGCCCGTCC
This sequence comes from Streptosporangium sp. NPDC000509, assembly GCF_042898365.1. Lineage (NCBI taxonomy): Bacteria > Bacillati > Actinomycetota > Actinomycetes > Streptosporangiales > Streptosporangiaceae > Streptosporangium > Streptosporangium sp. NPDC000509. Next base: position 262,528 of record NZ_JBIAYX010000006.1, on the reverse strand, counting down.
CCCTTCTTCCGTGCCCCGTCCGCGCCCCGTTCACAGCCGGTCCGCCTCGCTCACCCCCGCCCGCGCACCGGACACCCCCGGCCCGGTCGCGAACCCGCCGCGGCAGGGCCGAAACCGCGATCCGCGCTACCTCCCGCCGCCCTCCGCCGGAGGGCTGGAGGGTGTCCCGCGGGTGAATTGACGCACCTCATATGCCGGACACGTGAGAGCGATTGTCCGGATCAACTAAAATAGGAGGGCCGCACAGTCCGCGGTCAGCCTCCACGATCACAGAGTGAGACTCCATCATGCCTTTGAACAGCCGCGACGACCTGCGGAACATCGCGATCATCGCGCACGTCGACCACGGCAAGACCACTCTCGTGGATGCCATGCTCTGGCAGTCGGGCGCCTTCCGCGTCAACCAGGACGTGGACGACCGCGTCATGGACTCCAACGACCTTGAGCGCGAGAAGGGGATCACCATTCTCGCGAAGAACACCGCCGTCAAGCACGGCGGCATGACGCTCAACATCATCGACACCCCCGGCCACGCCGACTTCGGCGGCGAGGTCGAGCGGGGCCTGTCCATGGTCGACGGTGTCGTGCTGCTGGTCGACGCCTCCGAGGGGCCGCTGCCGCAGACCCGGTTCGTGCTGCGCAAGGCGTTCGCCGCCAAGATGCCGGTCATCCTGTGCATCAACAAGGTCGACCGCCCCGACGCCCGGATCAAGGAGGTCGTGGACGAGGTCTACGAGCTCTTCATCGACCTGGACGCCACCGAGGAGCAGATCGACTTCCCGATCGTCTACGCCTCGGCCAAGGCCGGGCGCGCCTCGCTCAACCGTCCCGAGGACGCGGCGATGCCGGACTCCGAGGACCTGGAGCCGCTGTTCGAGGTCATCAAGAACACGATCCCGGCCCCGGTGTACGACCCGACGGCCCCGCTGCAGGCGCACGTCACCAACCTCGACGCCTCCTCCTACCTGGGCAGGATCGCGCTCTGCCGCATCCACCAGGGCACCATCAAGAAGGGCCAGCAGGTCGCCTGGTGCCGCACCGACGGCAGCATCCAGCGGGTGAAGATCACCGAGCTGCTGATGACCGACGCGCTGGAGCGCAAGCCCGCCGAGGAGGCGGGGCCCGGCGACATCATCGCGATCGCCGGCATCCCGGACATCATGATCGGTGAGACCCTCGCCGACCCCGACGACCCGCGCCCGCTCCCCCTCATCACGGTCGACGAGCCCGCGATCTCCATGACCATCGGCACCAACACCTCTCCGCTGGTCGGCAGGGTGAAGGGCTCCAAGGTCACCGCCCGCATGGTGAAGGACCGGCTCGACAAGGAGCTCGTCGGCAACGTGTCGCTGCGCGTCCTGCCGACCGACCGCCCCGACGCGTGGGAGGTGCAGGGCCGTGGTGAGCTCGCGCTCGCCATCCTGGTCGAGCAGATGCGCCGCGAGGGCTACGAGCTCACCGTCGGCAAGCCGCAGGTCGTCACCAAGCTCGTCGACGGCAAGGTCCACGAGCCGGTCGAGCGGGTGACCATCGACTGCCCTGAGGAATACCTCGGGGCGATCACGCAGCTGCTCGCCGTCCGCAAGGGCCGCATGGAGCACATGACCAACCACGGCACCGGCTGGATCCGCATGGAGTTCGTGGTCCCGGCCCGCGGCCTGATCGGTTTCCGCACCGAGTTCCTCACCGAGACCCGCGGCACCGGCATCGTGAACCACGTCTTCGAGGACTACGAGCCGTGGTTCGGCGAGCTGCGCACCCGCAACAACGGCTCGCTCGTCGCCGACCGGCCGGGCCCGGTGACCCCGTTCGCCATGCTGAACCTGCAGGAGCGCGGTGTCCTGTTCGTCCAGCCGACCACCGAGGTCTACGAGGGCATGATCATCGGTGAGAACTCGCGCTCCGACGACATGGACGTGAACATCACCAAGGAGAAGAAGCTCACCAACATGCGCTCCTCGACGAGCGACACGACGGAGACGCTGATCCCGCCGCGTCAGCTCTCGCTGGAGCAGGCGCTGGAGTTCATCCGCGAGGACGAGTGCGTGGAGATCACGCCGGAGAACGTGCGCATCCGCAAGGTCGTCCTCGACGCCTCGACCCGCGCCCGCACCACCGCCCGCGCCAAGCGCGCCAACTGATCCTCACCACCCCCGTCCCGCCGGGCGCCTCCGGCGGGACGGGGGTGGTCTCGTCTCGTACGACTTTCCCGTCACGCTCGCCCGGCGTGGCCTCGGGCGGCACGCCTCCGTACGGCCCGGTTACGCCTCGGACGGCCTCGCACGGTACGGCTTTGCCCGATGAGACGGCGTGGTTCCCCCGGTTCCCGTCCCCACCTGGGGTAGGAAGCCTGTACCGGGCTCCCCGCCGTCTCGGGGAGCCCGGGACTCGTACGGGGGGATATCTCATGCTTCACAGAACCTGTCTCGCCCTGGCCGTCGCGCTCGGGACGACGGTGCCGGCTCCGGCCGCCCAGGCGATATCGCAGATGTCACAGATGCCACACACGTCACATATGTCGCAGATTTCACCGATGTCATCGCCGGGACCCCAGTCGTCGGCCAAGGCCGTCATCAAGAACACCGCGGGGAAGAACGTCGGTTCCCTGAGCATCGCCGAGCAGCCGGACGGCAAGTCCAAGCTGACGATCACCGTCGGCGGCCTGCCGGCCGGATTCCACGGCTTCCACGTTCACATGAAGGGCGTCTGCGACCCGAAGTCGACCGACCCGGTCACCGGCAGCCCCTTCGCCAGCGCGGGCCCGCACTTCACCATCCCGCCGGTCAAACACAGCGACCACTCCGGTGACCTGCCCAACCTCCTCGTCGGCGCCGACGGCACCGGTGCGGCGACCGTCGTGACCGACCGGTTCAGGGTGGGACAGCTCTTCGACCGCGACGGCAGTGCCGTCGTCATCCACGCCCTGCCGGACAACCACTCCAACATTCCCGACCGCTACAGCCACCCGGCCGACCCGAGCCCCGGCACCGGTCCGGACGCGGAGACCCTCAAAGCGGGAGACTCCGGCGGGCGCATCGCCTGCGGTGTGATCACCGGGAACCAGTGACTCCCAACCGCCTTCCAAGAACGGCCGGGCAGGATCCCCTGCAGAAAGGGGGGATCACCATGCAGGTCCTGACCGGCCGGATGCACCTGGCCCTGCTGCTCGCGTGGGTGGCCTTCGCCACGCTCGTGACGCTGCTCACCTGACGTCTTCGTCCGGTACGGCTCCGGTGGGGAGAAGGAGCCATACCGGACCCACCCGAATCGGACCGCCAAAGGCCCCGGGGATGACTCCCCACGCCAGGGAACCGATCGCCCCAGCCGAGCCCCGGTCGGCCGATCCGGCCGAGGACTCCCCGTGCCGGGGAGCCGGTCGCGGAATCGCGCCCGATACGACGACCGGGCGTCAGGGACTCTCGCGCGGCAGCTCGACGGCGACCGTCAGACCGCCCTCCTCCCGGGAGCTCGCGGTCACGGTGCCGCCGTGGGCCTCGGCGACGACCCGCACGATCGACAGGCCCAGACCGCTGCCGCGCTCGGAGCGCAGCCGGTCGCCGTGCAGCCGCCGGAACGGCTCGAAGATCGTCTCGATCTCGTAGTGCGGCACCGGCAACCCGGTGTTGGCCACCACCAGCTCCACCCGGTCGGCGCGAGAGCGGGTGGAGACCCACACCTCGCCGTCGGCGTGGTTGTGCCGGATCGCGTTCTCCACGAGGTTCTGCACGAGCCTCTCGACCAGCACCGGCTCACCGGCGGTCGGCGCGGGGTCCAGCAGCCGGTGGATGGCCACCTCGCGTTCTCCCGCCTCCTTGCCCGCCAGGTCGAGCACGTGCTCGACCACGTCGGTCAGGTCGAAGGGACGGCGGTCGAGGACCGCCTGCTCGCCCTCGGTCAGGGCGAGCAGACCGTCGATCAGCCGCTCGTGGCGGGCGTTGACCAGCAGCAGGGACTCGCCGAGCCGCTTGACGTCCTCCGTCGCGTCGGGCCGCCTGACCGCCACGTCCACGAGGGTGCGGTTGATGGTGAGCGGGGTGCGCAGCTCGTGGGAGGCGTTGGCGACGAAGCGCCGCTGACCGTCGAAGGAGCGGGCGAGACGGCCGACGATGGTGTCGACGATGTCGGCGAGCTCCTTGACCTCGCCGTCGCGGCCGGCGTAGGTGATGCGGCCGCTGAGGTCATGGCTCTGGGCGATGTGCCGCGCGCTCGCGGTGACCTCCCTGACAGGGCGGAGCGCCCAGGTCGCGGCCCGCCAGCCGATCACCGTCGCGAGCCCGGCGCTCACGAACACCGCGAGGCCGCCCAGGGTGAGGACCTTGTTGATCGTGTCGGCCTGGTAGACGCGCCTCACCTGCGCGACGCGCTGCTCCGCCACCCGATACTCGGAATGCTCCGGGCTGTAGAACATGCCCGCGACCCGGATGTACGCGGGATGTCGCAACCCGTCGCGGGGCTCCAGGCTCTGCCGTACGAGGAAGGCGAGTCCCCCGACCAGCATGACGCCGACGTAGAGGGTCACCGTGCCGCAGATGACGGCGAGCCGGAAACGAACGCTCATCCTCATGGAATCCGGTATCCCACTCCCGTGACGGTCTCGATGACCGGCGGGTCGCCGATCTTCCGGCGCAACTTCATCATCGTCGTTCTCACCGTGTTGGTGAACGGGTCGGTGTGCTCGTCCCACACCTTCTCCAGGAGCGTCTCGCTGGAGACCACCGCCCCTGCGGCGCGCAGCAGCTCGGCCAGCACGCCGAACTCCTTGCGTGCGAGCGGCACGTAGCGGCCGTCGCGGAACACCTGCCGGTGCGCCCGGTCCAGGCTGATGCCGGCCCGCACCAGCACCGGCGGGTCGGCGGGGCGCACCCGGCGGCCCAGTGCGTGGACGCGGGCCGTCAGCTCCTCGAAGGCGAACGGCTTGGGCAGGTAGTCGTCGGCGCCCAGGGCGAGCCCCTCCACCCTGCAGCGCACGTCGCCCGCCGCGGTGAGCATGATGATCCGCACCTCGCCGCCCTCGGCGACCACGGTCCTGCACACGTCGTCGCCGTGCAGGCCGGGCAGGTCCCGGTCGAGGACGAGCACGTCGTAGGCGTGCAGCCGTAGCCGTTCCAGCGCCGCCTCCCCGTCGTAGGCGACGTCGACGGCGAGCGCCTCCCCGCGCAGCCCTTCCGCGATCGAGTCGGCGAGCATTCTCTCGTCCTCGACGACCAAAACCCGCACAGTGTGCCTCCCCCTGGGCCGAATCGCGCCAGCGTGCCACAGGTCGCATAACGCGGGCATAACCGGATTCGGTGACGTCAAGGTTATCGATCACTCGCTGGACTGCTCCCACCGTGCCGGAATTCTCCGGCCCTGAATCGGGGGAACCATCCATGCTCGCCTCACCCGGCGGCGTCACGACCGTACCCACAGCGCCAGGACCGAGCGCGCCGGGTAACCGCCTCCTCGGCGGTCACCTGCCGTTCGCCGTCGCGATCGCGCCGGCGGCGGGGCTCCGCGTCCTCGTCATGCTCGGCTACGACACCGCCCAGCTCTACTGGTACGACTCCTTCACCTATCTCAACACCGCGGTCCACCTGGAGCCGTCGGGCGCGTTCCATCCGGCCGGGTACTCCTTCCTGCTCAGGCTGCTGCTGCCCTTCCACAGCGTCGTGCTCGTCGCGGGCCTGCAGCACCTGATGGGCCTGGGCACGGCCCTGATGATCTATCTGGTGCTGCGCCGTCACGCGCTCCCCGGGTGGGGTGCGGCGCTGGCCACCCTGCCCCTGCTGTTCAACCCCGCGTTCCTGCGGCTCGAACACGCCGTGCTCTCCGACACCCAGCTCATCTTCCTCATCACCGCGGCCCTCACGGTCCTGATGTGGCGGGCGAGGCCCTCGGCGCGGGCGGCCGCCGTGGCGGGCCTGCTGCTGGCGCTGGCCGGGCTCACCCGCACGGTCGCGGTGCCGCTGCTCGGTCTGGTCCTGCTCCACCTGCTCCTGCGGCGGGCCGGTTGGAAGCGGGTGGTCGCGCTGGCCGCCGCCGGACTGCTGCCGCTCGCCGCCTACGCGGGCTGGTACCAGCAGCACCACGGGCGGTTCGCGCTGAGCGGCTCCGACGGCGTGGCGCCGTGGGCGCGCACGATGACGTTCGCCGACTGCTCGGTGATCAGACCACCGGCGAGGGAGGCGGTGCTCTGCCCGAACGGCACGGTGGTCGACGCCGCCTCCGAGTACGTCTGGGCCGCCGACGCCTCGCTCAACAGGTTGCCGGGAGGCCGGTTCGCCCACAACGACCTGGCCAGGTCCTTCGCGCTGCGCGCCATCGCCGCGCAGCCGTTCGACTATCTCCGCGAGGTCGTCCGCGACACCTCGCTCACCTTCGCCGCGACTCCGGTGCGCCATCCCCTGCGGGTCTCCCCCGCCCTCACGTTCCCCGTCGGCTCCTGGTCGCTGCCCGCCTTCCCGCTCATCGACCAGGTGCGCCGGGAGTACGACGGCGACATCCGGGGGATGTCGTCGGTCGAGCCCTACGGGAGCCTTCTCGGCGCCTATCACTACCCCGGAGTCCTGCACGGCCCGCTGCTCGGCGCGCTCCTGCTGCTGGGCGGCGTCGGAGCCGTCGGGCGGCGGCGCGCGGCCCTGCTGCCGTGGGCCGCGGCCGTCTTCCTGCTTCTCGCCCCGGTCGCCGTGCTCGACTTCGACCACCGCTACGTGCTTCCGTCGGTCCCGATGGCCTGCCTCGCCGCGGCTCTCGCCGCGGCGGGCCTCAGCCGCCGAGTTCGCGCTTACGTCGCAGCAGGGCGGCGCGGTCGGCGCGGGCCCTGAGCAGGACGGCCACCGCGAGCACGGTCAGCGTCGCGGCGACGGCGACCCCCGCCATGCCCGTCCAGGTGCCCTTCGCGACGGCGACCGCGGCCGTTCCCGCCGTCAGCAGGCCCGTCGCGGCCACCGCCAGCCAGGCGGCGATCACCCGGTCGAGGGCGAACAGCGGGGTCCTGCGGCTCAGTGCCCAGGCCCCGTAACCGGCCCAGGCCAGACCGAGCGCGACCAGCGCGCCGAAGGCGAGGTGCGTACGGCCGGGCAGGGCGGGCTCGGTGGCCCACAGCAGGCCGACGAACAGCGCCCCGCCCAGGCCGCCGAGCAGCGCCACGACGTTGGCGATCCGGCGGCGCAACGACAACGGGCCGGACAACCTGGCGATCATGTCATCGGGGTTCATCGGTATCCCTCCTCCGTGAGCTGTTCGCGCAGCATGCGCCGCGCGCGGGACAGGCGTGACTTGACCGTGCCGACGGGGACGGCGCAGACCTGCGCGCAGTCCTCCAGGGAGAGGTCCTGCAGGTAGAACAGCACGAGGACCTCCCGCTCCCTGACCGGCAGGCCCGCCAGACCCGAGAGCAGGTCGGCGCTCTCCACGAGGGCGTCGATGGGATCGGCGGACGCCCGTTCCTCCTCCAGCGGAATCTCGGGCCTGGCGTACTCCTCGCGGAGCCTGTCGGCCACCGCGCGCCTCGCGATCGTGAACAGCCAGGGCGCGAACCTGCCCGGCTCCTTCAGGCGCGGCAGCCCGCGCACCACGGCCACCCAGACCTCCTGAGCCACGTCGTCGGCCCGCGAGGGTCCCAGCATGCGCCGTACGTAGTTCCACACCGGATCGTGCCAGGCCCTCACCAGCTCCGCGAACGCCTCACGCTCGCCGAGCCGGCACCGGACCACCAGCAGTTCGTCAGTCACCCTGCCTCCTCGCCCTGGACAGTCGGGAAACGGGTGCGAAAGGTTCACGCCTCTTCCGCCGGGCCTTCCACCGAGTTTCCTCCCCGGCGCGTCATCCCTCCCTTCGCGGGACTCTCTTGCGCCTTTCCCCCCTTTCTTCGCCGGACTCTCCCAGGAGCCTTCCGCCCCTTTCCTCACCGGCCTCCTCGTCGGCGGTGCGGTCGTCCCGGCCCGTGTAGTACTTCCTCCCCGGCCTGGGGCGTCCGCCGTACAACTCGGACAGCGTCACGAACCTGTAGCCCTTGGCGGCGAGTTCGTCCAGCATCCGGGGGACGGCCTGGATCGTGGAGAGGTGGATGTCGTGCATCAGCACGATGGAACCCGGTTCGGCCTGGGCCGCGCGCCGGGCGATGACCGCGGGGTCATGGTCACGCCAGTCGAGCGTGTCGACGTCCCACATGATCTGGGCGAGCCCCAGATAGCGGCTCTCGGTGGCGACCCGGGTGTCGGTCAACCCGTACGGCGGGCGCATGAGGATCATCGCGACCCCGGTCGCCTGCTTGACGAGCCACTGGGTACGCCCCAGTTCCTCCCTGATCCCGGCCTGTGACAGCAGGGGCAGTTGCGGGTGGTCCCAGGTGTGGTTGCCCAGCTCGTGTCCCTCGGCCACCATCCTGCGCAGGGTTTTCTCGCCGTCTCCCAGGGCCATGCGTCCGACGACGAAGAAGGTCGCCTTGGCCCGGTGCCTGGCGAGGATGTCGAGCAGGGACTCGGTGTAGGTCCCAGGCCCGTCGTCGAAGGTGAGCGCCACGCACCTGCTTCGCTCGCAGTCGATGCGGCGCGCCCGGGGAGAGACGGGGAGGTCCTCCCACGCCCAGTGCCGCCGTGCCGCGCCGGGTCCGAGCCCGGGGACGGTGGCGGGTTTCTCCGGCCCCGCGGGTCCCGTCGGGGCGGGAGAGGTCACGGTCGCCCGTTCCACCGAACCCACCATGGTGACCGGGGAGGTGCATCCCCAGAGCGCGAGCAGCGACGCCACCGGCACGATCCACACCCGCCATACCCGCATGCTTCCCCCCGAAAGCATCGCGGGGACGGCGAGCGGCCCGGCCGGGTCCCCCCGCAAGATCATGACCGGGTATTCCACCAGGATGAGGCATCGACCGCCGGTTACCCGTACCGACGCGCCACTTCACGCCACATCCGGAGAGATACGCATCTGGTGGCCGTCTCATCCGATGGGACCGGTTAGAGCTTCAAAGTGCCCAAGACAGGCGGACCACGCATATGCGGGCGGCCATGACATGGCGCGGCACGCGCCCGCCGGGCCTCGGAAAACGGCCAGGTGTCGGCCGGGCGGGGCCCGGGTCGGTCCGCTCGACGGCTCAGGAGCGGTCGGGCGTCTCGCGGGGTTCGGTCACCACCATCATGAACCGCAGGGGGGTGTCCTCCTCGTTGGCGTACCGGTGCGGGCGGTCGGCGCTGAACACGACCGCGTCGCCCGTCTCCGCGATGTGGTTCTTGCCGTACACCGAGAGGGTGAGCCGCCCTTCGAGGACGGTCAGCATCTCGCGCGTGCCCGGGGGGTGGGCGTCGCCGTCGTGGTGGTCGCCGGGGGCGAGCCGCCAGTCCCACAGCTCCAGGATGGCGGGCGCGTCGGTGCCGACCAGCAGGCGCGCGGTGCTGGAGACGCCGTGCGGGAAGGTGACGACGTCGGCGCCGCTGACCACCCGGACCACGGGGGTGTCGGAGACCTCCACCATTCGCGCGACCGTCACCCCGAGCGCGTCGGCGATGCGGGTGAGCGTGCTGATGCTCGGGTTGGTTCTGCCCTGCTCGACCTGGACGAGCATGCCCCGGCTCACTCCCGAGCGCGCGGCGAGCTCGTCGAGGGTCATCTGCCGGTGCGCCCGCTGTGCCCGCACGTTGTTGGCGACCGCGGCGGTGATCGTCTCTGGATCCATGAGTTCAGTGTAGTGAACCCGATTTGCACTCTATTGCACTACATATATTGTACTTTCAGTACACTCCATTGAACCGAGGTGACCTGTGACGGCTGTGGTGCTGGCGACGACCTGCGCGGTGGTGTACGGCGCCGCCGACTTCCTCGGCGGGCTGGCCACCCGCAGATCACGGGTGCTCGCAGTGGTGCTCCTCTCCCAGATCGCCGGGCTCGCTCTGATCGCCGCGCTGCTGCCGTTCCTGCCCGAGCGCCCCACGCCCGCGGCCCTCGCCTGGGGCGCGGCCTCCGGCCTCTGCGGCACGGCGGGGGTCGTGCTGTTCTACCGGGCGCTGGCGGGCGGCGTGATGTCGGTGGTGGCGCCGATCACCGCGACGTTCTCCGCGGCGCTGCCCGTGCTGTTCGGGCTCGCCGTCGGGGAGCGCCCCGAGCCGGTCGCGCTGGCCGGGGTGGTCCTCGCGCTGCTCGCGGTCCTGCTGGTGAGCCGCGGCTCCCCGGGCGGGGAGGCGAGCCGGGGACGCCGGGGACGCCGAGAACACGGCCCGGTCCTGGCCTCGCTCGCCGCGGGCGCGGGTTTCGGCGGGTTCTTCATCATCATCGCCCAGGCTCCGGCGGACAGCGGCATGTGGCCGCTCTTCGGGGCCCGCCTGATCTCGGTCACCTTCATCGCCCTGTCGGCCCTCGCCGTCGGCCGCCTCTCGCGTCCCGGTTCCGGCACGCTGCCCGTCATCATCGCGGCCGGAGCGCTCGACATGGTCGCCAACGTGCTCTTCGTGCTCGCCCAGCAGCGCGGGATGCTCAGCCTCGTCGCCGTCCTGGTCTCGCTCTACCCGGCGAGCACCCTGGTGCTCGCCCGCCGTTTCCTGGGAGAGCGGCTCAACACGGTCCAGGCGGTGGGGATCGGATTCACCCTCGCCGCGGTCGCGCTGATCGCGTCCGGTTGACACGATGTCGCGAACTGACTCTGTTGTGTTGAAGCCGGGCGCTTGTTACGGTCATCCCCGTGCAGCCCGAGCGGGCGTTCCTCGACTCCGGCGGGCCGTTCGCGCACACGGCTGTCGCGTACGGTTCCGACTCCGGCCTTCTTGGACTCCTCCAGCCCCTGATCGCCGGTGCCCTCCGCGAGGGCCGGCGGGTCCTGGTCGTCACGGGCGAGCGCGCACTCGACCTGGTCGGTGACGCCTTCGGCGCGGACGCCCGCCACATCGACCGCCGCCCCGCAGAGGAGTGGTACACCCACCCGACGCGGACCCTCGCCGCCTTCCACGACTACGTCCGGCAGCGAGAGCGGCCGCTGGTCGTCGGGGAGCCGGTGTGGTCGGGCCGGACCGAGCGGCAGGTTCGTGAGTGGATCCGCTACGAGTCGGTGCTCAACGCCGCGTTCGCCGGGGTCCCGGTCAGCATGTGGTGCCTGTACGACGAGACGCCGGCGCTCGATCATGTCCTCCGCACCCACCCCACGGAGCTGACCGGCGCCGGCCTGCGAAGAAGTGATCGCTATGTCCCCCCGGAGCGGTTCACCCTGCCGGGAGACGACCTCCCCCTCCCCGACGCGCCGCCGTCCGCGGTGGTCACCCACTTCACCCTGGACGAGCTGGGACGGCTGCGCGCGCTCGTCACCGACCACGCGAGCCGGGCCGGTCTGGGACGCGATCTGATCTCCTCACTCGTGCTGAGCGTCTCGGAGATGGCGGCCAACAGCGTGGAGCACGGGGCGGGACACGGCCGGGCGTCCATCTGGACGGCCGGCGGGGAGATCGTGTGCGAGATCGCCGACTCCGGCGGCGGTGACCTGGACGTCCCGTTGCCCGGCTACCTCCCGCCCGAGCCGGGGTCACCACGCGGCTACGGGCTCTGGATCAGCCGCCAGCTCTGCGACCTGGTGCAGGTGCGCGGCGTGGGCGGGGAGCTGAGGGTGAGGCTCCACATCACGCTGGATTGACCGCTTCTTCACCGACAGACCCGGACCGGCGGGACGCACGGGAACACAGGAACTCACCCGCCCCTCGGACGCGCGACGCCGGCCCGTCCCCGGACACACCTACGGCCCGCCCTCGTGGGATGCGGGCCGTACGTGACGTCGAAAGGCGGGAAGGATCGGGAGCGGAGAGGCCGTCAGGCGGCCTGGACCTCCTCGGACACCCGGAGACCTGCCTCCTCGCGGGCGTAGTCCTCGAGCATCGTGCGAAGCTGGCGCCGGCCCCGGTGGAGGCGGGACATGACCGTGCCGATGGGGGTGCCCATCCGCTCGGCGATCTCCTTGTAGGCGAAGCCCTCCACGTCGGCCAGGTAAACGGCCACCCGGAAGTCCTCGGGCAGGGAGCGCAGGGCGTTCATGACCGCACTGTCGGGCAGCTGCTCCAGCGCCTCGGTCTCGGCGGACTTGAGACCGCTGGACATGTGGGACTCGGCGGCGGCGAGCTGCCAGTCCTCGATCTCCTCGGTGGCCGAGAGCTTGGGCGAGCGCTGCTTCTTGCGGTAGTCGTTGATGAAGTTGTTGGTCAGGATGCGGTGCAGCCACGCCTTGAGGTTGGTGCCCTCGCGGAACTGGTGGTAGGAGGTGAACGCCTTGGTGACGGTCTCCTGAACCAGGTCCTCGGCGTCGGCGGTGTTACGGGTCAGACGCATCGCGGATGCGTAGAGCTGACTGGTGACCGGCACGACATCGCGTTCGAACCAGTCCTGGCGCTGCTCTTCCGTCATCGTGATCATTGGACCCCCCTCGCGCTTTCCCCCCAATTACCGTCCGGCAAAGTGGTGACGCACCCCTTCTGACGGCGTATCCGATGCTCGCAGGCACCTCGTAAGGAGGCCGTTAAAAGCTCTACGTGGTCAGGGGATTGATCTTTGGCTGTGCCGATGGCGGGCGCGACACGCTCTACAGCCGGACAAGTCTCAGTATCGTAACATCGTTCTCCCGATTCGGTAGGAGATGTGTCTATCATCACATAACCCCAGGTAGCAGCCCATTTCGGGTGGCGGGAAACGTCGATCGCCACGGCCCGGGAACCCACCCCCGCCGGACGGCCGAGGCCGACCGGCGGGGCGAGGCCCGCACCCCGAGAAACTCCGACACCCATCTCCACGTCTCCCCGCTTCCCGCGCACTGGGGACTTAATCTCTCTCTAAGAGACGGATCGACACGCCCCCAGGTTCACCCGAACGCCCCCGTCTCGGCTCGCGGGCCCGCCACCGGTCACGGCGCCGGGCGGGAGGTCAGGCGGCCCTCGCCGGGTCGACCTCGAAGAACGTCGCCAGGTCGTCGAGGATGGAGTGCGCTCCCTGGATGCCGACGGCGCTCATCCAGGTGGTGTCGCTGACGTCGTGCTTGACACCCTTGAGCCTGCCCCAGAGCGGGTTGGCCTCGAACTTCTCCTTCACCGGCTTCACCGCCGGGTCCTGGTAGGCCGCGACGAAGATGTGCTCGGCGTCGAGCTGGGAGATGTTCTCCTGGCTGATCGGAACCATGATGGTGTCGGTAACGGTCGGCTGGTCCTCGGGGCGCGGGAAGCCGACGTCCTTCAGCACCAGTCCCGAGTAGGAGTTCTCCACGTACAGGCGGACGGTCGGCTCGCCCGCGAAGCGGACGACGGAGACGGTGGGCAACTCGCCGTCCTTGGCCTTGATGGACTCGCCGATCTTGGCGGCGCGGTCCCGATACTCGGTGAGCCTGCGCTCGGCGAGATCCTCCTTGCCCAGGGCCTCGCCCACGAGCTTGAGGTTCTCCTGCCAGATCGCCCCCGTGGTCTCACTGAAGACCGTCGGCGCGATCTGTGCCAGCTTGTCGTACAGCGCCTCGTGGCGGACCTTGGCGGAGATGATCAGGTCGGGCTTGAGCGCGACGATCCGCTCCAGGCTCGGCTGCTCCAGGGTCCCGACCGACGTGGCATCCTTGGCGTGACCGAGGACCGGGGCGAGATAGCCGGGCAGCTTGTCGTCGATGCCCCGGTAGCTGGTGAACCCCACGACGTCGGTCTCCAGGGTCAGCACCGCGTCGACGAAACTCTGGTCGAGGGCGACGACCCGCTTGGGCTGGGCCGGGATCTCGGTCTCCCCCATGACGTGTTTCACCGTCCGGGGGTAGGCCGCCGCGTCGCTCGCCTCGGGAGCCGCGGACGCGCCCGCGGCTCCCGAGGTCTCCCCCGCACTCCCCGAGGTGGTCGAACCACAGGCGGCGAGGCCACCGGACAGCACCACTCCCGCCACTCCGAGGGCCAGGACGCGCAACGCTCTCATCTTCATCGGTTCCTTCGTCAAATTAAGGTCAGCCTTATTTAGCTTAGCCATACCTAAACTGACATACTCGTACCGGCTCGGGCAAGAAAGGGGAGGTCAGGTGATCAACGCGGTGGCCGTCGCACGGCCCGCACCCCTCGCGGGGCCGAAGAAAACCCGTCGGCGACGCCTGCTCGTCCTCGCCGTATCGTTCGCCGTCCTCGCGGCGGCGGTCGTGCTGAGCCTCGCCGTCGGCGCCAAACCGGTGCCTCCCGCCGACGTCTGGCACGCGCTCACCGGCCCCACCGGCACCGAGAACGACATCGTCGTGCGGTCGCTGCGGATCCCCAGGACCGCCATCGGCGTCATGTCCGGGATCGCCCTCGGTGTCGCGGGCGCCCTCATGCAGGGCCACACCCGCAACCCGCTCGCCGATCCCGGACTGCTCGGCGTCACCCAGGGCGCCGCGTTCGCGATGGTCCTCAGCATCATCGCGCTGGGCGTCACCAGCCCGTACGGCTACATCTGGTTCGGTCTCGCCGGAGCCCTCGTCGCCAGCGCGGGGGTCTTCGCCCTCGGCATGGCCGGCGGCAGGGGCGGCCCCACCCCGGTGACCCTCGCCCTCGCGGGCACCGCGGTCAGCGCGTTCCTGTACGGGCTCACCTCGGCGCTCGTCCTCCTGGACGAGCAGGCCATGGACGTCTTCCGCTTCTGGCAGGCGGGCTCCATAGCGGCCAGGGGGGCCGACGTGGCCTGGCAGGTGCTCCCGTTCGTCGCCGCCGGCCTGCTCCTCGCCCTGTTCAACGCGCCCGGCCTCAACGCCCTCTCCCTGGGCGAGGACGTCGCCCGTGCGCTCGGGCAGAACATCACCCTCACCCGTGCCGTCGGCATCGCCGCCATCACCCTGCTCAGCGGCGCCTCCGTGGCGGCCTGCGGCTCGCTCGCCTTCATCGGCCTGATCGTGCCGCACCTCACCCGGCCGCTCTCCGGCCCCGACCACCGCTGGCTGCTGCCGTACTCGGGCCTGGCGGGCGCCGCCGCCCTGCTCCTCGCCGACGTGATCGGCCGCGTGGTGGCCTTCCCCGGTGAGCTGGAGGTGGGCGTGGTCCTCGCCCTCGCCGGGGCGCCGTTCTTCATCGTCCTGGTACGACGCAGGAAGCCGGTGCGGCTGTGACCGTCTCCACCGCCCCCTCCTTGGGAAGGCGCGCCCTGCGCGCCGGACCCGCCTCCTGGCCGCTCCGGCCGCGCTCCGTCGTCGCGGCGCTCGTCCTGCTGGCGATGACGGCGCTGTTCATGGCGCTCAGCATGCGGCTCGGCGACATCCCGATGAGCGTTCTCGACGTCCTTCGCGCGATCACCGGCGACGGCCCGGACCATTTTGTGATCATGGAGCTCAGGCTCCCCCGCGCGCTCACCGGCGCCCTCGTCGGCGCCGCGCTCGCCCTCGCCGGGGCGATCACCCAGGCCGTCGCCCGCAACCCGCTGGCCAGCCCCGACATCCTGGGCGTCACCACCGGCGCGAGCGTGACCGTGGTCGCGGCCATCGTGGCGGCGGGAAACACCTGGGGCGGCACCAGCGGCGCCCTCGCCGAGGTGGGCATCCCCCTCGTCGCCCTGCTGGGCGGGCTGGCCGGAGCGCTGGCGGTCTACGCGCTGGCCTGGCGCGACGGCCTGGACGGCTACCGGCTCGTCCTGATCGGCATCGGGGTCTCGGCGATCTGCACCAACCTCAAGTACTGGCTGCTCACCGTCGGCGACGTCAACGACAGCAGCCGGGCCATGGTCTGGATCAGCGGCTCACTGCACGGCCGGGGATGGGAGCACGTGGTGCCGGTCGCGCTCGCGCTCGCCCTCCTCGTCCCGGCGACACTGCTCGGCACCCGCTCGCTCGGCGCGCTGCGCTTCGGTGACGACACCGTGACCGGCCTGGGCGTACGGATGAACCTCGCGAGGGGGGTGATGATCCTCGCGGCCGTGCTGCTCGCGGCGACGGCGACCGCCTCGGCCGGGCCGATCGCGTTCGTCGCCCTCGCCGCCCCGCAGATCGCACTGCGCCTGGCGGGAGTGGCACAGCCCCCGCTCGTCGTCTCCGCCCTGATGGGCGCGGTCCTCACCACCGGCGCCGACCTGGTCGCCAGGACCGCGTTCACCCCCGTCGAACTGCCGGTGGGCGTGGTCACCGCGATCCTCGGCGCCCCCTACCTGATCTATCTCCTCGTCCGTGTGCGCAGAAAGGCCCGCCAGTGAGACTGCAAGCCGTCGACGTCAGGCTGGGGTACGGGGACCGCGTCGTCGTCGACGGTCTCGACCTCGGGATCGAGGCCGGGACGGTGACCACGATCATCGGGCCGAACGGATGCGGCAAGTCCACGCTGCTGCGCGCCATGGGACGGCTGCTCAGGCCGTCGGGCGGCGAGGTGCTGCTCGACGGCAAGCGCATCGACAAGATGCCCTCCAGGGAGGTCGCGAGGATCCTGGGCGTGCTGCCGCAGGCCCCCTCGGCTCCCGAGGGACTGACCGTCGCCGACCTGGTCGCGAGGGGACGGCACCCGCACCAGACCTGGTACCGCCAGTGGTCCTCCGACGACGAGTCCGCGGTCGGCGAGGCCCTCGCCATGACCGGACTGCTCGATCTTGGCGAGCGGCCGCTGGACGAGCTGTCCGGCGGGCAGCGGCAGCGGGCGTGGATCTCCATGGCCCTCGCCCAGGGCACCGACCTGCTGCTGCTCGACGAGCCGACGACCTTTCTCGACCTGGCCCACCAGATCGAGGTGCTGGAGCTGGTACGCAGGCTCCACGGGGAGCTGGGCCGCACCGTGGTGATGGTCCTGCACGACCTGAACCTCGCCGCCCGCTACGCCGACCGCCTGGTCGCGATGCGGGACGGCAGGATCGTCGCCGCGGGACCTCCGGCCGAGGTGCTCACCGAGACCCTGCTGGCGGAGGTCTTCGAGCTGGACGCCAAGGTCATCGAGGACCCGGTGACCGGCACCCCGCTCGTCGTCCCCATCGGCACCCTGCCGCAGCACCCCCTGCGCTGACCCGGTCCTCCGTCCGGGAACGGCCCTGGGGAAAACGGCCCGGACGCCGCGCGCCGTCCGGGCGATACCGGGGAGTACCCCGGGCCCGTCGCGGCGCTGGGCCTCGCGAGGGTACGGCCCGCGGCAGTGGGACTCACTCTCCGAGGAGCGTGTCCACGAAGACCTCGGGGTCGAACGGGGCCAGGTCGTCGGGTCCCTCACCGAGGCCGACCAGCTTGACCGGGACCCCCAGCTCGCGCTGGACGGAGATGATGATGCCGCCCTTGGCGGTGCCGTCGAGCTTGGTCAGGGCGATGCCGGTGATGTTGACGACCTCGGCGAACACCTGCGCCTGACGCATGCCGTTCTGACCCGTGGTGGCGTCGAGGACGAGCAGGACCTCGTCGACCGTGGCCTTCTTCTCGATGACGCGCTTGACCTTGCCGAGCTCGTCCATCAGACCGGTCTTGGTGTGCAGCCGCCCCGCGGTGTCGACGATCACCACGTCGGCCTTCTCCGCGATGCCCTCGGCGACGGCGTCGAAGGCCACGGAGGCGGGGTCGCCGCCCTCGGGCCCGCGTACGACCGCGGCTCCGACACGGTTCCCCCAGGTCTGCAGCTGGTCGGCGGCGGCGGCGCGGAAGGTGTCGGCGGCGCCCAGCACGACCTTGCCTCCGTCACCGATGAGGACGCGCGCCAGCTTGCCGGTGGTGGTGGTCTTGCCGGTGCCGTTCACACCGACCACGAGGACCACCGCGGGACGCTCGCCGTGCGGCGTGACGTGCAGCGTGCGGTCCATGTCGACGCCGATCTGGACGAGCAGCTGCTCCCTGAGCAGAGCCCGCGCCTCCTGCGGCGTCCGGCTGCCCAGCACCTTCACCCGGGTGCGCAACTCGTCGACCATCGCCCGGGTCGGCGCCACGCCGACGTCGGCGGTGATCAGGGTCTCCTCGATCTCGTCCCAGGTGTCGTCGTCGAGACGGTCGCGGGAGAGCAGTTCGAGGAGCCCCTTGCCCAGCGTGCTCTGTGACCTGGCCAGCCGGGCGCGGAGCCGTGCCATCCGTCCCGCCGACGGCGGAGGAATCTCGATCACCGGCGCGACGACGGTGACCTCCGGCTCGACCGGCCTGGCGGGCGGCGGCACGGTGGTCGTCGCCGTGTCGTCGTCCACGACCGAGCCCCGGCCGGGGGCCTTCGTCTCCTCGGGGATCGACGGCGCCTCCGGCGGCCGGACCGGCGGCGGCGCGGTCTTACCCCCTGACCTGAACAGCAGGAGCATGCCGCCGGCCGCCAGCAGGGCGATGACGACGATGATCGCGATTATGCCGAGATAGGCTTCCACAAGACCACAGTTTTCCAGACGCCCCGGGATGCTCCGACACCCCGGTGCTCAGGACCGGCTCACACTCGCCCCGGACCTCGGCCTCCCGAGGCCCAGGACCCCGCTCGCATCCCCCGGCGTCCAGGACCGGCTCACCCTCCTCGACCGACCGGCCTTTCCCCTCGGATTCCGCGAACACCGGCGACTCCCCTGCGGGCCAGGACAAGGACGGCACGGCTCTGACGAGGATCGGCTCAGACTGACTCGTGTTCCCTCAGGCGCTGGCTGATGACCTGGGTGACGCCGTCCCCGCGCATCGACACCCCGTACAGCGCGTCGGCGATCTCCATGGTGCGCTTCTGGTGGGTGATGATGATGATCTGCGAGGTCTGCCTGAGCTCCTCGAAGAGGGTGAGCAGGCGCTGGGTGTTGGTGTCGTCCAGCGCGGCCTCGACCTCGTCCATCACGTAGAACGGTGAGGGGCGCGCCTTGAAGATGGACACGAGGAACGCCACCGCCGTCAGCGACCGCTCGCCGCCCGACAGCAGCGACAGCCGCTTCACCTTCTTGCCCGGCGGCCTCGCCTCGACCTCGACTCCGGTGGTGAGCATGTTCTCCGGATCGGTGAGCAGCAGCCTGCCCTCACCGCCGGGGAACACCCGCGTGAAGATCGTCTCGAACTCACGGGCCACGTCCGCGAAGGCTGCGCCGAAGACCTGCTCGACCCGGTCGTCGACCTCCTTGACCACGAGCAACAGGTCGCGGCGGGTCTTCTTGAGATCCTCCAGCTGCGAGGTGAGGAACGAGTGCCGCTCCTCGAGCGCCGCGAACTCCTCAAGCGCGAGCGGGTTGACCTTGCCGAGCTGGGACATCTGGCGATCGGCCGCCCTGGCCCGCTTGAGCTGCTCGTCGCGGTCGTAGGGAACGGGGTCGCCGTCGGCCGTCGGAATCGGCTCGCCGGGGCCGTACTCGGCGATGAGGGTGTCGGCCTCGACGCCGTACTCCTCCACCGCCCGCCCCTCCAGCTGCTCCAGGCGGAGCCGCTGCTCGGTGCGGGCCACCTCGCTGCCGTGCGCCCGGTTGACCAGTTTGTCCAGCTCGCCGGAGAGCTCCCTGACCCGGATCCGCACGGCCTTGAGCGAGGCGTCGATCTGCCCGCGCGCGAGCTCCGCCTCGTCGCGCTCGCCCGCGGCGGCCTCCAGCGAGGTCTCCAGCGCACGCAGCGCCAGCTCGGCGCCCCGGACGACCGCCTGGGCCGTCCCGGCCTGCCTGCGCCGCCACTCGCGGCGCTCGGCCGCCCTGGAGCGCTCCTCGCGCTCACGCTCGGCGGCGCGCGTCAGCTCCTCGGCCCTGCCCTCGATGCCCCTGACCCGCTCCTCCGCCGTCCGCACCGCGAGGCGGAGCTCCATCTCGTCCTGTCTCGCCGTCGCGCAGATCTCGGCGAGCTCGTCGCGGAGGTCGGTGCTGGGCTCGGTCTCCAGCTCCTCGGCGCCGTCGGCCGCGGCGAGCCGCTCCTCCAGCTCCGCGAGACCCGCCGCGTCGCGGTCGCGCGCCTCCTCGGCGGCCCGTACGCCCCCGGCCAGGCGTTCGCACTCGTCGCGGGCCGCCTTGGCGGCGGCGCCCAGCTGGGCGAGCCGCCTCGCCACCGCGGCGACCTTCTGGTCCGCCTCGCGCTGCCTCGCCCTCACCCGGTCCAGCGCGGCCTGCGCCGCGTTCACCCCCGCCTGCGCGTTCTGCACGCCCGTCTGCGCTTCGGCGACCCGCGCCTGTGCGGCCTCGACCGCGAGCTGCGCCTCCGCCTCGGCCTCCGCGGTCTCCTCCAGCTCCGTTCCCGCCAGCTCGGCGGCGACCCTGGCCCGGGCGAGATCCGCGGCGGCCTCGTCGAGGGCGGCCCGCATCTGGAGCGCGGAGGTGCCGCCCCCGGAGCCGCCGCGGGCGGTGTGGGGTCCCAGGAGGTCACCGGCGCGGGTGACGGCCCGCAGCTCGGGACCCTGCTCGACCGCCTTGCTCGCGGTCGCGAGGTCGTCCACGACCAGAACGCCCGCGAGCAGGTGGGCGGCGGCGGCCCGCAGCTCGGGGGAGACCGTGACCAGGTCGATCGCCCACTCGGCTCCGGTCACCGGCACCGGCACCGGCGAGCCCGCCGGGGCCTCCCCCGCCCCGCCGGAGGCGATGACGAGGGTGGCGTGGCCTCCTTCGTGGCCCCTGAGGAACTCGATGGCGTCGGCGGCGCTGCGCAGTGAGTCGACGGCGACGGCCTCGGCCGCGGCCCCGAGCACCGCGGCGACGGCCACCTCCGCGCCCGGGCGCACGGACAGCATGGTCGCCACCGGGCCGAGCACCCCGGCCAGGTCGGCGGCGAGCAACGCGGCGCCACCGTCGGCACCACCGGCCAGGCCCATCTCCAGCGCCTCGAACCTCGCCCCGAGGGCCGCCACCTCGCGCTGTGCCCGCTGGTCGGCCTCGCGTGCGGCGGTGAGGGCGGCCCTGGCGGCGCCGAGCGCGGAGTTGGGGCCCGCGACGGCCGCCTTCGCCTCCTCGACGCCGGCCCTGGCCGACTCGACGGACTCCCTCGCCTGCTCGACCGTCTCCAGGGCGATCTCCAGCTCCTCGGCGAGAGCGGGGTCGGCGGACGGCTCGGCGCGCTCCTGGCCCTCGTGTTCGGCCTGGGCCTCCTCGGCGCGCTGCTCGGCCTCCCGCAGCGAGTTTCTCAGCCTGCCGATCTCCTCCTCCGCGGCCCCCGCCCGGCTGCGCGCGGCCCCGACCTGCCCCCGCAGCCTGGCCAGGCCCTCGCGCCGGTCGGCGGCGGCCCTCGCCTCGGCGGCGAGTCTCCGCTCCTCGGCGGCGAGCGCGGCCTCGGTCTCGGCGCGCCTGGCCACCGCCTCGGCGAGCGACTCCCGCTCCCCTTCGAGCAACTCGGCCAGGACCCGCTCCTGTTCGCGGACCTCCTCGGCCTCGCGCTCGAAGTCCTCGGGGTCGCGCCCGCGCCGCTCCACGGCGGTCTCGGTGGCGTGCCGATGCCTCTCGGCGGCGAGCCCCGCCAGACCCCTGAGGCGCTCGCGCAGGGAGGAGAGCCGGAAGAACGTCTCCTGGGCCGCGGCGAGGCGCGGCTGCGCCTCGGCCTCGGCGGACTCCAGCTCCGACTCGGCGACCTGGCCCTGCTCCAGCTCGGTCTCCACCTCGGCGCGGCGGGTGCGGACGGCCTCCTCGTCGGCCATCTCCCGTTCCAGGGTGGTCCGCAGGGTGAGCACGTCGTCGGCGAGCAGCCGGAGCCTGGCGTCGCGCAGGTCGGCCTGGATGACGGCGGCCTTACGGGCGATCTCGGCCTGGCGGCCCAGCGGTTTGAGCTGGCGGCGCAGCTCGGTGGTGAGGTCCTGGACGCGGGTCATGTTGGCCTGCATCGCGTCGAGCTTCCGCAGCGCCTTCTCCTTGCGCTTGCGGTGCTTCAGGACACCCGCGGCCTCCTCGATGAACGCCCTGCGCTCCTCGGGCCCCGCGTGCAACACCTGGTCGAGCTGGCCCTGCCCGACGATGACGTGCATCTCGCGGCCGATGCCGGAGTCCGACAGCAACTCCTGGATGTCGAGCAGGCGGCAGGTGTCACCGTTGATCGCGTACTCGCTCTGGCCCGCCCGGAACATCAGGCGGCTGATCGTCACCTCGGTGTAGTCGATCGGGAGCATGCCGTCGGTGTTGTCGATGGTCAGCGTGACCTCGGCGCGTCCCAGCGGCGCTCGCGAGGAGGTGCCGGCGAAGATGACGTCCTCCATCTTGCCGCCGCGCAGCGACTTGGCGCTGTGCTCGCCCATGACCCAGGCCAGGGCGTCGACCACGTTGGACTTGCCGGATCCGTTGGGACCCACAACAGCGGTGATGCCCGGCTCGAACCGGAGCGTGGTGGCCGAGGCGAAGGACTTGAACCCGCGCAGGGTGAGGGTCTTGAGATACAACGAACCCCCCATTCATGGCGCGGCCGCGCCGACCGGCGTGTCACGCGCCGCGTCCCGGGCGCCGGTGAACGCGTCCGCCCCTGTCAGACCACTGCCGGAGCACTGCCGGCCGACTGTCGGCCCACTGCCGCGGTCACGCGGGAAGACTACCGTTCTTCACCCGCGCCCGCCCGCGCACCGCCTATCGTGCCCTGCATGGACGCGGAACGCGGCGGGGACGAGGCTCCATCCCACCCATCGGGCGACAGGGGACATCTCGGGCGACGTGCCTTCCTGGTGGGCGGCGGACTGGCCGCCCTCGGCCTCGGTGGCGCCGCCCTGGCGGTCGGCCCCGACGGCATCCGGGGCGCGTACGCCCAGATCGTCTGCGGCGCGGTTCCCGAGCCCCCGGTGACCTCTCCTGGAACGCTCCAACGCAGCCGGGTCGACCGGCGACGGGTGATCATAGGGCTGCCGCCGGGGGCCGAGGACGGGCTCCCCGCGGTGATCATGCTGCACGGGGCCGCGGGTGACGCGCGCACGCCGTTCGACGTGTACGCGATCGACCGTTACCTGGCCGCGGGAGGCGGGCGCTTCGCGGTGGTCTCCATCGACGACTGGCCCTCCGCCGACATTCCCGGCACGCTGCTGCCGTACCTGAACACGAACGGGATGGACACCACGAAGATCGGGCTGATGGGGTGGTCGTCGGGCGGCGCCGGGGCGCTGAGGCTCGCCGCGGAGCTCGGCCCCGAGCAGGTGGCCGCGGTGGTCGCGGCGTCGCCGACGGTGAGCGCGGCGCAGGCGCCACTGCGTGAGCTCGTGGACATCCCGGTCTGGCTGGGCTGCGGTGAGCGCGACGCGTGGGCCAGGCAGACCCAGACCATGCTGAAGGGCCTGAAGGCGCTGGGCGCCACCGCCGAAGGCGGCATCACAGAAGGGTGCCAGGACACGGCCTACCGCCGCAGGGTGTTACCCGAGCAGCTGGCCTTCCTGGCACGACATATACAGCGCACGTGACGGATGTGACGTGCGTATCGCTATGACAAGGGACGCCCCGACGAGGCGTCCCTGTACAGTGTTGTTCCGCCCCGGCCCCCGTTAGGTGAGGGCCGGCTCGCGATCCTGCAGACGGTTGAACTCCTCATCGCGGGTGTTGGCCGCGAGTTCGTCGTTCTGGGCCTGGAGCCGGGTGAGCTCTCCCTCGAGATCACGGATGCGCTGCTGGAGGCGACGCATTTCCGAGACCATACGAGGGTCGGGACCGCCGACGTGGCCGAGTAGAGCCTTCGCCATAGTAAAGGGTCCTCCACGCTGAGTGACCAGACTGGTTCGCGCACTTCTTTGCCGCGGGAGGGGTGCGCGTGGTTCTTTATCAAGAGTCGCACCGGTGAGGGAGACGGTCAAGCTGAACGCTCCAGGTGGATGCACCAGTAGGCACTCTCGACAGTCAACTATACCTCATTTTGGGCGGTTTGGGGAAGCGGTCAGCGCTCGACAAAACCTTCGACACCGCCCTTGGTCTCACTCCAGCGTTCGACGACTCCGGTGACCTGGCCGGGAGTCTCACCGCCCCTGAGGAGCTCGAGCAGCCTGGCACACGATTTCTCCGGGCCCTGCGCGACCACCTCGACCCGGCCGTCCTCGGTGTTGCGCGCCCAGCCGACCAGGCCGAGCTCAAGCGCCCGCGCACGCGTCCACCAGCGAAAACCCACCCCCTGCACCCGGCCCCTCACCCAGGCGGTGAGCCGTACCTCCGTCATGCCGCGACCTTCCTGGGCCTGGGCTGGCAGCGGGGGCAACTGTAGGAGGAACGGTTCATGAACGATTCGCGGACGATCGGGGAACCGCACCGGGAGCAGGGTTCGTCGCGCCGACCGTAAACCGCGAGGGAACGGTCGAAATAACCGCTCTCCCCATTGACATTCACGTAAAGACTGTCGAAGGATGTGCCGCCCTCCGACAGGGCCGCGGCCATCACCCCCCGGGCGGCGGCCAGCAACTCGGCCACCTTCGGTCCGGTCAGCGTCGCGGTGGGACGGGCGCCGTGCAGCCTGGCCCGCCACAGGGCCTCGTCGGCGTAGATGTTGCCGACACCGCTGATCAGCGACTGGTCCAGGAGCGCCCGCTTGACCTCGGTCTGCCTGGCGCGCAGCCGGTGGGCGAACCCGTCGTCGTCGAAGTGCCTCTCGAACGGGTCGGCCGCGATGTGCGCGATCGGCTCGGGCACCGCCCGGCCGCCGGCCTGGGTCATACCGGTCACCAGCACGTGGCCGAAGGTCCGCTGGTCGACGAAGCGCAGCTCGGGACCGCCGTCGGCGAAGCCGATCCTGACGCGCAGATGCTTCTCCGGCGCCGAGTCCGGCTCCACGACGAGCAGCTGACCGCTCATCCCGAGGTGGGCGAGGATCGCGTCCGAGCCGCCCAGGGGCAGCCACAGGTATTTGCCCCTGCGCTCGGCGGGGCCGATCGTGCGGCCCTCCATCCGGGCGGAGAACTCCGCGGCGCCGGGGACGTGCCGCCTGATCGCCCTCGGGTGGAGCACCTCGGCACGGGCGACGACCCGGCCGGAGACCCACCGCTCCAGGCCGCGGCGTACCACCTCGACCTCGGGCAGCTCGGGCATGCGTCCCTCCTCTGGCGACGGATCAGCCGACGGATCAGCTGGCCTCGCGCCGCTCGCGGTCCTCGCGGATGCGGTTCCAGGCGGCTTCCGCGGCCTGCTGCTCGGCTTCCTTCTTCGAGCGCCCCGCCCCCGAGCCGTACCCCTCGCCACCGACGCGGACGACTGCGGTGAAGGACTTGGCGTGGTCGGGACCGCTCTCCTCGACATGGTATTCGGGCACGCCGAGCGACTCGGACGCGGTGAGCTCCTGCAGGGAGGTCTTCCAGTCGAGTCCGGCGCCGAGCGAGGCGGAGCGGGTGATGAGGGGGTCGAAGAGCAGGTGGACGACGCGGAATGCCTCATCCAGGCCCCTGTTCACGTAGACCGCGCCGATGAGCGCCTCAAGGGTGTCGGCGAGGATCGAGGACTTGTCGCGCCCTCCGGTGCCCTCCTCGCCCCGGCCGAGCCGCAGGAAGCGGCCCAGGCCCAGGGTGCGGGCCACGTCGGCGAGGGCGCGCATGTTGACCACCGCGGCCCTGAGCTTGGCGAGCTGCCCCTCGGGCAGGTCGGGGTGGTTGCGGTAAAGGGTGTCGGTGACGACGAGGCCCAGCACCGAGTCTCCGAGGAACTCCAGTCGCTCGTTGGTCGGCAGGCCGCCGTTCTCGTACGCGTAGGAGCGGTGCGTCAGCGCCCGCTCCAGGATCGCGACGTCGAGGCGCACCAGAAGGAGGCGCTCCAGCTCTTCCTTGACGAACTCCACGGCGACAGGCTTGACGCTTGTACCCACGACTTCTCCTCGCACGTTCTCTCAGCGAATGCGCGATGGCGAAGGTAGGGAGAGGAAGATGCCCGAAGATGTGGTGGGCGCCGGGAGGGCACGCGTTCTACCGCGAACCCCGGCGTCCACCACAGCCGCGGGCGGACCGCCATCGCAGAGGGCGCAGACGTTGACACCGACCGGGACCCGTGGCGGGCCCGGTCGGCATCCGTCGGTCAGAATGCGATCAGGCGGAGGGCTCGATCACCTGACGGCGGTTGTAAGTGCCGCAGGTCGGACACGCCACGTGCGGACGCTTCGGCGAGCGGCACTGGGGGCAGCTCACGAGCGAAACCGCGGCGGCCTTCCACTGCGACCTGCGGGAGCGAGTATTGCTCCGCGACATCTTGCGCTTGGGGACAGCCACGTCAGCTCTCCTGATCGTTGTTATGTTCCGGAACCAGACCTTGCAGCTTCGCCCAGCGGGCGTCGATCACCTCGTGGCCGTGGTCAGGCTCGGCATCGGCCAGCCTGACACCGCACTCCACGCAGAGCCCGGCGCAGTCTTCACCGCAGACCGGGCTCAACGGCAGTGTGAGCACCACCGCGTCGCGAAACACGGGTTCGAGGTCGAGAAGCTCACCGTCGAGAAGCGAGTCACCCTCGGCAGCATCCTCTGCCGAGTAGAAGAACAGCTCCTGGAAGTCCACCTCGCTGCGCGAGATGACCGGTTCCAGGCAGCGTGCGCACTCCCCCCGCAGCGGGGCTTGCGCAGTGCCCGTGACGAGCACACCCTCCATGACCGCCTCAAGCCGGATGTCCAGCTCGACGTCGGCGTCCTTGGGGACGCCGATCATGTCGACGCCGATGTCCGCCGGTGCCGGGAGCGCGAGATTCATCCGGCGCATCGACCCCGGTCGCCGCCCAAGATCATGGGTGGAGATCACCCATGGGGCGCGGGGGTCAAGGTGCTGAGTCATTTCGCTCTCGTTAGGCATGGCGCATCATCGCCGTCGTGCAAGGCCGAAACAAGAGAATAGCAGGGCCTAGCCCCTGAGCCGTTCGACCAGGAGTTCCTGTACAAGATCGGGAACCAGCCCGGCCACGTCCCCACCGTACTTGACGATCTCCTTGATGCGGCTGGACGACAGGAACGAGACCTCGGGCCCGGTGGCCATGAACAGGGTCTCCACCCCGGACATCCGGTAGTTGAGCTGCGCCATCTGGAGCTCGTAGTCGAAGTCGCTCACCGCGCGCAGGCCCTTCACGATGGCGGGAATCTCCTGCTGCCTGCAGTAGTCGACCAGGAGTCCGTGGAATTTGTCCACGCGGACGTTCCCGTACTCCTTGGTGACCGTCTGGAGGGTCTGGATGCGTTCCTCCACCGTGAAGAGGCTCTTCTTCTCGATGTTGATCAGTACGGCTACGACGACCTCGTCGTACTGCCGGGAAGCCCGGCCGATGATGTCCAGATGACCGTTCGTGACGGGATCGAAGGATCCCGGACAGACAACGCGACGCAAGGTGGACCCCCTGCTCTAAGGATTCCCGGCGGCGCGACCGTACCAAACGGACGCTTCGCCGTAACGACGGACCCTCTCCTCTTCGTACCCCGCGGGCCAGACCAGACCCTTCCCCCTGCTCTCCCGCTCCACCGCGACCAGCGCGTCCTCGGCCAGCCAGCCCCGGTCGCGCAGCGACACGAGCATCGCGTCCACCTCCTCGCCGGCCAGCGCGTACGGCGGGTCGGCGAAGACGAGGTCGTACGGTCTCCCGGCGCCCCCTGTGTCTTCTGCGTCTCCGGCGTCTCCGGTGCCCCCCGGGCCCCTCGCCAGCAGGCGCTCCACCCTGTCGGCGGCGACCTCGGCCCCCGGCAGTCCCAGCGAGGCGATGTTCTGCCTGATCGTCCGGATCGCCTTCGCGTCCGACTCCACGAGGAGCGCGTGATGCGCTCCCCTGGAGAGCGCCTCAAGCCCGAGCGCCCCCGAGCCCGCGTAGAGGTCGAGCACCCGGCACCCCTCCAGCGGGCCGATCAGCGACCCCACGGTGGAGAAGATCCCCTCCCTCGCCCGGTCACTGGTGGGGCGGGTCCCCCGCCCCGGTGGCACGGCCAGCCGCCGTCCTCCTGCGCTTCCCGCGATGACTCGGCTCACCCGGCCATCCTCTCAGTGCCGTCCGCGCCGTCGTCCACGCCGCGGGCGCAGCGGCGCCGCACGCACCCCGGCGTGTCGCGACGCATCACATAACCGCAGGTCAAAAGGGTCCTGATAGGTGATCTAGGTCAAGAGTGGGCAAGGAGTGGCGACGAAAGCGTAAGGGTCGTTCCGTCCGGTGCCGGTCCCTTGCATGATGATTCCTGCGGCCTCCAAGTGACCCAGGGGGAGGCCGACCGGCGTGATCGTGAGCCCTTCCGCACGCCGGTGCTCTCGGCACCTGACCCGGGAGTGGGCCCAAGCGGGGACGGCATTCGGGGGGAGGCCGTCCCCGCAGTTGGGCACAGGGGCCGGTGAACGCCCTCGGCCCCGAGAAGAACCCGCGGACACCTCGTCACCCGCCCCATCAGGTCTTCTCCAGATATTCCGCGCGCTCGTCCGCGAGGAGCCTGTCGATCTCGGCGCGGAGCACGGGATGGCCGGCGAGCTCGGGGTCGGCCTCCAGCATCGCCTCGGCGTCCAGGCGCGCGGCGTGGATGACGTCCTCGTCACGCAGCAGCCTGAGCATCTTCAGCGACGATCTGCGCCCCGACTGGGCCACACCGAGCACATCACCCTCCCTGCGCTGTTCCAGGTCGACACGGGACAGCTCGAAGCCGTCCAGGGTGGCCGCCACCGCGTCGAGCCGTGCCCTGGCGGGCGTGCCCCCCGGAGAGTCGGTCACCAGCAGACACAGGCCGGGCAGCCCGCCGCGCCCGACCCGGCCGCGGAGCTGGTGGAGCTGGGAGACGCCGAAGCGGTCGGCGTCCATGATGACCATGACCGAGGAGTTGGGGACGTCGACGCCGACCTCGATGACCGTGGTCGCCACCAGCACGTCGATCTCCCCCCTGGTGAAGGCCTTCATCACCGCCTCCTTCTCCTCGGGCGGCAGCTTGCCGTGCAGCACCTCCGTACGCAGCCCGTGCAGCGGCCCGTCGGAGAGCGTCTCGGCCACGTCGAGCACCGCGAGCGGCGGTCTGCGCTCGTCGTCGGCCTTCGACATGTCGCCCTCGTCGCCCTCCAGGTCGCCGATGCGCGGGCACACGACGTATGCCTGGCGGCCCAGCTCGATCTCCTCGCGCAGCCGCGTCCAGGCCCGGTCGAGGAAGTGCGGCTTCTCCGCGGCGGGGACCACGTGCGTGGTGATCGGAGCACGGCCGGAGGGCAGCTGGGAGAGCGTGGAGACCGTGAGGTCGCCGAAGACGGTCATCGCGACGGTGCGCGGGATGGGCGTGGCGGTCATCACGAGCACGTGCGGGCGGCCGCCCCCGGCCTTCTCGCGGAGCGCGTCGCGCTGCTCGACGCCGAACCGGTGCTGCTCGTCGACCACGACCAGGCCGAGGTCGGCGAACTGGACGCGCTCCTGCAGGACCGCGTGGGTGCCGACGACGATGCCCGCCGCGCCGGAGGCCGCGTCGAGCATGGCCGAGCGGCGGGCCGCGGCGCCCAGCGAGCCGGTCAGCAGGGCGACCGCGGTGCCGCCGAACATGCCGCCGGTGGCCAGGTCTCCGAGCATGGCCGAGATCGACCGGTGATGCTGCTGCGCGAGCACCTCGGTGGGGGCCAGCAGCACGGCCTGCCCCCCGGCGTCGACCACCTGGAGCATCGCCCGCAGCGCGACGATGGTCTTGCCCGCGCCGACCTCGCCCTGGAGCAGCCGGTGCATGGGGTGGGGCAGCGCCAGGTCGGCCGCGATCTCCTTGCCCACCTCGCGCTGCCCCTCGGTGAGCTCGAACGGCAGCCGCCCGTCGAAGTCGGCGAGCAGCCCGCCCGAGATCGCGGGCCGGGGCGTGGCGGGCCAGGAGGCCGCGGCCATCCGGCGCTGCAGCAGCACCGCCTGGAGCAGGAACGCCTCGTCGAACCTGAGCCGTTTGCGCGCCCTGGCCACGTCGGCGTGGTCGCGGGGGCGATGGATCGCGAGCAGCGCCTCCGACAGGCCGGGGAGCCGGTGCCGGGCGCGCAGCTCCGCGGGGAGCGAGTCGTCGAGCTCGCCCATCGTGTCGAGGACGACGCCCAGCGCCCTGCGGATCGCCCAGGGCGTCACGTCCTTGCCCGCCGGGTAGATCGGCACGAGCGCGGCGGCGAACTCCTCCGCGCCCGCCTCGCTCTCCTCGATCATCTCGAACTCGGGGTGGGAGAGCTGCCACTTGCGCTTCTCGCCCTGGCCGAAGGCGCCGACCTTCCCCGCGAACATGCCGCGCCTGCCCGGCTTCAGCCGCGTCTCCGCGATGTGGGACGTCTTGCCGAAGAACGAGAGATAGATCTTGCTGCCCCGGGCGTCGGCGACCTCGACCTCCAGCCAGGTGCCGCCCTTGTTGCGCATCGGCCTGCGCATGGCCCTGGTGACCTCTCCCACCACGGTGACGTGGTCGTCGACCCGAAGATCGTCGAGATCGGTCAGCTCGCCCCGTTCGGCGTAGCGCCGCGGGTAGTGCCGCAGCAGGTCGCCGACGGTGCGCAGGTCGAGAACGCTCTCCAGCAGCTTGGCCGTCTTGGGGTCAAGCGCCTTCGCCAGCGGCTCGTCGAAGCTCGTCACCCCCGTTTTCTACCGTGTCGAGGCGACAGAATTCACCCGCCACGACGTACCCGGGCACCCGGCGCCGTCTCACTCCACGCCGATGAGCAGCGGGTAGCCGCCCTGCCCGCCCTCGTAGCGGACCACCTCGATGTCCGGCCTGGTCTCGGCCAGATGCTCGGCCACGGCGCGGGCGAGCCCTTCCGGC
The DNA here is from genome assembly GCF_042898365.1 of Streptosporangium sp. NPDC000509. Classification (NCBI taxonomy): domain Bacteria; kingdom Bacillati; phylum Actinomycetota; class Actinomycetes; order Streptosporangiales; family Streptosporangiaceae; genus Streptosporangium; species Streptosporangium sp. NPDC000509. Next base: position 232,115 of record NZ_JBIAYX010000006.1, on the reverse strand, counting down.
GCGTCGGCCCCCTCCAGGACGGTCACCAGCTCACTGCTCGACGAGACCATGCGGCGTACGACCTCCAGCGCGGTCGCCACCAGGTCCGTGCCGATCAGCGCGGCGTCGCCGTCGACCACCCCCAGGACGTCGCCGGGCGAGGTCAGGCCCGCGCTCGTCATCACCTCGCGGTCGGCCACCCAGACGTGCCCGTGGCGGGTGTGCGCGGCGGCCTCGGTCATCGCCACCACGTCGTCGTCGAAGCGACGCAGCGGGTCGTGGACGGCGAGCGCCGACAGGCCCTGCACCGAGGCCCTGGTCGGGAGCACGCCGACCACCAGGCCCTCCTCCCTCGCGACCTCCGCCGCGGCGGCCGCGACCTCGCGCGTCCCGCTGTCGTTGGGCAGGACCACGACCTCGGAGCCCGCCTCGCGGATGGCGGCGAGCACCGTCGCCAGCGGAGGGCTCGATCCGGGCTCGCGCCGGACGACCACGGCCCCGGCCTCCTCGAACACCGCCGCCAGCGCGGGTCCCGCGGCCACCGCGACCACGCCCCTGCCCCGCGCGGCCGGATGGATCCTGCCCGAGCCGACCAGGTACGTCACCTTGATCCGGTGGGGGCGGCCCAGCCTCGTCGCCGCCTCGATCGCCGCGCCGGCGTCGTTCACGTGGACGTGGACGTTCCACAGGCCGTCCCCGCCCACGATCACCAGCGAGTCGCCGAGCGCGTCGAGCTCCTCGCGCAGCGCGGCGACCTCCTCCTGACCGGCGTCCAGCAGATACATGACCTCGTAGCCGGGCCCGTCCCCGTCCTCCCCCGCCCGCGCCGCGGTCTCGGGGACGACCCGGTGTGCCGGAGCCGGGATGTCCACCCGCCCGGTGTAGGAGTCGGTGACGACGGCGGCGAGGCTCTCCAGGATGATCGTCAGACCGGCGCCGCCCGCGTCCACCACCCCGCCGCGGGCCAGCACGTCGAGTTGCCCGGTGGTACGGCCGAGCGCGGAGCGCGCCTCCCCCGCCGCTCTCCTCGCGACCGAGGCGAGGTCCTCCCGCCCGTCGCGCACCGCCGTCGCCACGGCCGCCAGGACGCTCAGGATCGTGCCCTCGACCGGCCTGGAGACCGCGGCCCGGGCGAGCTCGGCCGCTCTGACCAGGCCCCGCCCGAGGTCCGCGCCGCGTCCCTCGGCCTCCCTGAGCACCTCGGCGAGGCCGCGCAGCGCCTGGCTGACGATCACCCCCGAGTTTCCCCGGGCGCCGAGCAGCGCCCCCTGCGCGAACGCCCGCCAGGTGGCCTCGGCACCGGCGTCGGCGGGCAGCCCGTCGAGCGCCTCCGCGGCGGAGAGCATGGTCAGGTGCAGGTTGGTGCCGGTGTCGCCGTCGGGTACGGGGAAGACGTTGAGCGCGTCGATCTCCTCACGGGCCCTTCCCAGCGTCTCCGCCGCGAGCCGTGACCACCTGCGCACCGCGGGCGGGTCGAGAACCTGCAGCATTCCTGCCCTCCTGCTCTCCCACACCTGCTCACGCCCGTCCTGGAACGCACCGACTGCCCCCTGGAGGTCGGAAAGCGGCCGATGTCCGGGCGCGAAACCCGCTTCTGCTCGCGCTCGTCCCGTGATGCGCTACGGTTGCCTCCGGAGATTATCCCCGTTCGACCGTTCGCCGCGGGTCGCGTTCGCGTGCAGGGCCGGACATCGGATATCCTCGTGTGGCCAGCCGGCCGTCCCGGCGTGCCCGATGACCGCCGCCAGTGCGGCGGATCGAGCCTCTCGACTGATATAAGGAGCGAACCGTGGCTTCCGTCTGCGACGTTTGCGCTAAGAAGCCGACCTTCGGCAACAACGTCTCCCACTCGCACCGCCGCACCCGCCGCCGCTGGAACCCCAACATCCAGCCCGTGCGCGCAGTGGTGAACGGCACGCCGAAGCGGCTGAACGTGTGCACCTCCTGCATCAAGGCCGGCAAGGTCACCCGCTAGCCAGATCTTCGCGAAGCCCGCCGCCCTCTCGACAGGGCGGCGGGCTTCGTCGTTCCCCGAGAGCCTCCCTCCCGGTCAGGGGGAGACGCGCAGCCGCCAGGCGTGGTCCACGGGACCGATGCCCGCTCCCAGCGGGAAACCGTGCGCGATCGCGCCGGTGACGTACGCCTTCGCCTTCTCCACGGCGGCCGGGACGTCCTCGCCGAGGGCGAGGTGGGAGGCGATCGCGGAGGCCAGCGTGCAGCCCGTGCCGTGGGTGTGCCGGTTGTCGTGGCGCTCCGCGCCGAAGCGGAACTCCCGGGTGCCGTCGGTCAGCAGGTCGATCGGGGCGCCCGGCAGGTGGCCTCCCTTGATGAGCGCCCACCTCGGCCCGAACTCCAGGACCGCGTCCGCGGCCCGGCGCAGGTCGGCCTCGTCCTCGACCTTCATCCCGGTGAGCTGCAGGACCTCCCACAGGTTGGGGGTGACCACCGTGGCCGTGGGCAGCAGGCGCGACTTCACCGTCTCCACGGCCTCGGGGGCGAGGAGCGCGTCGCCGTGCTTGGAGACCCCGACGGGGTCGACCACGACGGGCACGTCCAGCCTCGCCAGCACTTCGGCCACCGTCTCCACGAGTACGGGTGAGGCGAGCATGCCGGTCTTGACCGCCTGTGCCCCGATGTCACCGAGCACCGAGTCGAGCTGGGCACGTACCGCCTCGGGAGGAAGCTCCCAGTAGCCCTGCACGCCCATCGAGTTCTGCGCGGTCACCGCGGCGATCACACTCATGCCGTGTACGCCGAGGGCCAGCATGGTCTTCAGGTCGGCCTGGATGCCCGCGCCGCCTCCGGAGTCGGAGCCGGCGACGGTCAGCACGCGAGGGGGAGTCAAAACGGTCATGTTTCCCATCCAACCAGTCGCGCCCAACCGGCGTCGTCCACCCGCGTGCCTCCGGACGTCGACGTCCGGTCCGATGACTCGTCGCCCACCGACGAGCCCGCCCCCGAGCCCCTCGTCGTCCACGCGGCGTCGCTCCGGCCGCGAAGCGCTCCCCCTGGCCTTCCCCGTCCCCGGCGCGGGACCTCTCGACGCCGCTTCCCGAGACAGGGACGCCTCCCCCGGAGGTTCTCGCCGCTCCAGAGCCCTCTGAGCGGCTCTCTGCCGGTTTACGGAGGGGAAACAGGATCCTTGACCGTCTACGGCTTCATTGGGACCGTGTGGGCGGTTTGGAGGGCTGTGTCGCGAGCGCCCCCGGTCAGGCGACGGAGCACTCTCCCTGGTCGCTCCAGCAGCTCGCCGGGATCTCCGCGTCCCCGCTCGCGGTGAAGGTGACGACGAATTTCTCACCGGCCCTCAGGTTCTTCCGCGACTCGATCACCAGGTCGCCGTCGACCTGCTCCCAGCCGGCTCCCCGCACCGAGGAGATCTCACCGCTGACCGGCAGGCTCACCGTCAGGTTCGCGACGTTCTCGTTCGCGGCGACCACGAGTTCGACGGTGTAGGTCCGCGACCTCTCCCGCACCACGCCGGCGCCGACCGTGATCGCGGCGCCCCCCGCGGACGGGGGCGCGACGAAGGTCGTCTCACTGGGCGCGGGATCGGGTCCGGCGCTGCTCAGGGGCTGCTCGGCGGGGGCCGGCGTCTGTTCGCCGACGACGAGGGGCTCGGGGGCGGAGCCGGGCTCGTCGGTGAGTGACGAGTCGTCGGGCCGGGCGTCGACGTCCAGGGGCGCGCGGGTGGCCTTCGGCGTCGGCGTGGGCCGGGGGGTGGAGGTGGTGCCTCCGTCTCCCCTGCGGGGGGAGGGCCGGTCAGGTGCGGCCGTGGGCCTCGCCTTCTCGTCCTCGGGCTCCGGAGTCTCGTCGCCCGTCTCCGCGGGCTCGTCCTCCGGCGCCGGTTCCTCGGTGGGCTCCTCGGCGAGGCCGGTGTCGTCCGCCTCCGGCAGCGGCTGGTTCGACGCCGCGACGCAGCCGGCGGGCGGGCAGTCGGCGGGGCTCTCCGAACCGGCCAGGGCCCGGACGCCGACCACGGTCCCGCCCAACACCACGGCCACCGCGGCGACGATCAGCAGTGCCTTCCTGACCCGTCCGCCGGATCCCTCTTCGTCCTCCGGCCACGGGTCGAGCGCGGTGGAGGTCGCTGCCGTGTCGGACGGCTCGGACTCCGAGGTCCATCCCGATCCCAGGAAACCCGTCCGGGTCTCGGCGCTCGCCGACTCCTCGGGACGGAGCCGGCGCCCGAGCGGCTCGTCCCTGGGACCCGGTTCCGGAGTGGGCTCCGGCCTGCGTTTACCCCGGTTGGGGAGAGCCTCTTCCCCGTTCGCGCCGTGGCGGCCCATGTGGCCCCTTTCTCGAGGGAATCTCGACCGCCCATCTTCATACCAGTTAGATAACCGTTTGTCGCAATTTTCACAAACATCACGGAAAGTGGTACATGTCACTCCCGGAAGTGATCCCAGCCTCCGCGATCAAGCAGAAGGCCCTTGACCTGCACACCTTCCCCCTCGACGACGTGACCCACCACGTTCCAGCCCTCCGGGAGCCCCAGGTGAGCGGGGAAGGTCGCGGCGAGGGCGTGGTCGTCGCCGCCGGAGAGAATCCACTCCAGCGGATCGACGCCGAGCAGCCGGGCGGCCTCCCGCATCACCGGCGGGACGGCGAACGCCTCCGGGTCGAGGACGAGCGCGATCCCGGCCGCCGCCGCCACGTGGCCGAGATCCTGGAGCAGGCCGTCGCTCACGTCGAGCATCGCGGTCGCGCCGAGCGCGGCGGCCTCCGGGCCGCGTGCGTAGGGGGGCAGCGGGCGGCGGTGGGCGTCGATCAACTCCGTCGGTCCCGTCGATCCCGCGCGAAGCAGCGCGAGCCCGGCCGCGGCGTACCCGAGGCGGCCCGCGAAGGCGATCACGTCACCGGGACGGGCCCCCGAGCGCGTGACCGGTGCCCGGCCGCCCAGGTCGCCGAGAGCGGTGACGGCGACCACGACGAGGTCGCAGCGGGTGATGTCACCGCCCGCCACCGCGGCGCCGACGAGATCACACTCGTCGCGGAAGCCGTCGGTGAGGTCGTCCAGCCAGTCGGTGGTGGCGTCGGCGGGCAGTCCGAGACCGACGACGAGACCGGTGGGATCGGCCCCCATCGCCACGACGTCGGAGAGATTCTGCGCGGCGGCCTTGCGGCCGATGTCGTAGCCACTGGACCAATCGCGGCGGAAGTGCCTACCCTCAATCAACAGGTCGGTCGTGACGACGACCCGTCCGTCGGGAGCGCTCACCACCGCGGCGTCGTCCCCAGGACCGAGCAACACGGCCCTACCTCGTGGCAAACGTCCGGCAATACGTGCAACAACCCCGAATTCGCCGAGATCTCCGACTGTGATGACACACCTCCCGTTCATCACAGGGTACGGTGGCCCTTCGGCACTGATCCAATCGCCCGGGAGGTCGCTATGGTGCAGGCCTACATCCTTATCCAGACCGAGGTCGGCAAGGCCGCGAACGTGGCGTCGGAGATCTCCGGTATCTCAGGTGTCACCCAGGCGGAGGACGTCACCGGGCCGTACGACGTCATCGTGCGCGCCGAGGCCCGCAACGTCGACGAGCTGGGAAAGCTCGTGGTGGCCCAGATCCAGGGTGTGGAGGGGATCACGCGTACGCTGACGTGTCCCATCGTCCACATCTGAGTTCGCGAATCGAGCCGGTGCCCGGTCTCACGTCCGGGTTCCCGGCTCCCGCATCCGACCCATGGAACGTGACATGCCACTGCGGTTCGCCCGCCGGACGGCGTGCGCCTGCGCCCTGCTGATCCTGGCGGGCTGCGGCGGCGCCGTCCGGGTCGAGCCTCCGGCCCCCGAGGGGCCGGCCGCCGCCGCCTGCCAGGCGCTCGCCGAGCGGCTCCCGCGCACGCTCGACGGCGCGGACCGTACGGAGTCCACCCCCGCCTCCCCCTACGTCGCCGTGTGGGGGGAGGCGCGCATCGCCCTGCGCTGCGGGGTGCCGCGACCGGTGACGATGTCACCGACCGACCAGGTGCCCGAGATCGACGGGGTGGCGTGGTACGCCGACCCGGCCAGGCCGACGCTGTTCACCGCGATCGGCAGGGAGGCCTACGTCGAGGTGACGATCGCGCGGGAGCACACCCCGCAGAACGTGCTGATCGATCTCGCGGCCCCCATCAAGAGCGCCCTACCGCAGACCGGGTGAGCGTTCGAGCGCGAGCCGGATCAGCCGGTCGACCAGCTCGGCGTAGGGCACCCCGGTGGCGGCCCACAGCTGCGGCGCGACCGACATCGAGGTGAACCCCGGCATGGTGTTGATCTCGTTGACGATCAACCGCCCGTCGGGGGTGAAGAAGAAGTCGACCCGGGACAGGCCCTCGCAGCCCAGCGCCTCGAAGGCGCGGACGGCCATCGCACGCAGCTCCTCCGCGGTCTCCTGGGGGATGTCGGCGGGCACGGACAGCGACATGTCGTCCCCGAGGTACTTGGCCTCGAAGTCGAAGAACTCGTGGTCGCCGTGGACCAGCACCTCGCCGGGCAGGCTCGCCCTGGGCGCCTCGTCGCCCGGCGACTCCAGCACCGCGCACTCGATCTCGCGGCCCGTGACGGCGGCCTCGACCAGCACCTTGGGGTCGTGCTCGCGGGCGAACTCGATCGCCCGCTCCAGCTCCTCCAGGTTGGCGGCCTTGGAGATGCCCTGGCTGGACCCGGCGCGCGCGGGCTTGACGAAGACCGGCCAGCCGAGCTCCTGGACCTCCTTGAGGACCCGGCCGCGGTCGGTCCGCCAGTCGCGGTCGCGGATCGTGACGTACGGGCCGACGGGCAGGCCCGCGGCGGCGAGCACCAGCTTCATGTAGGACTTGTCCATGCCGACCGAGCTCGCCAGCACCCCGGAGCCGACGTAGCGGACCCCCGCCATCTCCAGCAGCCCCTGGATCGTGCCGTCCTCGGCGAAGGGGCCGTGCATCACGGGAAAGACGACGTCGACCTGGCCGAGCTCGACGGGAATGCTGCCGGGGTCGTGCGCCACCAGCGAGCCGCCGCCCGCCGTCGAGGTCGCGAGCGCGAGGGTCGCCCCCGCCGCGTCGACGGCGGGCAGCTCACCGCTGTCGATCTCGTAGCGCTGCTCCCCCGAGGCGAGCACCCACCGGCCGTCCTGGGCGATCCCGATGGGGACCACCTCGTACTTGGATCTGTCGATGGCCTCCAGCACGCTTCCCGCCCCGAGAATGGAGACGGCGTGCTCGGAATTGCGACCGCCGAAGACGACGGCGACCCTCGGTAGAGGTTCGTGCTGCTCACTCATGATGACCGAATCTACCCCCTGTTAGGGGGCAATCCAGCTGTTGGACGCGCCTACCTACCCGATGTGGGTAATGAGTCGAGCGCCTTGGTCACGTCCATGATCAGATCCTCGGCGTCCTCCAGCCCGATGGAGAAGCGGACCGCCGCCGCGTCGACCCCGGATCCCTCACCGAGCCGCCCGTGGGCGGCCGAGGCCACGTGCGCGGCCTTGGTGCGGGTCCCTCCGGCGGAGGTGGCGATCGGGACGAGCTTGAGCGCGTCGGCGAGGGCCACCCCCGCGTCGTAGCCGCCGCGCGGGGTGATCGTCACGCAGGCGCCGTATCTCGTGCCCTCGGGGCCTGAGTCGAACAGGTGCCTGGCGAGCTGGTGGCCGGGGTGTCCCGGCAGTCCCGGGTAGTCGACCCGGCGCACGGCGGGATGCTTGGCCACGGCGGCGGCGAAGACCATCGCGGTGGAGCACATCCGGCGGACCCGCAGCGTCAGGGTCTCCAGACCTCGGCGGAGCAGGAACGCGTCGTCGGGGGAAAGGGTGCCCCCGGTGTCGATCCTGACCTCGCGCAGCTGGGCGATGAGGTCGGGACGGCCCACCGCCACACCTCCGGCGCAGTCGTCGTGGCCGCCGAGATACTTGGTCGCGGAGTGGATCACCAGGTCGGCGCCGTGTTCGAGGGGACGGCACACGATCGGGGTCGCGAAGGTGGAGTCGACCACCAGCAGCGCCCCGGCGGCGCGGGCGATCCGGTAGAGGCCCCGGATGTCGGAGACGGCCATGGTGGGGTTGGACAGCGTCTCCGCGTAGATGATCTTCGTGTTGGGTTTGATCGCCGCCCGCACCCGGGACAGCTCGCCGTAGCCGACGAAGTCCGCGCCGACCCCGAACCTGGCCAGCACGTTCGTGATCAGCGAGTGGGTCCCGCCGTACAGCGGGGTGGGGGCCACGATGTGCGCGCCCGCGCGCAGGAACGTCATCAGGACCGCGTTGACCGCGGCCATCCCCGAGGCGAACGCCTGGCCCGCCACGTCCTCGGGCGCCGCGGCGCCCTCCAGGGAGGCCACCGCCGAGGCGAAGGAGGCCGTGGTGGGGTTGTCGGCCAGGCCGTAGGCGTATCCGGGGCTTTTGTCGTCGAACGCCTCGGCGTACTCGGCGGAGTCACCGAAGTGCCACGCGGAACTGCGCCACACGGGAGGGCCGAGCGGGTCCTGCGGCGGCGGCTCGGGAGCGGGCAGGTGCACCGACCGGGTGTTCTCGCCCTTGCGTCTGCGCATCCGTCTGTTCATCGACCACGCCGTCCGTTCACAGGCCGTACCGTTCCGGCTTGGGAGTCCGCGACATCAGCAGCACCGCGGCCTCGCTGGGGGGCATCGCGTCGTGGACGACGGCCACCACCACCTCGGTGATCGGCATCTCCACATCGTGTTTTCTGGCCAGTTCGAGCACCGACTCGCAGGACTTGACCCCCTCGGCGGTCTGTTTCGTGGCGGCGATGACCTCGGTCAGCGTCATGCCTCGCCCCAGATTCTCACCGAAAGTACGGTTCCTCGACAATGGGGAGGTACAGGTCGCCACCAGATCACCCATGCCCGCGAGGCCCGCGAAGGTGTGCGGGTCCGCGCCGAGCGCCGCGCCGAGCCGGGAGATCTCGGCCAGGCCGCGCGTCATCAGCATCGCCCCGACGTTGTCGCCGAGTCCCATCCCCGCCGAGATGCCGACCGCCAGGGCGATCACGTTCTTGACGGCCCCACCGAGCTCGACCCCGATGACGTCGGGGTTGGTGTACGGACGAAACCAGGGCGGCAGGTAGCAGGCCTCCTGAAGTCGCTCCATCGCCCGCTCGTCCGTGCAGGCGACCACCGTGGCGGCCGGCTGGCCCCTGACGATCTCACCGGCCAGGTTGGGTCCCGACACCACCGCGACGCGCTCCTCGGGCACCTCGGCGACCTCGCGGATCACCTCGCTCATCCGCTTGGTGGTGCCCAGCTCGATGCCCTTCATCAGGCTGACCAGCACCGCACCGGGCGGCAGGTGCGGCTTCCAGCGGGTCAGGTTCTCCCGCAAGGTCTGGGAGGGCACCGCGAGCACCACGAAGTCGGCGCCTTCGAGGGCCTCGGCGGGGTCGACGGTGGCGCGCAGGGTCTCGGGCAGCACCGCGCCCGGCAGGTAGTCGGGGTTCTCGTGCCGCCGGTCGATCGCCTCGACGATCTCCGGCTTGCGTCCCCACAGCGTCGTCCGGGTGCCCGCCCCGGCGAGGATCATGCCGAAGGTCGTCCCCCACGAGCCCGTGCCGAACACGGCCGCCTTGGTCATCGGTTCTCCTCGGGCGTGGAGACCTCCGCCTCGGGGCGGGCGAGGAGGCGCGCGGCGCCGTACGGCTCCGTACCGGGTCCGGCGATGACCAGGTCACCACGGGGGTGACCTGCGGCGTCCTCACCCCCCGGACGGCGGGAAGGCGAAACGCCTGCGGAGTTGCTGTAGGACCTCAAGGGATTTCTCCTGGCGGGCGACCGATGGTGAATCAGGAACTCTCACGGGCGACCGTGGGAACCCCCTCCCCCTACGGAGGGGGGATGTCAACACCGTACGCCGAAGTCAGTTGTCGGACGGTCGCCTGAACGGCGTCTCGGGTGCCTTCTCCCCGCGAATCTCGGCCAGCTGAGCCGTGATCGCCGCCATGATGTCGGTGGTCGCCTCGCGCAGGACGTCGGCGGAGGGTGGCTCCCCCTCGCGTCCCGCGTACTTGGACAGGTCGACCGGCGGCCCCGTCTGCACGCTGAACGTCTTGCGCGGCAGCAGGCGGGGCCTCTTCGCGCCGTACGGCAGGATCTCCTGGGCTCCCCAGTGGGCGACGGGGATCACCGTCGCGCCGGTCGCCAGCGCGAGCCTGGCCGCGCCGGTCTTGCCCTCCATCGGCCAGAAGTCCGGGTCGCGGGTGCAGGTGCCCTCCGGGTAGAACATCACGCACGCCCCGGCGGCGAGCCGCCGCTTCGACTCCTCCAGCGAGCGCGCCGCGTCGGCGCTCCCCCGGTAGACCGGGATGGCCTGCATGACCTTCACCAGGTGACCGACGAGCGGTACGGAGAAGAGACCCGACTTGGCGAGGATCACCGGCCAGCGGCCGTGGTTGTAGAGGAAGTGCGCGACGAGGATGGGGTCCAGCCACGACAGATGGTTGGTCACCATGATGATCCCGCCCGTCCTGGGGAGGCGGTCGCTGCGGCGCCAGTCCTTCTTGACCAGGAGCCACGAGATCGGCTTGACGATGACGACGGCGAAGGCCACCCAGAATCGCGAAGGCCATCCGGGGCGTCTCATGGGCTCCTCCATCCGAGCGGGGTGCGCCTCAGTCTCCCGGTTCGCTCCGGGGGATGTCGAGGCGGGATGCTTAAGGCTATGTCTGCTTCGGAGAGCTCCGGCTGGACCCTGGTCGTCCCGGTCAAGACGCTGGTCGCCGCCAAGACCCGCCTGTCGGCCGCGGCGGGCCCGCACCGGGCCGCGCTGGCCGTGGCGATCGCCTGCGACACCGTCGAGGCGGCGCTGAGCTGCGCGCTCGTCGCGCGGGTGATCGTGGTGACGGGCGACCCGGTGGCCGCCGAGGCGCTCGGCGAGGTCGGCGCGCACGTGGTCGGCGATCCGGAGGCGGGGCTGAACGCCGCCCTGCGGCACGGGGCCCTGGAGGCGGCGCGGCTCGCGCCCGGCGACCCCGTGGGCGCCCTGCAGGCCGACCTTCCCGCCCTGCGTCCTGCGGAGCTGGCCCGCGTGCTGATCGCCGCCGCGGAGTTCGACCAGGTGTTCCTGCCCGACGCCGCCGAGATCGGCACCACCTTCTACGGCGTACGGCCCACGGTGCCGTTCACGCCGGGATTCGGCGGCGAGTCGCGGGAGCGGCACCTGCGGCGCGGCGCGAAGGAGCTCTCCGTACAGGACGTGGAGTCGGTTCGCCACGACGTGGACACCCCGGACGACCTGCGTCTCGCGCTCGCCCTCGGCGTCGGCCCCCGCACGCTGGCGATGGCGCGGAGGATCTCGGCGTCGAACCGGGACGACGGTTAGGCTGGACGGATGCAGGCGACGGTGCGGGACTTCGATCCGGCGACCCGGTCGGGGTCGGTCTTCCTGGACGACGGGACCCAGATCCCGTTCGGGGCGGCGGCGTTCGACGCGGGGCCGCTGCGGCTGCTCAGGTCGGGCCAGCGGGTCAACCTCGTGATGGACGGCGACGACGTCACCTACGTCACCCTCTCGACCTTTCCGCTGCCCGGATAGCCCGGAAAGACGACCCTCGCGGCCCGGTCGCGAATCGGTCGCGAAGACGAGGACGACGAGGACAGGGTTTCGGGAAAACTCTCGGGCGCCCGGGCCGCCCGGCGCAAAAGCCGGGCGCCCGGACTCCCGTGACGGGAGTCCGGGCGCCCGTGCCCGGGACCTACCGCTTCTTCGACGACTTCTTGCCGCCGTTGTTGACGAGTTCCTTGAAGTCGGAGCCGGGCCGGAACTTCGGCCCCCAGCTCTCGGCGACGTGAATCTCGGCACCCGTGGAGGGGTTGCGGGCGGTGCGGGCCGGCTTGTGCACCATCTCGAAGGCGCCGAACCCCGTGATCGAGACCTTGTCGCCACTCGCGACGGCGGTCTGGATGGCGTCAAGCACCGCGTTCACGGCCTCGGTGGCCGTCTTCTTGTCGCCCACCCGATCCGCGATGGCGTCGACGAGTTCCTTTTTGTTCATTAAGGTTGCTCCCCCTGCTTACCGATGTCCGGGAGTGGGTCACGAGGCAGAAAACCCGTCTCACCCGATTTGTCACGGCGAGGGGTCTCATCACAGATCTCTCATCAACGATCACGACGAGAAACCCCTTGCCCGCTTGAAATTAGGGGACGGAGCCGTATGACTCAATCACCTTCCGCAATGTTTCCAGTGCTCGGCGTATCCGAAACCACGACATCAATACTGAGAAGGAACAAATCAAGACGCCCGGCGGCGTGTTCGAGGTCGCGTTTGGCCATATCGCAGATGGCGAGAAGGCGCCGGGCGAGACGTTTTCTCTCCTCGGCGGGGACGGGCAGAGACCGGACGTGGCGGTGCGCCTCGCGCAGCCGCCACGCCAGCTCGTGTTCTGAACGCGTCAGACGGTCGTCGGCAGCCATGGCTGCCGACCATTCTCGTATGTCCCGATGGCATCGGCGTTGCGCAGGGTCAGCCCGATGTCGTCCAGGCCCTCCATGAGCCGCCAGCGCGTGTAGTCGTCGATCTCGAACGCGACGCTCTCCCCGCCCCAGCGGACCTGGCGCTCCGCCAGGTCCACGGTGATCTCCAGGGTGGGGTCCGCCTCCACCGCGGCCTGCAGGGCCTCGACGGTCTCGCCGGGCAGGACGACCGGGAGCAGGCCCATCTTGGTGGAATTATTACGGAAGATGTCGGCGAACCGGGCCGCGATCACGACGCGGAAGCCGTACTGCTGCAGGGCCCAGACCGCGTGTTCGCGGGAGGAGCCGGTGCCGAAGTCGGGTCCGGCGAGCAGGATCGTGGCGCCCTCGTGGGCGGGGTTGTTCAGGACGAAGTCGGGGTCCTCGCGCCAGGCGGAGAACAGGCCCTTCTCGAAACCGGTCCGGCTGACCTGCTTGAGCCAGACGGCGGGGATGATCTGGTCGGTGTCCACGTTGCTGCGGCGCAGCGGCACGGCCCGGCCGGTGTGGGTGACGAACGCTTCCATCGCGAGGACTCCTTACAGGCCGGCGGGCAGATCGGCGGGCGCGGTGAGTTTGCCGGTGACGGCGGTCGCGGCGGCGACCTGCGGGGACACGAGGTGCGTACGGCCGCCCTTGCCCTGACGCCCCTCGAAGTTGCGGTTGGAGGTCGAGGCGCTGCGCTCGCCGGGGGCGAGGGTGTCGGGGTTCATGCCCAGGCACATGGAACAGCCCGCCTCGCGCCATTCGGCGCCCGCGTTCTTGAAGACCTCGTGCAGCCCCTCCTGCTCGGCCTGGAGCTTGACCAGCATCGAGCCGGGCACGATCAGCGTGCGCGTGACGACCTGGCGCCCGCGCAGCACGTCGGCCGCGGCGCGCAGGTCCTCCAGGCGCCCGTTGGTGCAGGAGCCCACGAAGACCGTGTCGACCTGGACCTCGCGGAGCGGGGTGCCCGCGGTCAGGCCCATGTACTCCAGGGCGCGGGCGGCGGCGGCCGGGTCGCCGGTGTCCTCCGGGCGCGGCACGGACGTCCCCAGCGGGGCCCCCTGGCCAGGGTTGGTGCCCCAGGTGACGAACGGGGTGAGCGTCGAGGCGTCGATCTCCACGACGGTGTCGAAGACGGCGTCCTCGTCGGTCACCAGCGTCTTCCAGTACGCGACCGCGGCGTCCCAGTCGGCGCCGGAGGGCGCGTGGGGACGGCCCTTGAGGTATTCGAAGGTGGTCTCGTCGGGAGCGATCAGGCCCGCGCGGGCGCCCGCCTCGATGGACATGTTGCAGACGGTCATCCGGCCCTCCATGGAGAGCCTGCGGATCGCCTCACCGCGGTATTCCACGATGTAGCCCTGGCCGCCGCCGGTGCCGATCTTGGCGATGATCGCGAGGATCAGGTCCTTCGCCGTGACGCCGGTCGGCAGCTCGCCGGAGACCTCGATCGCCATCGTCTTCGGCCGGTAGGCGGGCAGCGTCTGGGTGGCCAGCACGTGCTCGACCTCGGAGGTGCCGATGCCGAACGCGATGCCGCCGAAGGCGCCGTGGGTGGAGGTGTGAGAATCACCACACACGATCGTCATGCCGGGCTGGGTCAGACCGAACTGCGGGCCGATGATGTGGACCACGCCCTGCCCCGCGTCGCCCATCGGATACAGCCGGACGCCGAACTCCGCGCAGTTCTTGCGCAGCGTCTCGACCTGCACCCGCGACACCGGGTCGTCGATGGGACCGCGCACGGTCGGGACGTTGTGGTCCTCGGTGGCGATGGTGAGCTCGGGACGCCGGATGGGGCGGTTGGCCATGCGCAGGCCGTCGAACGCCTGCGGGCTCGTCACCTCGTGAATGAGGTGCAGGTCGATGTAGAGCAGGTCGGGTTCTCCCTCGGCACGTCGTACGACGTGCTGCTCCCATACCTTCTCAGCGAGCGTGCGGCCCATGTCGCCTCCTTGCGATCGGCTGTCCCACTCCCACTTGCTTTCTCATATGTCGAGACTGCAGTATCGGTGTATGGACAACTCTAGCGGAGTCGGCGTACTGGACAAGGCCGTCCTCGTGCTCAATGCCCTCGAAGCGGGACCGGCGTCCCTCGCCCAGCTCGTTCAGGCCACCGGCCTGGCCCGGCCGACCGCCCATCGGCTCGCCGTCGCGCTGGAGCACCACCGCATCGTCTCCCGCGACACACAGGGCAGGTTCGTGCTGGGCCCGCGCCTGTCCGAGTTGTCCACGGCCGCCGGCGAGGACCGGCTGCTCGCCGTCGCCTCCCCGATTCTCACCCAGCTGAGGGACCTGACCGGCGAGAGCGCACAGCTCTACCGCCGCCAGGGTGACGAGCGGGTCTGCGTGGCCGCCGCCGAGCGCGCCAGCGGACTGCGCGACACCGTGCCCGTCGGCTCGGCCCTGCCGATGCTCGCCGGTTCCGCCGCGCAGATCCTGCTCGCCTGGGAGGAGCCCGACCGTCTGCACCGAGGACTGCGCGGGGCCAAGTTCACCGCCGCCACGCTGGCGAGCGTACGGCGCAGGGGCTGGGCACACAGCGTCGGCGAGCGCGAGCAGGGTGTGGCCAGCGTCTCGGCGCCGATCAGGGGCGCGGGCGGCAAGGTGGTCGCCGCCGTCTCGGTCTCCGGCCCGATCGAGCGCCTGACCCGCACCCCCGGCCGCCTCCACGCCGCCCCCGTGGTCACCGCCGCCGAGCGGATCACCGAGTCGATGCGCCGCGCCAACTGAGGACGAGCGGATCACCGCCGTTCGCCGCGGTGAGGGCGCTTTCCGCCCTCGACGGCCGGATCGCGGGGCCGGAGGCAGTGCCCGGACAGTGCCCGGACAGTGCCCGGGCCGCGCGCCGGTTGACACCCGCCGGTCGGCGGGCGATATGAGGAGGCGAGCACCCCCGCGGCCCCCTAGGCTGGGAAGGTGACAGATCGCATCGAGGCAGCCGCGGCTGAACTGCGTCCCCTGCTCCAAAACTTCATCCTCTGGGCGCGTGAGAACGCGCCCGGCAGCGATTCCAACCTGGTGGGCTCCGTCGCCCTGTGGCACCGCCTGATCGCCTCCGACGACGTCGGCCGGTGGAAGCAGTCCGACCTGCGCACGGTGCTCCTCGATCGGATGCCCCAGGTCGTCGAGGACCCCGACGCCGCCGCCGACGGCATGGTGCCCGCGATCCGCGCCTACCTGACCTTCCTGTCGGAGTCCGACCGTCTCGCCAAGGGCTCGGCCTCGCTGAGCGACCTGCTCTCCGAGCTCGACCGCCTCGAAGACGATTTCGTCGACGCGATGGAGGAGCTCGTCGTCGAGGAGGACGAGGACGAGGAGTACGACGAGGAGGAGTCCGAAGGGCTCGGCGACTTCGAGCCGTTCGCCGACGAGCTCTCCGAGCTGCCGACGATCAGGCTCCGGCCCGACAGCGAGCTGGCCGCGGCCACCCGTAAGGCGACCCTGATCACCAAGGCCCGCGACCTCGCGGTCTGGGTCGGCTCCGAGCGCCGGGTGGGCGAGACGAGCCTGCTCACCGACACCGAGATCACCGAGGCCCTCGCGGTTCTCGGGCTTCCTGTCCCGGAGAAGCCCGGCGCCTCGCTCGCCGACTCCGTCCCCGCGCTCTGGAACATCTGGAACCTCGCGATCGACCTCGACTTCCTCCAGCCCGAGGGGGAGGACACCGTGAGTGTCGACGCCGACACCGCGGAGTGGCCCTTCGAGGAGGACGACGACGCCCTCGACGCGTGGATGGCGGGCCTGCAGTCCATCGACTACGGCGACCCCGAGCTGGAGGACGAGGAGGCCACGATCGCCCTGTCCGGGCTGACCAGGGCACTGCTGGTCCGGGTGCTGCTGGCGACGGGCTCGAAGCCGCTGGCCGAGCTGCGCACCGAGCTGGCCGAGGCCGCCGCCGAGTACGACGACCTGGGCGCCGACGCCTGGGCCGCCGCCACCGCGCAGTACGGCGACCCGCTCAACCCCGTGCTCGACTGGCTGATCGGATACGGCATGGTCGAGGTCGAGCACGACCAGGTGCGGCTCACGCCGCTCGGCATGGAAGGCGTGGTCCACCTCGTGGACGACGCCGACATCGAGCTGGACGCCCGGCCGGCCATCGACGCGATGACGGCTCTCGACCTGCTCTCCTTCGGCGCCGAGCTTCCCGAGGAGGAGGCGGACGCCGAGTTCGCGGCCTGGATGGAGCTGCGCGCCCCCGAGCAGGCCGCCAGGGACCTGCTGGAGGCCGCGGCCGAGGACGACGC
The DNA here is from genome assembly GCF_042898365.1 of Streptosporangium sp. NPDC000509. Lineage (NCBI taxonomy): Bacteria > Bacillati > Actinomycetota > Actinomycetes > Streptosporangiales > Streptosporangiaceae > Streptosporangium > Streptosporangium sp. NPDC000509. The sequence goes on along the minus strand of NZ_JBIAYX010000006.1, from coordinate 215,476 downwards.
GGACGCGCTGATCCGGGTCCAGGCGGCCAGCATGGTCGGCTCGCTCGGCGACGTGGCCGTGCCCGCGTGGCGGGAGGCTCTCGACGAGCCGTCCCTGCGCCCGTACGCGGCCACCCACCTCGCCCAGCTGGGCGTCGAGGACGCCCCCACGCCCACCCAGTCCGACACCCACTGGCTCATCCTCGACATGCTGACCATCTCCGCGGGTCTCGGCCGCCCGGAGTTCGTCAGCAGCCTTGACGACATCGGCAACGTGCCGAATCTCGTCAGCCTGCTCGAAGTGATCTGGAAGGTGCCGCACCCGCACCTTGAGGAGCTGCTGGAGGCGATCGGCAAGGCACACCCGGACAAGCAGGTGGGCAAGGCCGCCAAGCGGGCCCTCTTCAAGGCCCGCTCCGGGCAGAACTAGCCCCACGTTCCCGGAGAAGGGGCTCCAGGCTCTGTTCAGAGCCTGGAGCCCCTTCTCCGTTCTGCACGGCTCTCAAAGCCCTCAGGGCCGACTCCGTTCCACGGGGCCCGGATGACCGTGGTCCGGGAGCGGGTCCGGGAATCCGTGAGGTGAATCGAGTGGGGCGGCGAGATGGTCGCCGTGCACGCTCGCGAGCGGGCGCACAGGAAATTCAAGAAATCCGGAAATGCAAAAACCCCGGAAGCCGTTGCTTCCGGGGTTCGCGATGTAGCCCCGACCGGATTCGAACCGGCGCTACCGCCTTGAGAGGGCGGCGTCCTAGGCCACTAGACGACGGAGCCTTGCGAGAGACAGTGGTAGTCCCGACCGGATTCGAACCGGCGCTACCGCCTTGAGAGGGCGGCGTCCTAGGCCACTAGACGACGGGACCCTACACACTGTCATCGGAGTCGGAGGGAACCGAATCCGCAACATCTTCCTGAGAAGATGCAGCTGGGGTACCAGGACTCGAACCTAGAACAACTGAACCAGAATCAGCCGTGTTGCCAATTACACCATACCCCACCGCACTGGACCCCCTTGCGGGGCTCGCTGGCGACTCCGAAAGAATAGCCCAGGTTGGGGGTCAAGACCAAAACGATTGCCGGAGGCCCAATCGCGGTATCACCGGGCTGTCGCCACGAAGGTCCACCGTGTAACGCTGCTGGGGAGATCCAGCCGCATGTGAGGAGTTTGCGCCTTGACCGACAACCCGTTCTTCACCCCCAGCGAGCTGCCCTACGGGCTGCCGCCGTTCGCCCTGGTCAAGGAGGAGCACTACCTTCCCGCCTTCGAACGCGGCATGACCGACCAGCTGCGTGAGGTGCGGGAGATCATCGAGAACCCGGAGGCCCCGACGTTCGCCAACACGATCGAGGCGCTGGAGCGCTCGGGTCGCGTCCTCCATCGGACCGTGGTCGTTTTCTCCACCCTTTCCGCCTCGGACGCGACCGACGGCATCCGGGATATCGAGACCCAGATCTCCCCCAGGCTCACCCAGCACGCCGACTCCATCCGGCTGAACCGCTCCCTGTACGCCCGGATCAAGCAGATCACCACCGACGACGCGGAGGAGGCGTGGCTGCTGGAGAAATACCGCGTCGACTTCGTCAGGTCGGGAGCCGACCTTTCCGAGGCCGACCAGGGGCGTCTCAGGGAGCTCAACGAGGAGCTGACCAAGCTCTCCACGACCTTCACCCAGAACCTTCTCGCCGCCTCCACGGACTCCGCGCTCGTCGTCGAGGACGTCAAGCTGCTGGACGGGCTCTCCGAGAGCGCGATCAAGGCGATCGAGAAGGACGGCTCGTACGTCCTGGCGCTGTTCAACCACACCAACCACCCCGTCCTCGCGGAGCTGACCGACAGGGAGACCCGCAGGAGGCTGTACGAGCTGTCCACGGGCCGGGCTCCCGAGAACTTCGAACTGGCGGCCAGGATGGCGACGCTCCGCGCCGAGCGGGCGGCGCTGCTCGGCTACCCCAGCCACGCCGCCTACTCCGTCGCCGATCAGACGGCCAAGACCACCGAGGCCGTCGAGGAGATGCTCGGCAAGCTGGTGGGACCCGCGGTGGCCAACGCCCGCCGGGAGGCCGAGGCGCTGAGCGAGGAGGCCGGTTTCCCCATCGAGCCGTGGGACTGGTCCTTCTACGCGGAGCGGGTGCGCAAGGCCAGGTACGACTTCGATGGCGCCGACCTGCGTCCGTACTTCGAGTTGGACCGGGTGCTGCGCGACGGCGTCTTCCACGCGGCGGGCGAGCTGTACGGGGTCGTCTTCTCCGAGCGGGACGACCTGGCCGGATACCACCCGGACGTGCGGGTCTTCGAGGTGTTCGAGGCCGACGGCTCGCCGCTCGGGCTGTTCCTGTTCGACCCGTACGCCCGGCCCACCAAACGCGGCGGTGCCTGGATGAACGCCCTGGTCGACCAGTCGCACCTGTTGGGCACGCGGCCCGTGGTGATGAACAACCTCAACATCACCAAGCCCGCCGAGGGGCCGACGCTGCTCACGTTCGACGAGGTCAACACCGCCTTCCACGAGTTCGGCCACGCCCTGCACGGCCTCTTCTCCGACGTGCGCTTCCCCCGGGTCTCCGGCACGGCGGTGCCGCGCGACTTCGTGGAGTATCCCTCGCAGGTCAACGAGATGTGGGCCACCTGGCCGTCGATCCTCGCCAACTTCGCCAGGCACCACGAGACCGGCGAGCCCGTGCCCGCCGAGCTCCTGGAGAAGATGAGGGCCGCGGAGAAGTTCAACCAGGGCTTCGCCACCGTCGAGTATCTCGCGGCGACGCTGCTCGACTGGTCCTGGCACAAGCTGGCGGCGGGCGAGACCGTCGAGGACGCGGAGGCGTTCGAGAACGCGGCCCTGGAGCGCAACGGGATCGCCTTCGAGCTGGTCAGACCCCGCTACCGGACCAACTACTTCGCCCACATCTTCTTCAGCGGGGTGGGCGGCTACAGCGCCGGCTACTACTCCTACATCTGGAGTGAGGTGCTCGACGCCGAGAGCGTCGACTGGTTCAAGGAGAACGGCGGCCTGGAACGCGGGAACGGCGATCACTTCCGCTCCACCCTGCTGTCGGTCGGCGGTTCGCGGGACGTGATGGACGCCTTCCGTGACTTCCGTGGGAGCGACCCGCGCATCGAGCCCCTGCTGAAGCGCCGCGGGCTGCTGGTCCCGTAACCGGTCCCCCGGGAAGCTCCGCCCGCCGGCCCTCTCACCCCGTGCGGTGTCCGCGTCGCGGAGGTTTCCTCAGAGGGTCACCCGGGGTCTTCGAGCGGCCTCCGAGGCGATGACCTGCCGGTTTACGCTTCGGTGCAGCGCCGGGGTGTGGCTTCCCACACCCCGGCCGGGACCACAGACCCAATGCGCCGGAAAGCGGGCGACGGGCATCGTGGACGCCATGAGACGACTACAGCGAAGGACGGGCGCCGTGCTCGTCGCCGGCCTGGCGGGCGCCCTGCTGCTGGGAACGGCGACCCCGGCGACGGCACGGCAGGAGACGGCACGGACACCGCGGGCCACCCCCGCCGTCTCGACCTCCACCGCCGGTACGGGCGGGCCCGGCGGGGATGTGAAGGTGCGCACCGACGCCGGGTGGGTGAAGGGTGCGAAGGTAGGAGACCACCGGCTCTTCCAGGGCATCCCGTACGCCGCGCCCCCGGTCGGAGAGCTGCGCTGGCGATCACCGCGGGCCGTCACCCCGTGGCAGGGGGTGCGCGACGCCACCGCGCCCGGCAACCGGTGCGCGCAGACCGCCGACGTCTGGGGACTGCCGGGAAGCGAGGCGGAGGACTGCCTCTACCTCAACGTGACCGCGCCCGCGTCGAGCGCCGGGAAACGCCTCAAGCCGGTCATGGTGTGGCTGCACGGCGGGAGCCTGACGAAGGGGGCCGGCAGCGACTACGACGCCCGCAGGCTGGCCGTGCGGGGCGACGTCGTGGTGGTGACGGTGAACTACCGGTTGGGGATCTTCGGGTTCTTCGGGTATCCCGGGCTTGAGAACTCGGGGGCGTTCGGGATCGAGGACCAGCAGGCGGCCCTGCGCTGGGTGCGGCGCAACGCGGCGGCCTTCGGTGGCGATCCGCGCAACGTCACCCTGGCCGGTGAGTCCGCGGGGTCGCACTCGGTGTGCGCGCAGCTCGCCTCCCCCTCGGCGGCCGGGCTGTTCCACCGGGCGATCACCCAGAGCTCCCCGTGCGGCGCGGGAAGCTTCGAGGGGACTCCGCTGAGGCCGGTCCTGGACGTGCCCCTCTGGGTGCCCCAAGCCTCCCACGAGGGCTACGGACAGTTCCTCGCCACCGGGCTGGGGTGCGCCGACCCGGCGACCGCGCTCGCCTGCCTGCGGGGCAGGCCGGTGGCCGACCTGCTCGCCCAGCAGCCCCTCCCGCTGCCGGGGTACGGCAACGCGGTGCTGCCCGAGGATCCCGCGAAGGTGCTCCAGGAGGGCCGATTCCACCGGGTGCCTGTGCTGACGGGCATCACCCGGGACGAGGGCACGCTGTTCACCTCGCTGATATTCCCGCCGATGACGGCCGCCGAGTACGAGACCGCCGTCAACGACAGGTACGGCGCCGCGGGACCCGACATCCTGGCGCGTTACCCGCTGAGCGCTCACGGCGACTCGCCCCTCCAGGCGGTCTCCGCCATCATGAGCGATCTCGACTGGGCGTGGCCGGCGCGCGACACCGACCTGCTGCTCGCCCGGCACGTGCCGACCTTCTCCTACGAGTTCACCGACCGTACGGCGCCCGTGCTCTTCCCGTTGCCCAACGGGATCAGGCCGCTCGCCTCGCACGGCTCCGAGCTGTCGTTCCTCTTCGGGGTCGGCTGGGAGTCCGCCCCGCTCACCCCCGCGCAGCGACGGCTCGGGGACACGATGATCGACTACTGGTCGCGGTTCGCCGCCGTCGGCGATCCGAACCGGCCGGGACTGCCCGTCTGGAAGCCCGTGCGTCCCGGACACGGCACGCCGTACGTGCAGGAGCTGTCCCCGGGACAGGGCGGTATCAAGCCCTTCGACCGCGCCTCGGCCCACAACCTCGGCTTCTGGGACGAGCTCGCCGGGCGGGGCACGGAACGGGGACGTCCCTCGGGCTCCCCGTCCTGAGCTTCTCGTCCTGAGATCCTTCCCCGTGACCGCGGTCACGGGGAAGCGGCGAGAAAAGCGACGGCCCGCCCCGGGCAGAGACCGGGGCGGGCCCTCAGCCTTTGCAGGCCGTGCAGGCCCTGCAGGCCGGAAGCCTTTTCAGGGCCCGGGCCCGGTCGGGCCTGGGGCCCCTTTCTCCTTCGGGTCCCTCAAGGCATCCGATCGGGTGTGAAAGCCCGTCCGAAGCCCGCGAAGCCCGATCAGGCCTGGAGCCTCGCGAGGGCGGCACGCAGACGCTCGATGGAGCGCTCACGGCCGAGGACCTCGATCGACTCGAACAGCGGCAGGCCCACGGTCCGGCCGGTGACGGCGACGCGTACGGGGGCCTGGGCCTTGCCGAGCTTGAGGCCCTGTTCGAGGCCGACCTCCTCCAGCGCGGTCTTCAACGACTCGGGATCCATGTCGACCGTCTCCATACGGGCGAGATAGCCGGTGAGGATCTCCACGGCGGAGTTCTTCATCGCCTTGTCCCACGACGCCTGGTCGAAGACGGGCTCGTCGAGGAAGAGGAAGTCGACGTTCGCCGTGATCTCGGACAGGACCGCGATGCGGGTCTGGGCGAGCTCGGCGACCTTGGCGAAGGTCTCGCGGTCCCAGCCGGGCTCCAGCCACGGCTCGCATCGGGCGACGAACTCCTCCAGGGGCAGCGCCCGGATGTACTCACCGTTGAACGCGCGGAGCTTCTTCTCGTCGAAGAACGCCGGGGAGGGGTTGACGTCCTCCAGCTTGAACAACGGCACCATCTCCGACCAGGGCATGATCTCCCGGTCGTCGCCGGGGCCCCAGCCGAGCAGCATCAGGTAGTTGACCATCGCCTCGGCCAGGTAGCCCTCCTCGCGGTAGGACTCCAGGGCGACCTTGTCACGTCGCTTGGACAGCTTCTGGCGCTTCTCGTTGACGATGACCGGCACGTGCGCCCAGGTGGGCGGGGCGACGCCGAGCGCCTCCCAGAGCAGCTGCTGCTTGGGCGTGTTGGACAGGTGCTCCTCGGCGCGGACCACGTGGCTGATCCGCATCTCGACGTCGTCGACGACGTTGGCCAGCACGAACAGCGGGGAGCCGTCGCCACGCGCGACGACGAAGTCCTCCATCGCGTTGTTGGGGAACTCGACGGTGCCGCGGACCAGGTCCTGGATCACGGTGACACCCTCGTCGGGGGTGCGGAAGCGGACCGCGCCCTCGCTCAGGCCACGGTCGCGGCAGAAGCCGTCGTAGCCCTGGTGCTCGGAGCCGGTGCGCGCCTTCACCTCGTCGCGGGTGCAGGTGCAGTAGTAGGCCCGGCCGCCGGCGACGAGCTTGGCCACGGCCTCGCGGTGCTGCTCCTCGTACGACGACTGGAAGTAGGGGCCCTCGAAGGCCTGGCTGTCGTCGTTGACACCGATCCAGGCGAGCGCCGAGATGATGCCCTCGGTCCATTCCGGCCGGTTGCGCGCGGCGTCGGTGTCCTCGATGCGCAGCACGAATTTTCCGCCGGTCTGCTCGGCCAGGGCCCAGTTGAACAGCGCGGAGCGGGCGCCGCCGACATGGAACATGCCGGTCGGCGAGGGGGCGAAACGAACCCTAATCACGGGAGACCACCCGGTTGCTGAGAGTGCCGATTCCTTCGATGAAAACGCTGACCTCGTCGCCGACGCCGAGCGGGCCGACCCCTTCCGGGGTCCCGGTGAGGATGACGTCACCGGGGATCAGGGTCATGACCGCGCTCACGTGGGCGATCAGCGCGGGGATGTCGTACATGAGCTTGGAGGTGCGGGAACTCTGCTTGACCTCGCCGTTCACCGACGTGACGATGCCGACGTCACTCGGGTCGAGCTCGGTCTGGATCCACGGGCCGAGGGGACAGAAGGTGTCGAAGCCCTTGGCCCGGGTGAACTGGACGTCCTTCTTCTGCAGGTCCCTCGCCGTGACGTCGTTGGCGCAGGTGTAGCCGAAGATGACCTCGTGCGCCCGTTCGCGGGGCACCTCACGGCAGAGCCTGCCGATCACCACCGCCAGCTCCCCCTCGTAGTCGACCCGCTGGGAGAGGGTCGTCGGATAGGCGATCGCCTCCCCCGAGCCGATCACCGAGGTCGACGGCTTGAGGAAGACGAGCGGCTCGTCGGGGACCTCGTTGCCCATCTCCTTGGCGTGGTCGGCGTAGTTTCTGCCGATCGCGACGACCTTGCTGGGCAGCATGGGCGCGACCAGCCTGACCTGGGAGAGCGAGTATCGCTCGCCGGTGAACTGGATCGGCCCGAACGGGTGACCCGAGATCCCGGAGATGAACTCCTCCCCTGGGCCGCCGTCGACCACCCCGAACCCGACACCGTCTCCTGTGGAGAACCTCGCTATACGCACACGACAAGGCTAGTCGGGCTCCGGATCCCGCCGGACCGTACCGGGGCCGCCCCATCTCACCGCCCGGGGGCCGACGCCATATGTACCTGTAGATCCGATTTCCCGGATATTGCTATTTTTGCTCCAAAAAACACTATGCCCTGATTTATGCCTATATGGGGGGTATGACCGCCACAGAAGCATCGGGGGGCCAGAAGGGTCTTCCCTCGGGGGAAGGAACGGACGTGACTGAAGCCAGCACGGTGAACAGGCCCAAGGGCGACGAGGCCACGGTGCCCCGGGCACGCACCGACAGTCCCGGATCCCAGAGTGGCCTGGTCACACCGAAGGGGACCACCACCATCGACAGCGGGGTCGTCGCGAAGATCGCGGGCCTCGCGGCCAGGGAGATCCCTGGCGTGCACAACATGGGAGCGGGCCCGGCACGCGCTCTCGGCGCGGTACGCGACATGGTCGGCGCCGACCGGAGCGCCACCCAGGGCGTATCGGTCGAGGTGGGCGAGCGGCAGGCCGCCGCCGACCTGGAAGTGGTCGTCGAGTACGGGATCGCGATCCCCGACCTGGCCGCCGCCGTACGCCGCAACGTGATCACGGCGGTCGAGCGTATGACCGGCCTTGAGGTCACCGAGGTCAACATCAAGGTCTCCGACGTCCGCATGCCCGGCCAGGACAGGGACTCCTCGGAGGAGGCGTCCGAGTCGGAGCCCCGCGTCCGGTGAGAGGCCCGGAAGGCGGTGCGACGGGACCGGGTCGCGAGCCGAAGGACCCGGGCCGCGAGATCATCACGCCCCCGGCACCGGTGGATCCCGGCCGCGGGACGTCCGCGCCCGGGCACGGGAAACCCGGACGAGGAACGACAGAGCCCACGCGCGGGCCGGAGGATCCCGCACACAGACCGGAAGCGCGTGAACCGAAGGCACCCAGAGAGGCACACGGACCGGAGGCGCGAAGGCCGGGCGTCCCGACACCCGCGACGGCCATGCCGGCTCACCGGCCCGAGGATCCGTCCCGCAGGCCGCCTGCCATACCCCGGCAGAAGGCCGCGCCCACACGCAGGCCGGAGGCCCCGGCCCGCGAGACGGCCGGTCAGGGCCGGGAGGTCACGAGCCCGCCGCGCGGGGCGGTCGCCACCCGTGAGCAGGAGGCGCCGGCCCGCGAGACGGCCGGCCTCGCCCACCGGATCGCCGAGGCCGTACTGCGCTGCCCCGACGTCGCGGATATGTCGGGCGGGCCGTTCGGGACCGTGGCGACCTATCTGCCCGGCGAACGGTTCCCAGGTGTCGCGCTGCGCGAGAACGAGGTGGAGGTCTCGATCGTCGTCAGGCTGGGGCGCCCGATTCCGGAGATCGCCGACGCAGTGCGAGCGGCGGTCGCCCCGATGGTGGGCGATCGGCCGGTAAACGTCCATATCGGAGGTTTGAGATGAGCAGTTTCCCAGTGTGGTCCGTAGTCGGCACGATCGTCGGTGTCCTTCTGGGCTTCGCCGCGGCCTTCGGCGGCCTCGGCGCGTTCCTGCTGGTGCTCGTACTGGGCGCCGTCGGACTCCTCATCGGTCGCTTCGTGGAGACCGGAGAGGTCGACCTCTCCCGGCTGGCGGCGAGACGGCGATGAACACCCCCGTCGAGCACCGGCCCGCGTCCTCGGGAACGACCGCGCCGCCCGCAGGGCGAGAGGATCCCGTTCCCGGCGAAACCGGGCGGTCCGGGCTGCCCGCCGTGCCCGCCCAGCCGTCATGGCGGGGCGTACCGGCCGAGCGACGCGGCAGGACCGAGATATCCGACCAGGTGGTGTCGCGCATCGCGGCCCACGCGGCCGGAGAGGTGCCACGGGTACGGGAGGTCGGCGAGTGGAAGCCGCTGTTCTTTCGCGGCGGCACCCACGCCACCCTCGACGCCGAACTCGCGACGCTCCAGATCGACGTGACGATCGAGTATCCGGCCCCGATCCGTGAGGTGGCCGAGGAGGTCAGACGTCACGTCGCCGAACGGGTCATGACCCTCACCGGCAAGGACGTCGGCTACATCGACGTCAACGTCACCGGCGTGGCTCCCGCCCGCGGCGACCGCGAGACCTCGCGGGCCCCGGACGCCGTACCGGCCGGAGAGAACCCGCGGGAACGCTCGCCGGAGAACCTGGAGACCCCGGAGAACCCGCAGGAGCCACCGCTGGAACGCTCGGCGGCGAACCCGGCGAACCCGGCGCGCGGCACCGGGCAGGCCGTCGCCGGCCCTTCGGGAGGGGCCGCGACGCCCGCCGACGATCCCGACGACGACCTCACCTCGGACACCGATGACATCGTCCCGCTACGTGAGGAGCGATGATGGCCAGGCAGGTACCCGACCCGGCGGAGCCGGTCCCAGGCGCGGAACCGACCGGCGAGCCGCCCCCGCCCCATGCGCGCCCGGCCGTACCGCCGGAGTACGACACCGGCACACCACGGGCGTACGGCGACGCGGAACCCACCACATCACCGACATACGGCACCACCGAACCCACCACGCCGGCGTACGGCACCACCATGCCGGCCGCGCCGATGTACGGCGCGACGGAACCTGCGCCTCCGACGTACGGCACGGTGCCGAAGAACTCCTCCGCGGACCGCGCGGCGATCAGGGCCTTCCGCCCGCGCCGGGCGCTTCCCTCGGTCATCACGGCCGTCCTGATGACCGTGATCGGCCTCCTCCTCGCGCTGGAGGTCGTCTCCGCGCTGCTGGGCCGCCCACTCCGCCTGGTGCCGTACGACCGGATCCTGGCCTGGGCGACGTCGACACCGTGGAGCGACCCGCGAATGATGGCGGGCGCGGGCCTGGTCGGCCTGCTCGGCCTGCTGCTGGTGCTGCTCGCGATCATCCCCGGGAGGCCCACGCTGATCCCGGTGAGGACCGGGGACAAGGATCTGGCCATCGGCATGCGGCGCCGGGGCTTCGCCCGGTCGCTGGCTCACGCGGCCGAACAGGTGCAGGGGGTCGAGCATGCCCGGGTACGGCTGCACGGGAAGGCCGTGCACGTCGCGGCCGACAGCGGCATGCGGGACACCCGCGGGCTGGCCGACGCCGTACGGGAGGCCGTGAACATGCGGATCACCGCGCTCTCCCCCGTCTGGAAGTATCCCGTCCACGTGCATCTGCGAGAGAAGTGAGCCTCATGGACGACAAGACCGCCCGGGGTAACCGGTTGGGACTGCTGATCGTGGGACTGGCGCTGATGGTCCTCAGCGCCCTCACGATCGCACGGGGCGCGGGAGCGTTTCCGCGGACGGTGGCCCCCGCGGACAGCCCGCTCGTGGACAGCCTGGTACGCCAGCCGTTCGCCACCTACGACCCGTGGATGTGGTGGCTGATCGCGGCGGCGGGCATCGTGCTCGCACTGTTCGGCCTGCGCTGGCTGCTCGTACAGGGACGCCGCGGGAAGCTGGGCGGCATGCGGCTGGACGGCGGTCCCGGCGGGGTGACCGAGGTCGACACGGGCAGCGTGACCGACGCGGCGGCCGCCGAGGCGGGCACGCACCCCGCGATCATCAACGCCACCGCCGCCATGGTCGGTACGAGCGAGCACCCGGCCGTACGAATGCGGATGACGGTCGCCGAGGACGCGCCGATGAGCGCGGTCCGCGAGCAGCTGGGCGGGGTGGTCATCCCGCACATGCGCCAGGCCCTGGAGACCGAGCACATACCCACCGTCGCCCGGGTGAGCCTGGAGAACGCGCCGCGCCGCTCAAGGACCGTCGTCTGACCCACGTGACGGAGCGCCGATCATAGAGTGATCGGCGAAACCAACGCTTCGAGGAGACGATGTGCCTTCGGTCGTGAAGATAAACGTGCTGACGGTGCCCGAGGAGATGCGCGAGCAGCTGGAACGCCGCTTCTCCGGGCGGGCGGGGATCGTCGAGTCCGCGGACGGATTCGAGTGGTTCGAGCTGCTTCGCCCCGTGGACGGCGGCGACCGGTACCTGGTCTACACCCGCTGGCGCTCCGAGGAGGATTTCAAACGCTGGACCGAGAGCCAGGCCTTCCAGCGGGGCCACGCCCAGGCCGCCGCCGAGGCGGGCGAGGGAGCGGGGCAGGGCGACGCCCCCGGCACGGCCCAGGGACACGGGCACGGCCAGGGCGCGGGTCCGGCCCAGGGACACGGCCACGGGCAGGGGCCGGCCGCCACCGGGGCCGAGCTGTGGTCCTTCGAGGTCGTCCAGAGCACCGGTCCCGCATCGGGAGCCTGACGAGGGCGAGGAGGACTCCCGGCGGGGAGTCCTCAGCGGTCCCCTCGGGCGGTTCGGGGCGCCCTTGACCGGCCCGAGTCCGGAGCACCTCAGCGGTTCAGGCGAAGAAGCCCTCCGGCCGCCCTTGAACCGGGAGTTCTTCAGCGGCTCGGACGGGGGTACTCAGGGGACCGGCGGGGAGTCCTCAGTGGTCAAGGGGGTTGGCGGCGATGCGCTCGGCGACCCCCGCGCGGACGAACCGCCCGGCCAGGCTGTCCGGCTTGCGCGCGGCCTGGTCGACGAAGCATGCGGTGAACTCCGGGCCGATGCCCAGCCGGGGGTGGCGTTCCAGCACCTCGGCGCGGAGCTCCGCGGGGAAGTTCTCCACTCCCCGCCCGGAGATGTCGAGCCCGGTGGACAGTTCGAGAAGATGTCCCTCGGGGTCCTGCTCGGGGTCGACCTTGTCCCACATGTGGCGTACGACGATCTCCGACGCGCGTACGCGGCGTTCCACGGGCCACCCTGCCCCGGCGGCGAAGACCCACGCGACGTGGCCCCCCGCCTCCTCGAACGGCACGGTGTGGCTGTCGAACTCCCTCACGAGGCCGATGTCGTGCATCATCGAGGCGACGTACAGCAGTTCGTCGTCGAAGGCGATGCCGTTCATCGCGCCGTAGGCCGCCGCCCACAGGTAGGCGCGGACGGAGTGGTTGAGCAGGGCGGGCGAACAGTAGGCGGTCGCCACCTCCAGCGCGCCACGTGCGGCAGGTGTGCCGGGGATGACGATGTCGGCGAGTCTCATGCCCCGAGCCTGCCGAAACGCGAGGACCCGCGCGAGTGGTCGCAGGGCCATCGACCGATGGAATCACGCCACGGTACGAGCGTGGGTTCACCGCCCGTACCGTGAGGGTGAAGAGCGGCGCGGGCGACACCGGACGCGGCGCAGCGACACGAGCGGCACCGACCGCACCGACCGGCCAACGCTGTGACCTCTGTGAATCGCGTGACGGCTGTGAGGAAACTGGGAGACCCGCATCTAGTTGCTAACGATGTTCCGGAAGCGACCACCCCAGCTTGACCGGTTTGGTGGGATTCGGAAGCATGATCCACCTCCCCCGTTCGGCCCGGAAGGAACTGGCGTGCGCCGCCGCACACAAGCACTCGCTCTCTCCCTCATCCTCCTGATGACCTGCGGCGTCACAGCCGGTACCGCGGAGGCGAGGGAGGCGAAACGCACCACCGAGTGCCAGGGCGACTGGCTCCCCGCCACCCCGACGGGGGCGGACATCATGAACGGCGAGCTCGCCTTTCTCGCCCTGGACCCGGTGAAGATCGGCAAGGACGTCAACTGGCGTACCGACCCCTACCGCAACCGCTCGTGGAGCATGGTCTTCCACTCGCTGCGCTGGATGGGCCGTCTCGTCGCCGACTACGAGACGAACGGCAACGAGGCCTACCTGGCGCGGGCCGTCGAGATCGCGAAGGACTGGGTGGCGGACAACCCCCGCGGCGGCGCGAAGACCAGCCCGTACGCCTGGCAGGAGCACCCGATCGCGCTGCGCGCCCCCGCCCTGGTCTGCCTCAGCAAGCACGTCGGCGGGTCGTGGCTCTCCGGCAGCCTGGCCGAACACGCGAAGATGCTCTCCGACCCCAAGCTGTACGAGAAGGGCCACAACCACGGGATCGACCAGGACATCGCGCTGCTCGGCATCGGCTGCCGCTACGGCCGCGACCAGTGGTCCAGCCTCGCGATCAGGCGGCTCACCGAGACCGTGAAGCTCGACGTCGACTCCCAGGGCGCGCTGCGCGAGCAGGCCCCGCGCTACGCGCTCTACGTCTACGACCGCCTGAAGGTCGCGATGGACGACATCAGGGCCTGCAAGCGGAAGGTGCCCGCCGACATCTCCAGGCGCTGGAAGTCGCTGGAGGACTTCATCTCCCACTCCACCCAGCCCGACGGGTTCATGGTCCCGATCGGTGACGGCGGCGCGGACGTGCGACCGGTCGGCTACAGCCATCCGAAGCAGGCCGTACGGGTGTTCCGGGGCGGCTACGTCTACGGGCGCACCGCCTGGGACAAGCCCGAGTCGGCGTTCTACTCCATCCGCTTCGGGCCCGGCATGAAGTATCACGGCCACGAGGACCACCTGGGCGTGACCTACTACGCCCAGGGCCGTAACGTCCTGGTCGACGCCGGCTTCGACTCCTACGAGAACAGCGGCTACCGCCACTGGACGATGTCCCCCGAGGCCCACAACACCTCGATGGTGGCCGGGGCGAGATTCCGCGGCAAGACCGCCACCGCGCTGAGCAGGTCCTCGATCGGCTCCGACCGGCAGAGTTACCGGCTCACCGACAGGGCCTACGGCGTGCCCAGGACCCGCTCGGTGCTCGTCAACCACCGCGAGGACGTGATGGCCGTGCTGGACACGGTTCCCAAGGGCTCGAAGGTCCGCAACCTCTGGCACTTCTCCCACGAACTGTCCACCGTCTCCAGCAGCGGCGGCCAGGTCGTGGTGAAGGACAAGACGGGCTGGAAGGCGACGCTCGTCCAGGTCTCGATGCCGTCCTGCAAGCCGGTCTCGGGACTGAAGGTGGTCCAGGGGCAGAAGAACCCCTACCAGGGCTGGGTCTCCTCCTCCTACCTGCTGAAGCACCCCGCCCCCGCGGTCGTCTCGCCCGCCTCGGGCGACGCCGTGCTGACCGTGGTGGTGCCCGGCACCGGCAGTCCGTCGCTCTCCTGCTCGGGCGGCAAGGTCAGCCTGGAGACCTCTGAGGGCCAGGTGAGCTTCCGCGTGCGCGGCGCCGACCTCTCCTGACGGTCTCCCCCGCCCGAGAAGAGTCCTCTCCGGCGGCCTTCCCGCCGAGCCTGACGGCTCTCCTCGCCGGAGACGACACGGGCGGGTGCCTCCCGGCACCCACCCGTTCACCGTGGAGAGGTCTCCCGGCGGCCCTTTCCCGACAGCGCCCGCCGCCCCCGAGGGCTGTGGCGGGGCGGCTGTCAGACGGCGTGGCCCGCGCGCAGGAGCCCGAAGGTCACCGCCTGCTCAAGCGCCTGCCAGGAGGCCTCGATGATGTTCTCGTCGACGCCGACCGTGGACCACTCCCCGGCCGCGTCGCTGGAGGTGACCAGCACGCGCGTGACGGCGTCGGTGCCGTGCGTACCCTCCAGGATCCGCACCTTGAAGTCGATCAGCTCGACCCCCGCCAGCTCGGGGTAGAGCCGCTCCAGGCCCAGCCGCACGGCCCGGTCGAGGGCGTTGACCGGGCCGTTGCCCTCGCCGGTGGCGATGATCCGCTCCCCCTTGGCGTGCAGCTTCACGGTGGCCTCGCTCACGACCTCGCCGCCTCGCGCCCGCTCGACGATCACCCTCCAGGACTCGACCTGGAAGTGGCGCCTGCTCTCGCCCGCGACGGTGTCGCGCAACAGGAGCTCGAAGGAGGCGTCGGCGGCCTCGAAGGTGTAGCCCTTCGACTCCATCTCCTTGACCCGGTTCACCAGCTCCCGTGAGGTGTCGGAGGACAGCTCGTAACCCAGCTCGCGCCCCTTGAGCTCGACCGAGGCGCGCCCGGCCATGTCGGAGACGAGCATGCGCATGTCGTTGCCGACCTCGGCGGGGTCGATGTGCTGGTAGAGGTTGGGATCGACCTTGATCGCGCTGGCGTGCAGCCCGGCCTTGTGCGCGAAGGCGGAGACGCCCACGTAGGGAGCGTGGGAGTTGGGGGTGACGTTGGTGACCTCGGTGATCGCGTGGGCGATCCTGGTCATGTCGGCCAGCGCCTCCTTCGGCACGAGGTCGAATCCCCGCTTGAGCTGCAGGTTCGCCACCACGGTGAAGAGGTTGGCGTTGCCCGACCGCTCGCCGTAGCCGTTGGCGCAGCCCTGCACGTGGGTGGCGCCCGCCTTGACCGCGGCCAGCGAGTTGGCGACCGCGCAGCCGGTGTCGTCGTGGCAGTGGATGCCGATCCTCGCCGACGTCCCGACGGCCGCGTGCACCACCTCGGCCAGCTCGTCGGGGAGCATGCCCCCGTTGGTGTCGCACAGCGCGATGACCGAGGCTCCCGCCTCGGCGGCGGTGCGCAGGACCTCCAGCGCGTAGTCGGGGTTGGACTTGTAACCGTCGAAGAAGTGTTCCGCGTCGAGGAAGACTCTCTGGCCCTCCGCACGAAGGTGGGAGACCGTGTCGCGGATCATCGCGAGGTTCTCCTGAAGGGTCGTGCGGAGGGCCAGCTCCACGTGCCGGTCGTGACTCTTGGCGACAAGGGTTACGACCGGCGCGCCGGATTCGCGCAGCGCGGCCACCAATGGGTCGTCGGCTGCCTTCACACCTGCCCGGCGGGTCGCGCCGAACGCGGCGAGCTGCGCGTGCTTCAGGTCGAGCTCTGTTTGAGCACGCCTGAAGAATTCCGTGTCCTTGGGGTTGGCTCCCGGCCAGCCTCCCTCGATGAAGCCGACGCCCAGACCGTCCAGGTGACGCGCGATGGCCAGTTTGTCGGCCACCGTGAGGTTGAGCCCCTCCTGCTGGGCACCGTCACGGAGAGTCGTGTCGTACACGTGGAAACGATCGTCGGCCATGTCAATCTCCTTCGCGGTTCGATGATTCGCCGCGCGCTCGTTCGGCTTCTGGAAACAAAAATGACCCCTCACGGACGTGAGAGGTCTGCGCGCCGGCGGTGTCCCTTTTCAGCCGGCGCGCCTGCCGATAATGAGCAGACCGTAGAACATGATGCTTCGGAGTCTGCCACACGCCGACACCATCTGACACATTGATCTCAGGATCCGAGATCCGCGGCGCGCCCGAACGGCCCGGGACACGACCTGGAATCACCCCCGTCGCCGTCCGGCACGGGCGAGAATGGGCCCATGAAGGCGACTTACCTCGACCCCACCGTGGGGCAGTATCTGCTCGCGCACACCAGCCAGCCCGACGACGTCCTCGACGCCCTCGCCGTCGAGACCCGCGAGCTGACCGGCGACAACGCGTCCATGCAGATCTCCCCCGACCAGGGGCGTTTCCTTACCATGATCGCCCAGCTCTGCGGCGCCAGGAACGCGGTGGAGGTGGGCACCTTCACCGGTTACTCCTCCATCTGCCTCGCCAGAGGGCTCGCCCCCGGCGGCGGGCTCACCTGCTTCGACGTGAGCGAGGAGTGGACGGCGATCGCCCGGAGTCACTGGGAGAAGGCCCAGGTCGCCGACCGCATCGAGCTGAGGATCGGGCCCGCGGCCGAGCGGCTGCGCGAGCTTCCCGAACACCCGGCCGTCGACCTGGCGTTCATCGACGCCGACAAGGTCAACTATCCCGTCTACTACGAGATCCTCATGTCGCGCCTGGCCCCCGGCGGGGTGATCCTCGTCGACAACACCCTGTGGAGCGGGCACGTCGCCGACCCCACCAGGGACGACGAGACCGTGCGGCACATCCGCGAGTTCAACGACATGGTGAGCGCCGACGAGCGGGTCACCTCGATCATGCTTCCCATCGCCGACGGCCTCACCATGATTCGAAAGCACTGACGAAAACTTTTCCGAACCGTGGGCGGAGGAAAACTCTTCCGATTACCGTAAGCGATGTGACAAACACGTTGCGCCCACCCGTGTGGAGGGAAGGATGAGCTCATGGCCAAGACCCTGGAACGCCGCGAGGCGAAGCTCGTGTCCACCAACCATCAGGAGCTCGAAGCGCACTACCAGAGGACCTGCGACCAGTGGCCCGACCGTAAGGTCGAGATCATCAACGGCCGGATCGTGGTGAGGGAGTTGCCCACACTCAACCACGCCAAGAGCATCCTGCAGTTGTTGATCCAGCTCATCCCGTTCGCCACGGAACAGGGCTGGCACCCCGTATACGACGTCAAGCTCTTCCTGGGCGTCCAGAAAGATCGTTATCGGCCCGATCTCCTTGTCGTGCCGAAGTCTCCCCGCATGTGGGACGAGGAGAACGTCTATGCGGAGGAGACCCTGCTCGTCGTGGAGGTGGTCTCCCCCAGCAGTCGGAGCGACGACCACGTCACCAAACCGGAAAACTGCGCGATCGCCGGAGTTCCGCTCTATCTCGTGATCGACGCCACCCAGAATCTCGCCCGGCTCCTCAGCCATCCCGGGGAGAGGGGTTACCAGCGGCAACACCAGGTGACCCTTGGAGAGCCCCTTGAGCTCCCCGCTCCCTGGAACCTCACGATCGACACCGGCAAGCTGACCGAAGGGTAGGCCCACTCGGCGGGAGGCCCGGCCGGGGTGGGAGGCCGGAGCCCCCGCCGAGCGGGGATCCCCGGACGCCTCGACCGGGCCTGCCCTGCGGGGGATCGGCCCCGTACTCCGCACGCGACCTCGATCAACCTGAAGCGATCACCGTCGCACCGGATCGGACACGGCCGCTGACCGGCGACGACGCGGCGCGTGCGGAAAACGGGGGCAACGGATCGGGTGGACCAGCCGTGCGCTCCGTCGCCTTCGACGTCGGCGGAAGGTGCTCAGCAGATCTTGTGGACCCAGCTGTGCGGGTCGGGACGGGTCCCGTACTGGATCCCCACGAGCTCCTCGCGGATCTTCGAGGTGACGGGCCCCTGGGTGCCGTCGCCGATCGTCCAGGCGCGGTCGGCGCCCTTGACCGAGCCGACCGGGGTGACGACCGCGGCGGTGCCGCAGGCGAAGACCTCGGTGAGCTCGCCCGTCTCGCAGCCCTGCTGCCACTCCTCGACCGACAGGCGCCCCTCCTCGGCCTGGAGGCCGAGGTCGGAGGCGAGGGAGAGGATCGAGTCACGGGTGATGCCGGGCAGGAGGGTGCCGGTGAGCGCCGGGGTGAGCAGGCGGTCTCCGTAGACGAAGAACAGGTTCATCCCGCCCATCTCCTCGACGTAGCGGTGCTCGCCCGCATCCAGCCAGACCACCTGGTCACAGCCCTGCTCGACGGCCTGGCGCTGGGCGACGAAGGCCGCCGCGTAGTTGCCGCCGCACTTGGCGAAGCCGGTGCCGCCGGGGGCCGCGCGGGTGTACTCGGTGGAGAGCCAGACCGTCACGGCCTGCCCGCCTCCGAAGTAGGCCGCCGCCGGAGAGGCGATGACCATGTACTTGTAGCTCCTGGACGGGTAGTTGACACCGAGCGCCGGCTGCGTGGCGATCATGAAGGGGCGCAGATAGAGGCTGTGCCCCGGCGTGGTCGGGACCCACTCGCGGTCGGTCTGGACGAGCAGCTCCAGCGACTCGACGAACGTCTCCTCGGGCAGTTCGGGCATGGCCATCCGCAGCGCGGAGCTGTTGAAGCGGGCGGCGTTCGCCTCCGGCCGGAAGGTCACGATCGCGCCGTTCTCCTGGCGGTAGGCCTTGAGCCCTTCGAAAAGCTCCTGCGCGTAGTGGAAGACCGACGTCGCGGGGTCGAGGCTGAGCGGGCCGTACGGCATGAGCCTGGCGTCGTGCCAGCCCTCCCCCTCGGTGTAGTCGATCGAGATCATGTGGTCGGTGAAGACCTGACCGAACCCGGGGCTCGCCATTACCTGCTCGCGCTCTGCCGCGGTGCGAGCGTGGTCGGAGAGCTGCACGTCGAAGCTGAGCTTCTGAGCGGTGGTCATCGCACGGATCCTTCTCTTGAGGTCTGGCTTACCCTTGGGTCCATTCTGCGTCGGACCGGGTAACGGGAAACTACTCCATCCATGCCGAAAACCGGCAGTGCTGGAGAAACAAAAACGCGCCTGGCGGCTCAGGTGAGCCGCCAGGCGCGTCGGGGTCGAGGGAGGCGGCTTCCTCAGCCGGCTACTCGGGCGGTGATGTCGTCGCCGATCTCGCGGGTGGTCCGGCCGGCCCGGCCGGCCGTCCGCTCGACCAGGTCGTCGGCGACGGCCTGCTCGACCCTGGTGGCCTCGGCGGTCATGCCGAGGTGGTCGAGGAGCATGGCGACCGACAGGATCGTGGCGGTCGGGTCGGCCTTGCCCTGGCCCGCGATGTCGGGGGCGCTGCCGTGAACCGGCTCGAACATGCTCGGCGCGGTGCGGTCGGGGTTGACGTTGCCGCTCGCCGCCAGGCCGATGCCGCCGGCGATCGCCGCGCCGATGTCGGTGAGGATGTCACCGAAGAGGTTGTCGGTGACGATCACGTCGAAGCGCTCCGGCTGGCTGACGAAGAACATCGAGGCCGCGTCGACGTGGCAGTAGTCGGTCTGGACCTCGGGATATTCCAGGCCGACGCGGTCGAAGGTGCGGGCCCAGAGGTCGCCGGCGTAGGTGAGCACGTTGGTCTTGTGGACCAGCGTCAGCTTTTTGCGGGGGCGGCCGAGCGCCTTGTCGAAGGCGTAACGCACGACGCGCTCGACGCCGTAGGCGGTGTTCAGCGACTCCTGGGTGGCGATCTCGTGCGGCGTGCCCCTGCGCATGACGCCACCCGCTCCGGCGTACGGACCCTCGGTGCCCTCGCGGATGACGATCATGTCGATGTCCTCGGGGCGGGATCCGCCCAGCGGCGTCTCGACGCCGGGGAAGAGCTTGACCGGGCGCAGGTTCACGTAGTGGTCGAGCTGGAAGCGGAGCTTGAGCAGCAGGTCGCGCTCCAGGATGCCCGGGGGCACGCTGGGGTCGCCGACCGCGCCGAGCAGGATCGCGTCGTATCCGCGCAGTTCGTCGAGGACCGGGTCCGGCAGGGTCTCGCCGGTTTCGTGGTAGCGCTTGGCGCCGAGGTCGTAGGTGGTGGTCTCCACCTTAGTGCCGACCGCTTCGAGGACCTTCAGCCCTTCGGCGACGACCTCGACTCCGATTCCGTCCCCGGGGATGACCGCCAGGCGAATGTTACGCGAATCCATGCAGGCACCTTACCGGTCCGTCTCGGCGATTGAACACCGGTCTCATTCTGCGGACGTGTTCGCACGACAGACCCTCTGATCGTTTTGTCCTTTTTTGCTGTGTATTGACCGTTTCGAGAGGTTTCGTTATGGTCCTCCCATTCACATCACTGCCTAATCCGTACGGGCCATCCCCTTACCGGGCCCGCACGGAGCCGGGGAACCACTCTTTACGGGATCTACCGCACCCCGGGAACACCGCTCCTCCCCCGGAGCGCGTTCCCGGTCGTCATCAGGCGGATCCCTTGGGGCGAATCAGCGCGTTCTCGCGCCGTAGGGCGGCCTCCACGCCCGAGCCCGACAGCTCACCCGGCCGGCCTTATGGAAGGAATCATCCTGTCCGGCACAGTTCTCCCCCGTGTCCTGTCCATCTCCGCCTCCCTGATCCTCGCCGGCGCCGCGGTGTGCGCGACCTCGACCGCCGCCCTGGCCGCCTCCCCGCCCCCCGCCCCCGGGCCCGCGGCGCTCAAAACCCCCACACTGAAGGAAACGCTGAAGGCGATGGACGTCAGGCCCGCCTGGCAGAAGGCCGTGCAGTGGGCCATGTCCAAGCGCGGAACGCCCTACGTCTGGGGCGGCACCGGCAACGGCGGCTTCGACTGCTCCGGCCTGATGCTCCGCGCCTACGGCGCCGCCGGGATCAAACTCCCCCGCGTCACCTACGACCAGTACGCCGCCTTCTCCAAGAAGATCGCCTGGAAGGATCTCAGACCCGGTGACCTGGTCTTCTTCAGCGGTCTCGGCCACGTCGGCATGATCACAAAGCCCGGCTACATGGTTCACGCCCCGCAGAGCGGCGACGTCGTCAAGGAGGAGAAGCTCAGCTCCTGGCGCCGCGCCGCCTTCTCCGGCGCGGTCCGCCCCGACCCGCAGGGGGTCCAGCTCGCCAAGCGGGTCGAGCTCGCGACCGAAGTCGTGCCCGGCGGATGAGACACGCCGGCGGATCGCCGCCGGGAGGCCGTGGAGGCCCCGGTGGCGGCGAGAACGGGTTCAGCGGGTGGGGGCACCACCGTTGTCCCTGCGGTCCAGAGCGGTCTGGAGCGCGTCGGTGGCCTCGTCCTCTGTCTCTTCGGGACGGTTCCAGGGATACATGTCGTACATGGCGAATCTCGTCTCGGTCGCACGCGAGCAAGGAAGGTGGTCAAGTCTCCGGTCGGGACTCCGACCAGGCCTGATGTCGAGGGTCCGGATCACGGACCGGCGACGGGGGCTTGGAGCCGGCAAGCGCCACGACACCGCGGCGAGTCGCCGGCCTGCCCCTGTCAGGCCTCGCCGCGGCAGGTAGGAATTACGAGAACCTGGCGCATTTCATTCCAGGTTACCTGCTCACGAAAACACCGTCTCGCCCGGCGTACACACTTCTCACATGCTGAGACGAGATGTGGCCGCCGCCCCGGTCATCGGGGCGGCGGCCACATCGGTGGACCACGGTCGTGTTTCCCGTACGTCCCCCGATCGGTCCTGGGTGATCGCATGTCGTCCTGGATCGGGAAGGGCCACCGACCCGCGACGACGCGGCACGCGCGGGAAACGGGGCTAGTCGGCCAGGTCGGCCGAGCGGCCGCTGTCGGCGCCGATCTCCGCGCCGATCTGGTCGATCACCTCGGCCGGGATCGCGGTGTCGACGGTGAGGGCGATCAGCGCCTTACCGCCCTTGGCGTCCCGGGCCACCTGCATCGAGGCGATGTTGATCGAGTGGTCGCCGAGGATACGGCCGACCACGCCGACGATGCCGGGACGGTCGGTGTAGGTGAAGAACGACAGGTGGTCGGTGGGCTCGATCTCCATCTGGTAGCCGTTGACCTCGACGATCTTCGTGATCTGCCTCGGCCCGGACAGGGTGCCGGAGACCGAGACCGTGCGGCCGTCGGCGAGGACGCCGCGGACCGTCACGACGTTGCGCCAGTCGGGGCTCTCGGAGCTGGTGACCAGCTCGACCGACACCCCCCGGTCCTTGGCCAGCAGCGGGGCGTTGACGTAGGTGACCGAGTCCTCGACCACGTCGGTGAAGACGCCCTTGAGCGCGGCCAGCTCCAGCACGCGGACGTCGTGGGAGGCGATCTCACCGCGCACCTCGACGTCGAGCTTGGTGGCGACCTCGCCCGCGAGGGCGGTGAACACCCGGCCGAGCTTCTCGGCGAGCGGCAGGCCCGGCTTGACGTCCTCGGCGACGGCACCGCCCTGGACGTTGACCGCGTCCGGCACGAACTCCCCGGCGAGGGCGAGCTTCACGCTGCGCGCGACCTGGGTGCCCGCCTTCTCCTGGGCCTCGTGGGTGGAGGCGCCCAGGTGCGGGGTGACGACGACCTGGTCGAGCTCGAAGAGCGGGCTGTCGGTGACCGGCTCCTTGGGGAACACGTCGATGCCGGCGCCGGCGACGCGGCCCTCCTTGATCGCGGAGTAGAGGGCGTTCTCGTCGATGATGCCGCCCCGGGCGACGTTGATGAGGCGCACGTTCGGCTTGACCGCGTGGAGCTCCCTGTCGCCGATGAGACCGATGGTCTCCTTGGACTTGGGCAGGTGCACCGTGATGAAGTCGGCCTCGCTCAGGGCCTCCTCGAGCGAGACCAGCCGGACGCCCATCTGCGCGGCGCGGGCCGGCTGCAGGTAGGGGTCGTAGGCGATCAGTTCGACGCCGAACGGCTGGAGGCGCTGCGCGACCAGCTGGCCGATCTTGCCGAGGCCGAGGATCGCGACGACCTTCTCGTCGAGCTCCACCCCGGTGTACTTCGAGCGCTTCCACTCGCCGCCCTTGAGCGCGGAGTGCGCCTGGGCGACGTTGCGGGCGGAGGCGAGGATGAGGGCGACGGTGTGCTCGGCGGCGCTGGTGATGTTGGAGGTCGGCGCGTTGACGACCATGACACCGGCCTTGGTGGCGGCCTCCACATCGACGTTGTCCAGGCCGACGCCCGCGCGGGCGACGACGCGGAGCCTGGGAGCGTTGGCGATCGCCTCGGCGTCGACCTGCGTGGCGCTGCGCACGATGAGCGCGTCCACGTCGGCGAGGGCGGGCAGGAACTGGGCGCGGTCGGCGCCGTCGGTGTGGCGGACTTCGAAGTCCGCGCCCAGAACCGCGAGACCAGCCTCGGAAAGTTCCTCAGCGACCAGTACGACGGGCTTGTTCACAGGCTGGATCCTTACTAGACGGTGAGGGGTGCACGGACCTCACGTAGTCTATCGGCGCTTGTGAACGCGTTCACGAGTGTCCCGCGATCCGAGACGCTTCGCGCCGTCGGTGAGCCCCTCGGAGAGGCTCCGGAGACTCGTGGGACGTGAGGGGACCTCGCGGCCCACGAGGCGATTACCCCTCCTTGACAGATCTCATGCACCAAAATTCAAGTTGGTCTTGATCCCAAGAAAACTTCGCTATTACCCTGATAAGCCGTGGTCCACTACCTATCGTTCCTCATATGAGCATCGGGAACCCCGCTCTCGGCAACGTGCTCGCGCAGCACGGCGACCCGCACCGGCTGCTTGCGGCGCTGGCCGAATGGGGACTCCTGGTTGCCGTGCGACCCGACCGATCCGTCGTGCTCGGCACGACCCAGGCCGGTGATCGTGTCCTGCTCGGATACACCTCGGCGGACACCTACGCGCGGCACCGCGGCAGCCACTCGCTGTCGGCGTGCGACGCCGACACCATCCTCGACATCCAGCGCGTCACCGGCGTGCGGGAGATCGTGATCGACGCGGCGGGTCCGGCGGCCGCGGCCGTGCCGATCGAGGACCTCCAGCGCTACCTGCTCTCGACGCGCAGCGGCCCCACGCCCGCGCTGTCGAGCGCGGCGCCGACGGCGTACGCGACCGGGGCGATGGCCACGGTCTCGCGTCCCGCGCCCGCGCGCCCGCAGAGAACACCGGTGCCGGCAGCGCCCTCCCAGCCGTGGATCCCGGCGCCTCGCCCGCACCTGTCGGGCCCGATGCAGATGGTGGACCCGGGATACCGCCGATGCGACCACCCGATCCTGCCCGCGCTGCGTGCCGCGATCTCACACCTGCTCGTCGACTATCCGCTCGTCCACCACGTGTGGATCTCCGAGGCCAGTACCTCCTCGGGCGCCCCGGGGATCATGCTGCATGTGAAGGTCCACATGTCGGCGGCCGAGGACGTGGTCAGGGACATCCATCGCGGGGTGCGCGCCAGGTTGCCACAGCTCGCCGCGAGCGAGGCGCCGATCCTGATGGCGAGGGTCGCCGACGCGCGCAGCGAGCAGCGGATGGTCGAGCTGGGCGCCCACGTGGTCTGCGCCGACGTCACCGACTGACCGGTCACCACGGTGCGTCCCACCGTGATGACGCACCGGAAAGGCGGTCCCGGAGAACGGCCGCGGACAAGGTGGCGCGAGAAGGCGCCTCCTCCTCCGTCACGAAACGTCACGGCCGCTAACCCGGTTTTCCGCATGTGCCGCATCGTTGCGGGTCAGAAGCCGTATCCGATCCGACAGGGCCGGGGCATCTCCGGTTCGGACGGCGGCACGGGGGCTAGCCGGTCCTGCGGGTCAGCGTCACCTTCGGCCGGGTGAACGCCCCCGCCACCAGGGCGGCCAGCACCGGCAGGCCGACCACCACGGCAGCGAGGAGGAGCCAGGGCATCTCGACCGTCGGCGACATCGGTGAGAAGGACGAGAGTTCGCCGGACCGGATGAGGACGGTCCCGGATACCCCGACCGTGAGGGGCCAGGTCGCGGCGATCCCCGTCACGCAACCGGCCACCGTGCCGATCAGGACACCGAGCCCGGCGATGAACCCGGCCTGCCCGGCGACGACCAGCCGGTGCGTGCCCGGCGGCGCCCCGACCGCGGCCATCGTCGCGAGATCGGGACGCATGTCGGCCGCGGCGAGCCCGGTGGCGACGAAAGTGCCGCCGAGCACCAGGACGAGCGCCGCCCCCAGGAGCAGCACCAGCCGGGAGGTGTTGTCGTCCTGGAATCCGCTCGTGACATCGACGCGGATTTCTGCCTTGGGAAGCGCCGTCATGAGATCCCACTCCAGCGTCGCCGCCTGCTTGGCGGTGAGCCTGTGCGAAGCCGGCTCGATGTACAGGACGCGCGGTTCGGCTCTCAGCCCGGCGTTCTCCGCGACGGAGAGCGGCAGCACCACCACACCGTACCCGAGGTCGGCAGGACGGGCCAGGACGGCGGGAACCGCGATCTCGACGGGCTCGGCTTCCCCTCTCCTCCCTTCCAGGATCAGAGTGATCTTTCCGTTCCGTACCATCCCGGGGTCGAACACCACGGCCTTGCCCGAGGCGAACGCGGCCCCGGCCGCCGGGTCCCGCCGTCCCTGCACGAGGGTGAGCAGCCGCTCGCCCCCGATCGGAAAACCCGCGACGGAGTACTGCGGCCCGTACTCGTCGGCTCGCTGGATCGCCATCTCGACGCTTTCCCCTTCGGCGTTCCTGAGCTTGGCGGCCTCGATGAGTGGCACACCGGGCAACCTCCGCTCGACGACGGTCTTCAGCGCGCTCCAGCGGTCGGCGTCGAGTCCCTCGCTGTCGATCCTCGTGGTTCCCGCTGGAGCGATCGCCTGGAAGGCGTCCCGGCGCTGGGCGAAGGAGCTGGTGGTCGCGATGCCGGCCACGACAACCGTGGCCGTGGCGGTCATGACCGCCGCGACCGCGGACGCGGTGCGAACGCGGTGGCGGGCGGCGTCGCGGGCGGCCAGGCGTAAGGGCAGCGAAAGCCGCGCGACCAGGCTCGCGGCCCCCTTGACCAGCCTCGGCGCCAGCGCGACCAGTCCCAGCTGCGTCAGGACCGCGGCGACGAGAACCCAGATCACGTCGTACCTGACGGCGAAGACGGTAGCCGCGATCCCCGCGGCGACCAGGACCAGGCCGAGCAGCGGGCGGCCCACCCGGTCACGCACCGCGCTCCGGCGCCCGCCGATCACCGCCGCCGCGTCCTGCCTGGCCGCCTGCACCGCGGGGATCAGGGCCGCGATGAGCCCGCTGCCCGCCCCGAGCAGAGCGACGGCCACGACCGGAATCCAGGGGATCTCCAACGGGCCGACCACTCCGACCAGCCTGCCGGCCCCCAGCGCGGCCGAGAGCGCGACCAGGCCCAGGCCCAGGATCAGTCCCGCGAGCGCGGCCCCGCCGCCGAGGACGACGCCGTCGGCCAGGACGATGAGACGCAGGTGGCCCGGAGCACCGCCCTGCGCGGTGATCAGTGCGAGTTCCCTGCGACGGCGGCGCAGGCCGACCGCGAAGGCGGGGCCGGCGAGCAGCACCACCTCCAGCACGATCATGACCGCGGCCAGCCCGATCGCCACGGTCCTGTCCACCTCATAGGAGTCAGGGATGAAGAGCCAGACGCGGTCGGGCGGATCCTCGATGACGGCGCGGGACCCGGCCAGCAGCCCGGCCGCGTTCAGCCGCTGGACGGCGGCCCAGGTGACCGGCTCCGGCGTGTCGGCCAGCCAGCCGGTGCCGTGAAGGCCATGGTCGGCGAAGAGCAGGGTGCCGGGGAGTCCGACGATCTCCGCTGTGCGGGTCCGGTGCGGGTGCTCGACGACGCCGACGACCCTCATCGCCTTCCTGTCCCGCGTGACCTGCAGCGGGGTATCGAGGCGGGCTCCCCTCTCCAGGATCTCCGGAGTCACCGCGATCTCCTGGGCGGAAGCCGGGAACCGGCCCCGGAGCAGGTGGTACATGCCCGCCGTCATGGGGTCTCGCAGGTCCGTCTCCAGCGCGGAGACGTGATCGCGGCCATCACTGCTCAGGTAGTCGACGCTGCCCTCGTTCAGCGGGAGGAGCCGGGTGCCGGGTTCCAGGAGCTTCGCCACCTCCCCCTGTGTCCAGGGCCGCGTCGCGGCGAAAGGGGGCTGGCCGGAAGCCACCCATATCCGACCTTCGACGTCCTGTTCCACCTTTTCCCGGGCTCCGCTCACCGTGATCCGGGCGTCGGCGGCGCCCAGGTTCGCCGTGAGGCCCTCGCGGGGGTTGATGTTCGAGGTCTCGAGAAAGGCCAGGAGGCCCGTGATGACGAGGACCGGCAGGCCGATCATGATCATGATCAGGGCGCTGCGCCCCCTGGCGCGCCGGATGTCCCTGCGGGAGATGCGCAGCGCGGCGAGCAGGGCGCTCATGCGACCGCCCCACCCGGTGACCGGAGGGCCGCTTCGCCGTCCGGTGGCCGGAGATCCGCGCACGCGCCCCACGCGTCCGTTCGCTCGCTCATCGGGCGCTCTCCAGGGGGGTGGCGGTGGAGTCGGCGATCTCGCCGTCGCGCAGGAAGACCACCCGGTCGGCCCAGGCGGCGTAGCGGGGTTCGTGGGTGACGAGCAGCGCGGCGGCTCCCGCGTCGCAGCGGGTGCGCAGGAGCTGGAGGATGTCGTCGCCGGTCGGGGTGTCGAGCGCGCCGGTGGGCTCGTCGGCCAGGATCAGCCGCCGCTCCCCCAGCAGCGCGCGGGCGATGGCGACCCGCTGGCGCTGGCCACCGGAGATCTCTTCGGGGAAGCGGTCGGCGATCTCGCCCAGACCGACCTCGGTGAGCACCTCCATCGCCTCGCGGCGGGCGTTTTTGAAGGCGATCCCGTCCAGCTCGCGCGGGAGGGTCACGTTCTCCAGCGCGGTGAGCGACGGGATCAGGTTGAGGTCCTGGAAGACGTAACCCACATGCCTGCGCCGGAGGCCGGCCAGTTCCCCGGCCCGCAGGCTCGCCAGCGGCGTGCCCTCCACGACCACGGAGCCCGAGGTGGGCAGGTCGAGGCCCCCGGCGAGGTTGAGCAGGGTGGACTTACCTGACCCCGAGGGGCCCATCACCGCGACGAGCTCTCCGGCGCCGACGTCGAGGCTCACCCCGCGCAGCGCCGTCACGCTCTGCGGCCCGTCGCCGTGCGTGCGGGTCACGTCCGCGAGCCGGACGACCGGTTCGAAGGTCATCCGGATACCCCCTGCGCGCGGGTCCCTGGCCGTGGTCGTGGTCCCGGTAGTCGTGGTCCTGGTCCTGGTCCTGGTAAGGGCGTCAACTGTCCGTCTCCTGTGTCTGGGGATAACGCTTCGGGAGGTCACCCGCGCGGGGATCCCGCGTCCGGGACTTCCACGTCCGGGACCTCTGCGTTCGGGTGTTCCGTGTCCGGGTTTTCCGTGGCCGTGGCTGCGGGCCTTCGCGGCCGGGGGGAGGCCGTGAGCACGGCCTCGCAGTGGTCGAGCCAGCGTTGCTCGGCCTCGGCCTGGAAGATCATCGAGTCGAGTACCAGCCGCTGTGCGGGGTTCTCGACGCTCGCGCGCCTGGCCTGGACGAACGCCTGCAACGTGCGCATGGTCGCGGTGCGCTGGGCCTGGATGATCGGCCGCACGTCCGTGGTGGCGGTGACCGCCAGGGCGAGCTTGATGACCAGCTCGTCCCGAGGCCGGTCCGACTGGGCGACGGGGGTGCTGAACCATCGCCCCATCTCGGCCAGACCGGCCTCGGTGATCGAGTAGACGACCCGGCCCTGCTCGTCCTGCTCGCCGGGGCTCACCAGGCCGTCGCGTTCCAGGCGGGAGAGCGTTGTGTAGACCTGGCCGATGTTGAGCGGCCAGGTCGCCCCCGTGGACGCCTCGAACTCGGCACGCAACTGGTAGCCGTAACGAGGCCCCTGACTCAGCAGGGCGAGAAGCCCCTGTCGGATCGCCATGAATACCGAGTATGCATACGCAGTATTCACGGCGCAAGAGATCTGCATATTCTGGACAGGCTCCGCCCTCGGGGCCGATACTCGGAGGATGAGCTCGACGCATCCCCCGGCCCGTGCCTCCGACGGGGACCGTGATCGCGCGATCAACGAGCTGCGCGACCGTGCCGTCGAGGGGCATCTGTCGCACGACACCTTCCTCGGCCGCGTCGACATGGCTCTGCGCGCACGCAATCAGGGCGAGCTCGACAATCTGGTCGCCGATCTGCCGCAACGCGGCCGGTTTCGCCGCATGGTCACCGAGGCCGTCGCCTCGGCCTCCGACTTCACCAAGCGGGTGGAGTCGGCCTGGCGGCGCCCGCGGCTGCCCCGGCTCGCGCTGCCCGGCGACGGCAGGACCCGCTACGTGGTGGGCCGGGGGTCGTCCTGCGATCTGGTCCTCGCCGACCTGACCGTCTCCCGGGTGCACGCCGAGCTCCGCCGCGACGAGGAGGGCTGGGTCCTCGTCGACCTCGGCTCACTGAACGGCACCCGCCTGAACGACTGGCGCCTGGTCGGTCCGGCCAAGGTCCGGCCGGGCGACGTCGTCTCCTTCGGCGACTGCGGCTTCCTGATGATCACGCCCTAGATGCAGGGGGATCCTCTCACCCCTCCTGAACCCTGGCCGCTCCGGTTTCCTGGGCCTCCTTGATCTTCACCGCCGTCAGGGTGTAGCGCATGGTCAGCAGGATGCTGAGCCCCATCAGGATCGCGGGCAGCAGCGTCGAGCCGTACAGTGCCGCCGTGGTCGCCGACTCGGGCTGGGCGACCGGCGTGGAGGGGTCGGACTCGACGAATCCGGTCGCACCCAGCAACCAGCCGAGCACGAGCGCGCCGAACGCGAAGACCACGGTCTCGGCGGCCGTCCAGAGCCCGGTGAACACCCCGGCCCTGCGCTTGCCGGTGACCAGGGCATCGTGGACGATCACGTCGGAGAGCATCGAGAACTGCAGTAGCTGCAACCCGGCGTAGCCGACGCCGACGAGGAACACGCACGCGTGCGCGTACGCCCAGCCGAGCGGGCCGGCGAAGGCCATCCCGACGGCGCCCACCATGAACAGCGCCGACGCCAGGATCATCGCGCCGCGCTTGTCGTAACGCTTGGACAGCCGGACCCAGAGCGGCATGGTGATCAGCAACGGACCGACGATGCCCAGGAAGAGCGTGGTGGTCGCCGCCGGGTCGCCCAGCGTGTAGGTGGCGAAGTACGGCGCTCCGGCGAGCATGGCTCCGGCGGCGAACATCTGGGCGCAGCTCAGACCGAGCAGCACCATGAACGTCGTGTTCGAGCGGGCGGCGGCGAACTGGGCGGCGATCGACGGCTCCGTCTCGGCCCGCGCGACCATCGGGGCCCGGGCCGTGCCGAAGAAGGCGCCGAGCATCGACAGCAGCAGCACGGCACCGATGACCAGCCCCATGGTCCGGTAGCCGGCGGCCTCGGTGCCCGCGATCACCGGCGCGACCGCCCCGGAGAGCAGGATCCCCAGGCCGACGAAGACCATCTTCCACTGCAGCAGCGAGGAACGCTCGTGGTAGTCGTCGGTCATCTCCGCGGGCATCGCCTTGTAGGGAACCTCGTAGAAGGCGTAAGCCGTCGCGGTGAGGAAGTAGAAGAAGGCGACGTACAGGGCGGCGGAGAGGCCGGTGAGCGGGGGGCCCGCGAAGGTGAGGGCGAACGTCACCGGCAGGGTGACCGCGCCCATGAGCAGCCAGGGACGGCGGGCGCCGAAGCGGGAGACCGTCCGGTCGGAGCGCTGACCCACCCAGGGGTTGATGAACATGTCCCAGAGCTTGGGCAGGAAGACCACGATGCCGGCGATCCACGCGGGAACCGCGAGCACGTTCGTCATGTAGAACAGCAGCAGCAATCCGGGGACCGTGGAGAAGGTCGCGGTGCAGATCGAGCCGACACCGTAGCCGACGCGCACGCCGCGCGACACGGTGACGACGGCCGGTGAGGGCGCCGGGGAGACCATGCCACATTCAATCGCAGCGAGTGGACGTCCGGTAGGCCCCGAAACCTCGTGATCGCCGGAAGATGAGAATATTTCGGCTCCTGCCGGTCCGGGAGAGCCCGGCGACGGAGCCGCCGTCCGGCCCGGGTGACCCCCGCGGGACCGCCTCCCTTCATGCGGCATATATCCAGCTCAGGTGGCCTATAGAGGGAAATTTCGTCTCTCGGGCGCCCCTGACGCCGACCGGAGCACCACCGGCCCCCGACGCCTATGCGATCACTCTGGTTTACCTGGGACTCACAGTAAATGTCCGGAATTTGCTGACAAGACGGATCTGTCACCGACAGAATGCGGGGGCCATCCAGCGTCTAACCAACCGGAGGAACCGACATGCGCAGACCGCTAGGGGCGGCACTGCTCTGCCTCGGGAGTCTGGCGGCCATCAGCACGCCGATCGCCACGGCTCACGCCGCGTCCGCTCCGCAGGCCGAGTGCCGTGTGTACGCCGCCAAGCCGTACGTCACCGCGGCGGGACGGATCCAGGCCTCCGCCGCGCGGCTCGGCTGCGACGACACCGCCCTGGTCCGCATCCGCGTCAAGCGCGCCGTTCCCGGGGCCGACCCGATCGTGAAGAGCGCGTCCCGGAAGGGCACCAACGGACGGGTGACGGTGAGACTGCGCTGCGCTCCCGGCGTCTACTACGCCGTCGTCACCGACTACCGGGGAAACAGCGGCCGCTCCAAGCCCGTCAGGCTCGGCTGCTCCCCCACCGACACCCCGGCCCCCACCCCCGCGCCGACCACTACCACCACCCCCAGGCCGACCCCGACCCCGTCGGCCAGTGCCACCCCCACCAAGCCCACTCCCACCCCCAGCTCCACTACCAGCTCCGCACCGGGATCCTCCCTGTCCGAGGAAGTGGTGCGCCTGACCAACGTCGAGCGGCAGAAGGGCGGCTGTGGCCCGCTCATCTCCGACCCGCAGCTGCGTTCGGCCGCGCAGGGCCACTCGGACGACATGGCGGCCAAGAACTACTTCAGCCACACCTCGCAGGACGGCCGTGACATGACCGCCCGGATCAAGGCGAGCGGGTTCAGCCCGATGCGCGCCTGGGCCGAGAACATCGCGATGGGCCAGCGCACCCCGGCCGACGTGGTCACCGCCTGGATGAACAGCTCCGGGCACCGGGCCAACATCATGAACTGCGCCTACACCCACCTCGGCGTGGGCGTGGCGAACAGCTCCCGGGGCATCTACTGGACCCAGAACTTCGCCAAACACTAGGAATCAGGCACAACCGGACCGCGAGGCACCCGGTGTGAAACGGCCCGTGCCCCTGGTGACGAGAACTCGTCACCAGGGGCACGGGCCGCTGCTTTCGGCTCGGCGTTCACGTGAGCGCTGTCGCATGAACGCCGTCACCCGAACCTCTACTTGAGCCAGCTCATCATCGGACGGAGCTTGGCGCCGGTCTTCTCGATCGGGTGCTCGGCGAGCTCGTCGCGGTAGGCGGTGAACTTCTTCTGGCCGCCGTCGAACTCGTCCACCAGTTCCTTGGTGAACTCGCCGGACTGGATCTCGGCGAGAATGCGCTGCATCTCCTTCTTCGTCTCCTGCGTCACGATGCGCGGGCCGCGGGAGTAGCCGCCGTACTCGGCGGTGTCGGAGACCGACCAGTACATCTTGTGGATGCCGCCCTCGTACATCAGGTCGACGATCAGCTTCATCTCGTGCAGGCACTCGAAGTAGGCGACCTCGGGCTGGTAGCCCGCCTCGATCAGGGTCTCGAAACCGACCTTGATCAGCTCGGAGACGCCGCCGCACAGCACGGCCTGCTCACCGAACAGGTCGGTCTCGGTCTCCTCCTTGAAGGTCGTCTTCAGCGCGCCGGCGCGGGTGCCGCCGATGCCCTTGGCGTACGACAGGGCGAGGTCCAGGGCGTTGCCGCTCGCGTCCTTCTCGACCGCGACGAGACACGGCACGCCGCGGCCCGCCGTGTACTGGCGGCGTACGAGGTGGCCGGGGCCCTTGGGAGCGACCATGGCCACGTCCACGCCCTCGGGCGCCTCGATGAGGCCGTAGCGGATGTTGAGGCCGTGCCCGAAGAAGAGCGCGTCGCCCTCGACGAGGTTCGGGGCCACGTGGTCGGCGTACAGGTGGCGCTGGATGTGGTCCGGCGCGAGGATCATGGTCAGGTCGGCCTCTTCGACGGCCTCCGAGGGAGTGAGCACGCGCAGGCCGTCGGCCTCCGCCTTCTCCCTGCTCTTGGAGCCCTCGGGCAGGCCGACCCGCACGTCCACGCCGGAGTCGCGCAGCGAGAGCGCGTGGGCGTGGCCCTGGCTGCCGTATCCCAGAACGGCGACGTGCCGGCCCTGGATGATCGACAGGTCGGCCTGGTCGTCGTAGAAGATCTCAGTCACTTGCTTAACCTTTCGGGTTTCTCGTGCGCGTTACGCGGTCCGGTCCAGGGCCCGGAGAGAACGGTCGGTGATGGAACGGGCACCGCGGCCGATGGCCACCATGCCCGACTGGACGAGCTCCTTGATGCCGAACGGCTCCAGGACCTTGATGAAGGCCTGCAGCTTGTCCGGAGTGCCGGTGACCTCGATGGTCACCGCGTCGGAGGAAACGTCGACACAGCGTGCCCGGAACAGGTTGACCAGCTCCAGCACGCTGGACCTGTTGTCGGCGTCGGCCCGCACCTTGATCAGCGTGAGCTCGCGCTGCACCGACTGCGCCGGGTCGAGCTCCACGATCTTCAGCACGTTGACGAGCTTGTTGAGCTGCTTGGTGACCTGTTCCAGCGGCAGGTCGGCGACGTTGACCACGATGGTCATCCTGGAGATGTCCGCGTGCTCGGTCGGGCCGACCGCGAGCGAGTCGATGTTGAACCCCCTGCGGCTGAACAGCGCCGCGACGCGCGCGAGCACGCCGGGCTTGTTCTCCACCAGCACGGAGAGCGTGTGCCTGCTCATGCCTAGTCCTCGCTGTCCCAGACCGGCGCCATGTCGCGCGCGAACTTGATGTCATCGTTGCTGGTCCCGGCCGCGACCATCGGCCACACCATGGCGTCCTGGTGCACCACGAAGTCGACGACCACCGGCACGTCGTTGATCTCCATGGCCTTCTTGATCGTCGCGTCCACGTCCTCGGGGCGTTCGCAGCGCAGCCCCACGCAACCGTAGGCCTCGGCGAGCTTGACGAAGTCGGGGATGCGGCGGACCGTCTGCAGGTCGGTGTTGGAGTAACGCTGGTTGTAGAACAGCGTCTGCCACTGCCGGACCATGCCAAGGTTACCGTTGTTGATGATCGCGACCTTGATCGGCACACCCTCGATCGTGCAGGTGGCGAGCTCCTGGTTGGTCATCTGGAAGCAGCCGTCGCCGTCGATCGCCCACACCGTGGTGTCCGGGCGGCCCATCTTGGCCCCCATCGCCGCCGGGACGGAGAAGCCCATCGTGCCCGCGCCGCCGGAGTTGATGAACGTGCCGGGGTTCTCGTAGCCGATGAACTGCGCGGCCCACATCTGGTGCTGTCCGACACCGGCGGTGTAGATCGCGTCCGGGCCGACGAG
Source organism: Streptosporangium sp. NPDC000509 (assembly GCF_042898365.1). NCBI lineage: Bacteria > Bacillati > Actinomycetota > Actinomycetes > Streptosporangiales > Streptosporangiaceae > Streptosporangium > Streptosporangium sp. NPDC000509. Next base: position 180,835 of record NZ_JBIAYX010000006.1, on the reverse strand, counting down.
CGCGCCCAGCCGCTCCATCACGTACTGCGGGGCGAGGGAGCCGTCCTCGAACTCGGTGTAGCCCAGCGGATAGGTCGCCTTGTAGGCGTTGAGCGCCGTCCACCAGTCGGCGTAGTCGCCCTTGCGCCCCTCACCGCGCACCGCGGCGATCAGGTCGGAGATGACCTCCTTGCAGTCGCCCACGATCGGGACGTCCGCGTGCCGGTTCTTGGAGATCTCCGCCGGGTCGATGTCCGCGTGGACGACCTTCGCGTGCGGCGCGAAGCTGGACAGCTGGCCGGTGACCCGGTCGTCGAAGCGGACGCCGAGCCCGATGATCAGATCGGACCTCTGCAGCGCACCGACCGCCGAGACCGAGCCGTGCATGCCGGGCATGCCCATGTGCTGCGGGTGGCTGTCGGGGAAGGTGCCCCGTGCCATCAGGGTGGTGACCACCGGGATGCCGGTCAGCTCGGCGAACTCCAGCAGCTCCCCCGACGCCCCCGCCCGGTGCACGCCGCCGCCCACGTAGAGGACGGGCCGCCTCGCCTCGGCGATCAGCTTCGCCGCCTCGCGGATCTGCTTGGAGTGCGGCCGGGTCACCGGACGGTAGCCGGGCAGCTGCATCGCGACCGGCCACTCGAAGGTCATCTTCGCCTGGAGCGTGTCCTTGGCGATGTCGACCAGCACCGGCCCGGGACGCCCCGTCGAGGCGATGTGGAAGGCCTCCACGATCGTCCTGGGAATCTCGTTCGGGTCGATGACCAGGAAGTTGTGCTTCGTGATCGGCATGGTGATGCCGGAGATGTCGGCTTCCTGGAAGGCGTCCGTGCCGATGGCGGCGCTGGCCACCTGACCGGTGATCGCGACCATCGGGACCGAGTCCATGTAGGCGTCGGCGATCGGGGTGACCAGGTTGGTGGCGCCGGGGCCGCTCGTGGCCATGCACACCCCGACCTTGCCGGTGGCCTGCGCGTATCCCTGAGCCGCATGCCCCGCGCCCTGCTCGTGCCGTACGAGCACGTGCCGGACCTTGGTCGAGTCGTAGAGAGGATCGTAGGCGGGGAGAATCGCGCCGCCCGGGATCCCGAACACGGTGTCGACCCCGACGAGCTCCAGCGCCCTCACGAGGGCCTGGGCTCCTGTCATCTGTTCGGTCATCGGCTCGTTCCTTGTGGCTGAACATGCTTAATGGCATAAAAAATGCCCCATCCCGCCTGGTCGGCGGAGCTGGGGCGGCGCGCAGGTCGTAGTGATTCGCTATCGGCCCGCGCGCCGGCGAAGTACTACGAGAATCCCACGGTGAAGCTGCATGCCTCCACCATGGCCGACGGAGTACCCCCGCGTCAAATTCATGGGACACATATCTCAGAGTCCGAGATGCGAGGTCACGCGGGAGACCCGAGGCTGGAGAGGCTGGTGCGGATCAGCGAGTCGACGCCGCGCGCGGCCATCGGGCGCGCCACCAGGAACCCCTGGCCGCGGGTGCAGCCCATCTCGCGCAGCAACTCCAGCTGCTCGGGCCGCTCGATGCCCTCGGCGACCACGATCAGCCCCAGGTCGTGCCCCAGCCGCACGATCGTGCGGGTGAGCAGGGTGAGCGTCTCGTCACGGCCGAGCCCGGACACGAAGGACGGGTCGATCTTGATCATGTCGACCGGGAGCTGCCGCAGGAACGCCAGCGAGGCGTATCCGGTGCCGAAGTCGTCGATGGCGAGCCGGACGCCGAGGGCACGCAGCTCGGAGAGCCGGGTGATGGTCTCCTCCGCGTCCTCGACCAGCATCTCCTCGATGACCTCCAGGGTGAGCGCGCTGGGCGGCAGCTCGCTCTCGGCCAGGACCGCCTCGACGGTCTCCACGAAGCGCGGCGCCATGATCTGGCGGGCCGAGAGGTTCAGCGAGAGCCCGATCTCCCAGGAGGAGGCGCGCCAGGCGGCCACCTCCCTGCAGGACTCGCGCAGGATCCACTCGCTCAGCGGCACGATCAGGCCGGTGTCCTCCGCCGGGCCGAGGAACTGCTCGGGCGGGACGAACTCGCCGCCCCGGCACCAGCGCACCAGCGCCTCGACGGCGGTGACGCGCGAGGTGGCCAGATCGACCACCGGCTGGTACTCGATCGCGAACTGGTTCTCCAGCAGCGCCCGCTGCAGGTCGGCGGCGAGCTCCAGGCGTCGTACCACGTCGGCGTGCATGTGCGCGGCGAACACCTCGACCCTGCGCCCGCCCAGCTCCTTCGCCCTCGCCATCGCCACGTCGGCGTTGCGGATCAGGTCGGCGGAGGAGACGTCCGCGGTGGAGAAGGCCACCCCGACGCTCGCGGTGAGCGCGACGTCGCGGTCGGCGACCCGGAACGGCTCGGACGAGACCGTACGGACCAGCAGCTCGGCCAGGTCGACCGCCGTCTGGGCGTCGACCGGCGCCTCCAGCAGCACCGCGAACTCGTCGCCGCCCCAGCGCGCCAGGGTGTCGTCGGCCCGTACGGCGGCGCGGAGCCTGCGGGCCGCCTGGCCGAGCAGGTAGTCGCCGCTGGCGTGGCCGACCGAGTCGTTCACCGCGGTGAAGCCGTCCAGGTCCAGGAAGACCACGGCGACGTTGCTCGCGCCGGGACGGGCCAGCACCTCCCGGGTGCGCTCCTCGAAGTAGGCCCGGTTGGGCAGGCCGGTGATGCCGTCGTGGAAGGTGAGGTGGGCGACCTGGCTGCGCAGGGCCTCCTGGTCGCTGATGTCGCGGGTGGTGACGAGGAGCAGGTCGTCGCCGCGCACGTGCCGGGTCGCCACCGACTCGGCGGGCCGCCACGTCCCGTCGGAGGCCCGGACCCGGCAGGCGACCATGCAGGCGCCCGGCCCCTCCTCGGCCTCCTCCTCCAGGCTCATCGCGCTCAGCGCCGCCTGGATCCCCGGCACGTCCTCGGGGTGGATGTAGTCGAAGATCTTCCGGCCGACCAGGTCGTCAGGACGGTAGCCGTACGTGATCTCGACGCCCTCGCCGATCTCCCGCACCACGCCGTCGTAGCCGCACAGTATGACCACGTCCCCCGCGCTCTCCGCGAGGTCCCGCAGCTGCCGCTCGCCGAGATGCAGCAGGCTCCGCATCCGCCCGGTCTCCATCAGCATCACGAACAGGCGCACCACCAGGACGGCGACGATCGACGCGCACACCGAGGCGAGGACCGCCGGGGGGCCCTGCACCCCGCCGCTGATCACGCGCAGGAGCACGACGACGGTGGCCGCCCCCACGAGGAACAGCGGCACCGCCGCGATCAGCGAGGACGTGCTCTCCCTGACGAACGGCTCGTCGTCCCTGGGCGCGACAGACCGCGTCGCGGGCCCGCTCCACGGGACCGCGGCGAGCACCAGGAACGCGGCGGGGGCGAGCCACACCCAGGTCAGGGACGGCGTGTCGCCGTTCACCCGGGCCACCGCGGTGATCGTCTCGGAGGTCGCGATCGCGGCGAGCACGGCGAGCGCGGCGAGCCCGACCGGCCAGGCCGAGCGCCGGATCGGCACCACGGCCGGGCCCACGACGCTGGCGAGGATCAGGCAGAACAGCGGCGAGGCGAAGGTGACCGCGGCGTCGCCCGCGTCACCGCCGGTGCCGTACAGCGGACCCACCAGCGACACCCAGACGATCACCATGATGGCCGCGGCGCACACGTAGGAGTCGGCGAGGTCACGCAGCAGGGCGTGTCCCCGCGCGGGTCTGGCCGCCGACAGCGCGGTGCCGACCGCGAGCATCGCCGTACCGGCCAGGAGCACCAGGTCGGCGAAGGTCACCACGAAGGGTGTGCCTTCCGCGATCGGCCGTACCCCTACCCCGGCCAGCCAGGTGAGCGATCCTCCGGCCAGCCAGCGCCAGGCCAGCGCCCTGCGCCGGTCGGTGATTTTGGAGGCGGCGGCGAACAGCGAGCCCGCGGCCGCCGCGGCGGTGACGACGCCCGCCACCGCCTCGACGACCACGGCCGGAGCGCCGCTGACGAGCGCGGCAACGAGCCCCACCACGCCTGCGGCGGCGGCGGTCAGCGGTACCCGGGGGTCACGCCAGCGGATCAATGTCGTCTGCCCATCAATGTCGTTTGGTGTTTTTCGCTTTCGCAGCTTCCCTTGCTCGCTGCGCCCGCGCTACCGGTGCGAGCGCGTCGTCCTTCGTCCTCGGCGCTCGTACCGGCACAGGGCCAGTGTGTGCCGTCCGACCCGCGCGGGTGGTGACAACGCCGTAGTCGTCACCGATCTGATAACCACGCGAGCAACGGTGATCGCTTTTACCGACGGTACGCACCGCAGGTCACGGGGCAGCCACGGCCCGGATTCCTTTGCCGGTCAGTACGAACCCGTGATCACATCTTTGAGCGGCTCCCTCGCGAGGTGACGGCGGAGAGGCTTCGGCGTGCGCCGCGGGCACACGGCCCGGATTCCCCCGCCGGTCAGTACGAACCCGTGATCACATTCTTCAGCGGCTCCCCCGCCAGATAACGCAGCAACTGGGAGCGCAGAAGCTTCAGCGTGCGTCGTACGGACGCCGGGTTGCTGCCCGCGACGTGCGGGGTGATGAGAACCCCCGGCGCCGTCCACAGCGGGTGGCCCTCCGGCAGGGGCTCGGGGTCGGTGACGTCCAGCGCGGCGAGGATCCGGCCCGCCCGCAGCTCGGCGACGAGCGCGTCCGTGTCGACCACCGTGCCCCTGGCCGCGTTCACCAGGAGGGCGCCGTCCCTCATCGCGGCCAGGAACCCGGCGTCCACCATGCCGGTGGTCTCGGGCGTCGAGGGTACGAGCAGCACCACCACGTCCGCCTCCGGCAGCAGCCCCGGCAACTCGTCCAGGCCGTGCACACCGGCCCTGGCGGTCCTGGCCACCCGGACGACGTCGACCTCGAAGCCGTCGAGCCGCCGCTCCAGCGCCTCACCGATCGAGCCGTAGCCGACGATCAGGACCGTGGAGTCGGCCAGCACCCCGGTGTGGTGGTAGGTCCACTCGCCCTCGCGCTGCGCGTGGACGAACCCGGGAAACTCCCGCAGCACGGAGATCATGGCTCCCACCGCCCACTCGGCGGTACCCGCGTCGTGCACCCCCCTGGCGTTGCACAGCGTCACCCCCTCCCGCACGTGCGGCCGGTAGGCGTCGACACCCGCGGTGACGGTCTGCAGCAGCCGCAGGCCGGTCATGCGGGCGAGCAGACCGGGAAGATCCGCCAGCGGCGTGAGCGGCGGGATCCAGACCTCGGCCTCCTCCACGCCCTCGGGCACCGGCTCCGTGCCGTCGTAGACGACGCACTCCACTTCCGGGAGATCACACAGGACATCGGCGATGGCTTTGGAAGGTACCCAGATCTTCATGTGCGCATTATCCAGCCGTACGGCCGGTGGCGCCGCCCCTCACGACCGCACCGTCCGGCCGTGCGGGACGCGCCGGCACCGTGATTATTCGGACACACACTTCAGGTCGAGTTCGGGGCGGTAGACCGTGGTCTTCTTGACGCGCTTGATCTCCTTGCCGTCCTGCTTGAAGACGCGCCAGACATCGATCGTGAACCCGTTCTGGCCGACCATCGGGATGCAGGTGGGGCCGCTGTCGGTCTCGCTCTTGAACGGGGTGACGTTGTATCTCTCCGAGGAGATCGACTCGATCTCGTAACGCTTGGTGCTCCAGAAGGCGACGGTGACCCCGCTGTCGTTGTAGGAGGTCTTCACCAGCACCCCGTACGGCGAGTCGTTCTTCCAGCGGAAGTCGGGCTGGGGCCAGGAGACCGTGGACTCGCGTCCGGCCGGGTAGCGGGAGATGTAGAACTCGTGCGCCATGTGCTGGACGTCTTCGAGGCCGCCGAAGAACACCGCGTTGTACATGGTGGTGACGAACTGGGAGATGCCGCCGCCGACCGAGTCGACCAGCCTGCCGCCCTGGATCATGGGGGCGGGGACGAAGCCGCGTGCCGTGTCGCGCTGGCCGATGACGCCGTTGAGCGAGAAGGTCTCACCCGGCTTCACCAGGTGACCGTCCAGGAGCTTGGCGATCGTCCTGATGTTGGTGACCCGCGGCGGGCAGCAGTCGTAGGGGGTGGTGAACTGGCTGATCCGCTCCTTGATGCCGAGCTTGCGCGCGTCGGCGTCGGACATCCTCGGCTTGACGGTGGCGAGGAGAACCGGGATCGTCCGGTCACCGTCACGGGCGACCATGTTCGCCACGTCGGTGGCGAGCCGCTCGTCGTCGATGCCCTTGCCCTTGCGTCCGGGCACCAGCTTCGGCTTTCCCCCGACGATCTGGAACGTGGGGTCGCGGGGGGCGAGGGCCGAGTCGATCAGGTCCCCCTCCACGGAGGCGACGGCGTTCTTGGCGTCGAACTTCGGGCTCATGCCGCCGGAGCTGTCCGGCTTGAAGGACAGGTGGGCGGCGAGGGTCTCCACCGGCAGCTGGGTCTGCTTGCCGGCGAAGGTCAGCGTGACCGGCCCCGACAGCGCCTTCCGCGCACTGGCCGCGGCCTGCTTGACCGTCTCCGCCCCGGCCATCGGCTTGATCACCGAGACCGGGAGGCGGACCTCCTTCTCCGGGCCGAGGAAGGCCTTCGTGATCGCGGCGACCGCGGCCTCCCGCTCCAGCTCCCGGCCGTCGCGGGGCGTGACGACGACGGGCTTGACGCCTTCGAACGTGACCGAGCCCTCGCGGACCTTGAGGTCGACCTTCTTGGCCAGGCCGGCGACCGCGGCCCTCATCTTCTCAAGGTCGGAGGAGACCTTGGGCTCCAGGTCGGTGGTGCCGGTGAAGGCCCGCCAGACCTCGGCGGGGCTGGGGAAGCCGCTGGGCGCCTGGGCGATGGTGGCGACCACGTCGAACTCCAGGCCCGACTTCGCGGGGTCGAAGTCGTAACGCTTGCCCGCCGCCAGCAGGGTCATCTTCTCGGTGGCCTTGCCCGACAGACGGTCCCTGAGCTTGTCGGCCGCCTCGGTCGCGGTCAGGCCGCCGATGTCGATGCCCCGCACGGTGGTGCCCGGCAGCATCTTTCCGGACATGATGACGGCGGGCACCGCGTAGGCGAGCGCGACGACGAAGAGTACGGCGAAAACGATCAGGAAGAGCCTGCGGGCCCCGCGGCGACGCGGAGGCGGCTCCTCGTAGCGGAGCCCGTCCGGTTGCGGGAACCCGCCGTCGCCACCGGGGACGAGCGTCGGCTCGTCGCGCCGGAAGGGGCGTTCCGGCGTGGCCATCTGCCAGGGCTGCGGGGGCTGGGCCGCGGGGGGAAGCGTCGTCCCACGGGGCGGTGCGGACTGACCACCGGGGCCGGGCCTTCCGGCACCCGGGGATCCTCCGTGGCCGGTGGGGCCGAAGATGTCGGGCGAGACACCGGGGGGAAGGCGCGAACCCCCCTGGGGCTGGGCGGTCTGAGTGCCGGGAGCTCGTCGCGGGTCGCGGGCGCCCGGTGGCACGGGGCGTGAAGGAAGGGGCATTGCCTCAAAGGGGTCCGTCGGTGGGTCCACAGACGCTCCGGCGTTCCGCACGGCCTCCGCATCCTCCTGCTTCGCAGCTTCCACCTCCGGCAACCTTAAACCACATTGGTCAGCCTCCGCCCAAAATGAAATAACAAATCATCCTGTCCATCGGTAGCGATGCTCGGGTCTTCCCGCCGTGCCGTACTTCGGGCGGAGCTCCGCCTGACCCACCGCGCACAGGTGTTCCAGATACCGGCGGGCGCTCACCCTGGACAGACCGGTCACCGTCGCCGTCTCGGTCGCCGACAGGTCGCCGCCGCTCTCTCTGAGCGCCTCGGCGACGAGGGAGCACGTGGTGCCCGACAGCCCTTTGGGCAGCGGTGGCGGAACCCCCCTGACCGCGCCGAAGAGCCTGTCGACCTCGTCCTGACGGGCCTCGTCCCCGAGGGTGGCGAGCCGTCTGCGGATCTCGGCGTACTGTTCGAGACGCTCGGTCAGGGCGCGGGCGGTGAAGGGCTTGATCAGGTAGTTGACCGCGCCGCCGCGCATCGCCGCCCGGACCGTGGTGACGTCGCGCGCGGCGGTGATCACCAGGATGTCCACCGGTTGCGCGGCCCCCCTGAGCTTCCTCAGGACGTCGAGTCCGGACATGTCCGGCAGGTAGATGTCGAGCAGCACCAGGTCGGGCCTGCGCGCCGCGGCCGAGGCGATCGCGGCGCCCCCGGTGTGGACGACACCGGCGACCGTGAAGCCCGGCGTCCTGGTGACGTAGCCGCCGTGGATCCTCGCCACCATGAAGTCGTCGTCCACGACCAGGACGCGGATGTCGCCCATGTGCGTGTCCCCGGTCAACTCGGCACCTTCCGTTCCGTGGAGGCGGATTCCCCCGCTCCTTCCGCGAGAGGCGGGGCGGGCGCCGGCCGCGCTCGATCGCCCCACCCACCGAGGGCTCCTTCCGCGGTGGGCGGGGCGGGCTCCCTGGTGGGAAGGAGCGCGGTGAAGACGGCGCCGCCCGCGTTGTGCACCCGCACCCAGCCGCCCCGGCGTGCGCACGTCTGGCGGGTGAGTGCGAGGCCCAGGCCGCGCGGTCCCGCGTGGGCCGCCTTCGTGGTGAAGCCCTCCCTGAACACCTCGTGGACCAGGCCGGGGGTGACCCCGGGACCGGAGTCGCCGACCCGGACGCGCAGCCCGTCCGACTCGGTACGGACCGAGACCTCCACCGTTCCGCCGGTCTCCTGCAGCGCGTCGAGGGCGTTGGCGACCAGGTTGCCGACGACCAGGACCGCGTCGTGCGGGTCGCCGAGCATGCCCTCCTCCACCCGGGAGTCGTCGGACAGCACCAGGGTGGCGCCCCGCTCGGCCGCCTCGGCCGACTTGGCCAGCAGCAGGGCGGCCAGCGTCGGATCGGCGACCTTCTCCCTGATGCCGGAGGCGTGCCTGCTGTAGGCCTCGGTGGTCTGGGTGATGTAGCTGACGGCCGTCTCGTACTCGCCGAGTTCCAGCAGGCCGACCACGGTGTGCATCCGGTTGGCGAACTCGTGGGCCTGCGCGCGCAGCGCGCCGGTCGTGGTGCTGGCCCGGTCGAGCTCGCGGGTCAGGCGCACCAGTTCGGTACGGTCCCGCAGGGTGACCACCCAGCCGCTCTGCAGTTCCCGTACCGCCACCGGGGTCCGGTTGAGTACGAGCACCCGGTCTCGGTGGAGCACCACCCTGTCGTCGCCGGGGTCCACCCCGTCGAGCACGTCCCGCATCCGGTCGGACAGGGGCATCTCCCGCAGGCTCCGGCCGACGTCGTGCCGGGAGAGTCCGAGCAGTTCGCGCGCCGCGTCGTTGACGAGCGTGACCCTTCCCTGGAGGTCGAGGGCGAGCACCCCCTCCTTGACGCCGTGCAACACGCCCTCGCGCTGTTCGAGCAGGGCCGCGATCTCTCCCGGTTCCAGGCCGAACGTCTGGCGGCGTACCCGCCGGACGATCAGCGCGGCGGCGGCCGACCCGGCGACGAGGACGGCGAGGACCGTCCACAGCAGCGGCGGGAGCGCCTCGCCGAGCTGGTCGGCGAGACGCTCCTCCAGGATCCCGACCGAGGCCAGGCCGATGACCCGCCCCGAGGAGTCGAAGATCGGGGCCTTGCCGCGTACCGAGCGTCCGAGGGTGCCCGTCTGGACGCCGGTCCAGCGCCGCCCGTTCGTGAGGATCTCCGAGCCGTCGGTGGACAGCCTCTTGCCGATCAGGTTCGGGTTGGGGTGGGCGTAGCGGATCTGGTCGCGGTTCGCGATCACCACGTAGTCGGCGCCGGTCGCCGCCTGCACCCCGAGCGCGATCGGCTGCAGGCTCAGCTCGGGCCTGGGCAGGGCGAACGCCTCGCGCACCTGGGGAAGCCCCGCCACCGACTCGGCGATCGCCAGGGCGCGCTGCCGGTACTGCCGGTCCAGCAGGGCGCGGGTGTGCTCCATCCAGACACCCGCCGTACCGGCGACCGCGAGGAACACGATGACGGTCTGCAGCACGAAGAGCTGGGTGCCGAGCGAGGCGTCGAGTAAGCGTCGCACGAGTTGACTCCTGGTCGGAGACCTCGATGAAAGCAGTCGGAGATAACGGCGCGGTCGAGGACGTGTGACCAATACGACCGATACGACGGCAACCACGCAAAGCATCGACAGGGTGACCTCCCGGGGTCAGCATCCTCACCACGCTTTGTTGACGTTTGTTTGGAGCTGACCATGCGACTTCGGAGACTGGCCGCCCTCGCGGTGCTGTCCCTCGCCGCCCTCACCGCCTGCGGTTCCGATGGTGGCTCGGGAACGAGCGCGCTGAGAATCATGGCTCCGGCCTCACCCGGAGGCGGCTGGGACCAGACCTCCCGCGTCGCCGGCGAGGCGCTCAAGACCGCCGAGCCGTCGCGCAAGATCGAGGTCTACAACGTGCCCGGCGCGGGCGGCACCATCGGCCTGGCCCAGCTCGCGGGCGAGAAGGGCAACGGTGACCTGCTGATGACCATGGGCCTGGTCATGGTCGGCGCGATCGAGCAGAACAAGTCGAAGGTCACCCTCGCCGACACCACGCCGATCGCGAAGCTCACCGAGGAGTACGAGATCGTCGTGGTCCCCGCGGGGTCGCCGTACAAAACGCTCGGCGAGCTGGTGACGGCGTGGAAGGCGGATCCGACGAAGATCGCCATCGCGGGCGGCTCCGCCGGGGGCACCGACCACATCGTGGCGGGCCTGATGGCCAAGGCCGCGGGCATCGACCCCAGGCAGGTCAACTACATCGCCCACTCCGGCGGCGGCGAGGCGCTCAACGCGCTGCTCGGCGAGAAGGTCGCGATGGGGATCTCCGGCATCGGCGAGTTCGCCGAGCACGTGAAGTCCGGCAAGCTGCGCGCTCTCGGCGTCAGCTCTCCGGCACGGCTCGGCAACGTCGACGCGCCCACTCTCAAGGAGGGGGGTCTGGACGTGGAGCTGGCCAACTGGCGGGGCTTCGTCGCGCCCGGCGGGCTGGACGACGAGGCGAAGAAGAGCCTCACCGACCTGGTCACCAAGATGCACGAGTCCTCCGCGTGGAAGGAGGCGGTGCTCAAGAACGGGTGGGCCGACGTCTTCCAGACCGGTCAGCCGTTCGCCGACTTCCTCGCGGCCGAGCAGACCAAGGTCAAGGGCATCATCGCGGAGATGGGCCTCGTCTCCTGATGCCTCCCGTGGAAGACCCGTCCGACCGTACCGGCACCGGCGCGACCGGTGCCGGTACGGCCGGCACCGGATCCGAACCGGCCGCCGTCACCCGCGTGGGCGACGGCGGCGCCGATCCCGCCCTGGATTCCGGCTCGGGTTCCGGCCCCGATCCCGCCCTGGATTCCGGCTCGCCTTCGGGAGGCGGGGCGGCGACCGCGGCCGGGTGGTCGTGGCGGCGGCCCGAGCTGGGACTGGCGGTGCTGGTCCTCGCGCTGGGAGCGTTCGTGATCGTCGGTACCGCCGACGTCACCGCCGCGGGCTCCGTCCTCGGTCTCGGCCCCCGGTTCTTCCCCGCCCTCGTCGGGGGGGCGATGCTGCTGATCGGGCTGTTCTACGTGATCGACGTGCTCAGGGGAGGTCACGGCGACCCCGAGGACGCCGAGGACAGCGAGGACGCAGACTCGGCCGCGCGGGCGGACTGGCGTACGGTCGCGCTGGTCAGCGTGATCTTCCTGGCCTTCACCGGGCTGCTCGACCTGCTCGGCTGGATCATCGCGGGCGCGCTGCTCTTCTTCGGCCTGTCCGTGACCCTCGGGGCGACCCGGCGGCTGCGCGCGGGGGGCATCGCGATCCTGGTGTCCTTCCTCACCTACCTGCTGTTCGTCAAGGGCCTCAGCGTGACGCTGCCGGCCGGGCTGCTGTCCGGGGTGATCTGAGTGGACTCCCTGCGGCTGTTGCTGGACGGCTTCGTGACCGCGCTCACCCCGGTGAACCTGCTCTACGCGCTGGTGGGCGTCACGCTGGGCACTCTGGTGGGCGTGCTGCCCGGCATCGGCCCCGCCATGACCGTGGCACTGCTGCTGCCGATCACGTTCACCGTCCCTCCGGAGAGCGCGTTCATCATGTTCGCCGGGATCTACTACGGCGGCATGTACGGCGGGTCGACCACCTCGATCCTGCTCAACACGCCCGGCGAGAGCTCCTCGATGATCACCGCCCTTGAGGGCAACAAGATGGCCAAACGCGGCCGGGCGTCCCAGGCGCTGGCGACGGCCGCGATCGGCTCGTTCGTCGCGGGCACCATCGCCACCACGCTGCTGGTCGTCGCGGCGCCCCTGGTGGTGGACTTCGCGATCTCCTTCGGCCCCGAGGACTACTTCGCGCTCGCCGTCCTCGCCTTCACCGCGGTGTCGTCGGTGCTGTCCCGCTCCGTCGTACGGGGGCTCGCCTCGCTCGGCCTCGGCCTGGTCGTCGGGCTCATCGGCATCGACCAGCAGACCGGGCAGGCCAGGCTCACCCTGGGCGTCCCCCAGCTGCTCGACGGCATCGACGTGGTGATCGTCGCGGTCGGGCTCTTCGCCATGGGCGAGGTGCTCTACGTCGCCTCGCGGCTGCGGCACGACCGGCCGGAGGTGATCCCGGTCGGCCGGGCGTTCCTCGGCCGCTCCGACTGGTCGCGTTCCTGGCGGCCGTGGCTGCGCGGCACCGCGCTCGGCTTCCCGTTCGGCGCGCTGCCCGGCGGCGGCGCGGAGATCCCCACGTTCCTGTCGTACTCGGTGGAGAAGCGGCTGGCGCGCGGGGTCGCCCGCGAGGAGTACGGCAAGGGCGCGATCGAGGGGGTCGCCGGTCCCGAGGCCGCGAACAACGCCTCGGCGGCGGGCACGCTCGTCCCACTGCTCACGCTGGGCCTGCCCACCTCGGCGACGGCCGCGATCCTGCTCGCGGCCTTCCAGCAGTACGGGCTGCAGCCGGGCCCTCAGCTGTTCGACCACAACCCGGCGCTGGTCTGGGGCATGATCGCCTCACTGTTCGTGGGCAACACCATGCTGCTGGTGCTCAACCTGCCGCTCGCCCCGATCTGGGCGCGGGTGCTGCAGATCCCCCGGCCCTACCTCTACTCGGGGATCGTGCTGTTCGCGGCCCTCGGCGTCTACGCGCTGAACTCCTCCTGGGTGGAGCTGGTCATCCTCTACGTCCTGGGCATGCTCGGTTTCGCGATGCGCCGCTTCGGCCTGCCGGTGGCCCCGGCGGTGATCGGCCTGATCCTGGGCCCGATGGCCGAGATCCAGCTCCGCCGGGCCCTCGCGATCGGCGCGGGTGATGTGACGGTCCTGGTCAGGAGCCCGATCGCGGCGACGCTGCTGGTCATCTCGCTTCTGGCGTTGTTCACGCCCCTCATCAGGAAGGTGGCCGCCCGCCGCGGCGCCTGACCGGAACCGGCCGCACCGGGTGCGGCACACGCGGGCACGGACGGAGGTCCGTGCCCGTTTCCGTTTCCGCTCCGTGCTCGCGCAGGCGGTGGGCGAGCAGCGGGGCGGTGAGCGGGGCGAGAAGTGCGTCGGCGAGGGCGTGCAGGAAATCGGCAGCAGCCTCGCGGAACGCGTGCCGTACCCGGGGTGGACCTTTTAAGCGATGAGCAAGTCCGCGCTGGTCGGCCTGCCGAAAGGGCTCGCCAGGGACCTGGGCCCGCAGGGCATCACGGCCAACCTCGTCCAACCCGGCTCGACCGACACCGAGTTGACCTCCTCCCCTCCCTGAAGGGAGGGGAGTCCTCACGGTCACCCGTGAGATTTCCTGCTTCACCGCCGGTTGCCCGCCAGGAGGATCCCCCTTTGAGGTCTTACACCGGCTCCACAGGCGTTTTACCTCTCCGCCAGCCCGGCGGCGAGGATGTTTTTGGCGGCGTTGACATCCCGGTCATGGACCGCGCCGCAGGCGCACACCCAATCACGGACGTTCAGCGGCATGGACCGCTGGAGGGTGCCGCACGCCGAACACAACCTGGAAGACGGGAAGAACCGGTCCACGACCACCAGTTCGCGCCCGTACCAAGCGGCTTTGTACTCCAGCATCGAGCGCATCTGGCGCCAGGAGGCGTCGGAGACGGCGCGGGCCAGGCTGTGGTTTTTCACCATGTTGCGCACGGTGAGGTCTTCGATCACGACCGTTTGGTTCTCACGGACGAGACGAGTGGTGACCTTGTGCAGGTGATCTCGGCGACGGTCGGCGATGCGGGCATACACACGGGCGACCTTGAGTTTCGCCTTGGCCCGGTTCGCCGAACCCTTCTCCTTGCGGGAGAGGTCGCGTTGAGCTTTGGCGAGCTTGCGCCGGTCGGCCCGCTCGTGCTTGGGATTGACGATCTTCTCTCCGGTCGACAGCGTCGCCAGTGCCGTGATGCCCGCGTCCATCCCGACCACGTTGGTCGTCGGCTCCAGCGGCCTGATGGTGTCTTGGCACAGGATGGAGACGAACCAGCGGCCCGCCGCGTCCTTCGACACCGTCACCGTGGACGGCTGCGCCTCCTCGGGCAGGGGGCGCGACCACACGATGTTCAGCGGACCGTCCATCTTCGCCAGGGTGAGCTGGCCGTTGCGGTAGGTGAACGCCGAGCGGGTGTACTCGGCGCTGAGGCGGGACTTCTTTCGGGATTTGAACGTCGGGTACTTCGCGTGCTTGGCGAAGAAGTTGGTGAATGCCGCTTGAAGGTGGCGCAATGCCTGCTGAAGCGGCACCGAGGACACCTCGTTCAGGAACGAGAGGTCGTCGGTCTTCTTCCACCGCGTGAGCGCGGCCGACGACTCCACATAGGAGACGCGACGGCCTTGCAGCGTGTAGGCGCGGGTGCGTTCTTCGAGGGCTTTGTTGTAGACCAGGCGAGCGCAGCCGAATGTCCGGGCAAGCTCTTCGGCCTGCTCGGGGGTCGGGTGGAAGCGGAACTTGAACGCCCGCTTCACGGTCTGCGCCACGTCTCACATACTAACGCAAGATCAGCTAAGAATGGATGTGTATTCGATTCCAGGTCCGTGCGGCACCGTGCCGCGTTTCCTCTCCGGCCTGAAGGCCGGAGTATCCACGCTGGAGGCATTCGATGAACCCCGTCGACGCCCCGAGGCGGAGGAGGAACGGCGCCTCACCGCCCTGGACCGCTACTGCGACCCCGGTGACATCGCCGCCACCGTCGCGCACCTGGCCGGAGATGGTGGCAGGAACATCACCGGCGCCACCATCACCGTCGACACGGGTACCACGGCCTGACCACGAAAAAGGGCCGGCGACGGGAAACGGCCGCCCGGTTGTGGGGAGCCGGGCGGCCGGGTCTTGTCCGGGAAAGTTCGGGAAAAAAGGCTATTCCCGCAGGGTGTCGACGGCCGGTCCGTTGAATTTCAAGCCGTCCTCCCTCGCCAGATAGCTGCACGAAACCCATCCCGTGGTGCCGGAGGGCAATCCCGAGGCCGACCTGGCGCCCAGCCGGAAGTTACACCAGCCGCCCGTCGAGTTCGGGTTGAGAATCTGCCCGTAATCGCCGTAGTAGAGATAGCCGATGACCGTTGAGCCTCCCGCGCTCGATCGCAGGCGCACCCCGTCCGCCACCACCACCGCGTCCACGCCCGGGGCCGCCGACAGGACGAAAGCGCTCCTCACCGGGTCCGCATGAGCGGGAACGGCCGCAACGGCCATCCCCGCGGCGGCCGTCAACGTCGCGGCGGCGAATGCCAGAAGCTTTTTCATTGGACGTTCTTCCGATCGTGAGGTCAGGTCATACCGGAGTTAAAGGTGAGACTGCAGTGATTACTGTGCAAGCCATCAAGAATTTCGTCAACACCTGTTCAGTTTCAGAAATGTGAATTACCACATAAAAGAGGCCCTTCCGATTAAGGGCATGCAGGCGACCGGAAGGATCCTCGACATCCGTCACCGGGCCGGTCCCGCCGGAGGTGCGGGTCGCGTCGCAGGCCTCGCTCCGGGCGGCCACGGCGCCCGGCCCCTCGCGCTCCCAAGCGGAACACAAGTGGTCTACAAGTGATCGTTCCTAGGTTCCTCCGTAGAACCGGGAGCCGAAAGCGGCAACCCGGTGACCGGTTCTCGACACCGAGGCCGGAGGACCAGCCGAGGTCGCGACGACGCGGCCGAGAGGAATGATCATGTCGAAGATCACGATTGACGACCTGCCCTTCGAGGGTGCCGAGCTCGCCGAGGCCGAGCTGGGCGAGGTGTCCGGCGGCAAGTGGTCGGTCAGCGCGTGGAAGAAGGACCTGCCGTGCGAGTGGTGGCAGTACTAGTCCGCGGATCCAGCGGCTGATCGGGCCGGCCCACCGACGGGACCTTCCCCCCGGTGAGGCGGACCGGCCCTCGGCGCATCGGACGAACACGGCGCGGCGGGACGGGAGACCCGTTCCGCCGCGCCTTCGAGACGGGACCGGACAGTGATTCTGATCATCAGCAGGCGGGGTGACGGGGCGGTCGAGAGGGTCGTGGCCGCACTCCGGCGGCGCGGCGCTCACCTGGTGGGAGCGGACCGCGACGCGAACACCACCGCGACCTGCTCGGGGACGCCCGTGCTGTGGTGGGACACCGGTGACTTCCCGAGCCGCAGCCGGATCACCGCGTCGTTCGCCGGCGGGGAACGACGGCTGCTGCTGGACACCGGCGCGGAGACGATCGACCTGTCCCGGATCACCGCGGTCTGGCGCAGCCGTCCGAGCGCGCCCTCCGCGGCCGACACCGTGACCGAGCCGAGTCACCGCGCGCACGTCGACCGGCAGGCGGAGTTCATGCTGGACGGGGTGTGGAGCCTCCTGCCCGCGCGCTGGCTGCCCGGCCGCCGGGCGGACGAACGCCGCGCGCACAACAAGATCTTCCACATGGCGCGTGCGATCGAGCTGGGCTTCTCCGTACCCGACACGGTCTACACCAACGACCCCGCCGAACTCGCGGGCGCGTACGAATCGGCGGAACGGCTGGTCGCCAAGCAGATCACCGCCGAGCCGTTCCAGGTCGACGGCGCCGAGCACCGCGCGTTCACGACCGTGGTCACCCGCCGCCACCTGACCTCCCGGCACCGCCTCCAGGACGAACCGGTGATCCTGCAGCCCTACGTTCCCAAGGCGGTCGAGCTGCGGGTGATCGTCGTGGGAGAGCGCGTGTTCGCCGCGGAGATCGACGCGTCGGCCTCCCGGGCGGCGAGGGACGACTGGCGGCACTACGACAACGACCGGGTCAGGTACGGCGTACACGAACTGCCCGCCGAGGTGGCGTCGCGCTGCGCCCGGCTGGTCGCCGACGTCGGACTCACCTACGCGGCCCTGGACCTCATCGTCACCCCCGGCGGCGAGTACGTCTTCCTGGAGCTGAACTCCAACGGCGCATGGGGGTTCGTCGAACTGTGGAGCGGACTGCCCGTCAGCGACGCGATCGCGGGCTGGCTCATGGACGGAGAGAAACCGTGACCGATTTCGCGCAGGCCCTGCGATCCGGGGTCTCCCTGCTCCGTACGCTGCCCCGCCGCGACGCGGGCGTCGCCGACGCCCACCGTGCCGTCGGCGAGTGGGCGGCGCGGCACCCGGAGATCCGGGCACAGCTCGTCGTCGACCGGCGCCCCGGAACCCCGGTGGTCGACTACGACCTGCTCCTCGACCATCCCGAGGGCGGCACGGTCGCACTGACCTCCCCTGCCGAGGACGGGGTGCCCTGGCTGATCGACCACTCGACGCACTGGGCGGCCGGGTATCTGGTCAGCGTCAACGACGTGGACGTGACGGTTCCCCAGGCGCTGACCATGCTGCGCTCGCTCTCCCGGAGGGACGCGTCGCCGTACCAGGAGATCGTCGACCAGTGCCTGCTCGTCGAGGCCACCGAAGAGGCCGCCGGCACCGAGCCGCTCACCGCCGCCGACCTCCAGGCGACGGCCGACGAGTTCCGCAGGAGCAGAGGGCTGCACGACCGCGCGTCGACCCTGGCCTGGATGACCGAGGCCGGGATGTCCGGCGAGCGGTTCGAGGCGTACATCACCGAGATCGCCCGCCGCCGCCGCTTCCGCCGGGACAAGGAGGCGGAACTCGCCCCGGGCCACCTGGCCGCGAACCCCGGCGCCTTCGCCCGGGTCAGGGCCGTGTGGGTCACCGGCGAGGAGAAGGTGTCCGCCGCCGGCACGACCGACCTCCTCGCCGCCCTGACCTCGTTCGGGGAGGGGACGTCGGCGGAGGAGACGGTGGTGACCTTCGCGACCCGCTGGGAGACGGATCTGCCCGAGGCACTGCGCGGCGCGGCGCCCGGCCGGGTCGTCGGCCCGGTGGAGCTGCCCGACGGCGGCTTCCTGACCGGCGCCGTCCTGTCCAGGAGCGCGGCCACCGGCGACGCCGAGACCCTCGCCGCCGCCGGACGCGCCGCGTTCGCCCGCTGGCTGGCGGAACGTCGCGCCTCGGCCACGATCGAGTGGCACTGGTCGTGATCGATCCGGACAGCACACAGGCCGTCCCGGCGCCCGGCCGGCACCGGGTGCGGAACTGGGAGGACAGCGAGGGGTACCGTACGCGGCCCCCCTACGCCCCTCCCGCCTCCCCTCCGCACCCCGCGGCCGACGCCGACGACCCCCGAACGCGTTTTCCCGTTACCGCCGACGCCACCGAGACGCGGACGCAGCCCTCCACCGCCGCCGACGCCACCGACCCCCGGACGCGTCCCCCGGCCACCACCGGCCCCGGGGGGCCCTCCTCCGCGGCCGGCCCCGCCGCGCCGACGCCGTCCGCACCGGCCGGTCCCCCCTCGGGGAGCGGTCACGGGCGGCCCATCTACCGGGAGGAGGCGCTGCGCCGGCACGCCGACTCCCGCGCCGCCGCCAAGATGCCGCTGGTGATCAGCGGCCCGTCGTTCCTGCTGCTGTGGATCGTGGTGGCCGCCGTCCTCGCGGCCGGTGCCACGCTGATCACGCTCGTGCTGGGAGCGGGCGGATGAGGAACCGCGTACCGGTCCTGCTGCAGAACAGCGTCACCGAGTGCGGCGCGGCGTGCCTGGCGATGGTGCTCTGCCACCACGGCCACCGCACCACGCTGCACCAGGTGTCCGAACGGCTGCAGGTCGGCAGGGACGGGCTGAGCGCCAAGGCCATCGTGGAGGGCGCCCGCGAACACGGCCTGAAGGCGCGTGCCTTCTCCCTCGCACCCGAGGACCTGGCGCGTGTGCCGCTGCCCGCGGTCGCGCACTGGGAGTTCAACCACTTCGTGGTGGTCGAGCGCTGGTCACCCGACCGGGTTGACCTCGTCGATCCCGGGCGGGGCCGCCGCCGCCTCACCGCGGAGGAGTTCGGCGCCGGGTTCACCGGCGTACTGCTGGTCTTCGAACCCGGCGAGGGGTTCCATCGCGGCACGTCCTCGATGGCGAGCGCCTGGCGGCGCGAGTTCGTCCGCACCCTGTTCCGGCGCCGCCGCGGCCTGCTCGCGCAGGTCATCGCCGCCTCGCTGCTGCTGCAACTGCTGGGCCTGGCCCTGCCCCTGCTCTCCCAGCTGCTGATCGACAAGGTCATCCCTTCCCGGGGAGCGGACCTGCTCCCCCTCCTCGGCGGGGCCGTGCTGCTGGCCGGGGTGGCCCAGTTCGTGATCGGCTACCTGCGGGCGGCGCTGCTGGTGGCGGTACGGGCCCGCGCCGACCAGGAACTCACCGAGGGGGTGATCGGCCACCTGGTGACGCTGCCGTACCGGTACTTCGCGCAGCGCGGCAAGGGTGACCTGCTGACCAGGGCCGCCAGCGTCTCCACACTGCGCGACATCCTCACCGGCCAGATCGTGGCGGCGCTGCTGGACGGCCCGCTCGCCATCGGCTACCTCGTGCTCGTCTACATCTGGGATCCCGTCTTCGGGCTCGCCCTGACCGGGGTGGTCGTGGCTCAGGGGCTCCTGGTGCTGGCCACCACCCGCCGGATCAACCTCCTCACCCAGCGGGAGCTGACCGCCTACTCCGCGTCGCAGAGCAGCCTCATCCAGGCGATCACCGGCATCGAGACGCTGAAGGCATCCGGGGCCGAGAGCCGGGCGGTGGAGCAGTGGTCGGCCCACTTCACCGAGCAGCTCAACGCCGACGTGCGCAGCGGCCTCACCCGGGGCCTGGTGGAGGCCGCGCTGTCCGCGATCCGGGTGGTCGCCCCGCTCGGCCTGCTGTGGCTCGGCACCTGGCGGGTCCTCGACGGGGAGCTGACCGTGGGCGCGCTGATCGCGCTCAACGCCATCGCACTCGGCGCCCTCACCCCGCTGGGCTCGCTCATGACCGGCCTGCAGAGCCTGCAGCAGGCGGGCGCGCACTTCGACCGGCTCTCCGACATCCTGGCCTCGGAACCCGAACCCAGCGAAGGCATCGAGGTGCTCCGGCTGCGCGGCGCGGTGGAGTTGCGCGGCGTGAGCTTCCGGCACGACCCCCGCGGCCCGTGGGTGGTGAGGGACGTCTCGGTCTCCATCCGGCCGGGGCAGAAGGTCGCGCTGGTGGGCGCCTCGGGCTCCGGCAAGAGCACGCTGGCCAGGCTGCTGCTCACCCTGCACACCCCGGTGGAGGGCGAGATCCTGTACGACGGCGTTCCGGCCTCCGAGCTCAACCTGCGCACCCTGCGCCGCCAGTTCGGTGTGGTCGGCCAGGACTCCTCCCTGTTCAGCGGATCGATCAGGGAGAACATCGCACTGAACCTCCCCGACGCCCCCCTGGAGCGGGTCGTCGCCGCGGCCGAGGTGGCGGCGCTGCACGAGGAGATCATGGCCATGCCGATGAAGTACGAGACGGTGCTGACCGACGGCGGCGGTCTCTCCGGCGGCCAGCGTCAGCGGCTCTCGCTCGCCCGCGCGATCCTGCCGCGACCGAAGATCCTGCTGCTCGACGAGGCCACCAGCAACCTGGACAGCGCCACCGAGGCGACCATCGAGTCCAACCTGTTCTGGCTCACCCAGACCCGCATCGTGATCGCCCACCGACTGAGCACGATCAGGGACGCCGACCTGATCCTGGTGATCGACTCCGGACGCGTCGTGGAACGCGGCACCCACGACGAACTGATGGCCGCCGCCGGCAAGTACGCCGAACTCGTAACCGCCCAGACCACATCGAACTAACCTCACGCACCCCGCGCGACATCGAAGAGACCTTCGCGCGGACCGGCCCTGGAACCTCCGGCGCGACCTCCAGGACGCCGGCGCGAGTTCCTCGCGGAACCTTGCGCGTGGGCCTCCCGGAAGCCTCACGCGCGGGCCACTCTCAGCCCGTCGCGTGAGCCTCCGGGAGACCCCGCACGCGGATCGCCCGGTCAGCCGGAGACGCCGAGGCGCTCCAGGATGAGCTCGCGGGCGCGGCCCGCGTCGGCCTTGCCCCTGCTCGCCTTCATGACACCGCCGACCAGGGCGCCGACGGCGGCGACCTTGCCGCTGCGGACCTTGTCGGCCGCGTCGGCGTTGCTCGCCAGGACCTGGTCGATGATCTCCATGAGCTCGCCCTCGTCGTTGACGATCTGCAGGCCGCGGGCGGCCACCACCTCGTCGGGGGAGCCCTCACCGTTCAGCACGCCCTCAAGCACCTGGCGGGCCAGCTTGTCGTTCAACGCTCCCCCGGCGACCATCGCGCACACCCTGGCGATCTGGTCGGGGGTGATGCTCAGCGCGCTCAGCGGGAGCCCGGCCTCGTTGGCGCGGCGGGCCAGCTCACCCATCCACCACTTGCGGGCGTCCGCGGGCGGGGCGCCCGCGGCGACCGTCGCCTCGACCAGGGAGATGGCGTCGGCGTTGTGCATGGAGGCCATGTCCAGGTCGGAGACGCCCCACTCCTGCTGGAGCCGCTTGCGCCGCGCGCCCGGCAGCTCGGGCAGGGCGGCCTTGAGGGTCGCGACCCACGCGGGGTCGGGGGCGATCGGCACCAGGTCGGGCTCGGGGAAGTAGCGGTAGTCCTGCGCCTCCTCCTTGGACCGTCCCGAGGTGGTGGTGCCGGTGTTCTCGTGGAAGTGACGGGTCTCCTGGATGATCCGGCCGCCGTCGGCCAGGATCGCGGCCTGACGCTCGATCTCACCCCGTACGGAACGCTCGACGCTGCGCAGCGAGTTGACGTTCTTGGTCTCGGTGCGGGTGCCCCACTCCGAGGAGCCGCGCGGCATGAGGGAGACGTTCACGTCGAAGCGCATGGAGCCCTCCTCCATGCGCACGTCGGAGACACCGAGACCGCGCACCAGCTCACGCAGCTCGGTGCCGTAGGCGCGGGCGACCTCGGGGGCGAGCCTGTCGGTCCCCGGGATCGGCTTGGTGACGATCTCCACCAGCGGGATGCCCGCCCGGTTGTAGTCGACGATCGAGTAGTCGGCGCCGTGGATGCGGCCGGTCGCGCCACCCACGTGGGTGGACTTGCCGGTGTCCTCCTCCAGGTGGACGCGCTCGATCTCGATCCTGACGGTCTTGCCGTCGACCTCGACGTCGAGGTAGCCGTCGAAGCAGAGCGGCTCGTCGTACTGGCTGATCTGGTAGTTCTTCGGCATGTCCGGATAGAAGTAGTTCTTCCGGGCGAAGCGGCACCACTCGGCGATGGAGCAGTTGAGCGCGAGACCGATGCGGATCGTCGCCTCGATCGCGGCGGCGTTCGCCGTCGGCAGCGAGCCGGGCAGCGCCAGGCAGACCGGGCAGACGTGCGTGTTCGGCGGGGCGCCGAACGCGGTCGGGCAGCCGCAGAACATCTTCGACGCCGTACCCAGCTCGACGTGCGTCTCCAGGCCGAGCACCGGCTCGAAGCGCTCCAGCGCCTCGTCGTACGGCATCAACGTCTCAGCGCTCATTGTCGTTCACCGCTCCTCGCTCGCTACGCGGAGCGCTCGTCCCTCGCGCGCCACTACGCTCACTGCGTCGGGCTCTCTCAGCGCTCATTGTCGTTCACCGCTCCTGTGTTCATAGATATCCAAGTCCCTTCAACGCGTTCCTCGTCTCGGCCACCCAGTTCGCGTAGGCGGGCACCTGGGCCAGAACGGCGAGGTCGATGTTGCGTCCTATGTACTCGAAGTAGTCGCGGGCGGGCTTGCCGCGCTGGGGGACGGTCGTGGCCAGCACCCCCGCGGGGTCGGAGATCCTCTCGACGTCGCGAGGTCGCGCGGGCAGCCTGCTGAGGTCGCTGCCCTCCAGTTTCGCCCACGCGGCGGGGTCGGCGAGCATCCAGCCTTCGGTCTCGCCCATCCCGATCACCGGCACCAGGTAGTGCGAGTGGTAGCGGACACCCTCTCTGCGGCGGCGCTCCCGCTCGTCTTCGTGCGTGAAGAGCAGGTGGCAGTCGGCCGCGAGCTCCTCCAGCGCGGTGACCAGGTGCTCCCGGTCACAGGAGACGACCTCCGTCGCCTCGACGTCCACGGCGTACGGCGACATCCAGGTGAGCTCGCGCAGCTGCCTGGAGATCAGGACGCCGAGGAAGCCCTCGTCGACCTCCCCTTCCGCGATGAGTCCCGGCACCAGGGGGCGGCTGCTCATGCCGCCGCTCCCAGGTATTCGCGGACCTGCCGGGGCGAGACGAACGTTCCCGGCTCGCCGTCCGGCTGGATCGACTTGGCCACGGTCACCCGCGAGACCCGGTCGTTGTCGGGGTCGACGCGGACCGCGGTGTCCAGGAACGTGAGCGCGTCCGGCTCGGTCCGGTAGACCTCGGCGACGACGATCGGGGACTGACTGGTGAGGATGAGCTGCCGCAACGGCTCGGGACCTCCGGGCACGGTGATCCGGCGGCGCACCCGCCGGAGCAGCTCGCCGAGACGGGCCGGGTGGACACCGTTCTCGATCTCCTCCACCAGCAGCGTGCCCGGGTGGTCGGGATCGTGCAGGGCGGTGAGAAGGCCGAGGATCCGCAGGGTGCCGTCGGACAGCAGCGCTGCGGGAACCGCTCCCTGGCCGTCGACGAGCAGCTCGAAGGAGCACTCCCCGCGCTCGACGCGCGGCACCAGGTCGATCACGTCGGGAACCACCCCGGCGAGATCGGCCGCGAGGTCGGCCAGCGCCCCCGTACCCGCCATCCGCCCGAGCACCGCGGCCAGGTTCGCGCCGTCGGCCGCGAGCGGCCCCCGGTCGGCCGAGGGGCACCGGCGGCGCATCGCCGCAGGTGACGGCGAGTATCGCCGCCACGACTGGACCGTACGGCGGGGCGTTCCCTCCGGGTCGGGGTCCTCGACCATGAGCTCCAGCAGCTCCTCGGGGATCCGCTGGACCGCGTGGCTGACGACGGCACCGCTGGATCTGGGGATCTTCAGCACCATCTCCGCGCCCACGTCGAACCTGACCGGGACCACGGAGCCCGGCTCCGGGGTGACCAGCGCCTCCACCGAGACGACGAACCCCGGCACCGCCGAGCCGTGGGCGACCCGGTGGAACTGCTCCCCGGGCAGCCCTCGGGTCGCCCCGAGCAGCCCCCCGGAACCTTCGATCTCGGCCGCCACGAACCCCACGGCGTCGAAGAGGTTCGACTTGCCGCTCGCGTTGGGACCGACCAGCGCGAGGAAGGGCGGCACATCGAGATCGAAGCTCAAGAAGGACTTGAACCCGTCGATCTCGATCCGAGTGATCATGCCACCGTTCTCCCTGTCACCTGTCTCCCCCTCGCCCCACGATCCCGGAAAAGCCCTACAGCTCCGGTGCTTTGGACAGCAGGTCGCCGCCCCACCGGCTCTGGAGCGCCTTCTCCACCGCGGCGCCGACCCGGTAGCAGCGGTCGTCGCCGAGCACCGGGGCCATGATCTGCAGACCGACGGGCAGTCCGTCCTCGTCGGCCAGGCCGCACGGCACGGAGATCGCCGCGTTGCCCGCCAGGTTGGTCGGGATGGTGCACAGGTCGGCCAGGTACATCGCCATGGGGTCGTCGGCGCGCTCGCCGATCGGGAACGCCGTGGTGGGCGTCGTCGGCGAGATGAGCACGTCCACCTGCTGGAAGGCGGCCTCGAAGTCGCGCGCGATGAGCGTGCGGACCTTCTGCGCCTGCCCGTAGTAGGCGTCGTAGTAACCGCTGGACAGCGCGTACGTGCCCAGGATGATGCGGCGCTTGACCTCGGGGCCGAAGCCCTGCGCGCGGGTCAGGGCCATGACCTCCTCGGCGCTGCGGGTGCCGTCGTCGCCGACGCGCAGGCCGTAGCGCATCGCGTCGAAGCGGGCCAGGTTGGAGGAGCACTCCGAGGGGGCGATGAGGTAGTACGCCGGGAGCGCGGTGGTGAACGACGGGCAGGAGACCTCGAAGACCTTCGCGCCCAGCGACTCCAGCAGCTCCACGGTCTCGTGGAAGCGCGCGAGCACGCCCGCCTGGTAGCCGTCGCCGCCGAACTCCTTGACCACGCCGATGCGCAGCCCGGCCACGTCGCCGTTGCGCGCCGCCTCGACGACCGAGGGCACCGGGGCGTCGACGGAGGTGGAGTCCATGACGTCGTGCCCGGAGAACGCCTCGTGCAGCAGCGCCGCGTCGAGCACGTTGCGGGCGAAGGGGCCCGGGGTGTCGAGCGAGCTCGCGAAGGCGATCAGGCCGTATCGGGACGAACCGCCGTAGGTGGGCTTCATGCCCACGATGCCGGTGACCGCGGCGGGCTGGCGGATCGAGCCGCCGGTGTCGGTGCCGGTGGACAGCGGGGCCTCGTACGCGGCGACCGCGGCCGAGGAGCCGCCCGAGGAGCCGCCGGGGATGCGGGAGAGGTCCCAGGGGTTGTGGGTGACGCCGTACGCCGAGTTCTCGGTGGAGGAGCCCATCGCGAACTCGTCGAGGTTGGTCTTGCCGAGGATCACCAGCCCGGACTCGCGCAGGCGCCGGGTCACGGTCGCGTCGTACGGCGGCTTCCAGCCCTGGAGGATCTTCGATCCGGCCGTGGTCGGCATGTCCCTGGTGGTGAAGACGTCCTTGTGCGCGATCGGCACCCCGGCCAGCGGGCCGAGCTCCTCGCCGGCGGCCCTGCGGGCATCGACGGCGCGCGCCTGTTCCAGGGTCGTCTCGGCGTCGATGTGGAGGAAGGCGTTCACCTTCGGCTCGACGGCGGCCATCCGGTCGAGGTGGGCCTGGGCGACCTCGACGGCGGAGACCTCACCGCTCGCGATCAGCGCGCCGAGGTCCGCGGCGGACTTGCGGATGAGGCTCATGCTTCCTCCCCGAGGATGCGCGGGACGCGGAAGCGGTCGTCCTCGACCGCCGGGGCGCCGGACAGCGCCTCCTGCGGCGTCAGACTGGGTCGCACCTCGTCGGGACGGTAGACGTTGGTGAGAGGGAGCGCGTGCGAGGACGGCGGGATGTCGTCGGCCGCCACCTCGGCGACGCGGGCGACCGCACCGATGATCACATCGAGCTGGGCGGCGAAGTGGTCGAGCTCCTCGTCGGCCAGCGCCAGCCGGGACAGCCGGGCGAGGTGAGCGACCTCGTCGCGGGTTATGGCGGACATGAGTCGTTGAACCCGTTTCGTGGAATGGCAATTGGACACTGTCATCCTATGGCTCGCGACCTGAGGGTCCCGACTCATTAACACCGCCGCAACCAAGCGAAGATCTCTTACTCAGGGCG
Organism: Streptosporangium sp. NPDC000509; assembly: GCF_042898365.1. Classification (NCBI taxonomy): domain Bacteria; kingdom Bacillati; phylum Actinomycetota; class Actinomycetes; order Streptosporangiales; family Streptosporangiaceae; genus Streptosporangium; species Streptosporangium sp. NPDC000509. The sequence goes on along the minus strand of NZ_JBIAYX010000006.1, from coordinate 154,483 downwards.
GTCAGACCGCGTCCGGGCCGCCGTCCCTCGCGGGAAGCCCTCTGAAGTCCGCCGGTGCGAGTCCGGACGGGGCCGCGATCACGATCCCGGCGGGCCACCGACCTCGAAACGTCCTCCATCACGGACTCGGGCGACGTCCGTACGCGCCGGAGGGAGTGGCCCGTCTCGTCCCGTGTGAACGGTCGGCCGTGCGCCCTTCTGGAGGAGATCGCGGACCACGCTCCTCATCGCATAGAAGCGTACTTCTCAGAAGTACGCTTCTATCTTCACTGGAAATACTATCGCTGCCGATAGTATCCCCAGCGATAGTATCGCCAGTGGAAGTATTGGAGGAGGCGTGGGCGAGTTCATCGGCAGGGAGCGCGAGTTGGCGGCTCTCGGCTCCCTGCTCGACCGCGTCCGGACGGAGGCGACGACCGGGCGTCCCGGACGGTGCGTGCTGATCCGGGGACGCAGGCGGATCGGCAAGTCGGCCCTGGCCGAGGAGTTCATCGCCCGCAGCGGCCTGCCGTCGCTCTTCTACACCTCCGCGCGGGCGGACGCCCAGAGCGAGCTCCACCAGATCATGGCGGACGTCGCGATGTCGGACCTGCCGGGCAGGAACGCGTTCTCCGAGGCGGCACCCGGCACCTGGAACGGAGCACTGCAACTGCTGGCGGACGCGCTTCCCGACGACAGCCCGTCCATCGTCGTGATCGACGAGGTCCCCTATCTCATGGACCGCGTCGACGCCTTCGAGGGACTGCTCCAGCGCGCCTGGGACCGGTTTCTCAGCCGCAAGCCCGTGCTGCTGATCCTCATCGGATCCGACCTGTCCATGATGGAGGCGCTGAACAGCTACGAGCGCCCCTTCCACCAGCGTGGCACCGAGATGATCGTCGGGCCGCTCAACCCCCGCGAGATCCAGCAGATGCTCCGCCTCACGGCCGCCGACGCGTTCGACGCGGCCCTCGTCACCGGCGGTCTCCCGCTCGTCTGTGGGGAGTGGCCTCGCGGGGCGTCGCTCTGGGAATACCTGCACGATGCGCTGACGAACCCGGTCTCGGCCCTTCTGGTGTCCGCCGAGCGCTCCCTCGCGGCCGAGTTCCCCTCCGCCGCCCAGGCGAGTGAGGTGCTCCGGGCCATCGGCAGCGGCGAGCGCACGTTCACCAACATCGCCAGAAGCGCGGGCGGGATCTCACACAGCACCCTCTCCAGGGCGGCCGAGCTCCTCACCTCCAAGGGAATCGTCACCGGTGACCTGCCGCTGTCCACCCGCCCCTCCAAAGAGCGCCGATACCGCGTGACCGATCCCCACCTGCGCTTCTGGCTTCACTTCGTCCGGCCGCACATGCCCGAGATAGAGCGTCGCAGGGGTGACCTGACCATGCGGCGGGTCGCCTCGCAGTGGAGCAGTTGGCGAGGCCGAGCCGTGGAACCTCTCATCCGCGAGTCACTGGCCCGGCTGCTCCCTGACGACCGGTTGCCGGAGGCGCCGGCGATCGGCTCCTACTGGACCAGGAGCAACGATGTGGAGATCGACATCGTGGGTGCGGACAGGGGGCCGATCGCCCGGCGACTGTGTTTCCTGGGGTCGATCAAGTGGCTGGAGAACGCCTCGTTCGACGACCGCGACCTCGCCGCGCTGGCCAGGCACCGGGCGGCCTTGACGGACGAACTGATCCCGCTCGTCGCGGTCTCGCACGGCGGAGTCTCCTGCACCGGCCTCACCGCCGCGTACGGCCCCGACGATCTCATCCGGGCGTGGAGCTGACCCCGTTGCCGGCACGTACCTCATCGTCGCGAGCCGGCAGCCGTATCCGCTCCGGCGCAGCGGGGGATCACCCCCCGGGCCGATCGGGGGGCACGTGCGGAACGCGGGACCGTACGGTCGGGACATCCGGGTGCGTGGACGTCCCCGACGGCATGGCGGCCTACCCCAAAGGACGACCTAGGCCCTCTGGGGATCGAGGATCTCGGTGCGGCGCAGGAAGCCCAGGTCATGGGTGGCGATGGCTCGATGTTCGCGCAACCATACGGTCGCGTCGGCAGCGGACATGGGTTCGGCGAACAACCAGCCCTGGCCTAGGTCGCAGCCCATGTCGGCCAGGCGCTTGGCCACCTCCTCCGACTCGACGCCCTCGGCGACCGAGCGCAGCCCGAGGGAGCGGACCAGGTCGATGATGGAGCGGACGATCCGTTCGTCGTCCTTGGACTCGCCGATACGGCGGACGAACGAGGAGTCGATCTTGACCTCGGAGACGGGAAGGCGCTGCAGGCGCACCAGCGAGGAGTAGCCGGTGCCGAAGTCGTCCAGCGCGAGCGGCACCCCCAGCGCGGTGAGGGCTCGGACGGCCCCGTCGGTGTACGCCTGGTCGGTCATCAGGATGCGTTCGGTGACCTCCAGCTGGATCGCCTTGGGCGGCAGCCGGTATCGCGCCAGCCCCTCCCCCAACTGGTCGGAGAGAGCGCAGTCGAGCAGGTCGCGGGCCGAGACGTTGACGGAGATCTGCTCGTGCAGGCCGGTGTGCCACCAGTGGGCGGCCTGCTCCAGCGCGGCGTCGATGACGTATCCGGTGAGGTGGCGCATCAGATAGGACTGCTCGGCCATCGGCACGAACTCCCCCGGAGGGATCATCCCCCGCTCGGGGTGGCGCCACCGCAGCAGTGCCTCCACGCCCCTGACCTGCCCTCCCTCCAGGTCGAGCTTGGGCTGGTAGTGCAGCCGGAGCTCGGAGCGGTCGATCGCCCTGCGCAGGTCGCCGAGAAGATTGAGGCGTTCCGGACTGTTGCGGTCCTTGTCGGCGGCGTAGATCTCGACCCCGCTCCTGCTCTCCTTCGCGAGATACATCGCCACGTCGGAGCGTTGCAGGAGCATCTCGAAGTCGGGGGCGTGGTCGGGGTAGATGGCGATGCCGAACGAGGCGTCCAGGTCGAAGCTCATGCCCTCCAGCCGGACCGGCTCGGTGATCGCCACCCGCAGGCGGGCCGCCACCTCCCTGGCCGCCGTGGCGTCCCGCACCGAGGGCAGCAGGACGGCGAACTCGTCGCCGCCGAGCCTGGCGACCACGTCGCCGGGCCGGACGCTGTGGGTGAGGCGGTGCGCGACCAGTTGCAGGAGCCGGTCGCCGACCGGGTGCCCGAGGGTGTCGTTGATCTCCTTGAACCTGTCGAGGTCGAGCAGGAACAGGCCGACCCGCTCGCCGTCGCGCGCCTCGGCGAGCGCCTCCTCCGTGCTGAGCACGAGCATCTTGCGGTTGGGCAGCCCGGTCAGCACGTCGTGCGTCGCCTGGTGGTCGCGGCGGACCGACATGGTGGCGGTGAAGTACACCGCCACCATCGGCGCCAGGAAGAGCGGCACCAGGGCCGGTGAGTGGTTCATCACCACCACGACGAGCGGGGCGAGGCCGAGCAGCCCCGTGTAGACGAGGCTCTGGTGGCCGATGGTGGTCCTGATCACCCGGTAGATCGACCTGCGCTCGTGCAGCGCCACCGCGCCGGAGACCAGCAGGGCCCGGACCACGAAGTAGGCGAGCCCGGCCAGTCCGATCGCGAGCAGGTCGGAGCCCGTCGGCACCCAGGCGGTCACCGTGACAGGCCGGTCGCCGAACAGCCCGAGCACCAGCCCGGCCGCACCGCAGGCCATCGTCACCTGCGCGATGTTGAACATGATCCGATGGATCGCCTTGCGGGTGACGGCCCCGTTGACGATCATGGCGACCGCCTGCAGCAGCACGGCGACCGGCAGGCCGTAGTGGAGCAGCGCGGCGAAGGTGAACATGGTCGACGGGTAGGTGCCCCCCACCGTCATCGACGACGACAGGACCACCGGCCGCAGCTCGCCCAGCACGATGAGGGCCGCGAGCATCCAGAACAGCGGGCTGCGGACGAGCTCCGCGGCCTCGGCCGCGTTCATGCTCAGCAGGGACACGACGAGCGCGGTGAACCCGATCGTGATGACGACGGCGAGATAGGCCCACAGGGGCGTCCCCGGTCGCGGTCCGGTGTCGCGAGTGTCGGTTGGGTCGGCCATGAGTAACAAAACCCCCATTAGTTCACTATGGGAGAGTACGGCCTACAGGCCACTTCGCGGAACCGATTGCGCACGTTCTGTCACTATCAATTCGCACGTTTTTGAGACACAAGTCTGGGGTGACCCCTACTCCTCAGGCTTCACCGTGACCTCCGACGCCGCCTCGGGCCCCTCGCTCAGCAGAACCCGCAGGCCGGCCTCGTCGAGGATCGGCACGCCGAGCTTGACCGCCTTGTCGAACTTGGAACCGGCGTTCTCCCCCACCACCACGAAGGAGGTCTTCTTCGACACCGACGCCGAGACCTTGCCGCCGCGGGCGGCCAGGGCCTCGCCCGCCTCGTCACGGGTGAAGTCGGCGAGCGTGCCGGTCACCACGAAGGTGAGACCGGCCAGGGTCTGCGGGAGCTGCTCGGCCGGAGGGTCGTCGACCATCCGGACTCCGGCCGCGGCCCACCTGTCGACGATCTCCCGGTGCCAGTCGACCGTGAACCAGTCGTGGATCGCCGCGGCCACGCGCGGGCCGACGCCCTCGACGGCGGCGAGCTCCTCCTCCGACGCCTCCGCGATCGCGGGGATCGATCGGAACTCCTCGGCGATCGCCTGGGCCGTCGGAGGACCGACATGCCGGATGGAGAGCGCGACGAGCACCCGCCAGACCGGCTGGGTCTTCGCCTTCTCCAGCTGCTCCAGCATCTTCTCCGCGTTCTTGCTCGGCTCGCCGCTCTGGTTGGCGAAGAAGGTGACGACCTTCGGCTCGCCGCTCTCCGGATCGGTTTTGGGCAGGCCGGTGTCGGGGTCGCGGACCACCGACCTGATCGGCAGCAGCCGATCCATCGTCAGGTCGAACAGGTCGGCCTCGGTGCGGACCGGCGGCTCCTGCGGCGGCAGCGGCTGGGTCAGCGCGGTGGCCGCCACGTAGCCGAGCCCTTCGACGTCGAACGCCCTGCGCCCGGCCGCGAAGAAGATGCGTTCGCGGAGCTGGGCGGGGCACGCCCTGGTGTTGGGGCAGCGCAGGTCGGCGTCGCCCTCCTTCTCGTACGCCAGCGGGGTGCCGCACTCCGGACAGTGCTCCGGCATCACGAACTCACGCTCGGTGCCGTCACGCAGGTCGACCACCGGGCCGACGATCTCGGGAATGACGTCGCCCGCCTTGCGCAGCACCACGGTGTCACCGATCAGCACGCCCTTGCGCGCCACCTCGGAGGCGTTGTGCAGCGTGGCCCGCTCGACCGTGGAACCCGCCACGACGATCGGCTCCATGACGCCGTACGGGGTGACCCTGCCGGTGCGGCCCACCGCGACCTGGATGTCGAGGAGCTTCGTGTTGACCTCCTCCGGCGGGTATTTGTAGGCGATCGCCCAGCGCGGGGCCCTGCTGGTCGAGCCCAGGTTGTGCTGCAGCTCGATGCGGTTGACCTTGACCACGACGCCGTCGATCTCGTAGGCCGGGTCGTGGCGGTGCTCACGGTAGAACTCGATGAAGCCGTTGATACCGTCGAGATCGTCGACGACCCGGTAGAGGTCGCTGACCGGCAGGCCGAACCCGCCGAGCCGTTCGTAGATCTCCGACTGGGTGCGGGGCGCGGCGGCACCCTCCCACTTGCCGATCCCGTGAACGATCATGTAGAGCGGCCGCTGGGCGGTGATGCGCGGGTCCTTCTGCCGCAGGGAGCCCGCCGCGGAGTTACGCGGGTTGGCGAACGGCGCCTTGCCCGCCTCGACCAGCTGCTCGTTGAGCTTCTCGAACTCCTCGACGGGGATGTAGACCTCGCCCCTCACCTCCACCACGTCGGGCACGTCGTCGCCGGTCAGGCGGTGGGGGATGTTGGCGATCGTGCGGACGTTGGCCGTCACGTCGTCGCCGACGCGGCCGTCACCCCTGGTCGCCCCCCTGGTGAGGCGCCCCTTCTCGTAGAGCAGCGCGATCGCCAGGCCGTCGATCTTCAGCTCGCACAGGTAGGGCGCGGGGTCGCGCTCGGCCAGCCGCTCGGCCCTCGCCCGCCAGGAGGCGAGGTCGTCGGCGTTGAAGGCGTTGTCGAGGCTCTCCATGCGCTGCAGGTGACTGACCGGGGTGAAGTCGCTGGAGATCGGCGCGCCGATCTTCTGGGTGGGCGAGTCGGGCGTGCGCAGGCTCGGGCTCCGCTCCTCCAGCTCGCGCAGCTCACGCATCCACCCGTCGTACTGCGCGTCGCTCACGGTCGGCGAGTCGAGCACGTGGTAACGCCAGTTGGCCTCCTCGACCAGCTCCGTCAGCTCCGCGTGCCGCTCCAGCGCCGACACCGGCACACCCTCGACCTCAGCGCCCATCGCCCGCTTCTCCCCTCGTCGTGACCCGAGACAGTCGTGGCCCATGACAAACGTATCTTCGAGCACCGACAACGCGACCCCGCCATTGCCCCGACTTGGACAAGCCCGAGCCGCCCCCGTCCGGGCGCCCGCGCGAGATCACTCGCCGGGGTCGTCCCGCAGCACGGCGGCGGCCTTGCGGCAGGCGGCCAGGGCCGCCCTGGCGTAGGCGGGCGAGGCCCCGGCCAGCCCGCAGGCGGGAGTGAGCACGACCTGCGAGGCGAGGGTCGAGGAGGGGAAGCCGAGGCGGTGCCAGAGCCCGACGGCGGGTTCGGCGACCGCGCCGACGTCCGGGATCGCGGAGTCCACGCCCGGTACGACGCCGAGGAACAGGGCGGTCCCGGCCTCGACGGTCTCGCCGATCGCGTCCTCGTCGCGTCTCCTCATCAGGTGGGCGTCCAGCGAGACGCCTCCCACACCCGCCGTGCGCAGGACCCCGAAGGGCACGCCGGGGGCGCAGCAGTGCACGACCGTGAACGTCTCCGCGGGGAACACCGCGCCGAGCCGGTCGGCGACGATCTGACGGTCGACGGCGGCGAGCCGCCCGAAGCCCGAGGCCGTCGGCACCGTACCCCGGAGGACGCCGGGCAGCCCCGGCTCGTCGATCTGCACCACGATCCGCGAGGCGCCAGGAACCCTGCGGCGTACGTCGGCGACGTGCGCGGTGAGCCCTTCCGCCAGGGATTCCACCAGGTCGCGCACCGCTCCCGGGTCGGCGAGCGTCTTGTCGCCGTGCCTGAGCTCGATCGCCCCCGCCAGCGTCCACGGCCCGCACACCTGGATCTTGAAGGGCCCCTCGTATCCCTGGGCCACCTCCTCCAGTCCGTCGAGGTCGCGTACGAGATGGTCGCGGGCGCGCTTGAAGTCGCGTCCCGGCCGGTCGGCGAAGCGCCAGCCGGACGGCTGCACCTCGACGGGCAGGTCCAGCAGGAGTGACGCGGTGCGCCCGATCATGTCGGCGCCGACACCGCGGGCCGGTAGTTCCGGCAGGTACGGCAGCGCGGGTGACTCCCCGAAGGCGACCCTGACCGCCTCGGCGTGATCCTCACCCGGATGCGACCCGATGCCGGTCGCGGTGGCCTCGCCCCATGGGTACTGGCTCAAGACTGCTCCTGGTTTCGCGTGGGGACGTGGGCGGGAACCCGCCGGCGCCTGCTCGGCTCCCCCGCCCAGGCCAGCCTATGGCCGCCGGATCGCGTCTCCGGCCGTGGCGATCCTGCCGCACCGTGACGGCGTGCGATCAAGCTGAGTAGGGTGCTGCCCGGTATTCACCCTTTTCTGGGGCCTTATCGCTCCGGAAGCGTCTCGGTGCGGGGCCGTTTCGCTCGGGGGACCGTTCGTGCTGGTTCGTTCTGGGGGCGTTTCGTGATCGGTCGGATGCTCGTCACGATGCTGGTGCTGGCGGCGGTCGCCGCGCCACCGGCCGTGGCGAAGAGTACAGAGGCGAAGGGTACGGAGGCGGAGACCGCGGCACGGGCCGCCGCGACGGCGGGGACGGCCTCGGCGGGCAGCGCGGGTACGGCGACCGCGGGGGGCGTTTCGACGGCGAAGGGCGGGGTGGGCAGCGCGGGTACGGCGACCGCGGGCGTTTCGACGGCGAGGGGCGGGGCGGGAACCCCGGGAACGTCCGCGCCCGCCAAATGCAACCCCCGGCGCGGTACGACCAGCATCGGGGAGTCCTGGGCCCAGCGCCGGCTCAGCCTCCCCGAGGTGTGGGAGCTGACCAAGGGGGCCGGGGTGACCGTCGCGGTCGTCGACAGCGGGGTGGACACCAGGCATCCCCAGCTGAGGAGGGCCCGGTCGATCGACCTGACCGCGACCGGTGCCCGCGACTGTCTCGGCCACGGCACCGCGGTGGCGGGCATCATCGCGGCGGCCGAGATCAAGGGGGTGCCCTTCACGGGGGTCGCGCCGCAGGCGAAGCTGATCTCCATCAAGCAGACCTCGGACGGTACCGGCGACGTGGGCCGGCTGGCCGCGGCCATCGTGCGGGCCGCCGAGCTGGGCGCCGACGTGATCAACGTGTCGGTCCAGGCGGGCGACCAGACCGACCTGCGCGACGCGGTCGCCTACGCCCTCGCCATGGACGCGGTCGTGGTGGCCGCGGCCGGCAACGTGCAGAAGGAGGACGGCACTCCCTCGCCCGCCTACCCGGCCGCCTACGAGGGGGTCCTCTCGGTCGGGGCCGCCGGTCCCGACGGCGCGAGGGCCGACTCCTCCAACGCCGTCACCCCCGTCTCCGTCCTGGCTCCGGGCCGGAACGTGACGAGCACCTGGGCCGGGCGGACCTACCGCGAGGACCTGGAGGGGACCAGCTTCGCCGCCCCGTACGTGGCCGGTGTGGTCGCGCTGGTCCGGGCCCGCCATCCCGGGCTGGACAACGTGCGGGTACGGCGGCGCGTCGAGTTGACCGCCGACGGCGGCGCGGGGGCGGGTACCGGCGCGGGGATGGTCAACCCGCTGCTGGCGGTCTCGGCGATCCTGCCGTCCGAGCAGGTGGCGCTCGCGCCGCGCCTCGCCGCCCCGCTGCCGGGAAACGTGGTGCGGCCCGCGCCTCCCGAAGATTCCCGGGCCGTCTCGATCTCGATCTGGGTCGCGCTGGGAGCGCTCGTCGTGGGCGTTCTGGTGGCCGTGGCGGGCATCGCGATACCGATGGGACGCCGCAGGGGTTGGCGACCGGGCACCATTGACCGCCAAACGTAACGAACAGGACTAAAAATACGATCTGGTGCGGCAAATTTGGTTGGATGGTGCCCGATTAGTTTAAAGCGGCTTTATTGACAGCTGTGCTGGAAGGAATGCAATGGGGTATTTGCACCCATTACTACCCGAAGATCCCAAGCGCATCGGTGTGTACATCCTGGTCGGCCGGCTCGACCAGGATCCAGGACACGCCGCCTACCTGGGACATCTTCCCGACGACGACATCATCCGCGTCATCCGCCTCCTCCCCGCCGAACCCGGGGCTCCCGACCCCAGGACACGGGAACGGATCACCAACGAACTGCACGCCGCCAAGCGCGCGTCCGGAGCCCACGCCGCGAGACTGCTGGAGGTCGGCTGGTTCGACGACCGCCCGTACGTGGTCCGCGAGCACATCGAGGGACCCACGCTGCGGCAGGCGGTGGCCGAGGGCGGGCCGCTCACCGGGGACGCGCTGGAACGGTTCGCCACCGGCACGCTCACCGCGCTGACCGCCCTCCACCTGTCCGGCCTCGCCCACGGGTCCCTCACCCCCGACACCGTGCTCCTCGGCCCGGACGGTCCCCGCGTCTTCGACATCGGGCTCGAACCCGTCACGGGCGAGCGGGAGCCGGACTACCGGGCCCCCGAGCACATTCGCGAGGAGGCCACCTCCGCGCCGGAGGCGAGCAAGCCCGCCGACCTCTTCGCCTGGGCGGCCACGGTCGTCTACGCCGCGACCGGACGGCCGCCCTTCGGCGGACTTGCCGAGAAGGTCCGGGAAGGCCACGCGAACCTGACCGGCCTGCCCGCGGAGCTGAGGCCACTCCTCGCCTCCTGCCTGGACGGGCGAGCTCGGGAGCGCCCGGACGCCAAGGCCGCCATGCTGCGCCTGCTGGGCGAGCCGGAGGTCACGGACGCACCGGCTCCTCTCCCCGGCATCGCCACCGGTCCCGCGATCCCCTCTCCGCCCGGCCCTGTCTCCGGCGTCCTGGAACTCCCGGGCGTCCCCGGCACCGTCTCGGACGCCGGAACGGAGATCGGGGCACCGGACACCGGCGTGGGGGCGCGGCCGGGCACGGGGACCACGGGGATCACGAGGATCACGGGGGAAGACGACTCATCACGGGGCGAGCAGGTTCCCGGTGCCGCCGCACCGCGACAGGCGGAGCCCGCGACGTCGGTCTGGGGAGCTCCGCAGCTTCCCCAGGTCGCGTCGGCCGCTCCCGGAGCCCCGGACCCGGCACCCGCGAAGGCGGTCAAGGACCGTCCGAGGACGGGCAACTTCTCGATGGCGCTCGCCGCCTGCGTCGGTGTGATCGTCCTGCTCTCCGGGCTCGGGATCTGGGCCGCCGGACGATACACCGCCCTGAGCGAGCAGCGGGCCTCCGCCGACGGCGCGCTCCCCGAGGTCTCGCTCGGGCTGGTGGACCGGTCACGGAACGAGCCGCAGGGGCAGGACCCCGTGCAGAACACCGGGGAGAACCCCTCGGGCAAGGTGACCGTGCCCTGGGGTACGACGCCCGACCCCGAGGTCGCCGAGGTGGGGCCGCTGCAACTGCCGAGCGACGCACCCACCGAGCTACCTCAGGTCCCGGACATCGGCATGTACACCAACCCTCCGCCCGTGCCGACGGCACCGCTCACCGAGGCTCCGAACGTGCCCGGGGTGCCGAGTCCCACGGCCGGGGTGCCCTCGGCGGCGGAGACGTCCGCCCCCGCGGCCCAGCCGACGCCGACACCGTCGTTGACCGTCGAGCCGGAGGGGCCCCCGACCGGAACGCCGACCCCCGAACCGAGCCCCACCCCCACCCCGGCCCCGCCCGGCACCCCCGAACCGACGCCGACCGCGCCCCGGGGAACCCCGACGCCGACGCCGACCCCCAGCATCGCGCCGACCCGTCCGGCCGCGAGACCGACGCCGTCCCCGGCCCCGCCGTCCTGGAAGCCCTCGCACACCGCACGGCCCTCATGGACGTTCAGGCCCTCGCAGACGGCCAGGCCCTCGTGGACGTTCTCGCCCCCGAGTCCTTCGTCGTCCGCGCCGGCGCGGCGCGCCAACCCCTACACGCCGGAGAAGGTCTGCGGGCCGGGCTTCGTCGTGCAGCGGCAGTCCCCGTTCACGGGCGGGACTGTCTACCAGCTCTTCAACGCCGCCACGAAGAACACCTGCGTGGCCACCCTGAAGAACGAGAACGTGGGGGTCGCGTCCCCGCTCTGGGCCACCCTTGAGGTGCAGGGCAGCCGGGCCAAGACCGAACGAGGCAGCCACGAGTACTACCTGGGACCGATCATCATCTCCGCCCAGGGCAAGTGCGTGCGCTTCAGCGGCGGCGGATCCACCGGCTCCGCTTCCGTCGACTGGGGGAACTGCCGGTAATGCGCGGCCAGCGGGAGAGCATGCCGGGTATGTCCGGCGAACCGTACTCACCGACCGGGGACCCGGAGGCGGACCGGCTCCTCACGGTGATCGGGGAGCAGACGACCCGGATGGAGGAGGTCGGCCGGAACCTGGCCGAGGCCAGGGGCCACGGCCGGGCGGCCGACGGCCACGTGTCGGTGGAGGTGCTGGCCAGCGGCGCGCTGGCCGCCCTCCGCATCGACCCGCGTGCTCTCCGCCTGGGCTCCGAGGCCCTCGCGGAGGCGATCCTGGAGGCCTCGGGCGAGGCCGTCAGGGACGCGGCCGAGCAGAGCGGCGCGCTGCTGAACTCCCTCCTGGAGGACCCCTTCGGGAACCAACCCCTCTGACCAGGTGACCGGCCGGCCCCGGTTCACCCTGGTCGTGGATCCGGCCCCGCGCTTTCGCCGGGGCCGGATCCACGACGGGACACGACGAGGGCCGACGAGGGCAGGCCCCGCTCAGACCGGTGGCTTGGCCGCGCGGGAGCCGTGCACGATCACCTTGGAGACCCACTGCTCCCAGGTGGGGAGGGCGGGGTCCCCCTGGACCGTGTTGTCCGCCACGGTGTACGTGCCCGAGCCCACCAGCCGGGACATCAGGTTGCCCGCCGCGTCGTTGGGGAACGCCCTGCCCCATGGGCCGATCTTGGTCAGGTCGAAGGCCGCGTTGAAGGCCATGTTGCTGACGAAGCCCCGGCCGAACTGCTTGGTGTTCTCCCCCTCTCCGGTGACGTCGTTGCCGGTGAGGTCCTTCTTCACCCCGGCGAGATCGAAGATGCTCCACTGCAGCACCTGCTGGCCGCCCGCGTAGCCCACGCTGTCACCCAGGTAGTAGAACGAGTTGTAGATGATCTTCTCGACGCTGATCTTGAAGATCTTCATCTGCAGGATCGCGCGGCCCTTGAAGAACCTGTCCATGATCTGCTTCTGCACGGCCGCCCCGATGCCCGCCGTGGCCCAGCCCCAGGCCACCGTGTAGACCATGTTCATCCACGCCTGGACGGCGAGCACGATCAGCACGTACCGGGTGATCTCCACGGCCTGCGCGTAGTCGCGGCAGGCCTTCGCGATCGCCCGGCAGAACGTGGCGACCTCACCGGGATAGGGCCGGAAGGTGCCCGTCCACAGCGTGTTGAACTCCCGGACGGCCGCGCCGCCGTTGTTCTTCCAGACCTGCTCGGCGACACCGTTCGCGTCGGCGCCGGAGCCTTCGATGGTTTTGGCCAGGTTGTCCCAGATATCCGCTGCCGTGCGCAGCTTGTCGGGATCGCCTTCCGGCCAGCCCACGCCGAGCATGGACGTGACGAACGCGGCGGCCCCGAGGGAACCCGCCCCCATCGCGGTCTTGACCGGGTTGGCCTTGGCGAACGCCCCCACCGCCCCCAGGGGCCCCGTGGGCAGGCCCAGGCCGCTCATTCGAGCTCGGCCTTGCTGCCCGGAGCACCGATCTCGGGGCCGACGACCGCTTTGACCATCTCCCCGACCGTCGCCCAGTTGGCCCCCGTGACGTTCTCACCGACCAGGCCCAGGTTGTCGCCGATCTTGCGGTAGCCGTTCCCGATGCCCTCGACATGGCTTTTGGCCTCGTCGCGGGCGGCGAGGTAGCCGGTGCCGCCCACGGCGCCCGCGAACTTCCGGCCGACCTCGTCGTTGCCCCAGAAGGCGCCCAGGGCGTCGAGGTCGGCCATCGCCTTGGCGAAGGCCGTGGCGAGCTCGTCGCTCTCGGCGTGAAAGTCTTCCTTACGTCTTTTCAGATCGGCCGGACTGATATCCGTCGGCTCCGAAGGAAATGACAAGAGAGCCCCCTGAACGTTACGCACGTTTTCCGGGTGAAATTATTCATCCATTGTTACGCGAGATGTTACGGGTAACGTTCTCCTTTGTTTCTTCCCGTTCACTTGTCCGTAGCGGGCTGGGAGACGAACGCGGTCTGGATGAGGCGCACGCCGTTCCTCCGGTCGGACAGATAGGCGCGTCCCGGCGGCAGCGCGTGGGGCCGCACCCCGAACAGCACACCCTCGTCCTTGTGGCCCGACATCATCACGGCCGGGGTCGCCATGTCCTTGAGCCGTTGGAGCACCGGGTCGAACATGGCGCGTCCCGCGCCGCCCATCGCGCGGGCCAGCACCAGGTGCAGGCCGATGTCGCGGGCCTGGGGCAGCAGGTCGAGCAGCCCGCCGAGCGGGTTGGCGCCCGAGGCCACCACGTCGTAGTCGTCGACCACGATGTAGATGTCCGCCCCCTTCCACCAGCCGCGCGAGCGCAGTTCCTCCGGCGAGAGGTTCGCCGGGGGGAGCCGCTTGATCAGCGAATCCCTGAGCTCGCCGATGAACTCGGTGGCGGCCGTCGAGGAGGCCGCGTACCCGATACGGTGCTCGGTGTAGGCGGCGTCCAGCAGCGAGCGGCGGTAGTCGATCACGACGAGGCGGGCCTTCGAGGGCTCGTGACGGGCCACGACCCCCTCGGCCACCAGGCGCAGCAGGTTGGACTTGCCGCTCTCGTTGTCGCCGATCACGACCAGGTGCGGATCGGCGTCGAAGTCGGCGAGCACCGGCGAGAGGGTGCTCTCGTCGATGCCCAGCGGGATGCGCGCACCGGTCTCCTCGGGGCCCGGCAGGCTCTCGGGCGCCAGGACGGCGGGCAGCAGCCGCACCCTGGGAGCGGACGGGCCCTGCCAGGCGGCGGCGACGGACTCGACCATCGCCCGGGTGGCGGCGGGCAGGTCGTCGCTCCGGTCGCCGCCGTCGACGCGGGGCAGCGCGCTCAGGAAGTGCAGGCCCTCGCGGGTGAGGCCGCGCCCCGGCACGCCCTCGGGAACGGCCATCGCGGTCCTGCGGTTCACCTCCGACTCGTAGGCGTCACCCAGCCTCAGCTCCACCCGGGAACCGAACAGGTCGCGGATGGAGGGCCGGAACTCCGACCACTTGTTGGTCGCGGCGACCACGTGGATGCCGTAGCCGAGACCGCGGGCGGCCAGCTCGGTGATCGTGGGCTCCAGCGACTCGAACTCCTGGCGGACCGTGAGCCAGCCGTCGACCACGAGGAACACGTCCCCGAAACCGCCGGGATCCACGGCCCCGGCGGCGATCTGGCGCCGGTAGGCGGCGATCGAGTCGACGCCCAGCTCGGCGAACTCCCGCTCTCGCCGCGCGAGCAGCGCGGTGACCTCGGCGACGGTACGGCGGACCCGGTCGCTGTCCATCCGGTTGGCCACCCCGCCGACGTGCGGCAGGCCCTCCAGCGAGGCGAGCGCGCCGCCGCCGAAGTCCAGGCAGTAGAACTGCACCTCGGCGGGGGTGTGGATGAGGGCGAGACCGGCGATCAGCGTACGAAGCACGGTGCTCTTGCCGCTCTGCGGCCCCCCGGCCACGGCCAGATGCCCGGCGGCGCCCGACAGGTCGAGCCAGTACGGGTCGCGCCGCTGCTCGAAGGGGCGGTCGACGACGCCGAGCAGCGCGTGCAGCCCCCCGCGCCCCTGCCAGTGCGCGGTCGTCAGCCCGTGCTGCGGAGTGACGGACAAAGGCGGCAGGAGCTGGTCGAGCGAGGGCGGCTCGGCCAGCGGCGGCAGCCAGATCCGGTGCGCGGGCGGACCCTGCCCGCCCAGCCTGCGGACCACGACGTCGAGCAGCGTGTCGCGCCCCGCGACGACGCTCTCGGGCTCCTCCTCCGGCTCGGCCTGGCGGGGAGGCGCGATGTAGGCGGGACCGTAGGGGACGATCTGCCGCCCCTCGGCGCGCTCGCGCCGCACGACCCGCCGCTCGGGGGTGTAGGGGCCGGAGACGTACGCGGCCTTGAAACGGACCATCCCCGTGGTGTCGAACTTCAGGAAGGCGTTGCCCGGCGCCGAGGGCAGCTCGTAGGCGTCGGTCACGCCGAGAACCACCCTGCTCTCCATCGCCGAGAAGGTCCGCAGGCCGATCCGGTACGACAGATGGGTGTCCAGGCCGCGCAGCCTGCCCTCCTCCAGCCGCTGCGAGGCCAGCAGCAGGTGAACCCCCAGGGACCTGCCGAGGCGGCCGATCATCACGAAGAGCTCGATGAACTCGGGCTTGGCCGACAGGAGCTCGCTGAACTCGTCCAGCACCACGAAGAGCGTGGGCATCGGGCGCAGGTCGGCCCCCTGCTCCCTGGCCTGCTCGTAGTCGCGCAACGAGGCGTAGTTCCCCGCGGCGCGGAGCAGTTCCTGGCGCCGTACCATCTCGCCGTGCAAAGCGGCGTGCATGCGGTCGACGAGCGGCAGCTCGTCGGCGAGGTTGGTGATGACGGCCGAGACGTGCGGCAAAGAGTCCATGCCCAGGAAGGTCGCGCCGCCCTTGAAGTCGACGAGCACGAAGTTCAGGACCTCCGACGAGTGCGCGACGGCCAGCCCGAGCACCAGCGTGCGCAGCAGCTCGCTCTTTCCCGAGCCGGTGGCGCCGATGACGAGGCCGTGCGGGCCCATGCCGCCCTGCGCGGACTCCTTGATGTCCAGCTCGACCGGGCGCCCGTCGGTACCGACGCCGATCGGCACCCGCAGCCGGTTGCGCGGTGCCCTGGGACGCCAGAGCAGCGCCGGGTCCAGCCCCGCGGGGTCGCCGAGTCCCAGCAGCTCGGCCAGCGTGGTGTCGGCGGCGAGCGCGTCGCCGCCCCCGGCTCCGGCCGGTGAGCCACGCAACGGGGCGAGCCGCCTGGCGAGCCCGTCCGCCTGCAGGTACGAGAACCGGTCGGGCCTGCCGAGCGGGGTGACGACCTCCTTGCCCGCCTGGTCGGTGGTGACCCGGCTGAACAGGTCCTCGGTGACGCGCAGCCTGAGCATCGTCTTCTCGCCCGCCGGCGTGGTGGTGCCGTCGAGGTCGATGAGGGTGACCCCCTCGATCGCGTCCGCGCCCAGCGGGGAGTCCTGCGGGACGTGCCCGCCGTCGATGATCACGATGTGGTACGGGAGCGCGTCGGGGGAGATCCCCGGCTTGAACCGTGCCCGGTTCTTGAAGTCGGCGCCCAGCAGCCGGTCGAGCTCGCCCAGGTCCTCGGTCATGAGGCGGACGGGCCCCGCCGCGTCGGTCTCGTGCGGGTGGAGGGCGTGCGGGAGCCACTTGACCCACTCCCAGTGGGCCATCCACTCCCTGGACGCGCACACCGCGATCCTGAGCTCGTCCGGCGAGTGGAAGACGGCGAGCTGGCCGACGAGCGCCCTGACCATGTCGCGGACGGCCGCCTCGGGGCCGGTGAGCCTCACCCTGGCGAAGGAGTGCAGGGAGATGGCGATGGGCAGGTCGGCCACCGTCGAGTGGGCGCGGACGAAGCGGCGCAGCGCCCCGGCGGACATGGCGTCCAGGTCCTCGACCGGCTTGGACTCCGGCGGTATGAGCTGGATCGCGAGACGCTGGGAGCCGGTGCCCACCCTGACGGCGCCGAAGTCGGCGTCCGAGGGGCGCCGCTCCCACAGGCGGGCGCTCAGCGCGATCGCCCAGAGGGCGTCGGGGGCGGGGCCGTTCCAGTCGAGCGCCTCACGCTGCCTGGCGGCCGCGCGCCTCACCTTGGCGCGGGTCTGGGACAGGTAGCGGAAGTAGTCGCGACGCTGGCCGTTGATCCGTAGCTTGCGCTCCCCGCCCGCCCTGCCCATCTGACCGACGGTCATACCGACCATGGAGAGCGCGAACATGCCGCTCGCCACGTACATGATCGGGTTTCCGCCGCCGCCCCCGGCGAACATCAGCCCCATCGCGGCGCCGCCCGCCACCATCGGCAGGTACATGAGCACCTGCGTGAACCCCGCCGAGGTGGTCTCCGGGATCTCCGGCGGCGACTCCAGGAGGATCTCGCCGCGCGGTGGTGCCGGGGGTGGGCGCCGCTCAGGACGCCGAACGACCACTATGCCCACTTCGCCCCCGATGTGAGTTAAGCAAATATCGTGCAGTCCGGATCACCGTAGCGAAACCGCCCCCGATGTTCGACGGGGTCTTCGAGAACGTCCCGGGACCGATACCGGATGATCGCGGGGATGACTCCACCACCCGTGACCGGATGACCGGGGGGACTCCACCGCCCATGGATCGGATGATCGCGGGAGGACTCCACCGCCCGCGGACCGGGTGGTCGGCGGGGTGAACACCGTGCGGCTCGCCCCCGACGGGTGCCGGATGATCGCGGAGGTGGCTACCATGCGCCCTGTGAACCAGGTGACCGCAATCTCCCTGTGCCGCATCACCGTCGTCACCCCGCGCCGCCGGGTCGACCTGGCGGTGCCCTCGGACCTCCCCCTCTCCCATCTGCTGCCCGACCTGCTCGCCGCCACCGGCGAGAGCGCCGAGGAGGTCGCGCCGGTCGGAGGATGGGGACTCCAGCGGATCGGCGCGGCACCCATGCCCCCCGGCGCGAGCCTGAACGAGCTGGGCATCAGGGACGGCGAGGTCCTCTACCTGCTGCCCCGCTCGTCCCAGCTGCCCGAGGCGGTCTTCGACGACGTCGCCGACACCGTGGCGACCGGCGTCAAGGAAAGGACCGGGCGCTGGCGGCCCGCGCACACCAGGGGCGTGGGGCTGGGCACCGCGGCGCTGTCGATGGTCGCCGCGGCCGTGGTGCTCGCGGTGAGCGGGCCTCCCTGGGGCCCGGTCGTCGCCTTCGCCGGAGCGTGCGCGACCCTCGCCGTCGTGGCGGGCGCCGCGCTCTCCAGAGCCCTGGGCGACGGACGTGCCGGCGCGATCATCGGCTACACCGCGCTGCCCCACGCCTTCCTCGCCGGGGCCTGCGCACCCGCTCCCCCCGCCGGCTCCGCCGCCTTCGGAGCGCCCAACCTGCTCGCCGGGTTCGCGGTGACCGCGCTGGTCGCCACCGTGACCGGCTGGGTCGTCGCCGAGGGCCTGCCCAACTTCTTCGGCGTCGGGCTGGCCGCGGTCATCGGGACGATCTGTTCGGCGGTCGTCATGTTCACCGGGGCGCCCGCCGCCGGTGTGGCCGCGGTGGCCGCCGCGGTGACCCTCGCCTGCGCACCGCTCATCCCGACGACGTCCTTCCGGCTGGCGCGGCTCCCGCTGCCCGCGCTGCCCGCCAACGCCGAGGAGTTGCGTGCCGACACCGAGGACATCGACGGCGCGGACATCCGGCGCCGCGCGACGGAGGCCGAACGGTTCGCGACCGGCCTCACCGCGGGCGTCGCCCTGGTGGCACTGGGCACGCTGCCCGCCCTGCTCACCGCGAGCGGATGGACCGCCCCCGCGACGCTGGTCACGCTCTCGCTCGCACTGCTGATGCGCGCCCGCGTCTTCCAGGGGACGGGTCAGCGTCTCTGGCTGCTCGGCTCGGGGCTGACCGGCCTGCTCGCACTCGTCCTGGGCGTGGCGTTCACCACGCCCGGCTCGGCTCCGGCGGTCACGGTCGGCCTGGTGTGCGCGACGGCGGTGGCGGGCGGGATGGCGCTCTTCCTCCCCCAGCGGCGGCCCTCCCCGTTCTGGGGTCGCGCCGGGGACATCCTGGAGTTCTGCCTGATCCTCGCCCTGATCCCGCTCGCGCTCGGGGTGATGGACGTGTACGCGGCCATCAGGGGCCTGTCGGGCTGACCGGCGACAGCGCATCCCGACCGCGAGCTCGTCGACAGCGGTGAACGCCAGATACCGGTGCCGTTCACCGTTCGCGCTCTTTGCACTGATCGTCGATCACGCTTCTATGCTGTCGGCGACCGCGCACCCGGCGAGGCGGAGGTGGGATGCAGACCCGTCGTGATCTCTATCAGGCGCACAAGCTGATGACCCAGCGCCTGGGCATGGCCCTGCTCCAGGGCGAGCCCGACGTGCCGGAGTCGCCGATGCGCAGGCAGAACGTCGCGACGTTCTGCGGCATCCTGGTCGCGGTGCTGGTGGCGGTGGCGTTCGGTGTCTACGGGCTGCTGCGTCCCGGCGGCGCCACCGCGCTCACCGAGCCGGGGACGGTGATCGTCGAGGAGGAGTCGGGCGCGACCTTCGTCTACAGCGCGACGCGGGGGCAGATGATCCCGGTCGCCAACGTGACCTCGGCCAGGCTGCTGCTCGGCGGCGGGCAGGGGGTGAAGGTCCGCACGGTCACCACGGCATCACTGGCGAGCTTCCCCCGCGGGCTCCTGGTCGGCATCCCCGGCGCCCCCGAGTCGCTGCCGCCCCGCGAGCGGCTCGTCCGCGCCCCCTGGTCGGCCTGCGTGGTCGAGGGCGTGGACACCGCGGGGACACGTATCCCGCACACCTCGCTCGTCGGCGGCTTCTCGGTCGGCGGCACCCCGCTCGGGCAGGACACCGCGATGGTCGTGCAGGAGGGTTCGCAGACCTGGCTGCTCTGGTCGGATCGGCGGATGCGGGTGCCGCAGAAGAGCCTGCGGGCACTGACCGAGGAGCAGCCCCGGCAGGTCCCCGCGGCCTGGCTCAACGCGCTGCCCATCGGCCCCGACTTCAGCGCCCCGGCGCTCGCGGCCCGCGGCAGGGTGATGCGCGGCCCCGACGGGGGGCGCTCCGCCGCGGGCCGGATCTATACCGTGCGGGCCACGTCGGGGGACACCGCCAAGTGGTACGTCCTGCTCCCCGACGGTCTGGCCGCGCTCACCCCAGCCCAGGCCGAACTCCTGCTCCAGGACCCGGCGAGCAAGAGGGCGTACGGCAGGGCGCCGGTGCGCGCCGTGGAGATCGACGCCGCGACCGCGAACGGGATGCGGCGCTCGGCCACCCGCTTCGATCCCGCGGGGCTTCCCGCCACCATGCCCCGGGTCGTCGCCCCCGATCCCGCCTCGCCGGTGTGCGCGGTCTACGCCGAGACCGAGCGCGGATCGACGCGGGCGCGGCTCACCGTCGGCAGCACCATGCGCATTCCCGCACCGCCGGCGGGCCGCTTCGACCAGGACTCGGTGGACCAGGTCGTGCTCCCGCCGGGCACCGCGTCGCTGGTGGGCGTGCTGCCGGGGAACGACAGGCTGGACGCGGTCACCTCGGTCTTCCTCGTCAGCGACCAGGGGCGACGGCACGCGATCACCGCGACGGAGTCGCTGGCGAGCCTCGGCTACACGGCGGCGGACGTCGCGCCGCTGCCCGCGCACATCGTGCATCTGATCCCGCAGGGCCCCGCGCTCAGCCGGACGGCGGCGGGAGTCCCGGTGCCCGTGGGACAACCGTGATCCCCGTTATCAACGGTACATCTGTTCGTTACAGATGAGAGATGCGATGGTTGTCCACTTTGTAATGATCGAAAGACCCATGTCAGTCGAACACCATGGAGGTGTCACGTGGTTCAGAGGACCACCGCGTATCATTCGCGGCTTGGTGAGGCGTCACAGAAGACCGACGACGCCAAGGGCACGATCAACCAGATCAAGACCCAGCTCGACGGCCACCGGGGCGAGCTGCGCTCCGGCTGGGACGGCCAGTCCGCGGTCTCCTTCGACGGCGTGTTCAACGCCTGGAGCACCGAGATGACCAACATCCTGCGCGAGCTCGAGGGCCTGTCGATCAAGCTCAAGAACATCCAGAAGAACTACGAGACGGCCCAGGAGAACCAGACCGCCGTCTCGCAGCGGCTCGGGGCCGACATCAACAGCTGACAGCTCAGAAACGGGGATCACCATGGCTAGCGACTTTGACCGCACTCTTGTCGACTTCGGCCAGATGGACCGCTCTGCCGCTGACTTCGCGCGGCAGTGGCAGATGTTGGAAGGGACCCTCCAGAACCTGGAAGGGGACCTCGACCGGTTGCTCGGCGACTGGGAGGGCGACGCCCGCACGGCCTACTACGGCGCCCGTGCGCAGTGGGACGCCGCGTCCGGCCGGATGGCCGCGCTGCTCCAGCGTCTCGGTGGCGTCATCGAGATCGGCAGGGAGAACTTCGCGAACACCGAGAAGGTCAACGTCACGATGTTCGACGGACGCTGACCCCGCGAACGGGGCGGGTCACGGCGCTGCCGCGGCCCATGTCACCGGGGAGAACCAACCGGGTCACGGCGTCGCCGCGGCCCCTTCAGTAACGGGGAGAGAGGCATGTTACCTCCCGAAGACAGAGTCGCGCCCCCCTGGCCAGGCCTCGACAAGGACCGTCCGGCCGTCGAGATCAAGCGCGACCGGATCAAGCAGCTTCTCAAGGCCCTTGAGGAGGACGTCGCGCGCCTTGAGGGCTCGAACGAGGGCGCCCTGCAGGACATGCGGGCCATGACCAACCTGACCGAGGCCCACTTCGGCACCTGGGACACCGCCAAGGACGTCGCCAGGACCGCGGGCAAGGCCCACATGAAGGTCGGCACGGTATACCAGGACACCATCGTCAAATACCGGGCCGCGATCGAGTTGCTGCGCGTCGCCGCCTACAACTACCAGGACGCCGAGCAGGCCAGCACCACGAACAAGGCGGGCTGAGGCGATGGGCAACGACCACGCGCTTCACCACATCAAGTTCGACGGTGAGGGCCCCCCTGGGATCGGCAGCCGTGGCCACTACAGCGGCTACAGCGCCGAAGAGATCAAAATGATGCTGCAGAGCACCAACCCGCGGGCCATCGAGGACGCGGGCCACGCCTACAGTTCCGCCGCGTCCACACTGCGCGCCAGCCACACCCTCATCCGGCAGATCGCCGGAGAACTCGCCCAGGTCTGGAGCGGTGACGCCTCGATCGAGGCGCAGAACGCGCTCCAGCTGGTCCACAAGACGGTCAACGAGCTGTCCACCCGCTGCGGCCAGCTCGGGCCACCACTGACCCACTACGGCAGGGAGGTCCTTCCCAAGTACATCGAGTACGCCAACAGCAGGCCCTCGATGGGCTTCCTCGACGGGGTCGACTTCCTTCCGGGAGACGACATCGCCGTCGGGAAGGTCGGTGACACGTATCTCTTCACCAACAAGTCGACGAACGACTTCGCCCGCGAGGACCTGATGGCCCTCAACCAGGAGCTGGTCAACCTCTACGACCGCATTCCCGCGACCGTGGAGAAGGACCTGCCCCAGTTGAGCGGCGCGGTCGACCCCGCGCTCACCAACCAGAACTACCCCGGCGGCCTGGGAGGCTACCCGGGAGGCGGGGGTTACCCCGGGGGCGGTGGCATACCCGGCGGCTACGGCGGGGGTGGCGTCGGAGGGCTGCCCGGTTTCTCGGGCGGTTATCCGGGGGGCTCTGGGAGCGGCTATCCGAGCGGGAGCGACTATCCCGGCGTCTCCCACCCCTCCGTCCCGGCCTATCCCGGCGGTCCCGGCGGTCCCGGCACGGGTAATCCGGGTACGGGTCTTCCCGGTCCGGGTGTTCCCGGCACGGGCCTGCCGGGCAACGGCAACCTTCCGCCCGGATACACCGACCCGACGGTTTTGAACCCGAACGACCCACGCGCGGGCCTGGATCCGAACGATCCGCGCAACACCAAGCTGGCCGGTTTCGAGCCCACCGTGCCCGGCCCCGGAACCGGGCTCGGTCCCGGCACGGGAGCCGGTCCCGGTACCGGGCTCGGCCCCGGAACCGGCCTGCCCCCCTACACCGGGGGCGGTGGAGGAGGCGCGGGTCCCACCGTGTTCGGCCAGAACGGTCCCGCGGGGCCGAGTTCCTGGGTCGGCAACGGCGGCACCACCGGGACCGGCGGTGGTTTCGGCGGCGTCGGTGGGGTCGGTGGCCCGAGGGTCGACGGCCGTGGCGGCATGGGCATGGGCGGCATGCCGTTCATGCCCATGAGCGGCGCGGCGGGCCAGGGAGACCAGGACCGCGAACGCTCCACCTGGCTCACCGAGGACGAGGACGTGTGGGGTGGTGACCGCGGTACCGCGCCGCCCGTGATCAACTGATCGGACCGCGCGGGGGGCGCCGCCTTCCCGGCAGCCCCCCGCGCGTTCCGCCCTCCCTCCCCGAGGGGCCGTGATCTCGGCTCCTCATAGAGTGAGGGGATGAGACTCACGAAATTCAGACACGCGTGTGTCCGCCTGGAGAAGGACGACTCCGTCCTCGTGATCGACCCGGGCTCCTTCAGTGAGGAGTCCGCGCTCGACGCGGCACAGGCCGTACTCATCACCCACGAGCACTTCGACCACGTGGACGCCGACCGGTTGCGCCGGGCCGCCGAGGCCAACCCGGCCCTGGAGATCTGGACCAACGAGAGCGTGGCCGCCACGCTCACCGACGTTCCCGCGAAGATCCAGGTGGTACGGCACGGCGACGCCTTCGACACCGCCGGCTTCGGGGTGAAGGCCGTCGGTGAGTGGCACGCCCCCAACCACCCGGACCTGCCGATCGTGCGCAACGTCGGTTTCCTGGTGGACGAGGAGGTCTTCTACCCGGGTGACGCGTTCACCCCTCCGGGTGTCGAGGTGCCCACGCTCCTGGTACCGACCAACGCGCCGTGGATGAAGGCGACGGAGATGGTCGAGTATCTCCGCCAGGTCCGTCCGGCCCGCGCCTTCTCCACCCACGACGGCCTGATCAACGACATCGGGCTCCGGCTGGTCGACATGTGGCTGGAGATGGAGTCGGACAAACAGAAGGCCGACATGCGCCGCCTCAAGCCCGGCGAGTCGGTCACCCTGCCGTAGGAACCTCTCGGCCACCGAGCCGCTCTCCCGCCGGACCCGCGGGGGACATGAAGCGGCCGGCCGGTAGGTGAACCCGCGCCGGTTCCGCACGCCGGGCTCGCGGGGACGTGACCGCCGAGGACACGCCCGCGCGACGGCCCGGCACGCGGACCGAAGAACGCACCCTCAGGGAACGTGCTCGGAGTACGGGCGTGGAGAGCACGCTCAGGGGAACGCGCTCAGGAGGCCGAGGCGATGGTGGCCGAGCCGATCACGGTGTCGCCGAGATAGAGCACGGCCGCCTGCCCCGCCGCGACCCCGGTGGCCGGGTCGTCCAGCGTGATGTGGACCTCCCCGCCGGAGAGCTGGGCACGGCAGCCGTACACCTCGCCGTGGGCGCGGAGCTGGACCGTGCAGGCCAGTGGCTCGCGCGGCTCGTCCACCGGGCCGTTCCAGACCGGCCGCTCCGCGACGATGGTCGTGACCTGGAGGGACGAGCGCGGTCCGACGGTGACGGTGTTGGAGACCGGCTCGATGGAGAGCACGTAGCGCGGGCGGCCGTCGGGGGCCGGGCGGTCGATGCGCAGGCCCTTGCGCTGGCCGATCGTGAAGCCGTAGGCACCCTCGTGGCCACCCACGACCTCGCCGGACTCGTCGACGATCGGGCCGTGCTCCGCGCCGAGGCGGTCGGCGAGGAAGCCTCGGGTGTCGCCGTCGGCGATGAAACAGATGTCGTGACTGTCGGGCTTGTCGGCCACCATGAGACCACGTCGCGCGGCCTCCTCACGGACCTGGGCCTTGGTGGAGTCACCCAGTGGGAAGATCGCGTGAGAGAGCTGCTCCCTGGTGAGCACGCCCAGGACGTACGACTGGTCCTTGCCCTGGTCGGGGCTGCGGCTCAGGACACCGTCCGTGATCCGCGCGTGGTGCCCGGTGGCCACCGCGTCGAAGCCCAGCGCGAGAGCCCGGTCGAGCACCGCCTCGAACTTGATCTTCTCGTTGCAGCGCAGGCACGGGTTGGGCGTGCGTCCGGCGGCGTACTCGCTGACGAAGTCTTCGACCACGTCCCGGTGGAACCGCTCGGCCATGTCCCAGATGTAGAAGGGGATGCCGATCACGTCGGCGGCCCTGCGGGCGTCTCGCGAGTCCTCGACCGTACAGCACCCGCGGGCGCCGGTCCGATAGGACTGGGGGTTGGCGGAGAGGGCGAGGTGGACACCGGTGACGTCATGGCCCGCCTCGGCGATGCGGGCGGCCGCCACTGCGGAGTCGACGCCACCGGACATGGCGGCAAGCACACGAAGACTCATAACCCCTTGAGCCTACCCGCGTCGGGCGCCCACCCCCGTCGGATCAGGAGGCCCCTGGGCCATGAACCGGCTCGCGCCCGGCCGAGAGACCGGGAGCCCTGGAAACACGGACCGCCCCGCCCGAGATTCGGCACGCGCCCGGTACGACGGACACCTGTACGACGAGGATCAGCTCATGCCCGCGCGACGGGCGCGCTCGACGACGAGGCCGATGACCTCGACGAGCCGGTCCACGTCCTCCTCGGTCGAGGTGTGCCCCAGGGAGAAGCGCAGCGAGCCGCGAGCCCGCACCCCGTCGGCGCCCATCGCGAGCAGCACGTGGGAGGGCTGGGCCACCCCGGCCGAGCAGGCCGAACCGGTCGAGCACTCCACTCCCTTGGCGTCCAGCAGCATGAGCAGGGCGTCGCCCTCGCAGCCGGGGAAGGAGAAGTGGGCGTTGCCGGGGAGGCGGCTCACGGGGTCGCCGTTGAGGATCACGCCGGGTACCGCCTGGCGGACCCGGTGGATGAGGTCGTCGCGGAGCCCGGTCAGCCGGGCGGAGGTCTCGGCCTGCCTGGCCACCGCGGCCCGTACCGCCGTGGCGAAACCGGCGACGGAGGGGGCGTCGAGCGTGCCGGAGCGGATGTCGCGCTCCTGGCCGCCGCCGTGCAGCACCGGCATCGGGTCGACGCCCCTGGCGAGCAGCAGGGCGCCGACGCCCATCGGGCCGCCGACCTTGTGCCCGGAGATCGTCAGCGCGTCGACCCCCGAGTCGGCGAAGTCCAGGGGAAGCTGGCCGACGGCCTGGACCGCGTCGGTGTGGAAGGGGATGCCGTGCTCCCGGGCGATCGCGGCGAGCTCGTGGACCGGCTGGATGGTGCCGACCTCGTTGTTGGCCCACATCACGCTGACCAGGGCGACGCTCGCCGGGTCACGCTCGATGGCGTCGCGGAGGGTCTGCGGGTGCACCCGGCCGACCTCGTCGACGTCGAGCAGCTCGACGGTCGCGCCCTGGTGGTCGCTCAGCCAGTGCGCGGGATCCAGGGCGGCGTGGTGCTCCACCGCGCTGATCAGGATCCTGTCGGCGCCCCCGGCGCGACGGGCCCAGTACAGGCCCTTCACCGCGAGGTTGTCGGCCTCGGTGCCGCCCGCCGTGAAGACGACCTCGCTGGGCCTGGCGCCGAGCGCGGCGGCGATGGTCTCCCTCGACTCCTCGACGACCTGGCGGGTGCGGCGACCGGCGGCGTGCAGGGACGACGCGTTGCCGACCCGGCCGAACTGGGCTGTCATCGCCTCGATCGCCTCGGGAAGCATCGGCGTGGTCGCCGCATGATCGAGATAGGCGGGCTTCACGGCCGCATTCCCCTCCCCCACTCGCTGTCAACCTTCCAAGGGTATCCGCGCCCGCCCGGGACCTGATCCCCGAGTTGACCACTAAACCGTCCAGACGGTACAGTAACCGCCATGAGACGGGAAGAGCTGTTGGACGCGGCAGAGGATCTGCTCTGCGACCAGGGCTCTCAGGCGCTCACCCTGGCGACCGTCGCCGAGCGCGCCGGATGCAGCAAGGGCGGTCTGCTCTATCACTTCGGCACGAAGGAAGCCCTGATCAAGGGCATGGTCGAGCGGCTGATCGAGGAGTTCGACGAGCTCATCGCGGCTCAGGGACACGACACCTACACCAAGAACTATCTGGCGGCCACGTTCGCCGCCGTGCAGAGCGGCAGGCTGCGGCGCTGGGCCGTGGTGACGGGAGCCTCCGGCAACCTCTATCTTCTGGCGCCGCTGCGGGTGGCGATGGCCCGATGGCACCGCGAGGGGCTCGACCGCGAGCCCGACCCGGGGGCCGCGCAGATCGTGCGCCTGGCCTGCGAGGGACTGTGGGACGTGGCGAGCCACGACCCCGATCTCTACGACGCCGAGCACTTCGAGGGGCTGAAACAACGCCTTCTCGCCCTGCTGCCCGCCTGAACACCCTGCCCACCTGATCATCCTGGCGCCCTGACGCGCCGATCGGTGGGCGTCTATTCCGATCATTCACCGAGCAGGTGGGCCCCTAAAAACTGGTGGTCGCTTTCGCGTGCGAAAGCGACCGTCTTCGGCATGCCCGCTCCCCGGTTTGTCAAAACATTTATTGAAGGGATTACGTCATGACCCGCGACCTGAGGGCGGCCCGAACCGGGGCGGTTCTCACATTCGTGCTCGCCGGGCTGCTGTGCGGATCGATGACCGTGCGCATTCCGGCGCTCTCCGACAAACTCGGCCTGTCCGAGGCGTCGGTGGGCGTCACCCTCCTCGTGTGGGGGCTGGGAGCGCTCATCACCATGCAGTCGATGCGCGGGGTGATGGCACGCTTCGGCAGCCGGAGCATCCTGCGGGTCGCGGCCCCCCTGACCGCGATCACCCTGGCGCTGCTCGCGGTGGCGCCCTCGTTCCCCCTCGTCCTGGTCGCGAGCGGCCTGTTCGGCATGGCGTTCGGCGCGGTGGACGTCGCGATGAACGCGCAGGGATCGGCGGTCGAGCGCGCCTACGACCGCCCGCTGATGAACGGCATGCACGCCGGCTGGTGCGTGGGGGCGATCTCGGCGGGCCTGCTGGGCACCGTGGCGATCGTGGCCGGGCTCTCGATCACGGTCCACCTCGCCCTGGTCGCGCTGCTCGCGCTCCCCGTGACGGTCTTCCTCGGCCGCTCCTACCTGCCCGACCCTCCGGCGCCCTCGGGCCGTTCGGCCGGGAGCCGGAGCACGACGAGGCGCCGGATGCCTCCGGTGGTCTACCTCCTCGGCGTGATCGCCTTCTGCGCGTTCATGGTGGAGGGCACGATCGCCGACTGGAACGGCCTGTACCTGCGCAACGTGCTGGGGGCGCCGGAGGCGCTCGCCGCCCTGGGCTATCCGATCTTCGAGGCGGGCATGCTCGCCGGACGTCTCGCCGGCGACCGGGTCCGGATCCGCTTCGGGGCCCGCGGCATGACGGTCGCCTCGGGTCTGGCCACCGCCGCGACCTTCGCCGTGGTCATCACGGCCCCCACGGCGCCGATCGCCCTGTCGGCGATGCTGTTCGTGGGCGTGGCCGTGGCGACGGTCTCGCCGATGGCGATGTCCCTGGCGGGCGGCGCGACCGGCGATCCCGGACCCGCCATCGCCCAGACCGGTGCGATGGGCTACGCGGGGCTGCTGCTCGGCCCCGTGATCATCGGTTTCCTCTCCGACCTGGTCACGCTCAGGGTGGGCCTCGGCATCGCCGTGGTGCTCGGCGTCCTGATCGCCGCCGCGGCGTGGTTCCTGCCCCGCTCCCGCGCGGTCACCGTCCCGCTGGAGAGTCCCAGGCGCGAGCTGTCCATGGCGGCCTGACCTCGTCCCGGCCTGCACCTGAAAACGGGGCCGGGCGGGCGAACCACGCGCCATGGGTCCGGGGCTTCGCGGGTCACGGGTCTCGCGTGCCGTACCGGTCCGGGAGCCCTCCGGGAGAACCGGAAAGAAGGACGGGAGGGGCCCGCACGCGACGTGCGGTGCCCCTCCCGTCTTCCTGCCTGTCGTACGCGAGTGACCCGAGCGGGTCACTTGCGCTTGGTGACCTCCTCGGTCAGCTGCGGGACGATCTGGTGCAGGTCGCCCACGACGCCGTAGTCGGCGAGCTCGAAGATCGGCGCCTCGGGGTCCTTGTTGATCGCGACGATCGTCTTCGCGGTCTGCATGCCGGCCCGGTGCTGGATCGCCCCGGAGATGCCCGCCGCGATGTACAGCTGCGGCGAGACGGTCTTGCCGGTCTGGCCGACCTGGAACTGGTGCGGGTACCAGCCGGCGTCGGTGGCGGCGCGGGAGGCGCCGACGGCCGCGCCGAGCGAGTCGGCCAGCTCCTCGATGATGGAGAACTTCTCCGCGGAGCCGACACCCCGGCCACCGGAGACCACGATCGCGGCCTCGGTGAGCTCCGGGCGAGCGCCCTTCTCCTCCTTGACCCGCTCCACGATCCTGGCGCCCTTGGCGGCGTCGGACACGGTGAAGGCGACGTGCTCCTCGGCGCCCGCGCCCGCGGCGGCCTCGACGGGAGTGGCGTTGGGGCGCACCGCGACGATCGGGATGCCCTTGGTCACCCGCGAGCGGACGTTGATGCCGCCGCCGAAGATGGACTGGTCGGCGACCAGGCCGTCCTCGATGCCGACGACGTCGGTGAGCACACCAGAGTCGATCTTGATGGCGAGACGGCCGGCGATCTCCTTCGCCTCGGCCGTCGCGGCGACGAGCACCGCGACCGGCGACTTCTCGCCCACCAGGTGTGCGAGCAGCTCCGCCTTGGGGGCCACGACGTAGTCGCTCACCTCGGCGGAGTCGGCCACGTAGATCTTCTCCGCGCCGTACTCGGCCAGCCTGGCCTGGGCCTCGGGAGAGTATCCCGCGCCCGTCCAGACCGCCGCCGGGGTGCCCAGCTTCCTGGCGAGCGTCAGCAGCTCAAGGGTGACCTTCTTGACCTGGCCCTCGACGTGCTCGACCAGAACGAGAATCTCGGACATTTCACTTAACCCCCGTTCTCAGACGAACTTCTTCGACGCGAGGAAGTCGGCGGCCTTCACGCCACCGTCGCCCTCGTCCTTGACGACCGTGCCCGCCGCGCGGGGCGGGGCGACCGCGAACTCGGCGACCTCGCTCCACGAGTTGGCCAGGCCCACCTGGGAGGCGTCGATCTCGGCGTCGGCGACGCCGAGCTTCTCGACCGGCTTCTTCTTCGCGGCCATGATGCCCTTGAAGGACGGGTAGCGCGGCTCGTTGATCTTCTCCACGACGGAGACGACGGCGGGCAGCGAGGCCTCGACCTTGTCATAGCCGTAGTCGGTGACGCGCTGGATGGAGATGGCGCCCTTGTCGACCTGCACCTGGTTGGCGAAGGTGAGCTGCGGCACGCCGAGGCGCTCGGCCAGCATCGCGGCGAGGACGCCTGTGCGGGCGTCCGTCGACTCCGAGCCGAGCACGACCAGATCGAAACCGATCTTCTTGAGGGTCTGTGCCAGGGCGTATGAGGTGCCCAGGGCGTCCGAGCCGTGCAGCGCGTCGTCCACCAGGTGGACGGCCTTGTCGGCGCCCATGGCCAGAGCCTTGCGGATGGTGTCGCTCGCCTTGGCGGGGCCCATGGTGAGGACGGTCACCTCACCGCCGTGGGCCTCCTTCAGGCGCAGTGCCTCCTCGACCGCGTATTCGCACAGCTCGTTGATGACGCCGTCGGCGGCGTCGCGGTCGAGCGTATTGTCTTCGGACCTCAGCTTGCGCTCGGTCGCCGTGTCGGGGACCTGCTTCACGCAGACGACGATGTTCATGGCCGGTGGCCGACCTCCCGTGTTCGCGTACGCCACCGCGTCGCTGCGGTTGACGCCGAATGCGGTACGTGCACGCGGGGTACGTGCACGCGCTGCCAAGACTGCCAAATGCTCTCGGGCGGCGTGGCAGTGGGTTGCCCGGTCGGTACGTGCCCGCCCCGGCCCCCCTCAATTATGTTACCCACGAGTAGCTTAGGTGCAAACCACCAGGTTGCACGGCTCACATCGGGCAGCCGTAACCTTCCCCGAGGAACACGCCCCTACCATACCGAGCTATGTTCCGGTGCTAGCGGGCGGGTTCCACACAGCGGGACGGCCCTCGCCCGCTCAGCTCGCCACCAGGATCCCGACCAGGACGAAGACGACGGTGCCCAGCACCAGCGCCAGGGTGAGCGTACTGAAGAACGTGCTCAAAACCGCTCCCAGCGCGACGGCCCCGGCCCCCGCCGCCAGGTCGAGGATCATGCGCCCACGGTCGCGGCGGGCGAACAGCGCGATGCCCGCGTCGACGAGCATCACCGAGCCGTACCCGGTGAGCAGCAGCAGCGCCACCTCCGGCAGCGGTTCCCTCGCGGTCGCGGCCAGCAGGGAGACGAACAGACCGGTGCCGACGACCCAGCGACGGTGCAGGACGACCCTGCGGCGCGCGAAGGCCTCCTCCGGCGAGGGCCTGCCCGCCGCCCGGCGCGGCTCCCCCGGCCGCCACTCCCGGGTGCTGAGATCCTGCATCCCGGTGTCGGCCGGTCGTCTGCTCTCCGGCACCGAGACGTCCCGGTGCCGGGCCCCGGCGTCAGAAAGGTCCGCCTCCACGAACGGCGAAGGGTCACGGAACCCGACCCTCCGCCGCCGCACGCCCTTGGCCCGGGCACTCTTCCCCGCGTCCGCGACCTCATGGCGGGGTCCGGCCGGTCGGACGACCGGCGTACCGTCCAGCCACTCCAGGATCGTGTCCGCGGACGGCCGGTCGGCGGGAACGCGCAGCAGGCACCTGCCGAGCGTCGGCTCCAGCCATCCGGGAACGCCGTCGAGGTCGGGAGGGTGGTGGACGACCCGGTAGCCGACCGCCGACGCCGGCCCCGTGCCGTAGGGGTGCCGCCCGGTGGCCGCGTACGCCAGCGTCGCCCCGAGGGCGAAGACGTCGGCCTCGGGGCCGGCCTCGGCGCCCTCCAGCACCTCGGGCGCCAGGTAGCCGGGGGTGCCGAGCACGGCCCCCGAGGCGGTGACCGAGGGCGAGTCGAGCGCGGAGGCGATGCCGAAGTCGATCACGACCGGTTCGCCGTCGGTCAGGATCACGTTGGCGGGCTTGAGGTCGCGGTGCACCACCCCCGCGGCGTGCACGGTGGCGAGGGCCTCGGCCAGGCCGCGCGCCAGGCGTACGAGATCGTCGCCGGCGACGGGACCGTCGGCGGCGACCACCGCGCTGAGCGGGCGCCCCTGCACATAACGGGTGACCAGATAGGGGCGGGGCCCCTCCAGGGAGGCGTCCAGGACCTCGGCGACCCGAGGCCCCTGGACCAGCCGCATGGTCTCCACCTCGCGGGCCAGCCTGGTCAGGGCCGTCTCGTCCGCCGCGACGTGGGGGTGCAGGATCTTGACCGCCACCGTGCGTCCCCTGGGATCCAGCGCCAAATGGACCTCGCCGAAACCTCCGGCGCCCAGTCGCGACAACAGGCGGTAGGGGCCAAGACGTTCACCGTCGGTCGCGACCATGCGACTCCTTCCGGCCGGTCACCTCCATCGTGCAGCAGAGAAGACGATCGCGCACCGGTTCACCGGCCGGAAAAACCCGCCGACGGCCCCGACGTGCCGTTATCTCCAGAAGGTGAGGAAGCCGAGACCGAGGCTGGTCATCAGGTCGTCGAAAAGACCCCCGACGAGGTCGAGCACACCCATCGTGCCCTCGTTCGCCGTCTGCCGCCACTGGGCCGTGAGGTCTTTGACCACCTCGGTGGGGGGCTGCCACGGCGAGAAGGAGGGGACCACGCTCCACGCCGTCATGACCGCGAAGAACGCCAGCGTGCCCAGCACGATCGTGGTCACCATGCCCGCGCCGGGGCTGCGGATGACCCCGCTCAGCGCGCGGGCGACGGCCTTGCGCGGCTTGCCGCCACCGGGCAGGACGAACAACCCCGCCACGAAGGCGCCCGCGGCGTAGGCGGCCGCGAAGTTCTTGTTCATGTCTCCGGCGTAGACGAGGAAGCCCCACACGCACATGCCGAACATCGCGGACAGCACCGCGCTGGTGAGCGTCCCGAACGCGGACCTGATCAACGCCCACGGGGTGCCGAGCACCGCGAGCAGCGGGTCACTCGGGCTGCTACCCCGGATGGAGCGGCGCTCTGCCAGCTCGCCGAAGAGGTGCTCGCCCACCCGCAGGCAGAGCGCGGCGGCCAGCGCGAACACGCTCACCACCACGGGCAGCATGCAGGCGAGCGCCACCAGGATCGTGAGCAGCAGCGCCGCGGCGAGCGGATGGCCCGCGCGGTAGCGCTCCTGCGGAGGGGTGCGGGGCGCGGGCCGGTCCTGGGTCGGCGCCTCACGCCGCGCCTGGACCGGCGGCGGGTAGGGCCGAGCCTGACCGGTGGGCGGCGGCGCCGGATATCCGGCCACCCGCTGGTCGGGGAAGGGCGGCGGTGCGGCGGCCCTCGCCTGCGCCGAGGGCGGCGCGGGGACGTAGGGCGGCGGTTTGGAAGCCGGGACGTAAGGGGGCGGTGCCGTCGCAGCGGATCCCTGGCCCTGCTCCTGTCTGGGCCTGCGCTCGCGCCGCTCCGGCTTGGCGTACTCGACCGGCGGGAGCAGGTCGGCGTAACCGTCGTCCTGCGGCAGCACCCGGGTGCCCTGCGGGGGCGGGGGCGGCGGCGGGGCACCGTCCAGGACCCTGGTGCCGTCGGTGTTGAGCACCTTCGTGCCGCCGTCGAGGACGGCGGTGGGCGGCGTCTCGTGGAAGGCCGTCACCCTCGGGTCGAGGGCGCGGGCCATCCTGTGCAGCTCCGGCGCGGACGGCCTCGCGGTGGGGTCGACGGCGAGGGCCCGCCTGAGCCAGCCCCGCAGCCACGCGGGGGCCAGGTCGACGTTGGCCCTGCCCTCCATGATGTTGAAGCAGACGACCTCGAAGCTGCCCGTGCCGAACGGCGGCTTGCCGGTCGCGCCGAAGAATACCGTCGAGGCCAGCGCGTGCACGTCGGCCGCCTGGGTGATCTCGGAGTCGCGGATGATCTCCGGGGCGAGATAGCCGGGGGTGCCGACGAACATGCCGGTCTGGGTGAGCCGGGTCGCGTTGACCAGGTGCGCGATACCGAAGTCGATGACGAGCGGGTCACCGTTGACGATCATCACGTTGGACGGCTTGAAGTCGCGGTGGATGACGTCGGCGGCGTGGATGGCCACCAGCGCCGCGCACATGCCCTGCGCCAGCCGGATGAGCTGGTCCGCGGGGAGCGGGCCGTCCTCCAGGACGGTCTCCTCCAGCGTGCGGCCGGGGGCGAACCTGGTCACGATGTAGGGCTGCCTCGCCGTCAGCTCGGCGTCGAGCACCTCGGCGACGTGCGGGCTGCGCACCCGCCGCATGGTCTCCACCTCGCGGGTGAGCCGGTCGCGGGCCTTGAGGTCGGCGGCCACGTGCGGGTGCAGGACCTTGACGGCCACCTCGCGCCCGTCCTCGTCGAGCCCGAGGTGGACGACGCCCATGCCGCCCTCGCCGATCTTTCTGAGCAGGCGGTACGGACCCAGCCGCTCGGGCGCCCGCGTGTCGCCGGTCATCACGCCGCCTTCTTTCGTAGGTCTACCAGTTCTTGCACCACCGTTCCGACGTCGACCGGTGTCCACACCGCTCGTCGTGCCGCGTCTCCCACGGTGCCGATCGCCAGGAAGACCATCAGCGCCGCCACCGCGGCCAGTCCCGCGGCGGCGACGATGGCCGCGCCGCGCGACGGCAGCAGTGATGCCAGCGTACGTCTCATCTGGCGGCTGGGGCCTTCGACACCGGGTCCGGCGCAGACGGTCCAGAGCGCGACGGCCACGCCCCAGCTCAGCGCGTTGGTCTCCGGCATGTCCCTGACCAGCACGGCGAGCAGGAGCGTCACCGGCAGGCCGAGGATGAGCGCGTACGGCACCAGGGCGACGGTGATGCCGATCGACTTCAGGAGCGCGGCCGGCTGGCCGAGCACCCGCAGGACGTCGGCCGCGGCCTCGCCCGCGCCCCTTCTGGCGTTGAGCGCGGGCTGGGCGATGTCGGCGGCGCGCAGCAGGATCGCCACCGGGATCACCAGCGCGGCGACGATCACCGGGGCGATGACCGCCGCGACCGTCATGATGACCAGCATCAGCACGCCCGCCACCCCGTACGCCTTGGAGCGCTGCAACGCGTGCCCCGGACGCTGGCCGGGGTGGAGCGCCGGCGGCACGGGCTGCTGGGGCTGCTGGTGGTGCTGTGCGTACTGGTGGGCCTGCTGCTGATGCTGCGACTGGGGGTGCGGATAGGGGTAGGGCGGCGGCGTGGGGGTGCGGACCTGCGGGGTCTGCTGCTGGTCGGGCGGTGCCTGCCGCTGCGGGTAGGGCGGCGCGGGCCGACCGCCCGGCAGCGGCGACCGGCTCTGCTGACCGTGCTGACCCGGCTGCGCCTGCTGACCCGGCTGTCCCTGCTGTCCCGGCTGGTTGGTGTACTGGCGGATGTATTCCTGCAGATCCTGGGGGCGGACCCGCTGGGTGGGGATGTCTCCGTCGGAGACCGGCGCGGTGGCACCCTGGTCGTGGACGGCGGGAGTGGACGGGCCGGGCACCGCTCCGGGGACGACGCCCGGGGTGCGGGTGGGGACGTCCTCGGGGGCGAGCATGCCGGTGGGCAGGTCGTGCGCGGCCTGCTGGGCCGCCGCGGCCTGGCGCAGCTCCTCGGACGTCACCCGGCGGGTGGGCCACGGGTCGGGCTGCTCGGCGCCGAGCATCGAGACGTACTCGTGGGGCTGGGCCACGGGGGTGGGAGGCCAGGAGGTGGGCTGCGGGACCGCGGGACGTGACGCCACCGGGGTCGGCACGTCGCCGGGCTCGACGGCGGCGCCCTGACGGCCGGGAACGTGCGGGACCGGGGACCCGGATCCCGTGGACCCCTGCCCCTGCCGGGCCGCCTGACGGCCGTGATCACCCTGACCCGGCAGGCCACCCTGGCCGGACCGCGCGCCGGGGACGCCGGGGACACCGGGGACGCCGGGGACGCCGGGGACGCCGTACGCACCGGGGACGCCCGACGTGCCGGGGACGCCGAAGGCTCCGGGACGGCCGGAGGTGCCCGGGGCGCCGGACGTGCCGGGCGTACGGGAGCCGGGGGCGGGGTCGTCGAACTCCGCGACCGTGGTGATCTCGTCGGGCACCCGGGGCCTGCCGGAGACGGGCAGCAGGCGTCCCACCCGCTCCGCCAGCTCGGCGGCCGACGGCCGCCTCGCCGGGTCGCGCTGGAGGGCGGCCCGCAGGACCGGCTGGAGCGCCTGCGGGACGGCGTCGACGTTCGCCTTGCCCGCGGTGATGTTGTAGAAGATCATCTCCAGCGTGCCCTTGCCGAAGGGCGGCTGGCCGGTGGCGGCGAAGACCAGGGTCCCCGCCCAGGCGTGCACGTCGACCTCCGGCCCGGCCTCGTGCCCCTCGATGATCTCGGGGGCGAGATAGCCGGGGGTGCCGATGAACATGCCGGTCTGGGTGAGCCGGGTGGCGTCGACCGCCTGCGCGATGCCGAAGTCGATGAGAACCGGCTCGCCGTCCAGGATGAGAATGTTGCCGGGCTTCAGGTCGCGGTGGATCACCCCGACCGAGTGGACGGCGGCCAGCGCCGACGCCACCCCGTGCGCGACCCGCAGCAGCGCGGGCAGCTCCATGGGGCCGTCCTGCTTGATCACCTCGTCCAGCGGACTGCCCGCGACGTATCGCGTCACGATGTACGGGCGATGGCCGGTCACATCGGCGTCGAGGACCTCCGCGATGTATTCGCTGCGCACCCGCCGCATCGTCTCGACCTCGCGCGAAAGACGGCGACGCGCGACGTCGTCGCCCGCCACCTCCGCACGGAGGACCTTCACCGCCACCTGCCGGCCCTGCGGGTCGACGGCTAGGTGGACCACGCCCATACCGCCCTCGCCCAGCCGCCTCAGCAGCCGGTAAGGACCCAATCGGTCGTCCTGATTCATGGCATGAAGCACCATATCGGCTTAGATCCCGCCCACGAGATGAACCATCGGGCCACATTTCCCGATTGAATAACGTTCACAGAACCTCGACGGTTTCCCGATTTCCTCTCCCACTTAATCTCATTTTCGCGTCAGTTCGCCAGGTGAAGAACCCGTGCCGTCTTCAACCCCGCCAGCAGGGAGCCGGAAACGGCGAGCTTGGAGCGGCGGACACCGCTGCCGATCACGACCCCCGGGTGGGCCGCCACCGCCTCGTCGACGAGCACCGGCCAGTCCTCGGGCAGCCCGAGCGGGGTGATCCCGCCGTACTCCATTCCGGTCAGCGTGACCGCGTCGTCCATCGGCGCGAACGAGATCTTCCGCGCGTCCAGGTGGCGCCGGATCACCCCGTTCACGTCGGCCCTCATGGTGGCGAGCACCATGCACGCCGCGTAGCGGGTCTCCCCCGCGCGCCTGGCCGCCACGATCACGCAGTTGGCCGACTCGTCCATGCCCACCCCGTAGCGCTCGCAGAAGGCCGCCGTGTCGGCGAGCTCCGGGTCGATCTCGGCGACGGTTATCCCGGCGAGCCCACCGACTCCGCCGGCCCCGCCGCCGAACCCGTCAAGCTCCCCGACGGCCCGCGCCACCGGCTCGGCCAGCAGGTCAGGCCGCTCGGCGGCACTCGTCCAGTCCAACGTCCCGATCGTCATCGCCGTCTCGTCTCCCTAGGAATTCCCTTGGAAATTCTCCCGCACCGAAGACTTTACGGCCGTGCGGTGACACTCAGGATGTCGTCTGGAGTACCCGGTGGTGCAGATCGGTGACCGCTCTCCTCGCGGACTCCATCGCACCGGCCTGCCAGGCGGTGAGGTGGGTGAGCCAGTCTCCGGCGAAGTGGACCCGGCCCGCGGGGCGCTGCAGCAGGGCGAACGCGCCCTCGTAGGAGGGCCAGCTCGCCCAGCCGCCCTCGATGTGCGGCTGGCGCCCCCAGGAGATCGAGATGCTGGAGCGCAGCTCCGCGCGGTACTTCTCCCCGTGGATCTTCTTGCCCTGGGTGAGCGCGCGGTTGCGGCGCTCGCGGTGGGAGAGGCCGGTGTACACGTCGGCGTTCTCGTCCCTGTTGTAGTAGCCGACCACCAGGCCGCCGCGGGAGTGGTAGCCGTGGGAGGGATACCAGATATGAGTGATGTCCAGGTCCGTCTCGGTGGCGCCGCCGTAGATGTGGTCGTCGATCTCCCACCAGCGCCTCCCGTACTCCAGCCCGATCTTGCCCGCGGAGACGGGTACGGGGGTGCGGAGGGCGGCGGTGATCGGGGTGCCGAGATTGTGCGGCAGGCGCGCGAGCAGGTGGGGCGGCAGGGTCGCGACGCAGTAGTCGGCGCGGACGACGCCGTCCTCGGTGCCGCTCCGGTGGGTGATCTCCACCCCGTCGGGCAGGTTCTTGATCCCGGTCACCCGGGTGCCGGTCCTGATCCGGTCGCGGCCGACCGCGTCGGCGAGCGCGACGACGATGGCGTCCATGCCGCCCACCGGCTGGAACATGGGCATCACCTGGTCGTAGCCGAAGTCCATGGTGACGTATCTGCCGGTGCCCGCGGCGAGCACCTCGCGCAGGGAGGCGGCCGCGTCCACGGGCACGCCCTCGCTCACCCCCGGGTAGGTCTCGAACCCGCGCCGTCTGGAGTCCCGCTGGTAGGCGAGGTCGGGGCCGAGGTCGCCGAAGCGCCGCAGGAACTCCTCCAGCCGCTCGCGGTCGTCCTTGGTGAGCCGCCGGTTCAGCGCGCCCGCGTTGCTCGCCTTGGCGAGCAGCTCGGCGACGTAGCCGTACAGGTCGGCGCGGGCCGCGCGCGCCCTGGCCGGGGCGGTCATGCCCTGGGTGTAGACGTACGCGGAGGCGTTGTTGTTGACGAAGATCTCAACGGGTACGCCCAGTTCGCGGCAGTAGTCCATGGTGACCATCCAGGGCGCGATCCGCGCGGCCCCCGCGTTGAAGTAGATGCCCTCCTCGAACGCCGCGGTCTGCGTCTCGCCGCCCAGCTCGTCCAGCCGGTCGCCCGCGCGCAGCGTGAGGGTCCTGCCGCCCACCCGGCCGGACGCCTCCAGGACCGTGCAGTCGTACCCGGCCTTGCCCAGCTCGTAGGCGCAGGTCAGCCCGGCGACGCCCGCGCCGAGGACGACCACCTTGGCCGCCGCCCTGCCGGTGAGGGAGAAGTCGGAGCGCTGCGGGGGCGTGAAGTCCCTGTCCTGGGACTCCGGGGCGAGACCGAGCGCGCCCATCGCCGCGAACATCGCCCCGGCGCCCCCGGCGGCGCCCACCCCGACCAGCAGCGCCCTGCGCGTCAGACCCGCTCCGGCGGGTGGCGCGGTCTTCGCGGGGGGCGCGGTCTTTTCTGCGGTGGGCACCGCGGAGGAGGTGTCGGGCCGCTCGGGACCCGTCTCGTCACTCATGGGGGTTGTCACAGCACATCGGGCACCGTCGGGTCGAAGGGGTTTGCCGGGGCGAGAGGAATCGCGCGTCGCAGGTTATCCGGATCGATGGTGACTAGGTGCCGAAAGAAGGGCGAAAGGGCAGCGAGCGGTCATCGGAAGGGTCACCCGTACGCGCCGCTGCCGCAGGCCACCTGGCCGCCGATCATCGCGAAGATCCCGAGGAGGGCCATGATCTGCGAGAAGTCGTCGGTGGCGAACTCCGTGTGCCGGGGGCCCGCCGCCGTCACACCGGGGATGATCGCGCATCCGGCGGCGATCGCGGTGGAGTTCCACTCGACGCCGAGGACGAACGGCGGTTCGGGGGCGCACAGGCGGAAGTCGGCCACCCGGTCGAGCGCGCGGGCCGTCGCCTCACGGATCCGGGCCTGGGCGACGGCGGGCGGCAGGAGTTCGGCGGCGAACCTGTCGACGCCCTTCTTGACCGCGACGGTCTCCACGTCGCCGAGCAGCTCCCTCGCCTCCTCGCAGACGGCCTCGTCCCCGGTCACCAGGACCACCGGCACGCCGAGCGTGCCCGCGAAGGAGGCGACGAGACGGGTCTCCCCGCAGACCTCGCCGTTGAGGTAGATGTTGTGGATCTCCCTGCCCATCCAGGTGTGGTTGAGCACCCCGTGCTGGACGCCGGCCCGCGCGTGGTAGCCGACGAAGCAGGCCGCCCGGTGGCTCGCGTCGAGCCCCTGCCCCATCCGCAGCGGCTTTCCCGGACCCCGCAGGAGGGTCGCCCGCTCGTCGAGCAGGTCGATCCTGAGGTTCTTCGTCGAACCGTGGGCGTCGTTGACGCGCACGGCGGTGGCACCGGCGTCGAACGCCCCCGCGACGACCGCGTTCGCGTCGCCGGTCATCAGCTCGCAGCCGCGTTCGTAGCCCCGGCCTCCGGCGTGCATCTCCTCGGGATCGGTCAGCCCGGTGACGCCTTCCATGTCGACCGAGACGTAGACCTTCACGGCATCCCCCACGTCTCGACGCGGCGCGCCTCGTCCTCGCTCATGAAACCGATCTCCCCGTCCACGAAGTCGTGAACCTGCTTACGCCACGGTTCGGGAATCTCCGCGACCGCGGGCGGGTAGCAACGGTCCAGCCAGGCGGTGGAGGACTCGGTCGCGCGCAGGTGCCGCGCCGCCGCGGCGAAGACCGTGTCCTCGATGCCGGGCACCCTGGCGCAGCCGTACTCGATCATCTCCTGCCCGCCGTACGGGGGCGGTTGCTGCCACTTGCGGGCGACCGGGCGGCCCGCGGTGATCGTGGTACGGAGCGGACGGCGCTCGACGGCGGCCTGGATGAGCTCCTTGTACAGGCACTTGCCGCAGGTGCCGCAGGGGCCGCCCACCCCGCGCAGGCACCAGCGGAGCTGTCCGCGCAGCTCGGAGCCGAGGGCGAGCCGCATCGTGACGGCCTCGCTCACCCCGCCCACCGGGAGTACGAGGTGCAGCCCGGCGGCGGCGAACGCCCGGCCCCAGGCGCCGTGCGGGGCCCACATCAGGTTGTCGGGCGTGTACCGGTGCACGTAGCGGGCGCCCCCCAGCCAGCGCGACCCCAGCTCGTAGCCCAGGGCGAGGCCCCCCAGGTCGAGCTCGTCGGCCATCAGCAGCGCGCCCACGGCGACCGCGTGATGCTCGGGGTAGCCGGGACGGGGCTCGGCGAGGGTGAACTCCAGGTCGGAGCGGACGACGGTGAGCTCGCGGCCGGTCTTCTCCGCCAGCGAGGCCAGCACGTCGGATCGGTAGTGGGTCCACCGGTTGGGTACGCGCGGGTGGGAGACCCGCTGGAAGTGCACGAACGGCGCGTCGGGCAGCATCGCGGCCACCGCGACCGAGTCGGCCCCGCCGCTGTAGGAGATCGCGAGCCTGCCGCCGGATCGCGTCCCGGCAGTCCCGGTGGGACCCGCCTCGACGCCCCAGCCCTCGTCGATCGCCCCGGCGAGCTCCGGCGAGATCGGCCGGTCGAAGGTGACGCGGCGCCGGGTCCACGGCGCGATCACGGTCCACGCGGCGAGGGCGAGCAGGTCGGGGTGGATGTCACGCGGCGGGTGCGGCAGTTCGGCCCTGAAGGTGTTCGTGGCCAGTTTCAGTGCCTGGCCGTCGGCGCAGTGGCCGGTGACGTCGTCCTCGGGGTCCAGCCGGAACACCAGGTGCCAGGTGCCGCCGTCGGCCGTCCAGGCCACTCTCACGCGCCGCTCCCCCTCCCGACGCTCGCCGCGCCCTTCGCGCCTCCCGCGCCTCCCGCGCCTTCAGTGCCTCCCGGTGCCCCCGCGGTCCCGGAGGTCCCGGTGGCGCGGTCCACGGCCTGCCAGAGCAGCACCTCGTTCCTGAGCACGCCGTCCAGCGCGACCGCTGTCTCCTGAGCGAGCCGGTGGGCGTCGTCCCAGCGCCCGGCCCGTACCGGGTCGAGCTTGACCCCGGCCACCTTCGTCCGCAGCTCGACGACCTCCGCGCGCAGCGCGGTGACCTCCCTGGCCAGCGTCTGCACCTCCCAGAGCGCGTCCTTCACGTCCTGCCTGTGGTCGGCCCTGGAGATGTACCGAGAGTCGAACCAGCCGAGAACCGCCCGCCGCAGCGGAGCGGGCACCAGCGCACGCTTCACCAACCGCACCATAATCCGGCACGATACCGGCAATTCTTGATCACCCAGGACCGATCCCATCAAGCCCGGCCGACCTCACCGGACAGGTCAGCGGCCGGTGAACGTCGCCGTAGATCTCTCGGAGAAGGCGCGCATGCCGATCCCGGCG
Organism: Streptosporangium sp. NPDC000509; assembly: GCF_042898365.1. Taxonomy (NCBI): domain Bacteria; kingdom Bacillati; phylum Actinomycetota; class Actinomycetes; order Streptosporangiales; family Streptosporangiaceae; genus Streptosporangium; species Streptosporangium sp. NPDC000509. The sequence continues at coordinate 112,608 of NZ_JBIAYX010000006.1, read as the reverse complement.
TCGTCGGTGGCGAACAGGCCGGAGAACTGCAGGCGCTCGATCTCCAGACCGGTGTCGAGATCGGTCTCCAGACCGCGGTCCACGGCCTGCTTGGCGGCGCGCAACGCCAGGGCCGGGCCTCCCACGAACCGGGCGGCGTAGGCGAGCGCCTCGGTGTACACGTCGTCGTCGGGGACGACCCGGTCGACCAGGCCGATGCCCAGCGCCTCGGCCGCGGACACGTGGCGCCCGGTGAAGATGAGGTCCTTCGCCCTGGCCGGACCGACCAGCCGGGGCAGCCGCTGGGTGCCTCCGGCGCCGGGGATGATGCCGAGCAGGATCTCGGGCTGGCCCAGCTTGGCCGACTCCCCGGCGATCCTGACGTCCGCGCACAGGGCGAGCTCGCAGCCGCCGCCGAGCGCGTAGCCGGTCACGGCCGCGACGACGGGCTTGCCGATCCTCGCGACGGCGGTGAAACAGTCCTGCAGGACCCGCGAGTGGACCGCCATGTCGGCGTACGACATGGCGGCCATCTCCTTGATGTCGGCGCCGGCCGCGAAGACCTTCCCCCCGTAGACGACCACGGCGTACACGTCGTCGGCGGCGTCCACCTGCCGGGCGCACTCGGCGATCTCCAGCTGGACCTGCCGGTTGAGCGCGTTCATCTTCGGCCGGTCGAGCCTGATCGTCGCGACCCCGTCGGCCGTCTCAACCCGCACGAACTCACCCATGGACGTCCTTCCGCCTGCCGGGATCCCCTGCGGTCCCCGTACCGCGATCCACCATAGGGCGCGTCTCAGTTGACGGGCATGGCCAGGTCCCTGCTCTCCCCCGCGCTCCTGGGCGGGCTCTCCGCCGCCCGCCTCGGCGGTCCGGCGACCGTCCTGCGGTAGATCGCCTCGTACGCGCGGGCCATCGCCTCCACGCCGAAGAAGCGCTCCACCCGGACGCGGCAGGCACGCGGGTCGAGCACGTCCGCCGCCTCGATCGCGGCGGGAAGCTCGGCGGGGTCGTTCCTGATGAATCCCGTGATCCCGTCCACGACCACCTCGGGCACGGCCCCCCTGCTGAGGGCGACCACGGGGGTGCCGCAGGCCATCGCCTCGATCATGACCATGCCGAACGGCTCCTCCCAGACGATCGGGAAGAGCAGGCACCTCGCCGCCGCGAGCAGCTCGTGTTTGCGCGTGGTGCCGGCCTCGCCGACGTACTCGGCGTCGGGGCCGAGCCTGGGCCTGACGTACTCGTCGAAGTAGTCGCGTTCGACCTTCTCGGTGAGCTTGCCGGCGAGCACGATGCGCCGCCCCGCCGCGCGGGCGGCGTCGATCGCGAGGTGGGCGCCCTTGTCCGCGTTGAACCGGCCCAGCCACAGCACCCAGTCCTCCTTGCGCTCCCTGAACGGGAAGACCGTGGCGTCGACCGCGTTGTGGACCACTCCCGCCCAGTTCAGATCGGGGGCGATGCGCCGCTGGGCCTCGGAGACGGCGACCATCGACACGGTGGCGCCGAGCGCCCGGTAGTACTCGCCGTACTCGCCCTCCATCTCCCCGTGACAGGTGATCATCGTCGGGGCGCCGCGCGCCGGCGCGCTCAGCGGCCCGGCGAGGGAGTGGTCGTGGACCACGTCCACGACCAGCCCGGAGGTCATCGCGTACGCCCTCGCCGCGTGCAGGATCTCCGGCAGCGGCTCGCCGATCCGCTCGGAGGGCGCCCGCCCGTAGGTGCTCAGGAAGCGCGCACGGGTCCCGGCCCTGCCCGCGCCGATCAGCGTGATGTCGTGCCCGCGCCGGGTCAGCCCGGCGACGAGGCCGGCCACCATCGACTCGATGCCCCCGTAGCCCCGGGGCGGCACGTCGTACCAGGGCGGCGCGACCATCAGGACGCGCAGGCCCTCGGACCATCCGGGAACGATTCTCGAAGAAACCACGGTCACCTCACCTGAAGAGACATGGAAGTTGAAACCGGGAGGAGGCTGGAGAAGCGATCAGCAGACCCGCCCCGCGGTGGCGGTGAGCGGGCCGCACGGCTCGTCGATCAGGGTGACCCCCTTCGGCAGCCCCGCCATGGTGGCGCCGTCGGGGCCGACCTCGATCGTGACCCTGGTGCCCGCGAGCGGAAGTCCCTGGATTCGCAGGCCCTCCAGCCCCACGGGATCCAGCCACACCCGTCTGTAGGGGATCCACGGCTCGAAGCGCAGCAGGCTCCTGACCAGCTGGATGGGGCTCGCCGCGGCCCACGCCTGCGGGGAGCAGGAGGTGGGGAAGGGCACCGGCCAGCCGAACTCGGCCCGGTCGAATCCGCAGAACAGCTCGGGCAGCCGCCAGCCGAAGACCTCGGCCGCGTCCAGCAGGCTGAGGGCGATGCGCTGGGCCTCGACCGTGAAGCCGTAGCGCATCAGCCCCGCCGCGATCAGAGCGTTGTCGTGTGGCCAGACCGAGCCGTTGTGGTAGCTCATCGGGTTGTAGGCGCCCATGGTGGTGGCGAGGGTCCGCACCCCGTACCCGGTGAACATCTCCGGCGAGAGCAGCCTCTCGGCGACATGGGGTGCCCGGCCCTCGTCGACGATGCCGGTCCACAGGCAGTGGCCCATGTTGGAGGCGAGACTGTCGATGGCGCGCCCGGCGCCGTCGAGGCCGATGGCGTAGTAGCCCCGGTCCGGCAGCCAGAAGCGCTCGTTGAAGGCGTCCCTGATGCGTTCCGCGCGTGCCCTCCACTGTTCCTCCAGGGTGCCGTCGCCCGCCGCGTGGGCGCAGTGGGCACGGGCGACGTAGGCGGCGTAGACGTAGCCCTGGACCTCGGCCAGCGCTATGGGCGGGTGCGCCGGGGTGCCGTCGGCGAAGTTGACGCCGTCGAAGGAGTCCTTCCACCCCTGGTTGATCAGCCCGTGGTCGGTCTTGCGCCGGTAGGACAGGAACGGGTCACAGGACCTGCGGATCCAGTCCAGGGCCGCGTCGACGTTCGGGGTGAGCTCCTCGACGGCCTCCTCGTACACGCCCCACCGGCGCAGCTCGCCCATGACCATCACGAACAGCGGGGTCGAGTCCACCGAGCCGTAGTAGGCGCGGCCCGCGTGCGGCGAGGCGCCGGTCCGCGTGCCGAAACGGAGCTCGTGCAGGATCTTGCCGGGCTCCTCCTCGGTCAGCGGGTCGTCGACGGTGCCCTGCAGCCTGGCCAGGCGCCTCAGGGTGCCCAGTGCCAGGCAGGGGTCCATCGGAAGGGCCATCCACGAGGTGAGCAGCGAGTCGCGGCCGAACAGGGTCATGAACCACGGCGCGCCCGCGGCGATCGTCGGCGGCTCGTCGGGCATGCCGGCGTCGAAGAGCCGCAGCGCGCCGAGATCCGCCTTGGAGCGCTCCAGAACCTGGGCGAGGATGCGGTCGGAGGTGACGACGATCGGGCTGGCGCGCTCCCAGTCGGCGCGGCGCCTGGCGGGCTCCGCGTGCTCCAGCGGGCGGTGGGTGGAGAACCACGCGGGCGACTCCTCGCCCTCCAGGATTGGGTTGACCTGCAGGCTCGCGGTCCACTCACCCCGCGCGGGTACGACGACGCGGAAGATGAGCATGCCCGGCACGGCGAACGGCTGCGGCTCGGCCACCACCCTCGTGCCACGGGAGCGGGAGGCGGAGACGATCAGCAGTCCCGTCCTGTCGGCCGTCATCTCCACGTCGGTCACGTGCCGGATCCGGCCGGCCTTCACCTCGAACAGGTCCGCCACGTCGGAGGCGACGTGGATGTCGACCACGCATCCCGCGGGCTCGGCGGACAGGTTGCGCAGGGTGAGGTCCTCGCGCAGGCCGCCCCCGACGTAGCGGTCCCTGATCACGAGCAGGCTGCTCTCGACCCGCTCGGGGCGCGGGGCCGCCCTGCAGAGGAACGTCGCGTGGTACGGCTCGGCGGGCAGGACCCTGAGCGCCTCCACGGGCACCTCGTCCACCCTCAGCTCCCAGCGCGACAACAGCCGGGTGTCGGCGTGGTAGACCCCCTGCGCCCCGCCGGGAAGGATGTCGCCGTTACGGGCGCACACGCAGAAGGAGCCGCCCTCGACCAGCGTGACCGTGGTGTCACCCAGTGCGCCCGGCTGGCCCTTCAACGTCCATGCGTCCACTGCTCTCCCCCGAGTGCGCTAGATGTCGGCTATCTACCCATCCCCAGCACAAACAAGAAAGAACTCCACAAAAGGCGCATATAGCCGTATTTTGCACTTTAAGAGGAGTTTTGCCCGAATCATCGTAACGGTGGCACCGAGAGCCGACGGCCGGCCCTGCCGCACCTCTTCCGGCCCTCTCCGGCCCCCTCCGCGCGGCTCCCCGCCGCGGTTCCCTCCGCGTGGCCCGCGGCACCGACCTCCGCGGGCCACGCGCCGCCGGGCCGCCGTACGATCAGACGCGCTCCGGGGTCACGGCGCCGGGAACCTCTGCTGGGCGCCAGGTCGAGTGGCCAAACCATACCCACCTCACCACGCGCGGCGGCCGAACGAGAGCACTTCTCGGCCATCCGTGTCGGGTACGACCGTTCAAGCGTGATTCACCCCGGATTCATGCGCGACTCATACGCCACCGTTCACCGGACCGAAACGTTCGGCGGCTCGCGCACTCGCCGGGCCAGGCCGTTCTGCGGGCCGAACGCTCACCGGACAGAACGCTCACCGCCGGACCGTTCAGCGGCCGGAGCACTCAACGGACGGAACGCTCAACGGGCCGGAACGCGAAAGACCTCCGTGGTCCTCCCCGAGAACGGGGAGGACCACGGAGGTCCCGTCACCCGGCGTGCGCCGGGTGATCACGCGGTCAGCGCAGGGTGCCGTTGGTCATGCCGACGGGCTCCTCCGGCACCGCGACCAGGCCGAGCTCCGAGTTCGAGGCCACCAGCGGGTGGTCGGGAACGACCCGGACGGTGTAGCCGAAGGGTCCGGTGCGGTCGAGGGGGACGGTCCCGGCGAAGACGGCCCTGCCGTCGTCGCCCTCGGTCTCGACGGCGAGGTCCGCATAGCAGGGGTCCGCGAGGTCGTCGTGGTCTCCGACCCTGCCGTAGGCCGCCTGGACCCGGATGTCCCCCGGCTCCAGCTCGCCGAGCGCGATGGTGGCCTTCAACTCCAGGGAGGTACCGAGCTCCGGGGTGCCGTCGCCCAGGCCGGTGGCCTCCACGTGCTCGACCCGCACGCCCGGCCAGGCCCTGCCGACCTTGAGCTTCCACGCCGCGAAGCCCTTCGCCTGCTCGTACCCCTCGCCGGAGAGGGCGCGGGCGGACTTGGCGGCCGGGGCGTAGAGGTCGACCACGTAGTCGCGGAGCATCCGTCCCGCGAGCACCTTGGGGCCGAGCGAGGCCAGGGTGTGCCGCACCATCTCCAGCCAGCGCCGGGGCAGCCCGTCGGCCCGGTCGTAGAACCGGTCGGCGACCTCGTGCTCGATCAGGTCGTACAGCGCGGCGGCCTCGAGCTCGTCGCGGCGGTCGGGGTCGGCGACGCCGTCGGCGGTGGGGATCGCCCAGCCGTTGGTGCCGTCGTACCACTCGTCCCACCAGCCGTCGCGGATGGACAGGTTGAGCCCGCCGTTGAGCGCGGCCTTCATCCCCGAGGTGCCGCACGCCTCCAGCGGACGCAGCGGGTTGTTCATCCACACGTCGCAGCCCTGGACGAGCAGCTGGCCCAGGGCCATGTCGTAGTCGGGCAGGAAGACGATGCGGTGCCGCACGTCCTCGGAGTCGGCGAACTTCACGATCTGCTGGATGAGCTTCTTGCCGCCCTCGTCGGCCGGGTGCGCCTTGCCCGCGATCACGATCTGCACCGGCCTGGCGGGGTCGAGCAGCAGCGCGCGGAGCCGGTCGGGGTCGGACAGCATCAGGGTGAGCCGCTTGTACGAGGGCACCCGGCGGGCGAAGCCGATGGTGAGCACCTCGGGGTCGAGGGCGTCGTCGATCCAGCCGAGCTCGGCCGGCGAGGCGCCCCGGTTGATCCACGACTGGCGGAGCCGCGCGCGGGCCGCGACGACCAGCTTCTCGCGCAGCCGTCCCCTGATGCCCCAGACGTCGCCGTCGGAGACCTTGGCGATGCTCTCCCAGCCCTGGGCCCGTTCGACCAGGGTGGGCAGCTCCTTGCCGGCGAGCTCCATGATCTCCCGGCCGACCCAGGTGGGGGCGTGCACGCCGTTGGTGATGGACCCGATCGGGACCTCTTCGATGTCGAAGCCCGGCCACAGGCTCTTGAACATCTCCCGGCTCACCGCGCCGTGCAGCTCGGAGACGCCGTTGACCCGCTGGGCCAGCCGCATGCCCATCGCGGCCATGTTGAACTTGCCCGGCTCCTCCTCGGCGCCCAGCGCGAGGATGCGGTCGACGGGGACCGTGGGCCACGCGTTGTCGCCGCCGAACTGGCGTCCGATCATCTCGGCGGGGAAGCGGTCGATCCCGGCGGGCACGGGGGTGTGCGTGGTGAAGACGGTCCCGGCCCGCACCGCCTCCAGGGCCTCGTCGAAGGAGAGCCTCGCCTCGGTGAGCTCGCGGATGCGCTCCAGGCCGAGGAAGCCCGCGTGACCCTCGTTGGTGTGGAACACCTCGGGCTCGGCGTGCCCGGTGACCCTGCAGTACGCGCGGATGGCGCGGACGCCGCCGACGCCGAGCAGCAGCTCCTGCAGCAGCCGGTGGTCGCCGCCTCCGCCGTACAGGCGGTCGGTGACGTCACGGGCGGCGTTGTCGTTCTCGGCCACGTCGGAGTCGAGCAGCAGCAGCGGCACCCTGCCGACCTGCAGCACCCAGACCTGGGCGTGCAGCGTGCGCTGCTCGGGAAGGCTGATCTTGATGCGTACCGGGCTGCCGTCCTCCTCCCGCAGGAGGGTGAGCGGCAGGCCGCCGGGGTCGAGGGAGGGGTAGTGCTCCAGCTGCCAGCCCTCGGGCGAGAGCGACTGGGTGAAGTAGCCGTGGCGGTACAGCAGGCCGACGGCGAGGATGGGCACGCCGAGATCGCTGGCGGCCTTGAGGTGGTCTCCGGCGAGGATGCCGAGCCCGCCCGAATACTGCGGCAGGGCGGCGGCGATGCCGTACTCGGGAGAGAAATAGGCGATGGCCTTCGGGGCCTCGGAGATGGTCTGGTACCACCGGGGTGCGGTCATGTACTCGCGGAGATCGTCGGCGGCGTCGGCGAGCCGCCTCAGGAAGCGACGGTCGGCGGCGAGCTCACGGAGCCTGTCGGCCTCGACCGCGCCCAGCAGGGCGACGGGGTCGTACCCGACGCGTCCCCAGATGGCCGGATCGACCTCACCGAACAGATCCAATGTCTCGGGGTGCCACGACCAGCGCAGATTGAGGACGAGCTCGCCGAGGGAGGCCAGCTCCGGCGGCAGGACGGTGCGGACGGTAAACCTACGGATTGCTCTCACGCTGCCAGACCCTAGTTACTCAGCGCCACGAGGGCGACCTCAACACTCACGCGTCTCCCCCTCACCGCTATCAATCCACCCCAAACACATCAAAGAGAGGTGATCGACTGTTAGGACAACTCGCGGAAGAGTAAGAGGTCCCGCACTCTATCCATCGGCAGGCATGAAGATGGACTATTGGGGCACCGGAGATACGAGCCAGAATGTACTGCCCTCGGGAAACCGGCCGTCCCAGCAGGGCGGGGTCTTGGCCTGCCACGAGACCGACCGCCCCGTGATGCTTGCACAAACGAAGATCTTTCCTTGCTGACTTCCTCGGCGGTACCGGGCGTGCCGCCGCTACCTTGAGACGCGATGATCGGACGAATTCCAATTCAGGACATCCACCCCACGGTCGACTGCGGGCGCCGCCCCGCCAAGGCCGCCGCGGGTGAGACCTTCGAGATCTCCGCGACCGTGTTCCGGGAGGGACACGACGCGGTCGCGGCAGGGGTCGTGTTCACCGGCCCCGACGGCGTGCGCGGCCCCCTGTTGCCGATGGGCGAGCTCGCCCCCGGCACCGACCGGTGGGGCGTGGAGGTGACGCTGCCCACCGAGGGTGAGTGGCGTTTCCGGGTGGAGGCGTGGGGCGATCCCCTCGCCACCTGGTTGCACGACGCGGGCATCAAGATCCCTCGGGGTCTGGACGCCGACCTGATGTGCGAGGAGGGCGCCCGGCTCTTCGACCGCGCGGCGAGAGCGGTGCGTGCCGCCGACTGCGAACCCGTGACCGGTCCAGCGACCGGCATGGTGGCGGCCGGCGGGCCGGTGAGCGGCAGGAAACCCGCGGCGAGGACGGCGAGGCGCGCCAAGGAGGCGCAGCAGCATGTCTGCGGGCACCGGGCCGCGCTCCAGGCGGTCGCGGCCAGACTGCGCGACACCGAGATCGACCCGCGCGCCCGGTTCACCGTCGCCCAGCTTCCCGAGACCGCGGCGCTGCTGCGCGCCCACCCGCTACGCGACCTGGTGACGAGGTCGGCTCCGCGCACGGTCCTGGTGCACCGCCGCAGGGCGCTGTTCGGGTCGTGGTACGAGTTCTTCCCGCGCTCCGAGGGCGCGATCATCGAGCAGGGCGTCGCCCCCAAGTCCGGGACCTTCCAGACCGCCGCCAAGCGGCTGCCCGCCGTGGCGAAGATGGGCTTCGACGTCGTCTACCTGCCACCGATCCACCCGATCGGACACAGTTTCCGCAAGGGGCGCAACAACACCCTGACCCCCGAGCCGTACGACCCGGGCTCGCCCTGGGCGATCGGCTCCGAGGAGGGTGGTCACGACGCCATCCACCCCGACCTGGGCACGTTCGAGGACTTCGACGCCTTCGTGGCCAAGACCCGCGAGCTGGGCATGGAGATCGCGATCGACCTCGCCCTGCAGTGCGCGCCCGACCACCCGTGGGTCAAGGAGCACCCGGAGTGGTTCAACATCCGCGCCGACGGCTCGATCGCGTACGCGGAGAACCCGCCGAAGAAATATCAGGACATCTACCCGCTGAACTTCGACAAGGACCCCAAGGGGATCTACGAGGAGATCAGGCGGGTCGTACGGCTCTGGATGGACCACGGGGTGCGGATCTTCCGGGTGGACAACCCGCACACCAAGCCGGTCTCCTTCTGGGAGAAGCTGCTGGCCGACATCCACGCCACCGATCCCGACGTGTTGTTCCTCGCGGAGGCGTTCACCCGCCCCGCGATGATGCGGACGCTGGCCAAGGTCGGCTTCCACCAGTCGTACACGTACTACACGTGGAAGAACTCGCGCCCGGACGTCGAGTCGTACCTGGGCGAGCTCTCCCACGAGACGTCGCACTACATGCGGCCGAACGTGTTCGTTAACACTCCGGACATTCTCCACGAATACCTTCAGCACGGGGGAGTCCCGGCATTTCATATCAGAGCGGTGCTCGCGGCGACGGCGATGCCGACGTGGGGCGTGTACGCCGGATATGAACTTGCGGAGAATGTACCGGTTCGACCGGGTAGCGAAGAATACCTAGATAGCGAGAAATATCAGTACAAACCCCGCAATTGGGTTGAGGCTGAGCGGGAAGGCCGTAGCCTGGCCCCGTTCATCACGCAACTCAATTTGTTCCGAAGAGCACACCCGGCGCTCCAGGAACTGCGTAATCTACGTTTTCACAGCGTCAACCACCCGGATGTGATCTGCTTCTCCAAGCGGTTGCCCGGCGCCTATGACACGGCCACACGACGGCACGGCCTGGGCGACGTTGTCCTCGTCGTCGTGAACCTGGATCCGCACAACACCCACGAGGCGACGGTGTCGCTGGACATGCCCGCCCTCGGTCTCGACTGGCAAGCCGAGTTCGTCGTGGACGACGAACTGTCGGGCGAGTCGTATCGCTGGCGGCAGGACAACTACGTGCGTCTCGATCCCCACATCCACCCAGCGCACGTCTTCACTCTGCGTGCAGCGGCGGCGAACCAGCGGTGAGCCGGCGGGTGCGCGTATACCGGCAGAACAGCGGGGAGTCCACTGGTGAGTCAGCTACCTGAACCGATTCCGAACACCTTCGACGAGGAAAAACCGCGCGACCCGTACTGGTTCAAGCGTGCCGTCTTCTACGAGGTTCTCATCCGGGGTTTCGCCGATTCCAACGGCGACGGCACCGGAGACATCCGCGGTCTCATCCAGAAACTGGACTACCTCCAGTGGCTCGGTGTCGACTGCCTCTGGCTGCTTCCGCTGTACGAGTCGCCGTTGCGTGACGGCGGCTACGACATCGCCGACTTCATGAAGATCCTTCCTGACTTCGGCGACCTCGGAGACTTCGTGAAACTCGTCGACGAGGCACACAAGCGCGGCATGCGGGTCATCGCCGACCTGGTGATGAACCACACCAGCGACCAGCACCCGTGGTTCCAGGCCTCCCGCCACGACCCCGAGGGGCCGTTCGGCGACTTCTACGTCTGGAACGACCACGACGAGCTCTACAAGGACGCCCGGATCATCTTCGTCGACACCGAGACGTCCAACTGGTCCCACGACCCCGTCCGCGGCCAGTACTACTGGCACCGTTTCTTCTCGCACCAGCCGGACCTCAACTACGAGAACCCGGACGTGCAGGACGCGATGCTGGAGGTGCTGCGCTTCTGGCTGGACCTGGGCATCGACGGCTTCCGGATGGACGCGATCCCGTACCTCTTCGAGCAGGACGGCACCAACTGCGAGAACCTGCCCAGGACCCATGAGTACCTCAAGCGGGTCAGGGCGGAGGTCGACCGGCTCTACCCCGACCGGGTGCTGCTCGCCGAGGCCAACCAGTGGCCCGCCGACGTGGTCGAGTACTTCGGCGACGCCGCCACCGGCGGCGACGAGTGCCACATGGCGTTCCACTTCCCGCTGATGCCGCGCATCTTCATGGCGGTGCGGCGGGAGTCGCGCTACCCCATCTCCGAGATCATGGCCCAGACGCCGAAGATCCCCGAGAACTGCCAGTGGGGCATCTTCCTGCGCAACCACGACGAGCTCACGCTCGAGATGGTGACGGACGACGAGCGCGACTACATGTACTCGGAGTACGCCAAGGACCCCCGGATGCGGGCCAACGTCGGCATCCGGCGGCGGCTCGCCCCGCTGCTGGAGAACGATCGCAACCAGATTGAGCTTTTCACGGCGTTGCTGCTCTCCCTTCCGGGATCTCCCGTGCTGTACTACGGCGATGAGATCGGGATGGGGGACAACATCTGGCTGGGCGACCGCGACGGTGTCCGTACCCCCATGCAGTGGAGCCCCGACCGCAACGCGGGATTCTCCGACTGCGACCCCGGACGCCTGTATCTCCCGGTCATCATGGACCCGATCTACGGCTACCAGGCGCTCAACGTCGAGGCGCAGCAGCGCAGCGCGGGCTCGCTGCTGCACTGGACCAAGCGGATGATCGACATCCGCAAGCGGCACCCGGTCTTCGGCCTCGGCGAGTTCACCGAGCTGAACTCGTCCAACCCGAGCGTTCTCGCCTTCGTGCGCGAGCTCGGCGACGACCGGATGCTGTGCGTCAACAACCTGTCCCGATTCCCGCAGCCGGTGGAGCTCGACCTGCGCCGCTTCGAGGGATCGGTCCCGGTGGAGACGATGGGCGGGGTTCCTTTTCCATCGGTTGGGGAGCTTCCGTATCTTTTGACGCTTCCTGGGCATGGGTTCTACTGGTTCACCCTGCCACCCGCATCCCAGGAGGCGTAAAGCCGTGTTGACGGAGCTCCTTACCGGCTGGATCACCCATCAGCGATGGTTCGCCGGTAAGGGGCGCCCGATCGACGATCTCGTCGTCGACTCGGACGTGGAACTGGCACCGCGCCTGCGCCACCTGATCATCTCCGTCCACCAGTCAGGGGGACGGGACCGCTACCAGCTGCTGCTCGGCAGCGAGGCGCCGGAGTGGGCCCGCTTCAAACCGGCCCACATCGGCGAGGGCTACTACGACGCCGCCTACGACGCCGACCTCACCGCCGCCCTGCTCGACGGCATGGCGGAAGGCCGCGACCTCGGCGCCATCTGCTTCCGCCACCTCGACGGGGTGGAGATCGACACTTCCAAGCGCAGCCTGGTCCTCGGCGCCGAGCAGTCCAACACCTCGCTGGTGTACGGCGGCACCTACATCTGCAAGCTGTTCCGCCGCCTGACCGCCGGGGTGAACCCCGAACTGGAGATCGTCACCGCCCTCGCCCTGCGCGGCAGCACGCACATCGCCAAGCCGTACGGCTGGATCGAGACCGACCTCGACGGCGAGACCACCACGCTGGCGATGACCCAGGAGTTCCTGTCCAACGCCAACGACGGCTGGGCCCTCGCCCTGGCCAGCGTCCGCGACCTGTACGGCTCCCTCGAACCCTCGGCCTCCGACGCGGGCGGCGACTTCAGCTCCGAGTCCTACCGCCTCGGCGTGACCACCGCCACGGTCCACCGGGAGATGGCCGAGGCGTTCCCGACCGACGTGATCGAGTCGCAGGAGGTCAAGCGGATGGTCGAGGAGTTCCGCCGCCGCCTGAACGTCGCGGTGGAGGAGGTGCCCGCCCTCGGCGAGCACGCCCACGTCGCGGAGGAGGCCTACCAGCGGGTCTCGGACGTGGCCGGGGAGATGCCCGTCCAGCGGGTCCACGGCGACTACCACCTCGGCCAGGTGATGCGCACCAACAACGACTGGGTCATCCTCGACTTCGAGGGCGAGCCCGGCCAGCCCATCGCCGAGCGCCGCGCCCTGTCCTCCCCGCTGCGCGACGTGGCCGGGATGCTCCGCTCCTTCGACTACGCCGCCCGCCACCTGCTCGCCGACCACCCCGACCCCGACGCCCTCCGCCCCCGCGCGGTGGAGTGGGCCGAGCTCAACCGCTCCTCCTTCCTCGCCGGCTACTCCGCCGGAGGCGGCCACCTGCGCGCCGAGGACGCCGTCCTGCTGCGCGCCCTGGAACTCGACAAGGCCGCGTACGAGGTCGTCTACGAGTCCCGCAACCGCCCGACCTGGCTGCACATCCCGATGGCCGCCTTCGAAACCGGCCATTAGACGCCCTCCCGTGGCGCGGGGAGAGCGCCGAACGGCCGCCGGTCGGTGGACCGGCGGCCGCACGAACATCTCAAGAGGTCAGGGGAGCTTACGGACCTCCACCTTCGCCTTGCGGTAGTTGTTGCCGTTGCCGTCGGGCTTGTAGTTGCCCTCCACGTTGCCCGCGATGTCCACGGCGAACCAGTGGATGTCGGAGGTCTTGTCGAGCGTGATCTGCTGGGAGCCCTCGCGCATTCCCGCGGCGAGAAGCTTGGTGGAGTTCAGCGTCGGCCGGCTGCCGTCCAGGGTGTAGTAGACGTTGGCGGGCTCGTCGACCTCGAAGGTGAACGTGGCCGACGTTTCGGACCGGTCGGTCACCTTCACCTGGGAGGCGGGTTTCTTCTTGTCATCGGCGTACTGGCGGGCCACCTCCAGGATGCCGATCTGGCCGGACGAGAACTCCATCGCCTCCTCGTGGCCCTCGGCGAACGGCGGCTGGAAGCCGACCGCCTCGAAACGCTTGGTCTGCGGGTTGTAGACGTCCGCGCCGACCTCGAAGCTCCAGCCGATGATGCCCCGGTTGTACCAGTGCTCGTCGGCGCTGTTACCGGCCGCGGAGTACAGCACGTCCGGGATCGGACCGGTGCGGCCCGGCCAGATACCGTTGCCGCGCCAGGACTGGACGCTGGAGAGGATGTGGTTGGAGGCACTCCAGAAGAAGTTCTCCGTACCGAAGTCGGGCCGCGGCAGCGTCTCACGACCCGCGGACTTGTACGAGCCCGGAGCCCACATGAAGTAGCCACCGTAGGAGTGCGTGTTCATCGCGAACTTGATGTTCGGGTACTGCTCGGTGATCCAGACCTCGTTGCGAGCCTCCGGCTCCGACAGCTCGGCCGGGCCCGCGTAGGTGCCGCTGGTGCAGCTCGTCGAGGCACCGCTGTAGCCGTCGAAGACCGAACCGACCGAGAAGTTGCGGTTCAGGTCCACACCCCAGGCGTTGCGGTTCGCGGGGTCGGCCGCGTTGACCGGGCAGTGGTTGGTCATGGTCTTGCGCTGCATGTTGTAGTCGTACACGCTGTAGTGCCCGCCGTCGGGGTTGACCGTGGGCATGATGAAGATGTCGAGGTTGTCGACCAGCTTCTTGGTCTCCCCGTCACGGGCGTAGTTGCGCAGCAGCCGCTCGGCGGTCTCCACACAGGTCAGCGGGGTCACCCATTCGCGGGCGTGCTCCTGGCAGTAGAGGAACACGCCGACCTTCGAGCCGTCGCGCTGCTTGCCGATGCGCAGCGCCTTCGTCTGGAACGGCTCGCGCGAGACGGTCGCCGGCGCCTTGAGGTTGTCGGTCAGCTTCGTCGCCACGGCCGCGGCGACAAGACCGGAACCCGCGTTGCCCCGGTAGGTGGCGGCGGTCAGCAGCGCCGACGCCGCGGCGTTGCCGTTGAGCGCGTCCACCACCGCCTTGGCGGTGCTGTTGATCGCGGAGGACTCGTTCGTGCCGAGGTTGACCACGACGTTCTTGCCGCTCACCGACACGCTCAGCGCGGCCGAGGCGGCGTCCGGCTTCACCAGCGCCACGCTGATGTCGTTGCCGCCCTCGTGCCCGTACGCCTTCGAGGTCACGTAGAACGTGCTCGCCGCGACGGTGCCGAACTGGGCCTGCGCCGCCCGGCGGTAGCCGTTCGTCTTGTGCGGCAGATCGATGATCTGCGAGATCTTCGGGAATTCCTGGGCCAGGCCGGAGATCCGGTCGGTGATCTCGGTCGGGTCCATGTAGCGGTCGACGAAGTCCACGACGTAGTGCTTCTTCGGGGGCTTGCGCTTCTCACCCAGCCACTTGGTCACCGGAACCGTGACCGAACCACCCCGGTTGCTGGTGATCGTGGCCGTGGTGGGAACCGCGGTCAGGGCCAGCGGCGAGCTGAACCGGTGGTACATGTACTGGCCGGCATCGGTGAAGCGCGACATCGTCGCGGTGCCGCCCGAGTCGGGGGCGGTGCCCTTGCCGCTGTCCCAGGCGACGGTGAGCACCGTCGCCGCGTCGATGGCACTCGACTTCACCTCGACGGAGAGGAAGTTCTGGTCGTCGAGGCTGGTGAACCACTCGGCGCGGAGCGGGGTCAGCGTGTCGACCTCCGCCGCCGCCTGGGCCTCGGCCGCGACGGCGCTCCGCCGCTGGATCAAGTTCTCGGTGAACTCCGTCTGGTCGGAGATCTTGCCGACGATGTTGAAACCGAGATCGCGGAGGTTCTGGGCCTCCTCCGGGCTCAGTACCGCGTGCATCTCGAACCCGCCGTCGACGGGCTTCTTGTACTCCGCGAGGTCGACGCCCATGGAGTTGAGCCGGTCGATGCCGGCCTCGTCGGGGACGATGACGCGCAGCAGCGCCACACCGTTCTGTTCGGTGCTGGACTGATGGTCGGGGACAACCTCGCTGACCGGCGGGGACGGCTCGGCGAGAACGGGGAACGAACCGAAGCTCAGGGCAATGGGAAGAGTGAGCACGACCGCGATACGGCCGAGTCTCCTGCCATCGAGAGAACTCCTCATGAGAGATGCCTCCAGTTGGCGCACGTCTCCGGGTAGTGGGTCATCCCGGCAGAAAGTACGCAATCGGCAAGAATCTCTACTAGAGGACGTATCTTCGTCAAGACCCCAAAAAGCAGCATTCTGCGCATTCGATAATTTTATGGTAAAATTTATATGATATTTATACATAAAGTACACGTTTTGAGATGCAGTCCCCGTAGCTCCAATCTCAAGTCTTGCCAGATATAATCTAATTTGTCGCTTTTAAGTCGATTTGGGGTATTTCTGTCCCTCGCTGCCGGCCGCGACCATCTGGAGGTAGGCTTCCTGCCCCCGACCACGAGGTGGTCCAGCAGCTTGGTCGGCCCTTCCTCGCCGGCCGGCGGCTTCCCGGACGCGGCCGGCGGTGGCCGACCGAGGTGATCGGCCGCGATATTGGCCGGCGAACCACGCCGCTATACGCGGCTTTTACCTCGCCTGTGGAACGCTCTGGGCAAAGTAAACGGCCAAGATCGAGCGGGGATCAGGTGTCATCAGGCAGTGGAGCATCGGCACGGTGGCGTCCTGGACGGATGATCGCCTCGGCTGCGGGGGTCGTCGCGATGGCGCTGGTGGCGGGGTGCTCCTCCGCCGACACCGCCGACGAGGCGCCTCCCGTCGCACGGCAGTCCGCCACCCCACCGGCGGTGCTCGACACCGCGATCGGGAAGGCACCGCCGGTCGACCCCGCGTGGCCCCGGTGGGGGCTCACCCACACGGGGGTGAGCGCCAACAACGTCACCGAGCAGTTCGAACGGGTCGTGGCCGGAACTCTCGCCAGAACCCCGATGCTGCAGAACCAGCACATCATGGGATTCGGAGCGCTCAACCCCCAGCCCCGTCCGAAGGAGTTCTACTGGGAGGACCTCGACAGTCGGACGAACCTCATGAGGCTGTCCGGCGGCACGCAGATCATGACGCTCTGCTGCGCCCCCGACTGGATGAAGGGCGGCCCCGAGGGCCCGACCACGGACGTGGGCTGGAGCGAGCACCTGGAGGACGCCCCCTATCCCAAGCACTTCGACGACTTCGCCAAGCTGTCGGCGGCCGTCGCCACCAAGTATCGCGACGTCAAGTACTTCATGGTCTGGAACGAGTTCAAGGGCTTCTGGAAGGACCACTCCAAGCCCGCGGACTTCAAGGGCTACACCGAGCTCTACAACAAGGTCTACGACGCGGTGAAGGCGGTCAGGCCCGACGCCATGGTCGGCGGCCCCTATCTCGGCTTCGACAGCAACAGGACGGGAAAGTCCGAGCTGCGGGGGCCGTGGGGGGTCGTCAACCAGAACGCCCTGGACGCCTTCGAGTACTGGTTCGAGAACAAGAAGGGCGCCGACTTCGTCGTGGTCGACGGCGCCTCGCTGACCGACGCCCACGAGATGCTGCCCGACGCGTTCGGCGCGCTGGGCAAGTTCAGCGCGGTCACCACCTGGCTGCGCGAGAGGACCGGCGACCTGCCGGTCTGGTGGTCGGAGTGGTACTTCGTTCCCGAGGACAAGACCACCTGGCCCGAGCCGATGCGGCTCGCCGTCCAGGCCGCCTCGATGATCGAGTTCGCGAAGAGCGGTGCCGCCACGGCGCTGTACTGGAATCCACAGACCAAGGAGGGCACCTGCCAGGGGTGCATGTGGGACCCGGGGACCGGCGCCGAACTCCCGACCGGCAAACTCATCGCCGACTTCGCCACCTGGTTCCCCGCCGGAGCCGAACTGGAGCCCGTCACCTCCTCCGACCCCGGCGTCCGGGTGCTCGCGCAGCCTCGGCGGCTGCTGATGGTCAACACCGTCGACGCGAAGATCACCACGACCGTGGACGGCAGGTCGTTCACCCTGCTCCCCCACGAGATCAAGTGGAGCGACCGCTAACCCTGCATGGTTGGGGATGGTGACCACGAACGAGGAGACCCGGTCGTCGAACTGCGGAGGGCTCATTCCGGCAGCCAAAAGGGAAGACACCATCGCGCGAATTCCAGAACCGCGATTCTCACAGACGGTTCGTGTCTCCCTGGGAACGGTGACCTCTTCGAGGATTTTCATCAATGTCGCGTTCCGCGCCGAAGAGATCCCTTCGTCCGCGAGGCTGTCGAGAGTCACCGGTCCGAACAGGCCACCGGGACTACGGATCCTGGTTTCACATGCTAGCTAGCATGCTAGCTAGCATGTGAAACCAGAGAGCGGGTTTCCAGTACCACCTCGGCGGCATTTCGGGTCCGCTTGGAGATCCTGCGAAGCGGATACCTTCCACGTTTCTTAAGGATTAACGGCAAAACGACACGAGGGATCCCACTAGATGACCTGGTCTGCTGGAGCCGCGACCCACTCTGCGGCCTCGGGGCTCAACGGTTCGTTCTCCGGCCCTTCGCGCTCGGGGGCGATGTACGAGTAGAAAGCGGGCTCGGGGAAGGCGTCGTCACGATGTCGAAGTCGCGCGGGACGAGCCACCGGATGGCGAGCGCTGCCGCCAGCATGAGCAGGGCCCCAGCCAGCCCGGTCACCTCCAGCGACGCGGTGAACGCCGTTTTCGCCTGGCGGGCCAGCTCCATCCCGGCTGTTCCGGCATGACGGGCGACCTCGATCGCACCTCCCAGGGAGTCGCGCGCCGCCTCGACGGCGGAGACGGAGGAGGATAGCGCCGCACGATAGACGGCGGCCGCGACGCTGCCCAGCACGGCGACGCCGAGCAGGCCGCCCAGCTCGTAGGAGGTCTCCTCGATCGCGGCGGCGCTGCCCGCTTTCTCCAGCGGCGCGCCCGCCATGATGACCGATGAGGCGATCGCCAAAGAGCCCATGCCGGAGCCGACCAGCAACAGTGACACGGCGACCCATGGGTAGACGACGGGTGCGGCGAACAGCACGCCGAACCCCAGCCCGGAGATCGCCAGACCGCCGGCCAGCACCGTGCGGGTCCCGATCCGGACGGCCAGCCAGGGCGCCAGCGGAGACAGCAGCAGCGCGCCCAGCGCGGCCGGCAGCATCCGCACGCCGGTCTCCAGGGGGGAGTAGCCCTGGACGAGCTGCATCCACTGCGCCATCAGCAACATCACCGCCCCCATCGCGATCGAGGTGCTCAGCGCCGCCAGCGTGCCCGCGCTGAACGGCCGACTGCGAAACAGGCGGATCTCAAGCAGCGGGTCGGGCCGCCTCAGGCAGCGCTGTACGAACCAGGTGAGCGTCACCGCCGCCACGGTGAGGGCGACCCACGGCCATGGCGCGACAGGTCCCTCCTTGGCGAACTGCTTGATCGAGAAGACCAGGGCGACCATCCCGGCGATCGACAGCGCGGTCGCGACCAGGTCCCAGCGACCCGGATGCGGGTTGCGCGACTCCGGAAGCAGGATCAGGCCCGCGAGCACCGCCAGGACCATCACCGGCACGTTGACCAGGAAGGCCGAATGCCAGCTGAAGTACTCCAGCAGCAGCCCACCCAGGATCGGCCCGAGCGCGCTTCCCAAGGCGGCCATCGCCGCCCAGATGCCCAGCGCGGTCGCCCGTTCCGCCGGGTCGGCGAAAAGGGTGCGGATCATCGACAGTGTGGATGGCATGATCATGGCACCGCCGACGCCGAGCAGTGCCCGCACGGCGATCACCTCGCCCGGTGAGGAAGCCCACAGCACTGCCACCGACGCCAGCCCGAAGAGTACGAAGCCGGCGAGCAGCGTCCTCTTACGCCCCCAGCGGTCGCCCAGAGCGCTCACCGTGACCAGCAGGCCCGCCAGCACCAGTGAGTAGACGTCCACCATCCACAACAGCTCGACCGAACTGGGCCGCAGTTCGGCGGAGATGGCGGGCAGGGCGACGTTGAGGATGGTCATATCCATGATCACCAACAGCAGGCTGGCCGACAGCACCGCCAGGCCGACCCATCGCCGTGGGTGGGGCGGCGCGGTGGCGGCGCCCGGTACGGGCGCGGGGAGGAGACTCATCGCGTCCCCCCGGCGAGGCCGGCGCCGTTGAAGAACGTCTCGTGCACGAGCCACTGCAGGTCCCGGCGCGCGACGCTGCCCTGGTGCAGGCTTTCCCGCACGGCCAGCAGCAGACCGTACACCGTGTTGCCGATCCATCGGGGAGGTAGGTCGGCGCGCAGGACTCCGGCTCGTTGTGCCGCCTGATAGAGCGTGACTTCCAACTCCTCCAGCGCGTCGCTGCGTTCGCGCAGTGCGGGCATGGACAGCGTCAGGTCGGCCAGGGCGAAGCTGTACTCCTCGGCGTCGTCGATCAGCCCGGTCAGCATCTCGCGCAAGGCGGTGGTGATCACGGCCGGGTCCGCCGAGCGAGCGGCCTCCCGAATGCCCGCGCTCTGCTGGGCGGCCTCCCAGCGGTTCAGCGCGTGGTGGCCGAGTGCCAGCAGTAGTTCCTCACGACCGCTGAAGTGGCGGTGCAGCGTGGCACGGCTCACCCCGGCCGCCTCGGCGAGTTCTCCCATCGAGGCGCCCGGATCCTGGTTGAGGCGCTGGATCGCTGCAGCAATGATCTGGCCATAGCCCACAGCCATCAGTCAACTCCATATCATTTGAAACATGGTTGTCTCAAATGAGAGTACAACGTTCCACGACGTTCCGCTCGCTCGCGGCTCGCAGATCAGCCGGTGGCGTGGGCCGCGTTCACGTCAACGCGCCGCATCAGGAGGAACCAGCCATGACGCGGATCTTCCGGAAGAACGTCCGGACGTCGTCGACCAGCAGGTCGGGGGCCTCCATCGCGGCGAAGTGACCGCCCCGGTCGAACTCCGACCAGTGGATCACGTTGTGCTCGCGTTCGGCGACACGCCGGATCCCGCCGTCGCCGGGGAAGACCGCGACCCCGTGCGCGATCTCCGAACGTTCGACCGGCGTCCCCCACTGTGCCGAGCCCTCCTTGTAGAGCCGGGCGGACGAGGCGGCGGTGCGGGTCAGCCAGTAGATCGTCACGTCGGTGAGCATCTGGTCACGGTCGACCGCCTCCTCGGGCAGGTCGTGCGCGGGGTCGGTCCACTCCTTGAACTTCTCCACGATCCAGGCCAGCTGGGCGGCGGGGGAATCGTGCAGGCCGAAGGCGACGGTCTGCGGCCGGGTGGCCTGGAGGATCGCGTAGCCAGAGCGGTCGTTGTCGGCGTAGAGCATCATGCGGGCCTGCTCGGTCTCGGTGAGGCCCTCCATCTCGGCCGGGTCGAAGGTCGGGAAGCCGAGCGCGCCGTTGACGTGCACGCCGACCACCCGGTCGGGGGCGACGCGGCCGAGCTCGGGGGAGACGACCGAGCCGCTGTCGCCGCCCTGGGCGCCGTAGCGCTCGTATCCGAGGCGGCTCATCAGCTCGGCCCACGCGCGGGCGACCCGGCGCAGGTCCCAGCCGGTCTCGCGGGTGGGACCGGAGAAGGCGAAGCCCGGTATGGACGGGGCGACGACGTGGAAGGCGTCGGCGGGGTCGCCGCCGTGGGCGCGGGGGTCGGTGAGCGGGCCGATCACCTTCGTGAACTCGACGATCGAGCCGGGCCAGCCGTGGGTGAGGACCAGCGGCAGCGCGTCCGGCTCGGGGGACCGCACGTGCAGGAAGTGGATGTTCTGGCCGTCGATCTCGGTGGTGAACTGCGGGTACTCGTTGAGCGCCGCCTCGTGCTTTCGCCAGTCGTACCCGCTGCGCCAGTACTCGGCCAGTTCCCGCACGTACGAGACCGGGATGCCGTACGACCAGCCGACGCCGGGCAGTTCGTCGGGCCAGAGGGTGCGCGCCAGCCGGTCGTGCAGGTCGTCGAGCGCGGACTGCGGGATATCGATGCGGAACGGAGCGATCTCCGTGGTGAACGTCATGGTGATCACGCTAGGAAAGGGTTAGGACAGGACCGGTCCTAGGAGTACGGCAATCTGGGGGCATGTTGGAGACATCGGCCCGGTTGCTCAGACTGCTCTCGCTCCTGCAGACCCACCGGGAGTGGTCGGGCGCGGAACTGGCGGAGCGGCTCGGCGTGACCACGCGGACCGTCCGCCGTGACGTCGGGCGGCTGCGCGAGCTGGGTTATCCCGTGCACGCCACCGCGGGCGCGCCCGGCTACCGGCTCGGAGCGGGCACGGACCTGCCGCCGCTCCTGTTGGACGACGACGAGGCGGTGGCGGTCGCGGTGGGCCTGCGAACGGCGGCCGGGAGCTCGGTGTCGGGGATCGAGGAGACCTCCGTGCGGGCGCTGGCCAAGCTGGAGCAGGTGCTGCCGTCCCGGCTCCGGCATCGCGTACACGCGTTGCGGTCGATGACCGTGCCGATGGGACGGGCGGGTTCGGCGGTGGACCCGGCGTCCCTGAGCGCGATCGCCGCCGCCTGCCGCGACCACGAGACCCTGCGGTTCGACTACCGCACGCACGACGGGCAGGAGAGCGTCCGCGCCGCCGAGCCCTACCGGCTCGTCCATTCGGGGCGGCACTGGTATCTGCTGGGCTGGGACACCGGCCGGGCCGGCTGGCGCACCTATCGGATCGACCGCCTGAGCCTGCGAACGCCGAACGGACCCCGGTTCGTCCCCCGCGACCCGCCCGACCCCGACCTGGCCGCCTACATGTCCCGTTCGATCTCCGGAGCGCCCTATCGCTACCAGGGTCGTTTCACGATGTACGCTCCGGCCGAGGTCGTCGCCGAGCACATGCCGGCCACGATGGGGGCGATCGAGCCGATCGACGAGCGGTCCTGCACGGTGTCCAGCGGCTCGAACGACCTCGACGAGCTCGCCGTCTGGGTCGCGCTGATGGACATCGACTTCGAGGTGCACGAGCCGCCCGAGCTCGTCGAACGCATCCGCGCCCTCTCCACCCGCCTCGCCGCCGCCACCCCCACCTGATGGGAATCGGCTCACTGTAAGCAGCCCGTTATCGAAGTCCCCCGGCTCGGCGGAGCCCGCGATCTACCCTGGTGCACAGCCACGCAGCCCCCCACTGCCTTGGAGATCCTTAACGTGCTAGAAGGCCGTTGGACCACGGTCACGCCTTCCCAGTACCAGCACGAGCGCGAGGCCCCGGAACACGTCCGCTCGGGACTACCCGACGCGGATCCGTACCGTGCCTGGTCGAACTTCACCTTCACCGCCAACACCGGGCACGTCCGCGAGGTCGACCTGTTCGTGGCCGCCCCCACCGGGCTCTTCCTCATCAAGATCAAGAGCCTGCACGGGCGGCTCGGCGCGAGCGGCGCCACCACCGCCTGCACCTCGGCGACGACGATCTCACCACCTGGCGCCCCCGAAGACGACCCGCTCCCCGTGAGCGGTCCTGTGATCAGAAAAGTGCCTCCTTGCTGCCAACTTAATGCCAGGGTTAAGCTATGGATGGAGCTGGATGGCAGGTCGTGCTGGTTGCCGAGGTCGCCGACTGGTACGACCGGTTATGCCAGGACGACTGGGATAGCGCCGAGCAGGTCGAAAACGCCATAGACATGCCGGCGCAGACCGGACCGACACTTGGCCGACCACTGGTGGATCGCATCAAGGGAGCCGACAACCACCATCTGAAAGAGTTGCGACCCGGTTCTTCAAAAGGAAGCGAGATCCGCATTCTGTTCGCATTCGACCCGATTCGCCGGGCGGTGCTTCTAGTCGCGGGCGACAAGGCCGGCAACTGGGACCATTGGTATGACACGAACGTACCGATGGCGGAGAAACGGTACGCCGAGCACATAGCGGAGCTGGCTAGCAGGGAGTACGAATGAGCGCGGTCAACTGGGACGAGGTGAAGCAGCGGGCGCGGGAGCGGCGTCAGGCTGCGGGACTGCCCGTGCAATCGGATGACGAGAAGTCCGCCGCGATGGAGCAGCTCGCCGCTGAGGTCAGGGCGCACAAGCTCGCGGAGATCAGGCGTGAGCAGGATCTGACCCAGCGGGATGTGGCCACCACCATGGGGGTCTCCGGCCCAAGGGTCTCAGCCATCGAACACGGGGAGGTCGACCGTGTCGAGGTGGCGACCTTGCGCTCCTACGTCGAGGCTCTCGGCGGACGGCTGCGTGTCGTGGCCGACTTCGGTGACGTCGAATACACCGTGGCATAGCCCATACGGCAGCAGAAGCCCTCGGCCAGGTGGCCGAGGGCTTCTCTCGCTTCCGGAGGCGGAGTCAGAAGTCGAACTCGCCCTTCTTGGCGCCGTCGATGAACGCGTCCCACACACTCGCACTCACCACGAACGGCGCCCGCTCCGGAGCCTCTGTGTCACGCAGCCCCACCCGACCACCCGACAACGGAGCCACCTCCAGACAGTCGCCCTGGTTGGACCCGCTCTTGGTCGCCTTACGCCAGACTGCGGCCTTCAGTTCTTCGCTCAGGTCCATGATTTCTCTGCCTCTCTAATCAAGTCGATGGACAGATGCTGAGGTTGCGCCTCAGCTCGCAGGGCGTCGTATCTGCTGTGTATAGCTTCAACGTCTTCCGGGCGATCTGTCACGTGACCGTCGGTCGCAGAATCGATATATACCGTATCCGCGCTTCCCGGGAGATGTGCGATCACGAATCCGCCGAGAATACCTGTCGTCACCCCCAACCCTGTGGGTACGACCTGGATACCGATTCGCGGGGACTCTACCGCCTCTACGAGACGTTCGAGCTGGCGACGCATGACCTCCTTGCCGCCGATAGGACGATGAAGGACATTTTCATCCAATATCGCGCGAAACAACGGCGAGTTGGCGCGAGCGAAGATTTCCTGCCGCTCCATGCGAGCGACGACAGCCTTCTCTACCTGCTTGTCAGTTATACCGGGCTCTCCGCGAATAACCGCTCGCGCGTACTCCTCTGTTTGGAGGAGTCCTGGAACGACGAGCGGCTGCCAGGTGTGCAGCGTGTGCGCTTCCTGCTCGATGTCCAGCCACCCACGGAACCACCGAGGGCTCGCCGAGCGGGTGATGTGCTCCCAGAGCCGAACGAGCTCCCCGCCCGCGCCCACGGCCTTGTCGTAGTGCTCCATGAAGCTCCGACCTGCCCTGCGCTGCCCTCGCTCGGTGAAGCCGATCAGGCTCGCACTGAAAGGGATGACCTCCGCCAGACGCTCTATGGAGATGCCTGTTCTATTTCGGTGTTTGCGAAGTTCGGCCCCCAAAAGGACCAGAGGCTTTACCGAAGGGTCGGGTTCCTGGAAAGCGGACATTTCAGCTCCGTCCTGTGGGGGCGCTACTCCGGCAACACAAAAAAACACAGTCCACTACAAAGTGTCCTGGTGGTGTGCGGGGAGTTTCGATACCTAACGTAGCCGGTCGAGGGCACCCTGTGAAGAGAACTGAAGGCGCAAGAAAATCATCGGATAAGCCCGCTTACCACATCATCAAAAGACCTCGGCAAACCTGTCGCCAAAATAGTTGGCTATGTCCGGAAAAGAAGGTTAGAAATGACGCCGAGGTGCCGGAACATGCGACATCGACAGGTAGTTCACGCATCCGCCGGATACAGACCTGTCACCACTCGGCAAGTCCTGACCGGACAGCCGGAAGTCACCTGACGCAGGCACAACCCGCCGGACAGTGCCGAGCCCGCCCCGGAAAAGCCCCCACCCCAGAAACGAAAGCGGGACCCGCCACGGCATCGCACGCCGGGACGAGTCCCTCGACCGGACGCAGGAGGTCCGATCTGATGCATCACCCTAGAGGAAACCCCAGGCCCATCAGGGTCCGTTGGCACGCGGACCGGCCGCCGATGCCGCTCGGTTGCCGCTGGTGCGGTCATCCCCCGTACGCGCACGAGGCCACCAGCCTCCCGCACCGCGCCCGCCACCACTGGGAGCAGCCCACCCCCGCGCAGGTCCACGCCAGGATGACCGTCCGCCGCCGCCTCGGCCTCTCCGGCCACCCGCCGGTCGCGAGACCCATCCGCGCGATCCCCGCCCCCACACCTCCCACCGTTTCCCCGGTGCGGCTCCCGGAGGTCTCCCCCGGCCGACACCGGCGCCCTGAGCCGTTTGGGGCCACGGTCGCCACCGTGCCGTACCGGCGAGGACGGCCACCGAGCACCCGTACCCCCTCCGGCAAGCACGCCCCGTACCGGCAGGGAGCGACGACATGAACGAACGCGTCCCCCAGCCCCGGCAGAGCGGAAGGCACCGGCACGGGGCCGTCACCGAGCAGGTCGGCTCCCAGCCCTGGGACCTGGCCGAGCGCGCCGCCGCCGAGCAGCTCGACCAGATCGAGCCCGCCTGGACCGTCTGGTACGGCACCGGCACCCGCCACTTCCACGCCGTCGCCATCTGGCCCGCCCCCGAACCCCTGATCGTGCGGGCCCGCACCGCCGACGAACTACGCGCCCTGATGCGCGAGGCCGAAGACACCGCACCGCCGCCCCGAGGAGGGACCATGCCTGAGACACCTGACACGCCACACCCCCCGGACGACCCGCGCACCGTCTACTGGGACCTGCCACACGATTTGCCGATCGTCGGCAAGGCTCGCGCCATGGCGAGCGAGACCCTCGCGGCCTGGGCGCTGCACCACCTCGCCGAGGACGTCGCCCTGGTGGTCGGCGAACTGCTCGCCAACGCGATCGTCCACGGCGAGCCCGTGGTCAGGCTCTCCCTGTGGGCCGACGCCGACGAGTTCCAGATCCAGGTCACCGACCGAGGCCCTGGACAGCCGCGCCACCTCACCTTGGATCCCGAGTCCCTGCACGGCCGCGGGCTGGCCATCGTCAGGGCCCTCGCCCACGACACCGGCGTCATACCTCTCCCCGACCGCCCCGGCAAAACGGTCTGGGCCCGCTGGCGTCTCTCCGCCGGCGACCGCTGAGACCTCGGCCACGAGCCCGAACGACCTCCGCCCGCCCGCTCACTCGCTCGCGACCAGGCGATCTTCTTCCGGCCCATCGGGTCGACAGGGCCGCGCACCTCGAACCCCTCACGGAAAATAATCCTATATATCCAGATATGTCCCAATAGTGAGTATTAGTCAACAGATACACTGACCAGCGGTTGATTAAAGGGGAAACACGTAGTTCGAGAGTGACTGTCTGTTCTTGGTCGTAGCCGTGATGCTACGGTGTCTGCCTGTTCACGCTCTGCTGTTGAAACGGCATCGCATGGCCGTCCCGTCTTACCGGAGGAACAGCAGGTTCGACGTGGCCCTGTCATGCCCTGCCGCCACCCCCGAGGACGCCGATGTCAGTAGATGCACCCCACCGGGCGCGGAGAAGGTTTTCACCGAGGGAGTTGGTGGTCCTCGCCGCTCTCGGCACCATGGTCATTACGGCCTGCGCGTGGTTGTGGGCGATATACGCCGCCCCCTACGAGGCCAGAGGGCTGATGGCGCTCGTCGGCGGGGTCTCGGCCCTGCTGCTGTCCGGCGCCGTCGCCGCCGCCGTCCACTACGCCGGCACCGGTAACCGGCTGCGTGAGCAGGCCGAGTGGGCCGGCGCGCGGTTCACCTGGCTGGAGCGGGAAACGCTGCGAATGGCCGAGGAGTCACTGCCCTCGCTGGGGCGTCAGGTGCGCGAAGGCGCCTCGGTCGCCGACGCGCTCTCCCAGGTGCCGCAGCCTCCGGAGGGCCCGCTGCGGCACCTGCTCGGCTCGGCCGCGCACGAGCTCGAACTGCTCGAACGCGAGCGCGCCGTCGTCCAGGTGTCCCGTGAGACGGTCGAGGACGAGCTCTCCCGGCTGATCGACGACACGCTGCCGGAACTGGTCAGGCGGATCCAGACGAACCGGATGTCGGTGAACGCCGCGCTGGCCGAGATACACCAGCCGGAGCACGAGCCGCTGCGCGACCTGCTGCGCGAGACGGCGCGGCAGCTCTCCGAGAGCGAGCGCCGGGGCACCGCCGTGATGGCGGCGTGCGCCGGGGCCGCGGCCCGGGTGCAGGCACAGGCCACCAGCCTGCTCGCCCGGCTGCGCGAGCTGGAGGAGCAATACGGCGAGCACGAGGAGGTGTTCGCCGAGCTGCTGGACCTGGACCACCGCATCTCCCAGGTGAGCCGGTTGGCGGACAACGTCGCGCTGCTGAGCGGCGGCCGTTCCGGGCGGCGATGGACCCGGCCGATCGTCATGGAGAGCGTCCTGCGCGGCGCGATGGGCCGCATCGGCGGCTACCGGCGCATCCGGCTGCACTCCACCAGCACCGCCGCCGTCGCGGGATACGCGGCCGAGGGCGTGATGCACGCGCTGGCCGAGTTGATGGACAACGCCGCCACGTTCTCGGCGCACGGCACCGAGGTCCACGTGTACGTGGACGAGGAGGACGCCGGCGTAGTGATCACGATCGAGGACAGTGGCCTGGGGATGCGCCCGCGCGAGCGGCAGCACGCCACCAGGATCGTGTCCGAGCCGCTCGACATGCGGACGCTGTCCGGTACCCGGCTGGGCCTGGCGGTCGTGGGACGCCTGGTCGACAAGTACGGGATGACGGTCAGCTTCCGGTCGTCCGCCCGCGGTGGCATGGGGGTCGTGATGCTGATCCCGCGCCTGCTGATCACGCAGCCCCTGTCGATCACCGTGTCGCCCGACGCCGAGGCTTTGGTCCGCCGCCCCGTACGGACCCCCGTACAGGGCGGCGCGCAAACCGCCGTGCGGACTGCTGTGCCGGCACCGGCCATACCCGCGCAGGAGGGGCCGGCCGACGAGTCCGAAGACCTGCTGCCCAGACGACGCCGAGGGCAGACGCTGGCCGAGGCGACCAGGGCTCGGCAGGCGTCGCCGGCCAAGCCCGCGCGCGAGGGGCGTGACTCGGCCGCGAGGTTCGCCGCGTTCCGCCAGGCCGGCGGCCGTGGACCTACGTCCCCTCCGGCCCCTTCCCCGGACCCGGGCGACTCTTGACACGTGTCCGCCGACCACCGGACATCTTTGGATTCACAGATGAGGAGGCAGGGGCCGTCCCTCCCGGGCCCGCGCCGCAGGGGCACCCCGTCGTTTCTATGAGCACAACCGACGCTTCGAACACCACCGATCGTGACTTCGACTGGCTACTGGAGAACCTCAAGGAGAAGACCCCGGGGATCAGGCATGTGCTGGTGCTGACCAGGGACGGCCTGAAGATGAGCTTCACCGCCGGCCTCGGCCGGGACGGTGCCGACCAGCTCTCCGCCCTGGCCGCCGGGATCCAGAGTCTCTCGCTGAGCGCCTCCGCCGAGTTCGGGGACGGCATCGGAGCGGGGCAGGCGATGGTGGAGTTCGCCGGTGGACTGCTGCTCATCGTGCCGGCCGGGGACGGCGCCCACCTGGCCGTGGTGGCCGACGAGGACGGCGAGGTGGGACTCATCGCGCACAACATGAACGAACTGGTGGAGCAGATCGGGGTCTACCTCACCGCGGCACCGCGGCAAACAAAGAACGGCGACGACCACGGATGACACGGCGAGCCATCGACCGAGAAGACCCCGACCGGCTCTACACGGTCACCGGGGGACGTACCAGCGCCGATGAGAAGACATTCGACTCCGTCTCCCTCATCGTCAGCGAGTGCGCCCCCACCCCCGGTATGCAGTCCGAGCACATCAAGATCCTGCGGATGGCCCAGCGGCCGACGGCGGTGGTGGAGATCTCGGCGGAACTGCGACTGCCGGTCAGCGTGGTGAAGATCCTGCTGCGCGACCTGCTGGACACCGGTCGCATCACCGTCCGTCATCCGTCGATCGCCGCACAGGCCGGACGACCGGATCCCGAAATCCTGAGGCAGGTGCTCGTTGCACTCCACAACCTCTGACCAGATGGCGGCCGCCGCGCGAACGCCACTCCGCACGACCGCCGCGGACGCCCTGAAAATCGTGATCGTCGGCGGGTTCGGGGCGGGAAAGACGACCTTGGTCGGCTCGGTGAGCGAGATCCGCCCGCTGAGCACCGAGGAGGTCATGACCCAGGCGAGCGTGGGCATCGACGACGCCAGCCAGGTACGGAACAAGTCGACCACCACGGTGGCCTTCGACTTCGGCCGGATCACGCTGAACGAGAGCAAGGTGCTCTATCTGTTCGGCGCGCCCGGTCAGCAGCGGTTCTGGTTCGTGTGGGACCAGTTGTTCGCCGGCAGTCTGGGCGCGGTCGTCCTGGTGGACGCCCGCCGCCTGGAGGATTCCTGGTACTCCATCGACCGGCTGGAGCACCACCGGACCCCGTTCGTCGTCGCGGTCAACCGCTTCAGCGACGGGCCCACCCTGGATTCGGTACGCGAGGCGCTGGCGCTGTCGCCCGAGGTCCCGCTCATCGACTGCGACGCGAGAGAGCGGTCCTCGTCCAAGCACGTGCTGATCACGCTCATCGAGCACCTCACCCGCACCTACGACCAGTCGCCCGCCCGAGAGAGCATGCCGTGACGAACTCCCCTCCCCTGCCCGACTCCACAGACCCGTCCGCCGCCTCGCCCACCTCGCGGGATCCCGAGGGGGGACGGGAGCCGCTGGAGGGATACGCCGACCACGCCGACGCCGTACGGCTGCACGCGTCGCTGATCGGCGACGACCCGACCGCGCTGTTCCAGGAGATGCGTCGCGAGCACGGAGCCGTCGTCCCCGTTCTCCTCGACGGCATGCCCGTCTGGTACGTGATCGGCTATCGCGAACTGCACCATGTCGCCAGCCAGCCGCAGTTGTTCGGCCGCGACCCCAGGCGCTGGAACCTGCAGGACCACCTCCCCCCTGACTGGCCGTCGCGCCCGTACGTGACGTGGCAACCGTCCGTGATGTACTCCGAGGGAGCCGATCACCAGCGGCGGATCGGCGCCATCAGCGACGCGCTGGACAGCGTCGACCGCACCGAGCTGGCCATGATCTGCGAGCGGATCGCCGACCTCGCGATCGACGAGTTCTCCGGGAACGGCCAGACCGATCTGATCTCCCAGTACGCCTACCGGATTCCGGCTCAGGTCGTCACCCGGCTGTTCGGGCTGGCGGAGACCGACCTGCCGGTACTGGTCGAGGACGTCAACAACGTGCTGAGCGGGAGCGAGGATGCCCTCTCGGCGATTTCCCGGATTCTGGACAAGCTGAGCCGGCTCGTCGCCGACAAGCGCACCCTGCCGGGCCACGACGTCACCTCGTACATGGTGGCGCACCCCGCGCGGCTCACCGACGAGGAGATCGTCCAGGACCTGATCATGGTGATCATCGCCTCCCAGGACAGCAGCGCCAACTGGATCGGCAGCGCCCTGCGGCTGATGCTGGTGGACGACCACTTCTCGATGAGCCTGCAGGGCGGTCGCAGCAGCGTCGGCGAGGCGCTGAACGAGGTGCTGTGGAAGGACCCGCCCTCGCCGAACCTGCCCTCACGCTGGGCCGTGCAGGACTGCGAGCTGGGCGGGCGGCGCATCCGCCGGGGCGACATGCTGGTGCTCGGCGTCGCCGCGGCCAACGCCGATCCGCAGGTGCAACCGGCCGCCCATGCCGGCTCCGGCGCCAACCGGGCGCACATGTCCTTCGGCCACGGCGAGCACGGTTGCCCCTTCCCCGCGCCCGAGCTCGGCGAGATCATCGCCAAGACGGCCGTGGAGATCCTCCTCGACCGGTTGCCCGACGTCTATCTCACCGTGAAACCCGACGAGCTGCGGTGGCGCCCTTCGCTGTGGATTCGCAGCCTGGAGGCCCTGCCCGTACGGTTCAGCCCGATCGTGCCGACCGGCCGCCCGTGGAGCACCTGAAGCGCCCCGGGTGTTGATAACTTCTCGAAAATGGGAGAAGCCAACACATTCCGCATCGGAGGCACGATCGACGTACGGCGGCTCGGGTTCGGGGCGATGCATTTGCCGACCGAGCCCGGCGAGGCCCGTAAGAGTGCCGTCGAAGTGGTCCGGCGCGCCGTCGAGTTGGGTGTCACGCTGATCGACACCGCGTATCTGTACGGGTGGGGCGCGAACGAGGAACTCCTCGTCGAGGCGCTGTATCCCTATCGGGATGGGACGCTCATCACGACGAAGGTGGGCGTCGTGCCACCGGACCCGCCGCGCGACGCGGCCCTGTGCGGGCGGCCGGAGGTCCTGCGGGATCAGGTCGAACGGGCCCTGCGCCGACTCCGGGTCGACCGGCTCGATCTCCTCCAGTTGCACCGCATCGACCCGGAGGTGCCACTCGCCGACCAGGTCGGAACGCTGGGCGACCTGCGGGCCGACGGCAAGATCGGCCATATCGGGCTGTCCGAGGTCACCGTCGCCGAGCTCGACCAGGCACGGCGGATCGTCGACATCGCCGGTGTGCAGAACCGCTACAACATCCTCGACCGCGAGCATGAGGCCGTGCTCGACGCCTGCACCGCGGCCGGGATCGCCTTTTTGCCCTGGCGACCCGTCCACCCCGCGGCCTCGGAGCCGACGGGCGAGATCGCCGCTGTGGCGACCGAGCTCGGCGCCACGGCGGCCCAGGTCGCGCTGGCGTGGCTGCTCGACCGTTCACCGGTCATGCTGCCGATCCCCGGCACCGCCTCGATCGAGCACCTGGAGCAGAACGTCGCCGCGGCGAGCCTGCGGCTGAGCGACGACCAGCGGAGCCGTCTCGACGCCATCCGCCCGTCCCCCTGACCGCTCACGTCTGTTTACATCTGTTTACGCCTATGCATTCCGGTCGGAAAAAGGTGACCGATCACTGGAATACATCGGATATAGCGCGAATCATCATCTGACACTCGCGATATGGGCCTACAAAGGATCGTGATGCGGGCGTAACCTGATCGCCAGACGATCGGCCGGACACCGACACGAGTAGGTGGCGCGTTGAGTGACGAGGCGACTCGCGTGGCAGGGAAACTCGCAATGTGGCTGTCAGGGCTATTTGTGATCGTCGCACTGCCGGTCGGAGTCATAAACCTGTTTCTCCCCCGGCCGATACCCGTACCACTCGATCTCGTGGCCGGATATCTCCTGGGCACTTTGGCGACCTTCATCGGATATGTCTACGGGCGCCTCGAAAACATCCGCGACAGACAGGAGAGGCTGCTCAGGCAACCGGCGAGGGGAATCGAGGTCTTCACCACCAGCGAGGAGTTTCTTGAGAAGCTGGTCGGCATCACCGTCGGGGCCACCACCGTCAGCACCCTGAACCTGTCGCCGCCCAAGGGAGAACATCCCGGTCTGGACAAGTATTTCACGGAGGTCCACAACAGCATAAAAAGTCGCCGGAGCCCGCTCAAGAGTTTCCGCAGCATAGCCAGTGTGGACACCCTGCAGAAGTCGTTGTGGCTCGCCGAGCGGAGTTGCGAGCTACTCGCCACCGGGCGGGTCTCCTTCGCGGTGTTCGACCAGGACTACATCGGCCCTCTCCCACATCCGCTCAGCCTGCACATCACCTACAAGGAAGGCAGGGTGAACGTTTTCATATTCCCGCCGGTCGACCTGACGGGATCGATGGATTCGGTGCTGATCTCCGATCCGGTGCTGGCGAAGATCATGCTCGACTACTTCAACATGCTGTGGCATTTCTCGCCGAAGATAAACGAGGGCAAACAGGTCCGGGCAGCCGGTCTGGAGCGATTGGTCAAACTCAATCCCGATATTGAGAACAGCGTTCACTACCAGACACTCAAGAAGGCACTCAACTCGTGAACAACCTCAGAAGCAGACTGGACTCACAAGACGTCCTGCTGGGCACTTTGATCACTCTGGATTCCCCGGAGGTGGCACTGCTGCTCCAGAAAGCCGGGTTTTCCTGGTTCTTCCTTGACCTCGAACATTCAGCCATACTCGATCTGAAGAGTACGCAGAGAATCATCGAGGTGCTGCAGCCCGCGTCATATGCCGTGATCCGGGTTCCCGACGACTCGGAGACATGGATCAAACACGCGCTGGACACGGGTTGCGACGGAATCATCGTTCCCCATGTGTCAACCGCCCAGCAGGCCAGAACCACCGTGGAGCGAGCGAAATATCCCCCTGCGGGCAAGAGAAGCGTCGGTATAGCGAGGGCTCACGGTTACGGAACGAGTTTCGCGAGATATCTGGAGACCTCGGGTGAGAGCGTGGCCGTGATCGCTCAGATAGAAGACACGGAAGGCGTCGAGAACATTCACGACATCCTGAACGTACGAGGCATCGACGCGGTCTTCGTCGGACCGTACGACCTCTCGGGCAGCATGGGGATCCTCGGTGACCTCGCCAACCCCCTGCTCATCGAGATGATCGGCCGCGTCCGCACCGCGTGCGAGGAGAGCGGGGTCCCCCTGGGCATCTTCTGCCCGAGCACCGCCGCCGCGAGAAAGGAGGTCGATCACGGCGCGACGCTGATCGCCGTCGGGTCGGACACCGGCTACGTCTTCGCCGGAGGTTCCGCCGCGTTGACGGAGCTACAACAGAAGGGGTGACCACTTGTTGATCAGATCGCACTCACTGGAGCGATCCCTGGAGGACCTCCTGAGCGATCCGGCCGTGCTGGCCCTGCAAGTGCCTTCCTACGTATCGGACCGGATATGCGAACACGCCCGGTTGAATGCGATCCCATCGGTCCTGGAGAGTTCGCTCCAGAGAATATACAGAAGCCAGGTCAAAGCCTTCTCCGAGACCGTGAGCGGTGAGACAGACGGCTCGGAGGAATACCTGAGGCGGTCCCGGTCGGTCCTGCGCTCGCTCAGGGAGGCGTTTCTTCCCTTCGCGAATCCGGCGGACGTGTTCAGGGCGGAGATCGACGAGATCTGGCCGGGCGGCGCGGGCCTCCTGAAATATCATGACCGGCCTCTCGTCTTCGGAATGATGAGAAGCTGGGAGGCGGGAATGTCCGCGTTGCCGCACTTCGACATCATCGGCGAGGCCGGCCCGACCCTCCACGGCAGGTTCCGGTTCACGGAGCAGTTCGGGGTGAACCTGTATCTGGAGGCCCCGGAGAACGGCGGAGAACTACATGTCTGGGACCTGACCTACGAGGGGGTCAAATCTCGAAATATCCCCTCCATGTCAGGGACGTATGGCTTCGATGTAGAAAGCCTGCCTTTACCTGACATCACCATAAAGCCAGGCGTCGGCGACCTGGTCATCATCAGATCAACACGACTCCATGCGGTGAAAGAGACGACACAGGGGCGGCGTGTCAGCATTTCAGGATTCTTGGGGAGGGAGCAGACGTCGGATATCCTGCGCCTCTGGAGCTGACCTCATGAAGCCACGGCACCAATCGATGGGCAACTCATGTATAACAGTCATCACGGCCTTTCCGCAACGATGTCGGCGCACGATCAGAATAATTCATGGAGCCTGGACGATCTGGCTCCAGCCAGCCTGTTCGACATGAGCGACAAAGTCGCCCTGATCACGGGAGCCGGTGGCGGGGTCGGAGGATGGTTGACCGCGGGGCTCGCCGCGGCGGGGGCACGTGTCATCGTCAGCGATGTCAGTGTGGAGCGCTGCGCGGATCTCATATCCCTGTTGGAGGCGGGGAAGGTGGAATTCGCGGTGGCGGCGGCCGATCTGCGGGACCCGCGTGCCCCCAAGAAACTCGTGGACGCGGCGCGGAAAGAATTCGGCACCCTCGACGTGCTGGTGAACGCCGCCGCCATCAACACCAGAGAGCCCATAGCGAACGTCACCCCCGAACTGTGGACCGAGATTTCCGATGTGAATCTGAAGGCGGCGTATTTCCTCGCCCGCGAGGCGATGCTCGTCATGCGGACGACAGGGGGCGGCTCCATTATCAATGTCACGTCGATCAACACGGAGATCGGGCTCGAAGGCGTCTCCGTCTACGGCGCGAACAAGGCCGCCCTGGCGCAGGTGACCAAGACGATGTGCATCGAATGGGCCCGATACAACATCAGGGCGAACTGCATATCCCCCGGGTTCCTGATGACCTCGCTGTCCCGGCCCCTCTGGGAGGACGCCGACCGCGCCTCCTGGATCCTGGAGCGCTGCCCGCTGCGCAGGCCGGGGATGCCCTCGGAACTGGTCGGGGCGTGCCTGCTGCTCGCCTCGGACGCGGGGTCCTTCATCTCCGGGACGAGCATCCGCGTCGACGGCGGGCTCGTCGCCGGAAGCCCGTGGAAATCCGTACCCGGCTGAGCGCCACCCCGTTGGGCCCGAGTCCTCCGCACGCCACCCGGAACGTATCCGGCGAGCCAGGGAGATGGAAACTTTCATCGAAGGGGGCGGGGGCATCCGTACTGCTTTCGCCACCAAAGGTGTTTCTCACCTGCGAGAAACCGCTGCGGAAAGGAGGGCGTACGCCGGACGCGAACCCGCACCCCCAGCCTGTGATTGAAAATTTCGGCTAACAAATTTAACTTTCGGCGACAAGCGTGAGACGTCGAACGCCGGGGCCGCGAAGGTCAGGGGGCTCCGGCGATCGGCCACGGCCGAAAGGAGATCGACGATGTCCGACAGCGATGTTCCACGCCGGACCGACCGGGGACCGGGGAGGAGTCGGCTGAGGACGGCCCTGCGAATGGCGTGCGCGGTCCTTCCTCTCCTGCTCGGCTTCGCGCTCACGACCTCGCCCGCGTCCTCCGCCTCCCTGGTGGAGGTCACCGGCTTCGGGACGAACCCGAGCAACCTGCGGATGCACCTCTACGTCCCGGACCGGGTGGCGCCCCGTCCCGCCATCCTGCTCGCGGTGCACTACTGCACCGGCTCCGGTCCCGCCTTCTACTCCGGCACGCAGTTCGCCTCGCTCGCCGACCAGTACGGGTTCATCGTGATCTACCCGTCGGCCACCCGGAGCGGGAACTGCTTCGACGTCTCCTCCTCCGAGGCGCTCAGGCGCGGCGGCGGGAGCGACCCGGTCGGGCTGATGTCGATGGTGAACTACGTCCAGCAGCGTCACAACGGCGACCCCTCCCGGGTCTACGTGACCGGCGCCTCCTCGGGCGCGATGATGACGGAGGTCATGCTGGGCCTGTACCCGGACGTGTTCAAGGCCGGGGCGGCCTTCATGGGAGTGCCCTTCGGCTGCTTCGCCAGCTCCTCCGGATGGAACAGCGAGTGCGCCAACGGCACGATCGTGAGGACCCCCGAGCAGTGGGGCAACCTCGTACGAGCCGCCTATCCCGGATACACCGGCGCCCGGCCCCGCGTCCAGCTGTGGCACGGCACCGAGGACTCCACCCTGCGCTATCCGAACCTGGGCGAGGCGGTCAAGCAGTGGACCAACGTCCACGGTCTGAGCCAGACGCCGACCTCCACCGACACCCCCCGGCAGGGCTGGAACCGCAGCCGCTACGCCGACTCCACCGGCACCGTCAAGGTCGAGGCCTACAGCCTGCCGGGTGTCGGGCACAACCTGCCGCAGGGCGGGATGGCCGAGTCGGCGATCCAGTTCTTCGGCCTGAACACCTCAGGCCCGACCCCGACCCCGACGCCCACGCCTACTCCGACCCCGACGCCCACCCCCACTCCGACGCCGACGCCGACGCCGACGCCGACGCCCGGCGGTGCCTCCTGCCAGGTGACCTACAGCGCCAACAGCTGGAACACCGGCTTCACCGCCAACCTGACCGTCACCAACACCGGCACCTCGACGATCAACGGCTGGGAGCTGAGGTTCACCTTCCCCGGCAACCAGCAGGTCACCCAGGGCTGGAGCGCCACCTGGTCGCAGTCCGGACAGGTCGTGACCGGCCGCAACGCCTCCTACAACGGCACCCTGAGCCCCGGGCAGTCCGCCGGAATCGGCTTCAACGGCGCCTACAGCGGCACCAACGCCGCCCCCGGCTCCTTCACCCTGAACGGCTCGACCTGTAGCTGACCTCGGGAACACGACATCGGCTGTCTCCGGACCCCGGAGACAGCCGATGTCGTACCGGTCACCGGTTGAGTAGGGGATTACTCACCACACGAACCCCCACGAGCCCTACCTTTGCCGCAAGAACGGACGATGGGGGGACACCATGCATCTCGTTCCGCTGGCGCCGGACGCGCTGGACAGGCTGGAGGCACGCTTCCACGAACTGAGGACCGCCGGGATCCTGCCCGAGCACCTCACGTTCGAGGACTACTACGCGGTGTGGCGCTCCGAGCGTCGCGGGCCGCGCGCGGCGGGCCTGGACGACGGCAGCGCCACCCCGCAGGCTCCCGACGCGAGCCTGATCAGCCGGCCGCCCAGGAAGCTCAGGGGCGTCGTCAGAACCCTGGTGCTGCTCGTCGACTTCGACGACCGGCCGCACGACCCCGCCCACGACGCGGCGCACTTCGAACGGCTGCTATTCGGCACCCAGCCGGGCAGCATGCGCGACTTCTACCGGAAGGTGAGCGGCTTCGACGGCGACCCCGAAGGGCGGGGCATCGACGTCCAGGGCGAGGTGTTCGGCTGGTTCCGGCTGCCGCGGACGCTCGCCTTCTACGCCAACGACAAGTCGGGGATGGACGAGCGCAACTTCCCGCGCAACGCCCAGGGCATGGCGCGCGACGCCGTGCTCGCCGCCCTGGAGGCGGGCGTCGTCTTCGACCCCTCCTACGACGCGCTCGGCGAGAACCGGGTCACCGCGCTCTTCGTCGTGCACGCCGGTCCCGGCGCCGAAACCTTCTCCGACGCCGCCGGGCTGCGGTTCATCTGGAGCCTGAAGTGGACCGTCGGCGATCAGCCGATCACGGTCGGGCCCGGCCTCCAGGTGAGCACCTTCCTCACCGTTCCCGAGGACTGCAACGTCGGCGTCTGCGCCCACGAGTGGGGGCACCTGGCCGCGCGCTGGGCCGACTACTACGACACCGACCGGGCGCAGACCGGCGTCAAGTCGCACGGGCTGGGCAACTTCTGCCTGATGGCGGCGGGGTCGTGGGGCAACGGGGGCGTCACGCCCGTCTTCCCGACCGGCATGCTGCGCATGTTCCACGACTGGGTCACCCCGCGCCTGGTCACCGAGACCACCCGCGGCATCACGCTGCGGCCGGCGGCCGAGGGCGGCGACTTCGTCGTCGTCCACAACGACCGGACGATGACGAGCACGCAGTACGTCGTCGTGGAGTACCGCCGCAGGCGAGGCCAGGACGAGTTCCTGCCCGACCAGGGCGTCGCCGTCTACGTGGTGGACGAGGCCGTTCCCAACGTCGACGACGAGCGGCGCCTCGCGATCGAGCTGATGCAGGCCGACGGTCTGCGCCAGCTCGCCAGGCCGGGCAGCCTGGGCAACCGGGGCGACGCGAACGACCTGTACCCCTCGCTGGGCAACGCGAGAATCGGCGGGGACACCTCACCGGCGCTGAACCTGCCCGAGGGCGGGTGGACGGGCGTGACCATCGAGGTCTCCGGCACACCGGGCGACGACGAGATGACGATCGACGTCATCGTCGCCTCATGGCCGAGTGACTCCGTGACCGACTCCGTGACCACGTGGCCCGTCGCGGCCCTGAACACGGACGAAAGCTCCCAAAAACCAACAACGTAAACCAAAAGTGCAATACGCCTTTGGACCCGCCGGGACACTCACCGATCGCTACTCTTCGCAAGGAAAAGTCAACGGTGAGTAAAGAAGGTGCTCATGGGGCGAAGACTGATGGTGATGGCGGTCGCGGGAGCGGGGGTGGCCGTCGTCGCCGGGGCGGCGCTGTTCGTCTCCGGCGAGCAGGGGTCGCAGGCCGCGGGGGCCGCCCTGCGAGTGCCCGCGCGGGAGGACCCGCTCACCGGCCAGGAGGTCGCCAAGGCCACCACGATCGCGTCGGCGGGATCCAGGTCGCACATGGCCGCCGGCCGGATCAAGCTGCTCTACGTGGAGCGCGACGACGACAAGGACGCCTCCGACCGGCGCCGCGCCGACGCGTACCTCTACGACTACGGCAGCGACAGGCTCATCGTGCGGACCGTCGACCTCGGCCGGGGCGAGGTCGTACGGGAGACCGTGGCGCGGGGGGTGCAGCCACCGCCGTCGAAGGAGGAGGAGACGACGGCCGCCGCCCTCCTGCTCGCCCATCCGAGGTACGGCAAGACCGTGCGCGAGGCGTACACCAAGGCGGGGGGCGGACCGCTGAGGTCGGCGGCGGAGCTGGGGCTGCGCGGGCTGATCTTCACCCCGTACGGCGAGCGCGGGTCCGCCAAGGAGTGCGACGTCCACCGGTGCCTGCGGCTGTTCGTCCGGTTGCCCGACGGCACCTGGCTGGACACCAGCCGGATGGTCGTCGACCTGTCCGCCAAGAAGATCCACACCCTGGAGTGGTAATCCGTGTTCCTCCGCCTCACCCTTTCCTGCGCCCTGCTCGCCGGAGGGCTCGCCGCGCCGCCCTCCGCGCCGAGAGCACCCATACCGCCGCTGCCACCACAGCTCACCTCCTCCGGCGCGGCGCCGTCCCCCGGCCCGCAGACGGCGCCGGCGGCGACGGGAACCGGCGCGCAACCTCCCGCGGCCCCCTGCAACGCGCCGTACCGCGTCGACAAGACCCTGCCCAACGGGGCGCGCTGGCAGCTCTGCTGGGAGATGCGCAACGTCGAGGGCCTCACCCTGACCGGGATCGTCTACACCCCGAGA
The DNA here is from genome assembly GCF_042898365.1 of Streptosporangium sp. NPDC000509. Classification (NCBI taxonomy): domain Bacteria; kingdom Bacillati; phylum Actinomycetota; class Actinomycetes; order Streptosporangiales; family Streptosporangiaceae; genus Streptosporangium; species Streptosporangium sp. NPDC000509. The sequence continues at coordinate 72,902 of NZ_JBIAYX010000006.1, read as the reverse complement.
GGCCATCGGCCGATCACCGTGCTGCGCAGCACCTCGCTCGCCCAGATCCACGTGCCGTACGACAGGGGCAGGCCCCGCTACCACGACATCGGCTCGCTGGGATATGCCGCCATTCCGCTGCGGGCCGCGGACTGCCCGCTCGGCGAGCGCCGCGAGCAGTTCGTCTGCGTGACGACGAGGGCGCGCGGCCACGCGTACCTCAAGGCGGTCCCCGATCAGCTGAACATGACGGCTCAGGGGCGTGACCTGGTGGTCTTCGCCGCCTTCCAGGTCGGCTGGTACACCTACCTCGCCGAGTGGGCCTTCTCCGACGACGGCGCGATCACCCCGCGTGTGGGGGCCACGGGGTCGCTCGCCGGGTTCACCACCACGCCCGAGCACGGCTGGCCCATCGGGGTGGGCGCCACCGGGTTCGAGGCGAACCACACCCACAACATCTTCTGGCGCCTGGACTTCGACGTGGCGGGCCGGGCGGACGACGTCGTGGAGCAGTACGACTTCAGCGGCTCCGGCACCGGGACCCGCAAGATCCAGCGGACGGTGTTCGGGACGGAGGCCAAGGCCGTCAGCAGGCCGATGCGCTGGTGGCGGGTGGTCGACAGGAAGGTGCGCAACGCCGACGGGCACCGCGTCTCCTGGGAGATCAACAACTCCGACACCGCCCAGTACCGAGGACCCGCCGACGAGGCCTTCACCCGGGCCGATCTCTACGTCACCGACTACCGCTCCTGCGAGCGCCTCGCGACGGTCAACCCGTCTCCCGGGTGCGCCCTGTCCGTCGACCGCTACACCAACGGGGAGCGGCTCACCGATCCGGTCCTGTGGGTCAACGTCGGCTACCACCACGTCCCCCGCGACGAGGACGCCGACCCCATGCCGAGCCACTGGCAGGGGTTCCGGATCACCCCCCGCGACGTCACCGCCAAAAACCCGCACTGACCTGCTGTTTTCTGCTGCTTTATGCAGCTTTTGACCGCACAGGGCGGCACCGGGCGGTGTTGGGTGATGTGATCATCGGAATCGGCCGGGTTCAACCGGGACGCCGCCGCCGATGATCGGATACGGTCGGCGCACAGCGTTGTGATGGCCCCGCATGACCGACAATCGTGACTTTCCCCTCCTTTGGCTCCGCGCGTTTCCCAATACGCATGGTGATAGCGGACATGGGCATGGGTTCGGTCACCCGAGTAGGGCAAGGTAGGGGCTATCGATCTACGGGAGTAAAGCCATGAGCGCGCACTTGGACCTGGACCGGCTCGCGGGCGGAGCACATCATGATCCGCACTCGATCCTCGGGTCGCACCTGGGTCCCGAGGGCGTGACGATCCGGACGCTGCGCCCCATGGCGCAACAGGTCCAGGCGCTCGTGGACGGCAAGGCCCACGACATGAAGCACGTCGCCCACGGCGTGTTCGCGGTCACCCTGCCCGGAGTCGACAAGATCCCCGACTACCGCCTCCGGATCGCCTACGCCGGCGCCGAGCCGTACGAGACCACCGATCCCTACCGGCACTGGCCCACCCTGGGCGAGATGGACCTGCACCTCATCGGCGAGGGACGCCACGAGCGGCTCTGGGAGGTCCTCGGCGCGCGGGTGATGCGGCACGAGGACGTGGACGGCACGGCCTTCGCCGTCTGGGCGCCCAACGCCCGCGGGGTGCGGGTCATCGGCGACTTCAACCACTGGGACGGCGCCGCGTACCCCATGCGCTCGCTCGGCGGGTCGGGCGTGTGGGAGCTGTTCGTCCCCGGCCTCGGCCCCGGCGACCGCTACAAGTTCAGCATCCTCGGTGTGGACGGGGTCTGGCGGGCCAAGGCCGACCCGATGGCCCGGCGCACCGAGCTGCCCCCCGCGACCGCGTCGGTGATCGAGAAGTCGGACTACGCCTGGCGGGACGACGAGTGGATGCGGCGCCGCGCGGAGGGCAACGCCCTGCGGGAGGCGATGAGCGTCTACGAGGTGCACCTCGGCTCCTGGCGCCCCGGCCTGTCCTACCGCGAGCTCGCCGTCGAGCTGGTCGACTACGTGGTGGACATGGGGTTCACGCACGTGGAGCTGATGCCGGTCGCCGAGCATCCGTTCGGCGGCTCCTGGGGTTACCAGGTCACCTCCTACTACGCCCCGACCTCCCGTTTCGGCACCCCCGACGACTTCCGCCACCTCGTCGACGCCCTGCACGAGGCGGGCATCGGGGTGCTGGTCGACTGGGTGCCCGCGCACTTCCCGATGGACGACTGGGCGCTGGCCAGGTTCGACGGCACCCCGCTGTACGAGCACGCCGACCCCGCGCGGGGCGAGCACCCCGAGTGGGGCACCTACATCTTCGACTTCGGCCGCCGGGAGGTGCGCAACTTCCTCGTCGCCAACGCCGTGTACTGGCTGCGCGAGTTCCACATCGACGGGCTGCGCGTCGACGCGGTCGCCTCGATGCTCTACCTCGACTACTCGCGGCGCGAGGGCGAGTGGACGCCCAACGAGTACGGCGGCAGGGAGAACCTCGACGCGGTCGCGTTCCTCAAGGAGATGAACGCGGTCGCCTACCGGGAGGCGCCGGGCATCGTCACCGTCGCCGAGGAGTCGACCGCGTGGCCGGGCGTCTCCCGCCCCGTGCACCTGGGCGGGCTCGGCTTCGGGTTCAAGTGGAACATGGGCTGGATGCACGACACGCTCGCGTACCTCAGGCACGAGCCGGTCTTCCGCCAGTACCACCACCACCAGATGACGTTCTCGCTGATGTACGCGTACTCGGAGAACTTCGTGCTGCCGCTCTCGCACGACGAGGTGGTGCACGGCAAGGGGTCGCTGCTCGGCAAGATGCCCGGCGACGAGTGGCAGCGGTTCGCGAACCTGCGGGCGATGTTCGCCTTCATGTGGGCCCATCCGGGCAAGCAGCTGCTGTTCATGGGCGGCGAGTTCGGCCAGGGGTCCGAATGGTCGGAGGAGCGCGGGCTCGACTGGTGGGTGCTCGACTTCGACGGGCACAAGGGGGTGCAGCGGCTGGTGCGCGACCTGAACCGGGTCTACAAGGAGTCTCCGGCCCTGTGGAGCGTGGACGCCTCCCCCGACGGCTTCCGCTGGATCGACGCCGACGACGCGCTGGGCAACGTCTTCTCCTTCCTGCGCTACGCCGAGGACGGCTCGGTGGTGGCGTGCGTGGCCAACTTCTCCGGCGCACCGCACGACGACTACCGCCTCGGGCTGCCCTTCCCCGGCGCGTGGGAGGAGGTGCTCAACACCGACGCCTACGACTACGCGGGCAGCGGCGTGGGCAACCTCGGCGCCGTCCAGGCCACCGAGGAGCCGCGCCACGGTCTCCCGTACTCGGCCACGATGCGCGTCCCGCCGCTGGGCGCCCTCTGGCTGCGCCACCCCGGCGCGCTCGAACCCGCCGCGGACCAGCGCGCGGAGGAGATCGTCCAGGCCGCCGAGCAGGAGATCACGCGGGAGCGGCTTGAGGCCGTACGGGAGGCGGCCGAGGCCACCGAGCCCGAGGGACCCGAGGAGCGCCGGGAGGCCGAACCGGCCTGACCGAACCACTCCCCGGGCTCACCCGGAGGACCCACCCGGAGCTCCCAGACTCCCCGGGTTTCCCGGCGCACTCATCAGGAGTTCCCGGAACCCTCCGCGGTCTCCCCTGCGGACTCGTGCGGGAGCTTCCGGGGCTCTCCCCCATGGAACGGAGCCGCCAGGCTCCCCCGGTACAGAGCCGTCGGACCCCCCTCCGCAGAGCCCAACAGACCAGGTGAGAACGGGCCGGTCGCGCGATTCGCGCGACCGGCCCGTTTTCGCGCTCTATGCTTCCGGCACCCTCGCCACGGCCCGTTCGGCCGAAAACCTTAAATCGGCCTTATATCAACGAACAAGGCATTGACCGTCGGCGTACGAGAACCTACGCTCTGGTAATTAATAGGAAACTTTCCTATGAATACGGGGACTCGGCACTCTCTGACCTGGAGCGACCCTTGCGACGAATTACCATCGGCTCCTTCATCGCGGCGGCGGCGCTGCTGGTTCCCCTGGGGATCGGCACCGCGACGGCCGCCACACCCGCCACCGCCACCTACACGACGACCTCGAACTGGGGATCAGGCTTCGAGGGCAAGGTCGTCGTGCAAGCCGGGACGAGCGCGCTGACCAGCTGGAAGGTCGAGTTCGACCTCCCCGCCGGGACCTCAATCACCACGTCCTGGGACGCCGACCTGACGAAGAGCGGCAACCACTACACCTTCGTCAACAAGTCGTGGAACGGCGCACTCGCCGCGGGCGCCTCGACGAGCTTCGGTTTCAACGGCGCGCCCGGCGGGATCACCGGCGTGCTGAACTGCAAGCTCAACGGCGCCGCCTGCAACGGCACCGGCCCCTCGCCGACCCCGACGCCGACGGTCACTCCCACTCCCAAGCCGACCCCGACCCCCACCCCGACGGTCACCCCCACCCCGCCTCCCCCCGGCGGCAAGAAGGTCGTCGGATACTTCACCCAGTGGGGCGTCTACGCCCGCAACTTCCACGTGAAGAACCTGGTCACGAACGGCTCCGCGTCGAAGCTCACCCACATCCTGTACGCCTTCGGCAACACCACCGGTGGCCGGTGCACCATCGGTGACTCCTACGCCGACTACGAGAAGGCCTACACCGCGGCCGACAGCGTCGACGGCGTCGCCGACACCTGGGACCAGCCGCTGCGCGGCAGCTTCAACCAGCTCCGCAAGCTGAAGAAGGCTTACCCGAACATCAAGGTCATCTGGTCCTTCGGCGGCTGGACCTGGTCCGGCGGCTTCACCCAGGCCGCGCAGAACCCGGCCGCGTTCGCCGACTCCTGCTACAACCTGGTCGAGGACCCGCGCTGGGCCGACGTGTTCGACGGCATCGACATCGACTGGGAGTACCCCAACGCCTGCGGCCTCACCTGTGACAACAGCGGCCCGAACGCCTTCAAGAACATCATCTCCGCGCTGCGCACCAAGTTCGGCGCCAACGCCCTCGTCACCGCGGCGACCACGGCCGACGGCTCCAACGGCGGCAAGATCGACGCCGCCGACTACGCCGGCGCGATCAACAACCTGAACTGGCTCATGCCGATGACGTACGACTACTTCGGCGCGTTCAACCCGCAGGGTCCGACGGCTCCGCACTCGCCGCTCACCTCCTACACCGGCATCCCGCAGGCCGGGTTCAACTCCGACGCGGCGATCCAGAAGTTCAAGGCCAAGGGCATCCCGGCGAGCAAGCTGCTGCTGGGCATCGGCTTCTACGGCCGCGGCTGGACCGGCGTGACCCAGGCGGCTCCCGGCGGTTCCGCCACCGGCGCGGCCCAGGGCACCTACGAGCCCGGGATCGAGGACTACAAGGTCCTCAAGACCAAGTGCCCGCCCACCGGCACCGTCGGCGGCACCGCCTACGCCTACTGCAACGGCAACTGGTGGAGCTACGACACCCCCTCCACCATCACCGGGAAGATGACCTACGCCAAGAACCAGGGTCTGGGCGGGGCGTTCTTCTGGGAGACCAGCGGCGACACCACCAACGGTGAGCTGATCACCGCGATCTCCAACGGCCTCAAGTAATATTTCGACCACTCGGCCCTCCGAGCGCGTTACGCCGCGGGGGGCCGAGCTTTTCTCCGCTCGGCCCTCCGCGCGTCACGCCGCGAGGGCCGATCGGCTTTCCGTGCGCGTCACGCTGCGAGGGCCGAGCTTTTCTCCGAAGATCCTCCAAATCTGGGGCAAAGTATTCACTTGGCGCATATGGCTGCTTAGACTCCGAAACGCCCTTTTGATCCCCCCGGAGGACGCGTGCGACTTCGAGCTGTCGTGGCCATGGCGTTGGTTTTCACCCTCTCGCCCGCCATACCCGCCCTCGCCGAAGAAGTACCGGCGCCCCCAACGGCCTCCGCGAGCGAGAGCCCACCCGTGGCCCCGGGCGACGGATCCGGAGCCGGAGCCGAGGCCGGAGCAGGGGAGACGGGCGACGGAGCCGAGGGGACGGACGGCCAGGAGACCTCCGCAGACACACCGATCTCACCCCCCGCCGACGCGACGCCCCCGCAGCCGAAACTGGAGGAGGGACTCGCCTCCGACACCGACGGCGCCCGGGTCATCGTCGAGCTGGCGGCCCCCGCCGAGGCGGCCCCGGTCGCCGGGGAGGCACGGCAGCTGCCCGACGCCGAGGTCGTCCTCGAACCCGCGGACACCTCGTTCATCGTGGTCGAGGGCACCGGCGACTCGCTCGCGAAGCTCGCCGAGGACCCGCGCGTCCTCTCCATCCGCCGCGACCGCGTCTACGCCCCCACCGCGCTGGGCTCGCTGAGTTCCGGCTCGCTCGCCACGAGCCTGCAGGTGATCGGCGCGGACAAGGCGCACGCCACCGGGACCAAGGGCGCCGGCCAGACGATCGCGATCATCGACACCGGGATCGACGCCGGCCACCCCGACTTCGGGGGCAAGGTCGTGGAGCAGGCCTGCTTCTCCGCGACGGACGAGGGCGCGCAGTCCCTGTGCCCCAACGGGCAGACGAACGACCCCGGATCCGCCGACGCGAACACCCCCGCCTGCGTCCACGAAAGCGTCAACCTGTGCGACCACGGCACCCACGTGGCGGGGATCGCCCACGCCGTCGCGCCCGAGGCGGACATCGTGGCGATCCAGGTCTTCAGCAGGTTCAACGACTGCGACGACGAGGGCGGGGTCTGCCTGAGCGCGTTCGAGTCCACGCTCCTGCTCGCCCTGGAGCACGTCGCGAAGCTCAAGGACGGCGGCAGGAACATCGCCGCGGTGAACCTCAGCCTCGGCGGCGGCCTGTACGAGGGAACCTGTGACGCCGAACCGGACCTGGCGGCGATGAAGAGCCGCATCGACGACCTGCGCGCCAAGGGCGTGGCCGTCGTGGCCGCCGCCGGCAACGAGGGCGTGCCCGGCGCCGGGGCTCCCGGCTGCTTCTCCGCCCCGGTGACGGTCGGCGCGACGGGCGACGACGACACCGTCCCCTACTGGTCCAACTACGGCTCCGTACTCGACCTCTTCGCCCCCGGCCTGGAGATCGAGTCCGCGGTGCCGGGCGGCGGCCACCAGGTCTACAGCGGCACTTCGATGTCCACCCCGTTCGTCACCGGCGCCATGGCGCTGATGGCCCAGAAGGCCCCCGGCGCCCCGGACGCGCTGGAGACCGCTCTCAAGACCGCGGGCCGCCAGATCACCTACGACGGCGTGACCACTCCCCGCCTCGACCTGAACGCCGCGATCGCCGGAGGCACCCCGGGTGCCCCCGTCACTCCCCCCGGCCCCGAGGTCCCCGGCGACGACCCCGGCCCGGAGACCGGCACCGACCCCAGCCCGGAGCCCAGCCCCGAACCCAGTCCTGGGCCCAGCTCCGCTCCCCCTCCGTCGGCCCCGCCGAACGACCCGGTGCCGACGCCGGTCCCGCTGCCCACGGTGACGGTCACCGTCACCGTGACCGTCCCCCCGCCGGCGACGGCCACGGTGTGCACGCGCGGCAAGTCCACCAAGACGCTGAGCGCCGCGCAGTGGGCGGTTGAGGTCACCCGGGGCAAGGGCAAGATCAAGGACGCGACGGTGAGCTGCTACCTCGGCCTGGTGGCCAAGGCGAGCAAGGTCTTCTCCGAGGTCACGCCCGCCTCCACCCTGGGCGGCGCGTACAAGGTGCTCAAGCCCGCCAAGAAGACGGCGCGGGCCAAGCTGGAGAGCGAGCTGCTCGCCGCCTGGCTGAACTGGGCGAACGGCGGCGTGAACTTCACCGCGAAGATCAAGGAGACGGCCACGCTGAAGACGGTCCTCACCTCGGTCGAGAAGGCACGCCTGAAGGGCTCCTCCCCCGCCGCGTCCACCACGATGCTCAAGAAGCAGGTGAACGCCCGCCGAGCCGCGTAGCCCCGGCGGACCGTACAGGCCCGCCAGGCCCGCAGACCTGGACACCGCGTAAGCCCTGCGCCGTAAACCGCGTAGGCCCGCAGGTCTCGTAGGCCGCGTAGTCCGCGGAGAGCCGAAAAGCCCGCGGCCCGCGTAGGCCCACGGGTCCTGCGGGCCTGTCTTGTGCCGGAAAACGGGTGAGAACCCGCCGAGCCGCATAAGCCCGGTATGTGTCGCTTAGGGTGAGGAGCATGGACGCGACCAAGGTGATCATCGATAGTGTCGAACGCTTCAAGCAGCGGCGTACCGCTCCCCTGATCCTTGAGCTCGACCTCACCGAGGGCCTGACAGACGGCAGTCCTCCGGCCGACCCGCTGAGCGCCATCATGGCGATGCGCAAGACGAGCCTCACCGACGTGCTCGCCGGGCTCAAGCGCGCCAGGAAGGACGACCGGGTCAGGGCACTGATCGTCAAGATCGGCACCCAGCCGCTGGGCCTCGCGATCGTCCAGGAGCTCCGCCAGGCTGTGATCCACTTCCGGGCCTCGGGCAAGCTGACCGTCGCGTTCGCCGAGACCTTCGGCGAGATCGGCGGGGGCACCGTCCCCTACTACCTGGGCAGCGCCTTCGAGCGGGTCTACCTCCAGCCCTCCGGCGACGTCGGTCTGACCGGTGTCGCGATGGAGCAGCGCTTCCTGCGGGGCGCCCTGGGCAAGATCGGCGTGGAGTACCAGATCGGCCAGCGGCACGAGTACAAGACGGCCGCCAACACCTTCACCCAGGACCACATGACCGAGGCCCACCGTGAGTCGATGAGCCGCATCACCGAGTCGGTCACCGAACAGGTCGTGGCGGGCATCACCGAGGGGCGCGGCCTGGAGCCGGCCAAGGTGCGCGAGCTGATCGACCAGGGCCCGTTCATCGGCGCCGAGGCCGTCGAGGCCAAGCTCGTCGACCGGCTCGCCTACCGCGACGAGGTCTACGACGAGGTCAAGGAGTCCGTCGGCGACGGCGCGCTCCTGCTGTACGTCGGCCGCTACGCCAAGTCGCTGTCCGCGAAGAAGCTCCCGCACCCCGGCGAGCAGGTCGTCGCGCTCGTCCGCGGCAACGGCCCGATCCGGCTCGGCCGCAGCGGTCGCAGCCCGCTGGGCGGCGGTGGCGCGATGGGCTCCGACACCATCTGCGCCGCCCTGCGCGCGGCCCGCAACGACGACCATGTCAAGGCCGTCGTCTTCAGGGTCGACAGCCCCGGTGGCTCGTACACCGCCTCCGACGCCATCTGGCGCGAGGTCGTGCTCACCCGCAAGGCGGGCAAGCCCATCATCATCTCGATGGGCGACCTGGCCGCCTCCGGCGGCTACATGGTCTCGATGGCCGCCGACGTCATCGTGGCCCAGCCGGGCACGCTCACCGGCTCCATCGGCGTGTTCGGCGGCAAGGCGGTCATCGGCGGGCTGCTGGAGAAGATCGGCGTCACCTCCGAGACCGTCGGCGAGGGCGCCAACTCCGGGATGTTCTCCCCCACCAACGCCTTCTCCGAGGCGCAGTGGGCACGGATCAACGCCTGGCTCGACCGGGTCTACGACGACTTCGTGAACAAGGTCGCCGAAGGTCGCGGCCTGTCGCGCGAGCGCGCCCACGAGCTGGCCAAGGGCCGGGTCTGGACCGGCGCCGACGCCCTGGAGGGCGGCCTCGTCGACGAGCTCGGCGGCCTGGAGGACGCCCTCGCCCTCGCCCGCAAGAAGGCGGGCCTGGCCGTCGACGCCCCGGTACGCGTCTACCCCAAGCTCAACCCCCTGGAGCGGCTGCGCCCCGCGGAGTCCAGCGAGGACAAGGCCGCCGCCCTGGCCAGGGTCCGCCTGGAGTCGTGGGGCCCCCTCGCCCACCTCGCCGGCGAACTGGGCCTGCCCTCGTACGGCCCGCTCATCCTGCCGGGCACCTGGACGATCCGCTGACCTTCGTCGTACATCGCCGTGAGAGCCGCCCCGGTCGACCGGGGCGGCTCTCACGCCGTCCGGCGCCGAACGGAATGCGCCGCCCAGCGCGGCGACTCTCGCGCCCGTACGAAAAGGGCAGGCCGCACCCGATGAGCGTCGAACTGGACGCGCCTCCCGTGGCGGCGACTCTCACGCCCGTACGAAACCCGTGAGATCATGCGGAACCCGTGAGAAAGGCCCACCCGCGAGAAAAGAGTGAGCGGGATCAGCGGTAGCGGCTCCGATAGCGCGCCAGCGGCAACACGGACGCGTCGACGTACTCGACCCCGAGGACCTTCGCAATGAACAGCGTGTGATCCCCGGCCGGGACCACCTTGACCGTCTCGGCCTCCAACGCGGTGACACCACCGTCCACCACGAGGGCCTCGCTCAGCGGGCCCCGGTGGTGCGGCGTACCCGCGAGCAGCAACCTCGCACCCGGGCGGCCCGCCGTGGCGAACCGGCTCGCGATCGCCTTCTGCCCGGTCGACAGCACACTCGCGGCCCAGCGGTCCTGCCTGAGCAGTAGCTCGTTGAGATATCCGGTGTTGTCCAGGCTCACCATCACCAGCCGAGGATCCAGCGACAACGAGGTGAAGGTGGAGACCGTCACCCCCACGTCGTCGCGATCGTCCTTCACGGTGACGATCGTCACCCCGGTCACCACCTGGGCCATCGCCTCGACGAACTCGTTCATCCGGCCATCATCCCGGACCCGATCGCCTGCTTGGCCCGGCCCCATGTCCTCCGAGCCATATCACCCCACGACCTCCCCGCCGCCGCCTCCCATTCGCGAGGCGGCGGGTGACCCCGAGATGAGCCCTCTCCGAACCACCCGGCATGAGCCCGCCGGACCGGCGCCCGATCGCTGCGGTCCGGCACCTGATCACCGCCGAGTCGGCCGGACGGCCACCCCCTGGCATCATGGTCATCAACCGACGCGACGGGAGCGGCCCACATGCATGTCGAGACATACGGTCCTGCCGACGCCCCGCCTGTGCTCCTGCTGCACGGTGGCGGTGTCGCCGGTTGGATGTGGGAGCCGGTGCGTGAGCGTCTCGCGCGCGACCACCGGCTGATCATCCCTGACCTGCCCGGCCACGACCGCAGCGCGGACGAGACGTACCACTCCCATGCCCAAACCGCCGAAGCCTTGACGAAGCTCCTCCACAACGCGGGCGGTCGTGTCTCCGTCGTCGGGTTCTCCCTGGGCGCGCAGCTGACGGTCCTGCTCGCCGCGCACCGGCCCGAGCTCGTGGAACGCGTGGTCGTGGTCAGCGCCCAGGCCAAACCCATCGCGGCCACCGGGTTCACCCTCGGCCTGCTCGGTGCCACCGCCGGTCTCGCCCGGCAGCGGTGGTTCGCCAAACTTCAGGCCAAGCAGCTGTTCATCCCCGATCCGCTGCTCGACGACTACGTCCGCACGTCCGCGAGCATCTCGAAGCAGACTCTGCTCGCCGCGGTCGGCGAGAACCTGCGCTTCACACCGCCGCCCGAGTGGTCGCGTTTCCCCCGCGAGGCGCTGATCCTCGCCGGTGGGCGTGAACGGGCCCTGATGCGGGAGTCGGCCCGCGTGCTGCACGAGGCTCTGCCAGGTAGCGAGCTGGAAATCGCGGCGGACTGCGGGCACGGCATCCCGCTACAACGACCCGACTGGTTCGCGGACCGCGTACGCGACTGGCTCCGCGCCTGACCCCTGCCGCACCCGGCCCGATGTGCTCCGAATCACATCGCCCCACGACCTTCCCGTCGCCGCTTTCCACCCGCGAGAAATCACCTCCAGCCACTCCAGCACCACCGCCACCACCTTCGGCCCGCCCCAAAACCACGAGTTCAAGCTCTCTCCTCCCCTCGTGACCATCGTGAGGACCGCGATATTCCGCCACTCGTGAACCGCGTTTTCTCAAAACTCAAAGACGAAGCACCCCAAGCGAACCGTGAGCCACCGCCCCCTCCCCCTACGTGATCGTTTCGGCCTGTCCCCCTCCACGACCGAACGTCACCGTGAGAGCGCGATCCCGACATGCCGTACTTTCAAACCCGAAATACGTGTCCTATTTAGCCCCTCTTGCACATATTGCGGACATAAAGGTTCTATGGGTAATTTCTGATCGTTTGCTGTTAGCACGCTCCGAACCGTCGACCTCGGCCCTACTTCGGGACTGATGGCGGGCTGGGGTAACGCGGGAGCGATTGGCTCTCGCGCTGACTTGTTCGGAGGGTGACGGCGTATGCGCCGGAGTTTGTCATGGTCGTTTTCGGTAGTCGTGAGAACCTGGACGGCGGTGGCCGTGCTGGTGACGGCGCTACCGGGCCTGCTGCTGTTCCAGGCGTTTCCGGTGTCCGCCGCGACGATGCAACCATCCGCGCTCTTTCACGGCCCCCCCGACACACCTGACCAGTTGACCGGTTCGGCGGCTGGCCTGCCGTCCCTGGTTTCCGCTGACGCGACACGAACCGATCTTCAGATGGCCAAACGCGCCCCGAAGCCTCCCAAGGACGCGGTTCCTTTGGAGAAGCGCCACAAGTTCACGAACGAGCCCGCCAAAGGGGGGCTGAAATCGCCTCCGCCTCTCCCCAAGCGTTCCGGTGCGGAAGGTGCGGCTGCGAAAGACGCGCGAGACTCCTCATCCCCAGAGAAGTCATCGCAGGTAGCAGCGTTGGCTGCGGGACCATCTGTGTCGGACCTGTCGGTGTCGCCGTCCGTGTCGATGCAAGGCGGGGCGGTGACGTCGTCACTTACACCGAGACTGTCCGCCCGTGTGACGGACTCCAGTGGTCGGACTGTGGGCATCAACGTGGAGATCCGGCACGACCCGAACCTGCCGACACAAGGCACAGGGATGATCTGGTCAGACGGAACGGGCGCGGGTAACGCCTCAGGATCACAGGTCAGAATAGACGTCCCGTCCGGGAAACTTTCGGATGGCTGGACCGTGCAGTGGCGTATCCAGGGCTGGGCCGCATCGGCGAACGGGGAGGCTGGACCGTGGTCGGCCTGGCAGACCCTACAGGTGAATATCGCCAAGCCGTCGGTGTCGAACCTGTCGGTGACCCCATCCATATCGGTGCCGGGCGGTGCGGTGACATCGTCATTGACGCCGAGCCTGTCGGCGAAGGTCACCGACCCTGAGGGCCGGACCGTGGGTATCAACGTGGAGATCCGCCACGACCCGAACCTGCCGGAACAGGGCACCGGGGCGATCTGGTCAGCGGGAACGGGCGCCGGTAACGCCTCAGGATCACAGGTCAGGATAGACGTGCCGTCAGGAAAGCTGTCGGACGGCTGGACGGTGCAGTGGCGAATCCGAGGCTGGGCCGCAGCGACCGGCTCACCGGCCGGCGCCTGGTCGGCCTGGCAGACCCTACAGGTCAGCATCTCCAGACCGTCGGTATCAAACCTGTCGGTGACACCGTCCACGACATCGTCGGAGTGGACGACGACGTCATCGCTGACACCGAGCCTGTCTGCCAAAGTCACCGACCCCGATGGCCGGACTGTGGGCGTGAACGTGGAAATCCGCCATGATCCGGCCCTGCCGGAACAGGGGAACGGGCTGATCTGGTCAGGGGGAACCAACGCCTCCGCCGCCTCAGGATCGCAGGTCAGGATAGACGTGCCCTCCGAGAAGTTGTCGGACGGCTGGACCGTACAGTGGCGCATCCGGGGCTGGGCCGCGGCGACCGGCTCACCGACCGGCCCCTGGTCCGCCTGGCAGACCCTGAAGACGGAAGTGCTGCTATGGCAGTGGGCCTCACCGGAGGACAACACCCAGGTCGGTTCCCTGAAGCCGACGTTGTCGGCCTACGCCAAGCCGGGCGATCCCACCTGGGCGGTGTCGTACTGGTTCCAGCTCTGTAAGGGCACTCCAGAAAACTGGGACTGGTGCGAGGCGTCGGGGGGCTGGGATCAGTCGTGGAGCTGGCAGGTGCCGGCGGGGAAGCTGAAGTGGGGGGAGACCTACTCCTGGTACGTGCAGGCCTCTAGTGGTTCCATGAGCGTCACCTCGCCCTGGCGGACCTTCACCACCTCACCAGGGCAGGGCACCATCAACTCGCTGCTGGCCTCCGGCACCAACGGACGCGACTTCGACCATGTGAGCGGCAACTACACCCAGTCGGTCACCGATGCCACCGTCGCCTCGGCCGGACTGCCTCTGTCGGTGAGCCGTACCTACAACAGTCTTGACCCGCGAACGGATGGGGCGTTCGGTGCGGGCTGGAGCACCCGCTGGGATATGCGGGTGCTCCCGGAGCCCCAGACCGCCACGCTGCTGGTCACCTATCCCGATGGCCGCCAGGTGCGTTTCGCGGCCAAGAGCGACGGAACGTACGCTCCACCACCTGGCGTGTACGCCACCATGGCCGATGTCACCGGTGGCGGCTGGCGGCTGATGGACAAATCCTCCACCTCCTACTGGTTCGACACCGCCGGTCGGCTGACCAAGGTCAGTGACCGCCGAGACCGCATCCAGAATCTGATCTATGGAATAGACGGGAAGCTGTCCAAGGTCACCGCGCCCGGCGGACGGTCGCTGACCTTCACCTGGACCGGTAATCATGTGTCGGCTGTATCCACAGACCCGCTTAACGGAGCCCCGCTGACCTGGACCTACTCCTATAACGGTGACGCTCTGACAAAGGTGTGCGCGCCAGGTGCGGGCACCGCCTGCACTGTCTACGCCTACACGACCGCTTCCCGCTATCGCAGTGTGATCGCTAACGCGGCTCCCACCGGGTACTGGCGCCTGGGCGACGCGGTCACCAAACTCGGGGACAAGGTCGTCAGTTCGGCCGACTGGAACATCGATGACGAGGACGCCATCCTCGCCGGCGCTTCCTACAACGTCACCAAGACCAGTCCCGGCGCGCTGGCCGGGAGCGGTAATGGCGCGATGCGCTTTGCCGGGACCGCTAACTCCACCTACGTGCAGTTGCCTTCCGGCGCGATCAACGGGCGCGGTGAGCTGCTGTCGGTCGAGGCCTGGTTCAAGACCACGGGCTCGGGCACCATCATCGGCTACCAGAACTCCATACAGAGCAACTTCACTCCAGCTGTCTACGTCGGCACCGACGGCAAGCTGCGTGGTCAGTTCCGTACCGCCACTACTACCCCGATCACCTCGACCGCCACGGTGAACAACGGCGTTTGGCACCACGTGGTGCTCACCGGAGCGGAGAACACCCAGACCCTGTTCCTTGACGGGCAGATCGTCGGCACGCTCAACGGCGACATCACCCACCTGGACCAGGGCGAGGCACGCGTCGGGTACGGCCACGCCTCCCCGGCCTGGCCCTCCACTGTCACCACCGCGCGCGCCTTCCCCTTCACAGGGGAAATCGACGAGGTCGCCGTCTACGGCAAGCCTCTCGGACTGGCGGAGGTGCAAACCCATTACGCCGCCCGGCTGGCACAACCTCAGATGACGACGGCGACCCTGCCTTCCGGCCGAACCTGGGCGACCAACACCTTCGACACCGACAGCGGACGGCTGCTCACCCACACCGACAACCACGGCGGGACCTGGAAGCTCGATGCCCTGACGTATGCGAGAGACTACGAAACCGACGGCGGAAACGCTTCCGCAGTGGTCACCGACCCCCAGAACGGCACCCTGACCTACGTCAACGACACCCAGCGTAACCACCGCGTGGTATCCGAGACCGATCAGCTGAACAAGATCAACAAATACGAGTACGACAACGACGGCAATCTCGCGAAGGTCACTGACCGCAACGATAACGTCGTTGAGTTGTTCTACAACGAGCGCGGCAACCTGACCGGTCAAAGCACCTGCCGCACCGCGAACAACTGCAACACTTCCTACTACTCCTACTACGTCAATCAAGACAACCTGTTCGATCCCCGCAACGACCAGCGCACCGTGTCGCGTGATGCCCGCTCATCCTCAGCGACTGATGACACCTACGCCACCACGACGACGTACAACGAGTTCGGCGAGACACTCAAGCAGACCACCCCGGCTACCCCAGACTTTCCAAACGGCCGCTCGACCAGCACCACCTACACCGACGGCACCGAACCCGCCATCGGCGGCGGCACCACACCCGCAGGCCTGAACAAGTCCAGTAAGGACGCCAAGGGCAACGAGACGACCTACCGTTACAGCGCTGCCGGGGACCTGGCAGAGCAGACCAGCCCGTCCGGACTGATAACGAAGTTCGCTCATAACGCGTTGGGCCGGGCGACCTCGCGAACCGAGGTATCGGCGGCTCATCCCACCGGTGTCACCACGACGTTCACCTACGACGCGCTCGGGCGCCCGCTGACGCAGACCGCCCCCGGGGTGAAAAACGAAGTCACCAACGTCACCCACACCATCAAAACCGCCTACACCTACGACGCGGACGGCAACAAGCTCACCGAGACGTTCTCGGACCTGACTGGTGGTGATCCGGCGCGCACCATCACCCACACCTACGACACCAAAGGACGAACAGAGACGGTCACCAACCCCGAAGGTGGTGTGACCCACTCCACCTGGGACGTCACCGGCGCCCTGGCCTCGACGACCGATCCGGTGGGCACCGTCTTGACCTACGCCTACACCAAACGCGGCGAATCGGCCTCCGTGACGCTCAAGAACTGGACCGGCAGCCCGGTCGCCCCGCAGGCCGCTCGCGACGTGGTGCTGCAGGCGCTCTCCTACGACCCCGCCGGACGCCTGGCAGGTCAGGTCGACGCGATGGGTCGTAAGACCTCCTACACCTACTTCGCCGACAACCGTCTGTCCGAGGTGGTCGGTGACGATGTCCGCCTCAATGGCTTGACCAGCCTGGACGACGTGGTACTGCAGTCAAATCAGTATGACCCGACCGGTAACCTCGTCCGCCAAGTCAGCGGTGGCGGCAAAGTCACCGTCCAGTCCGTCTATGATGCCGCGAACCGCCTCACATCGACCACATTCGATCCCGCCGCTCTGGGGCGTAAAACCGCTTTCGAGTACGACGCGGTCGGCAACGTCACCAAGAAGACCTCTACCGCGACCGGTACCACCCGCACCGAATCAGTCTCGTATGCCCACAACGTGTTGAATCAGGTGACTCGACAGACGGTAGAGAACGGGGCTGAAGACCTGGTCACCACCAGTGTCTACGACGACCGGGGCCTGCTGAGCGCGGCCACCGACCCGCGTGGAAACGCCTCCGGCGCCACGGCTGCGGACTTCACCGCCACGATGCGCTACGACCTGGCCGGGCGACTGGTGGAAGCCACATCACCGCAGGTGACAGTCGAAAAGAACGGCACCGCCGCCACTACTGGACGGTCCACCGTGAAATACGGCTACAACAGCGCGGGCGAGCAGACCCACATCGTCGATGCCGAAGGGCGCACCACCACCCTCGTCTTCGACAAGGCCGGGCGGCTGACCTCGACCATCGGCGCGTCCTACACCCCGCCGGGCGGTAGCGCGATCACCCCAACGGTGAATTTCGGCTACGACGCGGCCGGGCAGCAGACCACGGTCACCGACCCGCGCAACCACGTCACCTCCACCGTCTACGACGCGCTGGGGCGCCCGGTCAAGGTCACCGAACCCGGCCCCTCCGGGCCGGGCGGCGCCTGGGTCGGCGAGTACAACCTGCTGGGCGAACAACTCGCGGTGATCGACCCCACCGGCGCCCGGAACGAGGCCACCTACGACGACCTGGGCCGGCAGATCACCCAAACCGTGATCGAGCGCACCCCCACCACCGCCGCGCACACCACCGCCCTGACCTACGACACCGCCAGCAACCTCACCAAACGCGTCGCGCCCGGTAACAAGACCACCACCTACACGGTCAACGCCGCCGGAGAGGTCACCGCCACCATCGCCCCGGCCACCCCTACCACCAGTGCCCCGGCCAGCCGCACCACCACGGCCGCCTACGACCTGATGGGCCGGCAGACCAAGGTGACCGACGCGCTCGGCAACGCTACCGAGGTCACCTACGACCTCGCCGGCCGCAAGACCTCCGCCAAAGACCTCAGCGGCACCGGCACGGTGCTGCGCACGGTCGGCTTCGGCTACGACCCAGCCGGTAACCCGACCAGCACCACCTCCGCCGAAGGCCACACCACCCAGCGCACGTTCGACGCCGCAGGACGGCTGACCTCCCTGATCGAACCGGTCTCCGCGACCTCGTCGATCACCTCGACGTTCGGCTACGACGCCAGCGGGGCCCGCACCCGCACCACCGACGGCCGCAACAACGCCACCTGGACCACCTACAACACCCTCGGCCTGGTCGAATCCGTCATCGAACCCGCCACCACCCCCCACCCAGGCGCCGCCGACCGCACCTGGACCAACCTCTACGACGCCTCCGGCAACGCCACCGCCACCCTGCAACCAGGCGGAGTGCGCCTGGATCGCACCTTCGACCACCTGGACCGGATGACCGCCGAGACCGGCAGCGGCGCCGCGATGGCCACCGTGAACCGCGCGGTCACCTACGACAGCGCGGGCCGCCTCACCGCGATCGGTGACTACAGCCTGGAGTACAACGACCGTAGCCTGCTGACCAAGGTCTCCAAGGCCACCAACCAGGTCGCCGCCTACGCCTACGACGCCACCGGTAACCTCACCCAGCGCGTCGACCCGACCGGCACGGCCACCTACACCTGGGACGCCGTCGACCGGCTCGACACCGCCAGCGACCCGGTGACCGGCCGCACCTGGACCTACGGCTACGACAACGCCAACCGGCTCACCAGCAAAACCTCCGCCAACCCGGTCGGCACCCAGACCTACGGCTACGACAGCATGGACCGGCTCACCTCCCAGACGGTGAAGAACAACTCCGGCACCGAACTGTCGAAGATCACTTATGGGTGGGACAAGGACGACAACCTCACCACCAAGACCACCACCGGCACCGCAGGCGCCGGAACCAACACCTACACCCATGACCGCGCCGGACGGCTGACCTCCTGGACCGCCCCCGGCGGCGCCGTCACCGCCTATGAGTGGGACGCCTCTGGCAACCGCACCAAAGCCGGCACCGACACCTTCGTCTACGACCAGCGCAACCGGCTCACCTCCGGCGCCGGAGTCGACTACACCTACACCCCACGCGGCACCCTCGCCACCGAGACCAAAGCCGGTGTCACCCGCGATCTGGTCTTCGACGCCTTCGATCGAATGGTCTCCGATGGTGAGGCCACCTACGGCTACGACGCCCTGGACCGGATGACCTCACGCACCGCCGGCGCCACCCAGCAGCGCTTCACCTACTCCGGACTGAGTAACAACCTCGTCACCGTCGCCGACGGCGCCAACACCACCCTGGCCAAATACGGCCGCGACCCGTTCGGCGGCCTGCTCAGCCTGCAAGAAGGCGCAAGCCCCGCGCTCGCTGTGATGAACGATCTGCATGGCGACGTGGTGGGCACCTTCTCCGCCACCGCTCTGGTCGACTCGGTCGCCTACGACCCCTTCGGCGAGGTCACCCACCGCACCGGCACCGCACGCACCTTGGGCTATCAGGGCGAATACACCGACCCCGACACCGGCAAAGTCAACATGCACGCCCGCTGGTACCAACCCGGCACCGGCACCTTCACCTCCCGCGACACCGCCACTCTCAACCCCGACCCATCAGTCCAAGCCAACCGCTACACCTACGCCAATGCCGGCCCTCTCACCAACACCGACCCCAGCGGGCACAGCAGCATTCCCATCCTGGGCGGAGGCTCTCACACTGGAACCTCTGGAATTTCAGACTGGCAGTCCTACGACACAAGCAGCTACTGGGACAAATACATAGACCGAGATTCCTCAAGCTGGGACTTCACCCCACCAGAGGTCATTCCAGGACAGCCGTACTATTCATGGCCCGATCAGCCGTGCTGCCTTGTGGAGATGGACTGGTGGTTCGATGAGGAAAGAGGAAGAAACCTAGGCGTTACAGAGAAAGGAAAAACGGCACCGAAAGGCTATTGGGACGGAACCAAAGACGAGCGGGCGCTCTTCGATTTACTTGCAGAGTCCATAGATGACCAAAAGGCTCTCAATCGCCTATGGAAAAAAATCAAGTCGCTTAGCTCTAATGCAGGCCCAGGAGGCGCACCGCCCCAATCGCGGGACGGTAATGGCCAGCGGGTGCAATGCAAAGAGATGTACTCCAAGAAGGAATGTAAGGATTTTAAGGACGCCGCAAAAAAGATTCTTTTGTTGCAGGAATTCAACAAAGAATGCTCCACGCTGACCATAAAAACGTACGCTGCAAAGATAGATAAATGCACAAACTATTTGGGCTATCTTGGAATTAATGCAAGCAAAATAAAAGCATCCACGGGAAAGGCCGGACTGGATGCATTTCTTGAGCTCATAACTCCACTGGTAGGCCCTACCGAATGGATTGTAAATCTATTTTTTGAAGACGCGATGGGTTGCGTTGAGGGCGATGCGATCTCGTGCGTGCTTATGGCTGCTAATTTTGCAGGCCCTTCTGGTCGCGTAGTCTCTAGAATAGCCAAAATCGGGAAAATCGCCCCATCGGCTGGAAAAGCCTTTAATAAGGCAGCTGCGGCGTGTCGTCGAAGCAGCTTCCTTCCCGGCACCAAGACACTCATGGCTGACGGCTCCCTCAAACCGATCGAAGAAGTAAGGGTCGGGGATAAGGTTCTGGCCACCGACCCCGAAACTGGTGAGACAGGAGCCAGATCCGTTATCGCCCTCATCGCGAGCGAGGGCATCAAGAATCTGGTACAGGTAACCGTTGACACCGACGGAGCTAAGGGCAACAAGACCGGGACAGTCGTAGCTACCGACAATCACCCATTCTGGGTTACCGAGCTGCAAGAATGGCGAACAGCCGGAGAGCTTCGACGGGGCCAGTGGCTGCGCGCCAGCACGGGAACGTACGTCCAGGTAGCCGGCATTGCCCAGTGGACGGTTACCGATCAGCGTGTCCACAACCTGACGGTAGACGACCTGTCCACCTATTATGTGGTGACAGGGAACACTAACATCCTCGTCCATAACGACAACGTTGTACCAAATATCATCAAGGATATGCTCAGGCAAATCACTACTGGAACACTGAAGCAGCGCACCAACCCTGATGGCACATTAGACTTTTACCGGGGCGGCAATAACAGAAGAACGGCTTGGTGGGAAGGCGCCAAGATCTACGGCTTGCCAGGCAATAACAAGTATAGGATCCTCGAAAAGGACGGAAAATTCGCCTGGGTTGGCCCAGACAAGAACGGGGGCCACAACTACAATAAAGTCATGCAGCTATGCTAAAAATCCGTGCACAAGACAGAGAGAGTCATGAACGAGAAGTTGGCCGCAAGGCTGATGCTAAGAGCTGGCCTAAAACTTCTTGACATCAGGCATAGAACCGGCATCCCTACCTTTATTGCGGGAATGGTGACATCTTGTGGACCACAGGAGGGGCGATGCGACCAGGTTATCAACCTTGATGACCCTGATCGTGTCGCGAAGTTCAATGCCGATTGGTACGCAATGGCGACTGACTTCGGTCTTTTTTCGGCAGATCGCCGTTTCCTGGTTGCACTCAGCCCCGCCATTGATCCAGTTTTTGACCAGGCTCGCGAGGAAACCGACAACTGGGAAGATCCTGCATGGTGGGAATCAGTATGGGGCTTGGTGGAATTACTAGATGACTGGGATCTTGCAGGCGCGGGGGCCGCATCCCATGTTCTGGGATCGGGATACGGCTATCCAGAATTTGCCATGTCCGCCATAGATGGATCGGTCTTCGTCGCAGGAACGGTATGGCAAGACAGTATTGGAATAACCGTCTTGCCTGCACCTTACTGCTCGCCAACGCTTCAAGACTCAGCCCGCAAGAGCCTGGGATCACGAACAGTCTCAGAAAACGAAGATCTAGCAGCCTGGATTGTCCGTGGAAAAGATTGTACTTGACGAGGTAATCTCGTATGGCCAGCAGAACTGGGGGAATCCGTGACGTAGCAGCTGATCTGTATGTTCGTAAGCTCATCGCCACTTGCCGCACGCGATTACCTCATTGGGCTGCCAATCAGCAGCCTAGGTTATCGAATGCATCGTTTTTGATACCGCTGATGAACGACTGTCAATTGCTACCAGCGAAACGCAGCACATGCCCTTTCAGATCCTTACTGTCTCGTACGACGCGACCTCTGCTCGGAAGGCTGCCACCTTCACACAGTTGTTCTGCTGGACGCTCTTGCGTCAAGCGAGCACAGGGCTCTGGTGCGGTCCATGATCTTCTCCTCGTACTGAGGTTGAGCATCCAAATCGAATGTCTCAAAGGATGTGCATGCGTGTGCCGAGGCGGCGGATGCGTTCGCGGTAGCTGTAGCGTTCTAGGTCCAGGAGGGTCCGTACGGCCTGCTGGGCCATGGGGTGGTTGCGGATGAGCATGGGGGCGGACTTCTCGGCGCGTTCGAGTGCAGCCAGGGCATCGTCGCGCTTGCCGCACCACAGTAGTCCCCGCGCATGGTCGAGGTGGTGGTAGCCGACACGGCTGGCCTGTAGGTCCTTGGGAAGGTGGACCGCCTGTGCTCGTTTCACGGCCTGTGGTCCGTCACCGAGTTCGACGGCGATGGCGACGCCGTGGATGTCGATGTTGGGCTGATTGGTGGACAGCTCGTAGTAGTTGGTGCGCTGGCGTGAACCGAGCCGGGTGACCGCTTCGGCGGCGAGCCGGTGGCGTGACCACGCCTCCTCGGCGTCGTTCTTGCGGGCGGCCGTGATCGCGGCCCTCAGTTGGAGACCTCCCCAGAGTGCCAGCGCTTCGGGATGACCTGCGGTGTACTCGTCCTGGATGCTCGCGCAGGCCGTGTCGAGCACAGCGAGCGCGTCGTTCCACGAGGTGCTCGCCCACAGGTTCCTGCTGCGCAGATAGGCGAACAAGACTTCGTGATAAGCATCCCCCGCTCGTTCCCCTGCCCAGCGAATTCGGTTGGTGGCGATCACGGAGAGGTCGGCGTAGCCAAGGTTGTAGGCAACGGCGTCGGCAGCCCGGTAAGCGATCGAGAGCAGGCCGAATGCCGCACTTCGATCAGAGGCCGGGGAGAGATGGGTCGCCGCCTGAAGTTCGGCGATCAGTGACGGAGTCTCGTCGGCCAATTCGGCGTAGCGCGTTTCTCGCCGTAGCCACATCAGGCGTTCGGTCGCGACCCGAAGCTCAGGGAGTGGCCGTACCGCTCCGGTCCATTCGGGGTCGAGGTCGTAGCGCTCCAGTTGGCGGCGGATCTCAGGGATGGCCGAGTGTCCGCGATCCTGGCTCGGGTTGTCACCTCGGTAGGGGCGCGCGGTGAGCTCGTTGGGGTGCATGCGCAGAGCGCGGGCGAGGACGTTGATCAACGCGATGGAGTCCAGGGGAAGGCTGTCGTTCTCGACTCCCGACACCCAGGACTGGGCGCGGCCGACGCGCCGCGCCAGTTCGGTCTGGGTGATGCCCGCGCGCTTACGAGCACGCCGTACGCGGGTTCCCACGCTCTCCGCCGCCGGGTCCAAGTAGGCCATGGGCTCACGGTAACCCGCCGTAACCTGCTTGACCTCCCCGCGCGCCAAAGTATCAGCGGCACTGATGTCGGCACCTCTCCGCGTTCATAGCGTCACCTTTCGTGAGCGGCGACGGGTGCGAGAGCGACAGGAGATACCCCTGTTCGCTGAGCGCGCCGTCCGCGATCGCAGCGGTCCTCGTCCAGGCAGTCCCCAACCACACCGGGGAAGCCGCCTTGACCTAGAAGGACCGCCGACATCCAGGAAATCCGAGCCCTGGAACCCCACAAAACGGCTCTGCCAGGCGAGTGACGTCGCCTGGCAGAGCCTCGTCCGCACACTGGAGGTGCGAACTGTGCTCAACCCTAGTAGAGCCATCAAGATCATCCGGGTTCGATGGCACGCCGAACGACCACCCTCACCCCTGGGCTGCCGCTGGTGCGGCCATCCCCCCTACGCCCACGACGCGGCCAGCCTGCCGCACCGCCCCGGCCACCTGTGGGAACAGCCCACCGCCGCCCAGGTCCGCACCCGCATGACGGCCCGACGCCGCCTCGGACTCTGCAAGAAACTGCCCGCGCCCACCCTCGCCACCCGCCCACCGAGCCGCCCCCTCACGGGCTCCTCCCCCAGCAGCTACGGACACCACGCGCGACCGGCCTCCACAACGCCCACCCCGCCGTACGAACGACAATCACCGCCAGGTGCACGACCCGGAGCAGGCAGACACCAACCATGCCGCACGGCGGTGACGGCATGATCTCCGCCCACACCACCTCCCGGCACGGACCCACCGAAGAGACTGGCACCGACCACCAGGCGCCGCACACCCCGGCGCTGCGGTTCTTCGGCTGGCACCTCTGGTACGGCAAGGCCACCGGCCGCTACTGGGCGCTCTCTCCCGCCTGGTGTCGAGAGCGCATCGGCCTGATCGAGGCCACCACCCCCGCCGAACTCGCCGCACAGATACAGAACATCGAGAGCTACCGCCCCAAGACAGAAAACCCGCCCCCGAGCAACGAGAGCGACATGACGCAGAACCCGGGAGGTGACCAAGATGACCGCACGCCTGCTGTCCCTGCTCGTCGGCGTACTCGCTAACCGCCTCCGCACGACGACCGACGATGCCGTACGGTCACCGCACCCGGAACGGATCCCCGGGTCGGCGTCCCTTGGCCACACGCCCGTCATCTCTCAGCGGTTCGCCGCCACCCCCGAGCAGGTCAGACCCGCCCGCGCCTTCGTCGCCGAACTCCTCGGTAACGACCACCCGCTCCGCGACGACGCCATGCTCCTCACCAGCGAACTCGCCACCAACGCCGTCGAACACTCCAGCGGATCACTCGATGCGCAACCGGCAGACACCGAAGCCATCGATGTGGGGCCGTACGACGACACCGGACCGCACGACGCAAGACCGTACGAGTACGACGCGGGGACGGTCGAGCGAACACCGGAGTTCGTCGTCACGGTGGCCTTCCTCCCCCACGGCGTGCTCATCACCGTCCAGGACCCCGGCGCCTTGCAGATCCCCTGTACGAGAAAGCCCAGCCCGGAGGCCACCGGCGGCCGAGGACTCATGCTCGTCAATGACCTCGCCGCCCGCTGGGGATTCCACCGCGACTCCACCGGAACCGTCGTCTGGTTCGAGCTCCGCTCGACCGACGGGTAGTCCCTGATCACGACGCCTCGCCTCGGCTACGGCTTCTTCACCACCGGAGTTCGCGACGATGTCCGCGCGGATGTCGCTCCGTCCGGGAAAGTTCGTCACCGACTCCCCTGCTCACGCTCTCGCGGGTGATCCCCAGCGCATCGACCGGACACCACGCGGCCACGGTTGCCGCCCCCGCGAACACAGAACACGAAAACGAACCGGCCCCGGACGAAGCGTCCAGGGCCGGTTCGGAGGGATAGATCGTTAGAGCAGGCCGTTCTGGGTGAGCCAGTCCTTGGCGACCGCCTCGGCGTCGTCCTTGTCGACCGCGACGCGCTTCATCAGCGCGACGAGGCCGGCGGTGTCCAGCTTGGCGGAGACCGCGTCGAGGGTCGTCCGCACCGTGTCGTTCACGCCGGCCTTGTTGACCAGGGGGGCGATGTTCTCCGCGGCGAAGGCGCTCTTGTTGTCCTCAAGGGAGACGAGGTCGTTCACGATGATCTTCGGGTCGGTGGTGAAGACGTTGCCGACCTGGACGGTGCCGTCCTTGATGGCGTCGGCGGTGGCGTCGCCGGTCTTCTTCCACTCCTTGAACTCCAGGCCGTAGGTGTCCTTGAAGTTCTTCTCCTGGCGGGTCTGGAACTCCGGCGGGCCGCCCACCGAGTAGTTCTTGGCGACCTTGACCAGGTCCTCGATCGTGGTGAGGCCGTCCTTGGTGGCGGTCTCCTTGGTGACGGTCAGCGAGTTGTTGTCCTCGGCCGCGGCGGGGGTGAGGACCTCAAGCTCGGCGGGGAGCTTCTCCTTGAGACCGGCGACGACGTCGTCCTTCGACTTCGCCGTGGTCGTGTTGTCGACGAAGGCGAGCAGGGAGCCGATGTACTCCGGCAGGATGGTGAGGCCGCCGCTCTTGACCTGGTCGTACAGGACCTCGCGGCTGCCGATGTTGAACTTCTCCTCGACCTCGACGCCCTTGGCCGCCAGGGCCTGTGAGTAGATCTCGCCGAGCAGAACGTTCTCCGGGAAGTTGGCCGACCCGATGACGACCTTCCCCCCTTCCGCGGGCGCGGAGGCGGAGCCGGACTCGATGGGAGCCTGGGAGGCGCTGGTGAGCGGATCTCCGCCACCACATCCGGTAAGTGTGAGCGCCGCGGACAGGAGGATCGCCGCGGTGCTGATCAGGCGCTTCATGGTGCTATTCCCTTCCAAAACGGGGGGTAATGAAGACTATCTGATGGCCTGGCGCTCGCTCACCCCCGGGGAGACCGTTGCGCGCTGTACCAGGGTGAACCCGAGCTGAACGATCAACGCGAGCAGTGCTACGAGAACCGCTCCGCCGATCGTGCTCGGGAAATTCTTGGTCGCGAGACCGTCGATGATGAAGCGGCCGAGACCGCCCAAGCCTACGTACGCGGCCACCGTCGCGGTCGCCACCACCTGGATCGCCGCCAGGCGCAGACCCAGCAGGATGAGCGGCAGCGCGACCGGCACCAGCACCCGGCCCAGGACCTGCCCACCCCGCAGGCCCATGCCGTACGCGGCGTCGCGCAGGTCGGGGTCGACCCCTCGGATGCCCTCGTACGTGTTGACCAGGATGGGCGGCACAGCCAGCGCCACCAACGGGATGAGCACCGGCAGGCTCGTGCCGACGCCCAGGAACAGGACGATGAGGACGAGCAGGCCGAGCGTCGGCAGGGCACGGGCCGCGTTGGCGGTGAGGATGACGAACAGGGCACCCCGGCCGGTATGGCCGATCAGCAGCCCCAGCGGCAGCGCGATCAGCATGGCGAGGAGCAGCGAGAGACCGGCGAACTCCAGGTGTTCGAGCAGCCTGTTGGGGATCCCGTCGGGTCCCGACCAGTTGGCCGGGTCGCCGAAGAAGTCGAGCAGCCAGTTCACGCGGCACCCCTTACCCGCGGCGCCCGCGACACCCGCGTCATCAACGACGTCGGCGACATCCACCACCTGATCGGTCGAGCCGCAAGGACCGCGCGGGCCCCGATCGGCCGAGCCGCACGGGCCGTACGAGACACGAGCAACCGTTTCACGCGGACCCCCTCGCCCTCGACCACGGGGTGAGCAGGCGCTGCGCCAGGATGAGCAGCAGGTCGGCGATCCCCGCGAGCACCACGACCAGCACGATGCCGACGACGATCGGGGTGTAGAACTGCCGCTGCCAGCCGTCGATGAACAGGTAGCCGAGCCCGCCCCTGCCGACCAGCGCGCCGACGCTGACCAGGCTGACGCTCGCGACCGTGGCCACCCTGAGCCCGGCGAGCACGACCGGTACCGCGATCGGCAGCTCGACCTGGAGCAGCCTGCGCAGCGGGGTGAAGCCCATCGCCACCGCGGACTGGCGCACGTGGTCGGGGACCGAACGCAGTCCGTCGACGACCGCGGGGATCAGTACCGCCATCGCGTAGAAGGTGAGCGGGACCATCACGGTCATCCGGGTGGCGAGGCCGGTGATCGGGATGAGCACGATGAAGACGGCGAGCGAGGGCAGCGAGTAGATCACGTTCATCACGCCGACGGTCGGCTGGTAGAGCCAGCGCCAGCGGACCCCTGCCAGCCCGAGTGGGAGCGCGATGATCAGTCCGACGAGGATCGGCACCAGCGCCATCACGATGTGGTCTTCGAGCAGGCCCTGGATCGTGGGCCAGTTGCGCCCGATCCAGTCCCAGCGGACCAGGGGCTCGTCACCCATCGACGCCTCCCGCGAGCCCGGCGGCGTCAGTGCCTCGCCCGGCGTCGGTGCCTCGCGCGGGAGTGTCGGCGCCTCGCCCGGCGGCGTCGGCATCGGCGTCGGTGGCGAGCGCGGGAGCGGCGGCGGGAGCGGGAGCGCCTCGCGACGGGCCGCCGATGCTGCTCGCCACCGTGGCCAGCGCCTCGTCCAGTGCCTCGCGGGTGGCGGCGCCCACGGCCTTGCCCGTCTCGTCCACCGCGACGGCGCTGCCCGACGGGGTCAGCAGCGTCGCGTCCAGCGCGGCGCGCAGCGAGTCGCGTCCGCTGACGAAGGTCCCGTACGGCGCGAGTTCGGCGTCGGCGAGGGTGCCCGACTCGGGCAGGTCCTTGACGGCGGCCCAGCCCAGCGGCCGGTTCTCCCCGTCCACCACGGCGAGCCACGGCTCTCCGGTGGCACGCGCCGTGGCGGTGTCGGTGGAGGCGGGGACGAGCAGGTCGGTGCGGAGCCGTACTCCCTCGTCCGAGACGAACGACAGCCGACGGATGCCCCGGTCGCGGCCCAGGAACTCGCGGACGAAGTCGTCGGCGGGCCTGGCCAGCAGCGTCGCGGGGTCGTCGAGCTGGGCGAGGTGGCCCCCGACGCGGAGCACGGCGACCCGGTCACCGAGCTTGACGGCCTCGTCGATGTCGTGGGTGACGAACACGATGGTCTTGTTCAGCTCGGCCTGGAGCCGCAGAAGCTCCTCCTGCAGGCTCGTACGGACGATCGGGTCGACCGCGCTGAACGGCTCGTCCATCAACAGTACGGGCGGGTCGGCGGCGAGCGCGCGGGCCACACCGACGCGCTGCTGCTGCCCGCCGGAGAGCTGGAAGGGGTAGCGGCCGGCCATCTTGAGGTCGAGCCCGACCCGTTCGAGCAGCTCCATCGCGCGGTCGCGCGCCTTCTTCTTGTCCCAGCCGAGCAGCAGGGGCACCGTCGCCACATTGTCGACGATCTTGCGGTGCGGGAAGAGCCCGGCCTGCTGGATGACGTAGCCGATGCCCCTGCGCAGGGTCGGCGGGTCGATGGTCTTGACGTCGACGCCGTCGAGGAGGATCTGTCCCTCCGAGGCGTCGATCATTCTGTTGATCATGCGGAGGGACGTCGTCTTACCGCATCCCGAGGGGCCGACGAAGACGGTTATCTCCCCGGTCGGCACCTCAAGGCTCAGGTTGTCCACGGCGACGGTCCCGTCGGCGTAGCGCTTGGTGACACCGTTGAATGTGATCATGCGCAACCTCTTGTTTTCGCAGGGTTACGGCTCCCCTGCCACAACCGTCCCCATGATCCAGCACAGGTCAGCCTATGCCCCTCATCTCCGATCTGTCTTCCAGGCTTTCCCCAACCAGCTCCGAAGCAGATCCACAAGTGTATTTCTCAACAAAAGGGCATTGAGTAGTGCGGGAGGTGCCCATGACTTGACATGATTACCCACATTGCCGGAGTCCATCCCTCTGGCACCGTATGTCCCAGGTTTCACATCCGTCCCGCCCCACCACCACGCTCGCCGAAACACCAGAGGAACCGGTCCCGTGACCCAACCGCTCCTCGGTCAACGCTCGCGCGTCGAACTGATCGCCGAGCTCTACGACCGCCACGCAGCAGGGCTGTTCGCCTACTCCCACGACCAGTTGGGCGACGCGGACTCGGCTTCCGACGTCCTGGTGGCCGTCCTCTCCGGTGTCTCGGACACGGAACCGCCGCGCGCCGCGCTGTACGCGCTCGCCCGCCGCGAGATCTTCTTGCGCGACATCGTCTACTCGCCCCCCGCCATCGGCCTCGACCCGGCCGCCGCCCTCGTCGACCGCGTCCTGAGCGACCTGCGCACGCACCAGCGTGAGGTGCTGTACCTCTCGGGCGTGTGCGAGATGGACGCCTCCGAGCTGTCCTGGGTGCTCGACGTGGCCGTCGACACCGCCGACGAGCTGACGGTGAGCGCCTGCCGCCGCTTCGCCCAGTCGCTGGGCCGTGCCCTCGCCTCGGCCAAGGTTCCCGAGCACATGACGGAGGTGTTCGGCGCCCTCGCCGTCGCCCCGGTCCGCGACGTCCTCAACCTCGCCCCCTGGGCGACTCCCCCGGCGAGACTGCGCGCCGCCGTGCTCGGGCCGAAGGCGCCGCCCGCCGCCTCCGCCGGACGGTCGACGTCGCCGCTGTTCAGGCAGCTGTGGCCGACGACGCCCGCGTGGCCGCTGCCGCTCGCGCAGACCGGTCCCCCGATCGGCGCCTCGGACTTCCCCGTGCCGGACCACATGGCGGAGGACCGCTTCCCCGATCCCTTCGCG
Source organism: Streptosporangium sp. NPDC000509 (assembly GCF_042898365.1). Classification (NCBI taxonomy): domain Bacteria; kingdom Bacillati; phylum Actinomycetota; class Actinomycetes; order Streptosporangiales; family Streptosporangiaceae; genus Streptosporangium; species Streptosporangium sp. NPDC000509. Next base: position 42,936 of record NZ_JBIAYX010000006.1, on the reverse strand, counting down.
CCGAGGGACCCCGACGCCGTCTCCACGCACGAGGCCACCACGGAGCCGATGCCCAGGCTCGGTAATGCCGTGCTCACCGCCCTGGACACCGCGGCCCTGCGGCCTCGCCGCCGCCTCCAGCGTCCCCGGCCGCGCCGGGCGGCGCCTCCGGCACCGGTTTCCGGGGACGTGCTGGACGAGCCTCCCGCGCGGGGAGATCTCTTCCGCCCGCTCAGCCCCGAGGCACGGGCGGCCCGCGCCCACACCGACAGGCTCGTCGCCGCCGCCCCCCGCACCGAGACCTCTCCCACCGAGACGCCTCAGGCTCCACACCGGGAAACGTCCCGGGCTCCGCACGCCGAGACCTCCCAGTCCTCGTTCGCCGAGACCTCCCTGGCTCCGCACCCCGAGGCACCCCGGACCCCGGCCCCGGCCCCGGCTCCGCACGCCGAGGTCTCCCACCCTCCGCTCGGGGCTCCCTACCTCGAGACACCTCAGCTCTCGTTCGCCGAGATCTCCCTGCTCTTTCCCCCGAGGACCTCCCGCGCGCCGTTCACCAGGAGCGGCAAGAGCACCGAAAGCACCGAGACGTCTCCGGCGCCCTCCGCGGAATCCCTCAGGACGCCCTCCGCCGAGGCCCTGCGGGCTCCGTTCGTCGAGTCTCCTCGGCGACCGGAGGCCACGCCGCTCATCGGCTTCCCGCCGCACGGAACCGGCGATGTGCTGGACGACGGTCCCGGCGACGTGCTGGGCGGCCACCTCGGGGACGTGCTGGACGACACGCCTCCCCTGCCCGGCTGGCCCCTGCAGACCGACCAGCTCGACGCCCTCGCCGACCGCGAGCGCCGGTCCTCCGCTTCAGCGCACGCGCGAGAAGCCGATTCATCGTCCGTACGACAAACCGGTACTTCTCCCGCGCGAGGCGCCGATCCCTCTCCCGCGCGCGAGGCCACTCCGTCTTCCGTGCTTCCTGCGCGAGGAGCCGGGCGGCACGCGCTCGCCGGTGACGACGACCGCTCCCACTTCTCGCTCCCCGACTGGACCAGGCGCGCCGAGAGCGCCGAGAGTTCCGTGCCCCCGGCCGGGCGCGCTCAGCCCTCGTTCCCCGCCTGGGCCACGCGGAACGCCGATCCCGTCCGGTCCTCCGCCGTCGACTGGTTCGCGGACACCGATCCCGCCAAGCCCGCTCCTTCCGAGCCCGCACCCTCCGGGACCGCGACCGCCGCTCCTTCCGACGCCACGACCGCCGCGACCGCCGCACCCTTCGACGCCCAGACCCCTGAGGCTCCGACCGCCCTACCCGCCTGGACCCCCCGGACCGACCACCTCCGCACCCCCACCGGTCGCGCCCAGCTGCGCCTGCCCCGCTGGGTCATGCGCGAGAACCAGCAGCCCGACGACGCCCCCCTGCCCTCCGCACCCCCGAACCACGCCCTCACGCCGTACGAGACGGCGCGGGCCGACACCGCACGGGACGACGCGGCGACGACCATGCCGGGGAACGGGTTCGCGGCGATACCTCCGACGCCCTCAACACGTGTGGAGACCGGCACGGACGAGGCGGCCCCCTCTCTTTCCGACCGGGCCGCGACCCTCGAACGCAGGAGCGGCCGGGCACCGCGCAGTCACAAGGCGACGAAGAGCGCGGCCCACCATGACTGGGCCTGGGAAGTGATCGGCTTCGTCATCGCGGTGACGATCGCGATGATCGTCTTCTTCGCGGTACCGATGATGACCACTCCCTGACGTCCTCCCCGCTCTCCCGGCTTTCTCCGATCACGTGTACGCGTTGACCGCCGTCCTCCGTAGCCAGGAGGGCGGCGGTCAGCGGGGAACGGCGACTCAGACGGGCCGCTCCTCGGCCACCGGCGTCTCGGTGGCGGCGGGGGTCCGAAGGGTGATCGCGGCGACCAGCGCCAGCGCGATGAAGATGACGGCACCGGTCGCGCCGACCGCGTTGAGCCCGCTGGTGAACGCGTCCCGGGCCGCGTCGAGCAGCCCGGGTACGTCTCCGGCGACCGACAGCGCCCCGACCAGGCTCGATGTGGCGGCCTCCGCGACCTCGGCGGGTGTGCCCGCGGGCAGGTCATCGGCGAGAACGGACCGGTAGACCACCGTCCCGAGACTGCCGAGCGTCGCGATGCCCATCGCGACGCCGAACTCGGCACTGGTCTCCGAGACCGACGCGGCCGAGCCGGCCTTCTCCGGCGGTGCGGCGGCGAGCATCAGGTTCGTGACTCCTCCGCTCCCTGAAGGGAGCGGCTTCTCGTTAAGCCGCTTGCGCGACGTCGCGAAGGGCAAGCCCTGCCCTGAGAACGTTGATCGCCGCGTTCACGTCGGCGTGCGCGGCATGCCCGCACGACACGCACCGGAACTCGGCTTGAGTGAGGCGGTTCTCCTTCGCGCAGTGCCCGCATCGGGCGCACGTGCGGGAGGTGTTGGCGGGGTTCACCGCGATCAGCTCTCGACCGGCGCTTTCAGCCTTGTGCGACAGGATCGTCAGGAACACCCCCCAACCTGCGTCCAGGATGCTGCGGTTGAGGCCGGACTTGGCCGCCACGTTGCTGCCCGGTGCTTCGAGTGTGCCGGACGCCGAGCGGGTCAGGTTCGCGATCCGCAGGTCCTCGTGCACGATCACGTCGTAGTCACCGACCAGCGCGAGGGCCGCCTTGTGCGCGCCGTCCAAGCGCTGCCGCCGGACCTTGGCATGCAGGGCGGCGACGCGGGCCACCGCCTTGCGCCGACGCGCGGAGCCGCGTTTCTTGCGGGCGAGGTCGCGCTGGGCGGCGGCGAGGCGCTCGGCGCAGGCGGCCAGGTGGCGCGGGTTGGCCAGGTGCTCACCCTCGCTGGTGGTGACCAGCGAGGCGACGCCCAGGTCGATCCCGACGGAGGCGCCGGTGGCGGGCAGCGTCTCGGCGGGCACGTCATCACACGACACGGTCACATACCAGCGGGAGCCCTCCCGTTTCACGCCGATCGTCTTGACGGTGCCGCGCACGGCGCGGTGCCGGTGGACGCGGACGTGGCCGACGCCCTGAAGGCGGACATAGGTGGCGGTGGGGTGTTCGGGCTGGGAGTCCCACCGGCAGCCGTCACCGTCCCTGGGCCATTCGACGGTGTCGAAGCGTCCCTCGCCCTTGAAGCGGGGAAACCCCGGGGTGCGTCCGGCTTTGACGCGGGCGAAGAACGCGGTGAACGCCTTGTCCAGGCGGCGCAGGGTGGCCTGCTGGGAGGAGAACGACCACCGGCCCTGCCCATCCGCGTCATCGGCGCGGATGTACTTGAGGTCGGCGGACTGGTCACCGTAGCGGACGCTCACCCCGGCTTTGGCGTAGGCGGTGCGGCGGTGCTCCAGCGCGGCGTTGTACAAGGCGCGGTGATCATCCAGGCACGCGGTCAACGCGGCGGCCTGGTGGGCGGTGGGACGCAGCACGAACTTCAACGATCTACGCACGAGCACCACCCCCTCGCTCGAACCTTTGTTCCCACCGTATCGAATGTCGGAAAGAGGCGACGCGGAATGCGTAAACCTGTCAGGCCACTACACGCTCGGGCCTGGGCGGCCCTCCCGCTCCCGATTCCCCCGTCGCCTGAAGACGACGGTCCCCTCGGGAGGAACTGATGGTGAGCGCCATCGGGAACGAGATCCCGCCCGAGGCCAGCACCAGCCCGACGACGAGCAGGCCGGAACCGGTGGTGGTGACCTGCGTGACGACGAGCAGCCCGACGCCGGCGAGCGCGAGGCCCAGCGCGGTGACGACGCTCGCCGGCAGCTTGCGGGCCAGGGCCGGTGCGACCATCGAGCCGACGACCATGGCGATGTTCTGCGGGATGAGCCACATGCCGGTCGAGAGCGGCGAGAAGCCCGCGACGTTCCGCAGATACAGCGAGGCGAGCAGGGAGAGTCCTGCCATCACGACCCCGCCCAGAAGCATGATCCCCAAGGCCGTGCTGAACGTGCGGTTGGCGAACAGGCCCAGGTCGAGCAGCGGCTCGGCCAGAATCCGCTGGCGGCGGACGAAGATCACGCCGATCGCGACACCGGCGACGATCGCCGCTCGCACCACCGGGACGACGAGAGCCCACGGGGCGTTGACTTTGTCGCAAGGTATGACGCACTATGTTGCTACAAAGCTTGCGACAAAGGAGGCGTTATGACCCGTGAACCGTTACCGGACGCCGGCCCGCTGGCGCGTGCGGCCGATCTGCGACTGGCGGGCGAGTGGCTGGCCCGGCACGACCTGGCCGACGCCCGCCCGACCCCGCTGCTGGCCAGCCGGCTGGCGGTCCGCAGACGCGCCGGCCTCGCCGCCAACGTCGTCTTGGCCGTGCTGATCCTCGCGAGCGCGCTCGCCGCGGCCTACGACCGGCTGGCCAGTTCCGCCTTCGGCGGCTTCCAGCCGCATCGCCCGCTGCCGCTGCTGGTCCTGACCGTGTTGGTGGCCGGGCTGCTGCTGGCACAGGCGCTGCTCGACTGGTGGGTGCGACGCGTCGACCAGCGGGCGGGCGCGACGCTGTCCCGCAGGGCCGCCCATCTGATCCAGCCCGGCTGGCGGGTCGTGCTCGGCCGGCCGTACGCCGTCTTCGCGGTCGCCACGTTCGCCGGTGCGATGGCGCTGGCCGGGAGCGCCCTGGCCGTTCCCGACTCAACCGTGCGGCAGTTGGCCGTCATCGTGCTGATCGGCCTGCTCGGCGTGACTGCCATCACCGCCATGCAGCTGCGCCACCTGCTCAGGCGCCCGGTCGTGGCGGAGGACGAGGAGTCGCTCACCGCCGACGTCATCATGCGCGTCGAGGACGCCCGCGCCGTCACCACGCCGAACGTGCAGTGGTCACTGCCCATAGTGCTGCTGTTCGGCACCGCGCCCGGCTGGTGGAGCGCCGCTTCGGCCGCCTACCTGGTCCTGGGCCTGGCCGCGTGCATCGCGCTCCATGCCAGGACGCCGTCGAGCGCGGCGGTGGGCCGGCGGGCCATAAGCGTCCGATGATCGTCATCGACACGGCCTCGCCGGTTCCTCCGTTCGAGCAGCTACGAGTCCAGCTCGCCCGGCAGATCCAGGATCGCACGCTGGCCGTGGGCGCCCGGCTGCCGACCATCCGCCACCTCGCGGCCGACCTCGCCCTGGCCGTCAACACGGTCGGCCGGGCTTACCGGGAGCTGGAGGAGGCGGGGCTGATCGAGACGCGCGGGCGGGCGGGCTCGTTCGTGTCGGCCGCCGGCGAGGAGGGCCGGGAGCGGGCCCGCCGAGCCGCCGCCGACTACGCGGCCGTGATCGCCAGCGTCGGCATCGACACGGACGAGGCGATCCGCATCGTCCAGGCGGCTCTGACATCCGGCGCGGCACCGGCCACGTCATGACGGCGACCCGGCCTCGGGATCACGTCGTCGGCGAAGCGGCCGATCAGACGGCGTCCGAGCCAACTGGCCGGAGATGCGCCGGGCGCGGTATTCCGGGCACCCCGAGCACTCACGACCCGCGTTCGGTGACCCGGCCGAGCGTTCACGGACGACGTGCGGCGGCGCGGCCCAGCGCTCACGAGCGGCACGCGATGGCGCGACCCAGCGCCCGGAATCGAGGTACGGCCGCGCGGCCGAGCGCTCACAGCCAGTGTTCGGTGGCGGCGCGCCAGGCCAGCTGCGTCCGCGTCTGTGCGCCGGTGGCGTCCAGGATGTTCGAGACGCGCCGCTGCACGGTCCGCTGGCTCACCCCCAGTTGGGTGGCGATCGACGTGTCCGATGCGCCGCCGACCAGCAGCGAGACCAGGTAGAGGTCGTCGGGACCGAGCGGGCAGGGCATCGTCCCCTCGGTGAGCGCTCCGTCCTCGGCGATCCGCAGCAGGGTCGCCCGTTCCCAGTAGCACTCGAAGAGGGCGATCAGCGCCTCCAGCAGCTGGCCGCCGCGAATCAGTGCCGCCGTCTGCTCGGAAATTCCGTCCCCCTGGACGAGCGGCAGTACGGCGGTCTCGTGGTCGACGATCGTCAGCCGCACCGGCAGCCAGGACATGACCCTGGCCTGCTCGCCCAGTTTTACCGCGTACGCGATGTCGGCCGGCATCCCCTCCTCCGCCAGCAGGGGCTTCTCGTAGATCACCCGGTACTCGACCCCGCGGCGCAGCGCGGCGAACTCGGCGTGGTTCTCCTCCGAGGGCAGTACGGTCTCGTGGTCCCGGCAGAAGTGGAGGATCTCGTGGCGGGCCGTCTCCTGCAGGTGGTCGAGGCACCCCTGGAGCGCGGCGCGGTTCGGCAGGACCTCGACCAGCCGACCGGCGTCGCGGCGGCGGACGCTGTCGCGGTACTCCTCGGAGAGTTGGTCCACCTCACGCCGCGCCCAGTCGATCGCCTGCTGGTGGCGCAGGAGTTGCGAGCCCAGCACGATGTCGGGGGCCACGGCGGCGAACCGCCGCCTGCCGGGACCGATCGTCCTGATCAGCCCTCTGACCCGCATGGATATCAGTATCGTCTCGACCGTCTGGGCGTCGATGCCCAGGTTCCCCATGAGGTCGGCGATGTCCGCCTCCGCCGTGGCCACCAGGAACCGGTAGACGCGCTCCTCCATTGGATCGAGCCCGAGGGATTCCAACATGACGCACATGATGACATCCGAAACGCCTATAAAAGTTACATCTATCGTCTAACCGGACTTACACCACTGATGTGAATTAACCGGACGCGGGCCATATCGGATTCGGGGCGCATTCTTCCCGCGACAACGGCGATCAGGTGTCATCGGGTTGTGACAGCGACCTGTCAGGACTAGTATCACGGAAACTCTTAGGAAAGTTTCTTAAGAGAAACTTAAGGTGGGTGCCTCGAAGGCCCCCGGCAACCGTTCGACCCGAACCAAGAGCTGCGCGAACCTCGATGGCGCGGATCGTCATCACACGGGAGTCCGACCGTCCGGACGTCCCACATCCCCGGTTTCCCCCACGGGAGCGATCATGCGGCGCACCCCCTCCTTACTCGCCCTGACCGGGCCTGCAAGGTTCTCGGGTGAGCCGCTCGCGCCCCGGTCGCGTGGCGCCTCGAACCTCTGCGGCTCCCGTCGCACGAAGGAGTGATCAAGTGTTGAGACAGCGAATCATGGCCGCCCTCGCCGCCCTGGCGGTCACGGGCGTGCTGGCGGTCGCCCTCCCCGCGGCCTCCGCCTCCGCAGTGTCCTCAGTGGCCGCCCCGGCCTGCGTCGCCGCCTGGAAGTCCTCGGCGGTCTACACCGGCGGCATGACCGCCTCCCACAACGGCCGCAACTGGTCGGCGAAGTGGTGGACCCAGAACGAGACCCCCGGCACCGCCGACGTGTGGGCCGACCAGGGTGCCTGCGGCGGCGGTGGCACGACGCCTCCCCCCTCGGGCAACTGCAACCACCCGAACTGGGTCGCGGGCACCTGGTACGCCGCCGGGAGCATCGTCAAATACACCAACGGCCAGTTCTACCGCGCCAAGAACGAGAACCCCGGCTACGACCCGGTGATCAGCACCTGGTACTGGGAGCCGTACACCTGCGGCACGACGCCCACCAACCCTCCCACCTCGGGCTTCGTCGTGAGCCAGGCCCAGTTCAACCAGATGTTCCCGAACCGGAACTCGTTCTACACCTACAGCGGCCTCACCGCGGCGCTGAGCGCCTACCCGGGCTTCGCGAAGACCGGCAGTGACACCGTCAGGAAGCAGGAGGCCGCCGCCTTCCTCGCCAACGCCAGCCACGAGACCGGCGGCCTGGTCCACATCGTCGAGCAGAACACCGCGAACTACTCGCACTACTGCGACACGAGCCGGTCGTACGGCTGCCCCGCGGGCCAGTCGGCCTACTACGGGCGCGGCCCGATCCAGCTGAGCTGGAACTTCAACTACAAGGCGGCGGGCGACGCGCTCGGCATCAACCTGCTCGGCAACCCGTACCTGGTGCAGAACGACGCGTCGGTGGCCTGGAAGACCGCCCTGTGGTACTGGAACACCCAGAACGGTCCCGGCACGATGACGCCGCACAACGCGATGGTCAACGGCCGCGGCTTCGGCGAGACGATCCGCAGCATCAACGGCAGCCTGGAGTGCAACGGCAGGAACCCGGCGCAGGTGCAGAGCCGGATCAGCACCTACCAGCGCTTCGTGCAGATCCTCGGCACCACCCCCGGTGGCAACCTGAGCTGCTGAGCTCCCCGACTCGCGAGCCGCCGAACGAACCGAACAGCCGGTTCCCCGACGGCCCGGCCCCGAACGAACCGAACACCGGTTCTCCGACGGCCGCCGCGCGCCCTGTATCCAACCGGGCGCACGGTTTCCGGGAAACGTCCCGCCGAGCGCGCGAACCCGTGAGGCGGTGGCTCCACGCGTACGATCCACGCGCGTGACACGAAGGGCGCGGCCCCCCGGCCGCGCCCTTCTCACGCACTCTCCCCGACCCGCCCTCCGCCGCGCCTCACACGGTGATGACGACCTTGCCTTTCGGGTGACCGCCCCGGAGATACCGGATGGCCTCGGGAAGCTCGCCCAGCGGGTACGTCCGGTCGACGACCGGCGTGACCTTGCCCTCCTCGACGGTCTTCCCCAGAAACAGGAGGTCCTCCTCGCTCTCCCGCAGCATCAGCGCGCACAGCTTCTGCCCCACGAACGGCGAGAGCAGCATCGCCCGGAGCTGACGGTCAGTGCCCTGCATCCATCGTCCCTTCCGCTCGCCGCCGACGATGACGAGCGTTCCCCGAGGGGTGAGGGCGCGCCGCAGGTGGGACAGCGAGCGATTGCCCCCCGTGTCGAGGATGAGGTCGTAGCGGCGCCTCCCGTCCGCGAAGTCCTCACGGGTGTGGTCGACGACCTCGTCCGCGCCGATCGACCGGACCAGGTCCGTCTTCGCCGTGCCGCACACCCCGGTGACCTCGGCGCCGAACGCCTTGGCCAGCTGCACCGCGAACGTCCCGACGCCCCCGCCCGCGCCGATGACCAGCACCTTCGCCCCCGGCTGCACCGGTCCTCCGCCGCGAAGCCCCTGCAGGGCCGCGTAGGCGGAGCCGGGGGTCGCCGCGGCCTGCTCGAAGGTGATGTTCGCGGGTTTGGGAACCAGCCTGTCCTGCCGAACGCACGCGTACTCGGCGAAGGCACCCTCGCAGGTGCCGAACACCTCATCACCGACCCCGAACCGGGTCACGCCCTCGCCGACCGCCTCGACGCGGCCGGCGACGTCCATGCCGAGGAGGCGGTTCTTCGGCCTGAGCAGCCCGAAGCCCGCAGCGCGGACGACGTAGGGCAGGCCCGTCGTGACGTGCCAGACGCCGTGGTCGAGGCCGGCCGCGTGGACGCGTACGAGCACCTCGCCCTCCCCCGCGACCGGCCGGTCGACGTCGCCGAGTCGCAGCGCGTCGGGCGAGCAGTAGTCGTCTCTGGCCACTGCCTTCATCGTCTTCATGGTCTTCATCGTTTTACGTCCCCTTCGGCGAGTCGGTGTCGGGATACTGGAAGACCTCGTCGATCGGGACGCCGAACACGCGGGCGATCCTGAAGGCCATCTCCAGCGAGGGCGAGTAGCGCCCCTGTTCTATGGCGATCACGGTCTGACGGGTCACGCCGACGCGTTCCGCCAGCTCCGCCTGCGTCATCTCCCCGGTGGCGAACCGCAGGGAGCGGATCGCATTGGTGATCTTGGTGGGCTTGACCATGCTCAGAACCCCCGGCGGTACGCGACGATCTTCACGACCGACGAGGAGAGGGCCGAGAGGACGAACGCCAGATAGAGCGCGTGGGCGATCCAGAAGTGCTCGAACTCCGCCATCGTCAGACCGAGGGCCCCCACGACGCCGATGGCGAGGACGTAGAACTCGGCCCGCATGCCGTGCCGGTGGATGTCGTCGTCGCGCTCGTCCTTCTCCACCTCACCGCGCGGGGCGGTCCCGGCGAACATGTTGCCGACCATGTTCGCGACCATCGCGGCACCGATGGCCGTGATCATCGGCCACACGTAGTCGACCTCGGCGACACCGACCTCCCGGACCCTCCCGAGGATGATCGTGGCGTAGACCGCGAGCACGCCGATCGCGACCACGGCGTAGACCCACACGCGTTTCTCTTCCGTTGACATGCCCGCTCCCCATGTAAAACAAAGTAGACATGATGAAACGTAAAACAGAGCAGACATGATGTCAAGAATTATTAACTTCCCGCTGGTCGGGGGATCGCAAGGACGCCTCTATGGAACGGCGAACACCGCCGAGGTGCACCAGACGCCTCACCGAAACCGGGACACCGAGAACCGAGAACCCCGAGGCGGGACACGGGACACCGGGCGGCCGGGACCGACACCGGTCCACGCCCGGCCTCGGCCCTCTCCACAGGGCCTCAGGTCACCCCGACGACAGGACGAGCCCGCTCGTCGGCACCCCCGTGCCCGCGGTGACCAGCACGTTCCGCACCCCGGCGACCTGGTTGGCCGAGGTGCCCCTGATCTGCCTGACGGCCTCGGCGATCCCGTTCATGCCGTGGATGTACGCCTCACCGAGCTGGCCGCCGTGTGGGTTGACCGGGAGGTGTCCGTCGATCTCGATACCGCCCCCGGCCACGTAGTCGCGGGCCTCGCCGCGCCCGCAGAAGCCCAGCTCCTCCAGCTGGGTGAGGACGAACGGGGTGAAGTGGTCGTACAGGATCGCCGTCTGCACGTCCGAGGGCCCGAGCCCCGACTGCTTCCAGAGCTGACGACCGACCACCCCCATCTCCGGCAGGCCGGTCATGTCGTCGCGGTAGTAGCTGGTCATCATCATCTGGTCGGCGCCGGAACCCTGGGCGGCGGCGGTGATCACGGCGGGCGCCTCGCGCAGGTCCCTCGCCCGCTCGGCGGAGGTGACCACCAGCGCCACCGCGCCGTCGCTCTCCTGACAGCAGTCGAGCAGGTGCAGCGGCTCCACGATCCACTTGGACGCCTGATGCTCCTCCAGGGTGATCGGGCGGCCGTGGAACCACGCGGCGGGATTGGTGGAGGCGTGCCTGCGCATCGCGACCGCCACCCGGCCGAAGTCCTCGGAGGTGGCGCCGTAGGTGTGCATGTAGCGTCGGGCGAACATCGCGACCCAGGCCGCGGGGGTCATCAGCCCGTACGGCACGTGCCAGCTCATCTCCAGGCCCTGCGACGAGGGCTCGCCGGCGACGCGGGCGTCGGGCTGGCCGTACCTGTTCCCCGAGCGCTCGTTGAACGCCCGGTAGCAGACCACGGTCTCGGCGACCCCGGTGGCGACGGCCATCGCCGCGTGCAGCACGGTCCCGCACGCCGCGCCGCCGCCGTAGTGGACGCGGGAGAAGAACGACAGGTCGCCGATGCCCACTTCGCGGGCCACGGCGATCTCCTGGTTGGCGTCCTGGGTGTAGGTGACGAGGCCGTCCACGTCCGAGGGCGCGAGGCCCGCGTCGTCGAGCGCCGCGAACACCGCCTCGGCGGCGAGCTGGAGCTCGGACCTGCCTGACCGCTTGGAGAACTCGGTCGCGCCGATCCCGGCGACGGCCGTACTCCCTGAGAAGGAGACCACGGTGGTGAGGGCCTTTCTGTGTTTTCGCCGTTCTCGCCGTTTCCGCCGTTCCCGGCCGTTCCTTCCGTTTACGGCTGTTTCCGTCGTTTCGGCTGGTCCCGCCTCCCCGGTCTCCGCTCTCGGCAGCCGCCGGGGCGCGGTCAGCGGGCGGGGAGGACGAACCTGACGGTGCCCGAGACGTGGGCGCCTAGGCTGACCCCGCCCCGGACCTCGACGGTGAACTCGCCGTCCTCGCAGGCGACCACGCTGCCGGTGAAGGACAGCCGGTCGCCCGCGTACGCGGGGACGCCGAGCTTGACGTTGATGCCACGGATGATGGCCTCGGGTCCTACCCAGTCGGTGACGTAGCGCTCGACGAGACCCATGGTGGTCAGGATGTTGAGGAAGATGTCCTTCGACCCCTGCGCCCGCGCGATCTCGACGTCGTGGTGGACGGGGGTGAAGTCCATGGTCGCGAGTGCGGTCGACACGACCACGGTGGGGCTCAGGTCGATCGCGAGCTCGGGAAGCGGAGCTCCGACCCGCACCTCGTCGTCGGTAAGTGTCCGCATCACGCCTCCTGGGGGACCCACATGGGCAGGATCAGCTCGTCGTCCATCCGGCGGTACGTCAGGCGCACCGGCATACCGATACCCACCCGCGAAGCGGCGCAGTCCACCACGTTGCCCACGATCCGCACGCCTTCCGGTAGTTCCACCACGGCGACCACGAAAGGCGTACGAAGCCCCGGCACCTGCGGGTTGTGGTGGACGACGTAGCTGTAGACCTCCCCCTCGCCGCTCGCCGTCACGAACGTGCGGGCGGTCGAACGGCACGAGGGGCAGACCGGCCCCGGCGGGTGGCGGAGCTCGCCACAGTCGGCGCACTTCTGGATCCGCAGCTCGCCGGCGGCGACACCCTCCCAGAAGAAGGCGGTGTCGGCGTTGACCGCGGGTCTCAGCGGATACGGCGGCCGGGGGGACACGTCCTCCCGTGTCTCCGGCGTGTCCTTCGTGAGCACGTCCCTCGCGAGCGCCTCCTCGGCGGGCACGTTCGCGGGCGCGTCCTGCGCGGGTCGGCTCCGAGTGGGCGAAGCTTCGGAGGTGCCGTTCTCCGTGGGCGCGGATCCGTTCCCGCTCGGTGCGGCTTCGTTCTCGCCGGTGGTGTGCGTGTTCTCATCCGGCCCTTCGGCACGTTGCCAGGGCCGGAACTTCAGCACCCGGAACAGCATGTCGGCCACGGCCTCGCCGTCGGCGTACCAGGTGATGTTCCAGGTGACGAAGTAGCCCTTGCCGAGCGCCGTCCGCTTCGGGCCGGTGATGCCGGTCAACCGGGTGGCCGGGACCAGAAACTCGCCGAGCCGCACGTAGCGGTGGTAGGTCTGCTCGCAGTTGGTGGCGACCACCCCGGTGTAGCCGTTCTCGTCCAGCATCGCGAGAACCGCGTCGATCGGGGTACCCGCCCGCTTTTTCCTGTTCCCGGCCACGCCGGGCATCGTCCAGACCTGGATCATCGCCGGTGGGGCCACGATCCCCCCGTGCACTCCCGCCGCGGCGGCCTCGGGGTCGGTGTAGAGCGGGTTGGTGTCGCCGATGGCGTCGGTCCAGTGCCGGATCATCGGGAGGTTCACCGGGTCCGTCTCCGCGACACCGAGCACCTCCCCCTCGGCGATCTGCCGCTCCGCCAGGGCGGTGAGCCGTTCGTGCAGGGAGGCGGGCTCGGGTGCCGGGGGTTCCGGCGGTGTCCCGGTCATCGGGGCGGCCTCGGCAGGCTCAGGCCGAGCATCGCGATGAGCTCGCGCTGGACCTCGTTGACGCCGCCGCCGAAGGTGAGCACGAGCGCGCCCTTCGCGCCACGGTCCACGCGTCTCATCAGGTCCGCCGTCTCCGGGTCGGACGGGTCGCCGAAGCGTGCCAGGACCTCGCCGACGATCCTGCCGACGTCCTGCAACCGCTCCGAGCCGTACACCTTGGTGGCCGAGGCGTCGGGGGCGCCCAGCCAGCCGAGGTCCATGTTGGCCGCGACCTGCCAGTTCAGCAGCTCGTTGGTCCTGAAATAGGCGTACACCTGGCCGAGCGCCCTGCGTACCGCGGGTTCCTCGATCGTGCCGGTACGGCGGGCCCAGGCGAGGAACCGGTCGTAGGTGTGGGCGATGTTGCCCGCGGGGCCGAGCGTGACCCGCTCGTGGTTGAGCTGGTTGATGATCAGGTCCCAGCCCTTGTTCTCCTCTCCCACGACCATGTCCACCGGCACCCGCACGTCGGAGTAGTAAGTGGAGTTGGTGTGGTGGTTCCCGTCCATCGTGACGATCGGGGTCCACGAGTAGCCGGGATCGGCGCAGTCGACGATCATCATCGTGATCCCGCGGTGCTTCTTCGCGTCCGGGTCGGTGCGGGCGGCGAGCCAGATGTAGTGGGAGTAGTGGGCGCCCGAGGTGAAGATCTTCTGCCCGTTCACGACGTAGTGGTCGCCGTCGCGGACCGCGGCGGTGCGCAGCGAGGCGAGGTCGGTGCCCGCCCCCGGCTCGCTGTAGCCGATCGCGAAGTGGCACTCCCCGGCCAGGATGCGCGGCAGGAAGAACTCCTTCTGCGCCGCCGTCCCGTACTGCATGAGGGTCGGACCGACGGTCTGCACGGTGATGATCGGGTACGGCACCTCGGCGCGGGCGATCTCGTTGGCGAAGATCTGCTGCTCCAGCGGGCCGTACCCGCCGCCGCCGTACTCCTTGGGCCAGCCGAGTCCGAGCTTGCCGTCGCGGCCGAGGGCGCGGCAGTGCTCCATGTAGGCGTGGCCGAACGGGTCGGCGGAGATCCGCGCTCGTTCCTCCGCGCTGAGGCACGACCGGAAGTACTCGCGCAGTTCGTCGCGGAGCCTCTTCTGGCCGGGGGTGAGGTCGATCAACATCAGACGAGCGCTCCGATCGTGTCGAGCCGGGCCTCCACCCCGCCCAGCAGGTGGGCGTGGTGCTTGCCCCAGGCGAAGTAGCGGTGCAGCGGATAGGTCACGTCCACCCCGATACCGCCGTGCAGGTGCTGGCAGGTGTAGAGCGCCCGCAGCGCCTGGTCGGTCGCGGTGAGGGCGCCGACGGCCAGGTCCGTCTCGGCCTCCTCGTCCGCCCCCTCGGCGAGCCGCCACGCCCCGGACCACACGGCCACGTCCAGTGCCCGCCCCGCGATGTAGACGTCGGCGATCTGCACGGTGACCGCCTGGAACTCGGCCAGCGCCCGGCCGAACTGCTTGCGCGTCCTGATGTACTCGGTGGTGAGCGCGAGCGCGCCGGCCAGCACCCCGGAGGTGACGGCGATGTTCCCGGCCAGCGCGAGTCTTCGCAGGCCACCGGCTGCCGCACCGTCCCGCGCCCCGACGGGCTCACCGGGGGTGCCCTCCAGGACGAGCGTGGCGGCGGGCTCGCCGGTGGAGGTCGGCACCGGCCGCAGGTCCGCCTCGGCGGGATCGACCAGGAACAGGCCGACCCCGGTGGCGGTGGCGGCGGGGACGAGGATCCTCGCGGCCTGGGCGGCGTACGGCGTCGTGCCCTTGGCGCCGTCCAGCACCCATCCGGCGCCGTCCTCGCGGGCGGTCGTGAGCGGCGGGGCACCGAAGTCGCCGAAGGCACGCCCCGGCTCGGAGGGGGCGACAGCCAGGGAGATCTCGCCGTCGGCCAGCGGGGCGAGTGCCTCGCGCTGCTCCCCGGAGCCGTACCTGGTGATCACCTGCGCCGCGACGAGGCTCTGCTCGGCGGGGACCGGGGCCACGTGGGCGCCGATCTCCCGCAGGACGACCGCCATCTCCACCGGCCCGAGCCCCGCGCCTCCGGCCTCCTCCGGCAGGCAGGCGCCGAGCAGTCCCGCCTGGGCGAGGGAGCGCCAGAGTGCGGCGTCGTAGGGCGCGTCCCCCTTCTCGTGGGCTTCGAGCCTGGCCGGGGTCACCTCCCTGCCGAGGAGGTCGACCGCGAGTCCGCGCAGGTCGGTCTGTGTCTCGTCGAGATTGAAGTCCACTGGCGCTCCAGGGTTTCTGTCGGCCGCGTCACCCTTCCGGAAAGTAGAACAGATTCTATTCTGTGTCCAGAGTCGGCCTATGGCAACAAGTCACCGCATAACCGCCGCATCGCATATGCCATGTAAGCGCGGGCCATCTTTGTGACCGGCGAGTAACCCATCGGAGTATCCCTAAATCAGATAACGTGTTCTCATGCCCACTCCGCACGTGACCACCGACACGCCGGTCACCCCGCGCCGGACCGGCAGGCACGCCCCGAGCGGCGCCGATCCGGCCATCACCGAGGGGGCACCCGGCATGCAGAGTGAGTCGGCACCCACGAGCGTCCGCACCAGGAGCCAGCACCAGCGGCGCAAGCGCATCGTCCAGGCGGCCGCCGCCCTCGCCTCACGAGGTGGCGTCGAGGCGATGCAGATGCGGACCGTCGCCGAGCGCGCCGGGGTCGCGCTCGGAACGCTCTACCGATACTTCCCCTCCAAGATGGATCTCGTCGTCGCCGTCGTCGGTGAGGAGATCGACCTGCTGGAGACCAGCATCGAGCGTCGCCCGCCCAGCGCCACGACGGCTTCGGGGCGGGCCGTCGACGTGCTGATGCGCGCCACCCGGGGCCTGATGCGCGAGCCGGAGCTCGCCGACGCGCTCATCCGCTCGCTGATCATGGCCGATGTCGACATACCGTTCGGCGACCGTATGGCGGGGTTGCTGCTCCGCGTCGCCGGAGCCGACCTCACCGCCGAGACCGCCACCGAGGAGCAGTTCGCCCTCGCGGGCTCACTGTCCAGCGTCTGGGTGCACGAACTCATGGAGATGCTCAGGGGCCGGCGCACGTACGAGCAGATCCAGCGCCGCATCGAGATCGCCGCCGGACGCCTGTTCGCCGACTTCCAGCCCTCCGCCTCCGGCTGAGAGGCGTTCCGCGAGAAACCCCACCCCGCCTTCCACCTGAAATTAGAACCCGTTACAGTCGCTACCGAAGGCGACTAGAGCGACGTTCTGGAGTGACGCGCGGGCGGGCGGATCGGCGAGGACGGCCGTCCGGTGCGCGCGAGCTCCCGGCCGGATGGCGAGGAGATCGTTATGGGTGCGGTGATCGTCGAGGCAGTGAGAACCCCGATCGGCAGGCGCAACGGATGGCTCGCCGGGCTGAAGCCGCAGGCGGTCCTCGCCGCCGCGCTCACCGGTCTGATCGGCAGGTCGGGCATCGACCCCGCCGCCGTGGAACAGGTTTTCGCCGGGTGCGTCACGCAGGCCGGAGAGCAGGGCGGCCACGTCGGACGGCACGCCTGGCTCTACGCCGGGCTGCCGTACCAGACGGGGGTGACCACGATCGACGCGCAGTGCGGCTCCTCGCAGCAGGCGGTGCACCTGGTCGCGGCGCTCATCCAGGCCGGGGTGATCGACGTCGGCGTGGCCTGCGGCGTCGAGGTGATGAGCCGGGCGCCGCTCGGCTCCAACGTGCTGCCCGCCGCCCCCCGGCCCGACGACTGGGACCTCGACCTGCCCGACCAGTTCACCGCCGCGGAACGGATCGCGCGGCGGCGCGGGCTCACCCGCGAGTCGCTCGACCGGTTCGGCGCCAGGTCCCAGCGCCTCGCCGCGGAGGCGTGGGCCCAGGGCCGCTTCGACCGGGAGGTCGTCGCGGTGACCGCGCCGGTCCTCGACCGTGAAGGTGCGCCCACCGGCGAGACCCGTGTCGTCGACAGGGACCAGGGGCTGCGCGAGACCACCGTCGAAGGGCTCGCCGGGCTCAGGCCCGTCATGGGCGAGGGCGGCCTGCACACGGCGGGCACCTCCTCGCAGATCTCCGACGGCGCGGCCGCGGTGCTGCTCATGAGCGAGGAGGCCGCCGCCCGGCACGGCCTGCGGCCCCGGGCCCGCGTCCTCGCCCAGGCACTCGTCGGCTCCGAGCCGTACTACCACCTGGACGGGCCGGTGGACGCGACCGCCAAAGTCCTGTCCTCGACCGGGATGAGCACGGCCGACATCGACAGGTTCGAGGTGAACGAGGCTTTCGCCTCGGTGGTCTTATCCTGGTCGTCGGTGCACAAGCCAGACATGGAACGGGTCAATGTCAACGGCGGCGCCATAGCGCTCGGCCATCCGGTCGGAGCGACCGGTTCCCGACTGATCACCACCGCCCTGCACGAGCTTGAGCGGTCCGACTCCTCGACCGCGCTGGTGGCGATGTGCGCGGGCGGGGCGCTCGCGACCGCGACCATCCTGGAGCGCCTCTGAGCGGCGCCGATACCCTGAGGCGTCTCCCCGTGGCGCCGGTCACCCGAGGCGCACCTGAGGCGCCGCCAACCCGAGGCGCCCCGCGTGGCGCCGGTGGGGAGCACCACCGTTGCCCCCCCGCAGGTCGTACAAGGAGCACAGCGTTGAAAACCCGCCGCAGGCCGTACAGCGAGCAGCGTCCGTTCGACACCGGTGGCGGGGTGTGGAGCGTGCCCGTCCCGATCCCCGGCAACCCGCTCGGCTACACGCTGGTCTACGCGATCGAGTCCCCGGCGGGTCCCGTCCTGGTCGACGCGGGCTGGAACGCCCCTGAGGCGTGGCTGGCGCTGCGCGACGGGCTGGGGGCGGTCGGCATCGACGTCCGCGACGTGCGCGGGGTGGTCGTGACCCACTTCCACCCCGACCACGCCGGGCTGGCCGGCCAGGTGAGGGAGGAGTCCGGCGCGTGGATCGCGATGCACGAGGCCGACGCCGCGTTGATCGACTTCATGCGGCGGTTCGAGGGCGACGCGCAGCGCGACTTCCAGGCCGACATGCTGCGCCGGGCGGGAGCGGGAACCGTCGAGGTGGAGGAGGCGAGGGGGAACCGGCCGCGGCCGCCCGCGCTCCCCGACCGCGTTCTCACCGACGGCGACCTGATCGACCTGCCGGGGCGCAGGCTCCGGACGATCTGGACGCCCGGTCACACTCCCGGCCACATCTGCCTGCACCTGGAGGACGCCGACCGGATCTTCACCGGGGACCACGTGCTGCCGGCGATCACGCCGCACATCGGGATCTACCCGTACGACCGTGCGGACGTGGATCCGCTCAGCGACTTCCTGGAGTCGCTGGAGAAGGTGAAGGGAATGGGACAGCTCGAGGCCCTACCAGCCCATGAATGGATATTTCAGGACACGGCGGCTCGGGCGACGGAGATCCACATCCACCACGAGGAGAAGCTCCGACGGCTCGCCGCCCTGCTCGGTGAGGAGAAGGAGCCCCTGACCATCTGGGAGATCGCCGAACGCATGACCTGGAACCGCCCCTGGAAGGACTTCCCCGCCGTACTGCGCGGGATGGCCGCCGGCGAGGCCGCGGCCCACCTGCGCACGCTGGAGGTACGCGGAATCGTCCGCCGCGTGACGGGGGTGGATCCGGTGCGGTTCGCCATACACTCATAGACATCGGATGTCTGGCGCGACCTGAGGACGGTGCGGAGTGGCGGTCACCGACGCCGCTATCGACAAGATCAAAGAGATGATCCTGTCTGGCGATCTCGCCCCGGGCAGCAAACTGCCCAAGGAGTCCGACCTCGCCGATCGGCTCGGCCTGTCACGCAACTCCCTGCGCGAGGCCGTCAGGGCCCTGGCCCTGATCAAGGTGCTGGACGTGCGCCAGGGCGACGGCACGTACGTGACCAGCCTGGAGCCCAGGCTCCTGCTCGACGCGATGTCGTTCGTGGTCGACTTCCACCAGGACGACACCGTGCTGCAGTTCTTCCAGGTGCGGCGGATCCTGGAGCCCGCGGCGACCGCGATGGCGGCGGAGCACATGTCCGAGTCCGACATCACCGAGCTGCGCAAGATCCTCGACGGGCTGCCTCCCAATCCGAGCGTCGAGCAGATGGTGTCCAACGACCTGGAGTTCCACCAGCGCATCGCGGCGGGCTCCGGCAACGCGGTGCTGTGCTCCCTCATCGAGAGTCTCTCCGGCCCCACCACCAAGGCCAGGATCTGGCGGGGCCTCACCCAGGAGAACGCCCAGGAGAAGACCCTGGAGCAGCACGCCGCGATCTGCGACGCCATCGCCGCCCGCCAGCCCGAGGTGGCGCGGGCCTGGGCCACGGTCCACATCGCCGGGGTCGAGGAGTGGCTCCGCAAGACCCTCACCTGACGATCCCCGCGGCCGTCTCGCGCGCTTCGGTGGTCCCCGTCCGCACCGGTACAGGTCGACCGGGAGCGGCAGGGCAGGCGAAGCACGACAAACGCCCGACCCGGACAAGCGCGAGCCTGCGCAGACACGAGCCCGCACAGGCACGGACAGGCGCCGGACTCAGGCGAGTGCCTCGCGGTTGCGCCGCAGGAAATCGCGCTCGGCCTCGTTGTGGGTGAGGGCGGTCGCCACCTCGTAGGCCCGCGCCGCCTCGGTGGTACGGCCCAGCCGCCTGAGCAGGTCGGCGCGGACGGCGTGGAACAGGTGGTAGTCATCGAGGTCGAGGTCCTCGACCAGGATGAGCGCCGCCTGCGGCCCGTCGACCTCGGCCACCGCGACGGCGCGGTTGAGTGCCACGACCGGGTTGGGGACGAGAGCCAGGAGCCGGTCGTACAGCGCCAGGATCTGCCACCAGTCGGTGAGGGCCGCGGTCGGCGCGTCGCTGTGCACGGCGTTGATCGCGGCCTGGATCTGGTAGGGGCCCGGCCGGTCGCGCCGCAGGCAGCGGCGCACGATGGCCTGGCCCTCGGTGATCAGGTCGCGATCCCATCGGCTCCGGTCCTGGTCCGCCAGCAGCACCAGGTCGCCGTCCGGCGTGGTGCGGGCGGCCCGGCGGGACTCGACGAGCAGCATGAGCCCGAGCAGCCCCATGACCTCGGGTTCGTCGGGCATGAGCTCGGCCAGAAGCCTTCCCAGCCGGACGGCCTCCGCGCAGAGCTCCTCGCGGACCAGCCGCTCGCCCGAGCTCGCCGTGTGCCCCTCGTTGAAGATGAGGTAGATCACGGCCAGGACGGACCTGAGCCGGTCCGGGAGATCGGCCTCGGCCGGGACCCGGTACGGGATCCCCGCGGCGCGGATCTTGTTCTTCGCCCGGACGATCCGCTGGGCCATGGTCGCCTCGGGGACCAGGAAGGACCGGGCGATCTCGGCGGTGGTGAGCCCGCCCAGCAGCCTCAGCGTCAGCGCGACCCTGGCGTTGGCCGAGAGCGCGGGATGACAGCAGGTGAAGATCAGGCGGAGCCGGTCGTCGCGCACCGCGCCCTCCTCCCATGGCTCGTCACCGGCGTACAGCAGGGCCGCCTGGGCATGGCGGTCCTGGCGGGTCGCCTCCCGCCGGAACCGGTCGATCGCCCTGTTGCGGGCGGTCGTGATGATCCACCCCGCCGGGTTCGGCGGCAGGCCGGTGGAGGGCCACAGCCGTACCGCCACGGTGAAGGCGTCCTGGACCGCCTCCTCGGCGAGGTCGATGTCACCGAGGAGGCGGACCAGGACCGCGACCGCGCGCCCGTACTCCGCGCGGAACACCCGGTCGATCTCCGAGGCGGGAACGCCCTCCATCCTGGACGTCAGCCCGCCTCACCCTGGAACGGCCGCACCTCGACGGGGAGAAGGCCGATCGCCAGGGCGAGCCTGCGTCCCCATTCGAGCGCCTCGTCGAGGTCCGGCGCCCTGATGACGGTGAACCCGCCGAGGTGTTCCTTGCCCTCGGTGTACGGGCCGTCGGTCATGAGCGTGTCACCGTCCTTGACGCGGATCACGGTCGCCGTGTCCGGGGCGTGCAGTCCACCGGAGAAGACCCACACGCCGGCGGCCCGCATCTCCTCTTCCAGTTCGCCCAGGTTTCTTACGATCGGTTCCAGCACCTCGGGCGCTGGAACGCCTCCGTCGGGCTGATAGATGCTGAGCAGATACTGTTTCATCGCGCCTCCTGGGCCGGTGCGGCACCATCGCCGCCTTCCTACCCTTCACACGAACGGCGTCCGACGAAATCGACACCGGCCACGACGCTCCCGCGAAAATACTTCCGACCCCTTTGCCCCGTCCGGCGACAAGCGACCGCGCCGCAGGATTCCCGCCGACGGGCCTCGCGACGCTCTGATCGATGCGCGAGGGTGGCTCGGCCTGCGCACGGTTGAGATTCTCCCCTATGTCCAGGCCGGCAGCGATGTACGCCTGCAAAGCCTCGACCCAATCCCCATTAAGGGCGGACAAAAAGGATTCTGTAGATATTTCGGGCAATTTTCATGTCGCCCAATAGAAGGGTTTTTGAGATTCTGTAGCGATCTCATGACACCCCAAAACCCGGTCTATAATCTTGGTGGACATGCGAGAGCCCGACAGCTCCTATGTACGAAGAAAAGCATGCAGAGCGACCGAAACGCCCTGGCTGTGCATATCAGATGATGTGATACTTACTCACCATACGTTCGATATGGGCTACTTCTTCGATGAGCCAAGATACGAGATGGAGCGAGAGGTCTCCCTCCTGACGGGTCGACTCTCCGTGGAAGCCGCCAGCAGATACCGGCGAAAAATAATAAACACCAGAGATCTTGAGCTTGCCGCAGTAAGGTGCACCACGGCAGGTAGGTTACGGAGCGGAGGGTTCGCCGTGGTCCACACACCAGGGCGCATACGCACAGCGTGTGGCGCCACCGGCCAACATGTCTCGGTGATCTGGCCAGCGGAAGATCCCATCAACCTGCAGAAGATTCCCTGGCCCCCCGCAGTGACGAAGAGCTTCGTCGACTGCTTCAATGGGTACACAGAAGACGGGAGGTAAAGCGGATGAATCTGGACTTAATGATCAAACGCGGACAATTCCCTTGGCGGCCCAGGCCAGAAGCGACGGAACTCGACGTTTGGCACGAGTATGAGATCCCGCTGACAGGAACCTTCCGCCTGAACGACCAGTCGGTGCTGTTCACCCAGGTCCTGGAGAGTTCTCACGGTCTCTCCGCCTGGGCCTACGTCTGCCTTGAGCCCGAGGAAGCCGACCAGACTTCTGTGATCACTTTTGCGTCGGCAGATGAGATGCGGGAGTTCGTGGAGGCCACGTTCCGAGGCAGGGAAGCAGTCCTCACCCTCGCCAAGGACGATCGAATCATCGACCAGTGGACACGCAACAGGGTAGAGGAAGATCTTTCAGCCACGGTCGAAGAATTCCTCAACGGCATCATACGAAGCGTCAACGAAGTCTCAGATCCCGAGCAGCGCATCCGCGCCAAGTTCGCGGGCCTGGAGGCCGCAGGGTCCGAGCTCGCGCCTGCATAGTTCTCTCGGAGCCGAGTCTCTCGCCGCGACGTCGTCCGGACAATCCGATGCGTAACAGGAGACGTCCGCTATCGAACCCTCCTCTTCTCTGAAAATCGCGGGGAATGAGAAGACGACACGGACCGCCTCGTCAACAAGCTTGAGGAGGCGGTTCATCGTTCCCCTCGTTTGTTCGCCAGACCATGACGCTGCCCGTGATTCGGCCCGAGTTCTACCTTGTCCGACGAGGGCCGAGCGGCTCAGGGGATGAGGCCCTCGGTGGTGAGGTCGCTCCAGAGGACTTCGGGGACGGGTTTGGCGGCCAGTTCCGCGTTGCGGATGACCTCGGCGGCGGAGCGGGCGCCGATCACGACGCTCGCGACGGCCGGGTGGCGCAGGGGGAAGGCGAGGGCCGCCTGGGGGAGGGTGACGTCGTGGCGTTCGCAGACTGCGGCGATGCGGCGGGCGCGCTCCAGGAGCGGTCCGGGGGCGGGGGTGTAGTCGTAGGTGCCCGACGGGTCGTGGGTGGCGAGCAGTCCGCTGTTGAAGACCCCGGCGGCGAGCACCGAGACGCCGCGCTCGGCGCACAGGGGCAGCAACTCCTCCTCCCCCGACCGGTCAAGGAGGGTGTAGCGCCCGGCGAGCATGACCGTGTCGACGCCGGTCTCGCGGACGAACGCGGCGAGCATCCCCGTCTGGTTCATGCCGACCCCGACGGCCTTCACGACGCCCTGGTCACGCAGTTCGGCGAGGGCCGGGTACGCCTCGGAGACGGCCTGCTCCCAGTGGTCGTCCGGGTCGTGGATCAGGGCGATGTCGACCGCGTCGAGGCCGAGCCGCTCCAGGCTCTCCTCCAGCGACCGCAGGATCCCGTCGCGGGAGAAGTCCCACACCCGGCGCATGTCCGCAGGGACGTCGAAGCCCTGGTCGTCCCGGCCGAAGGGGCCTTCGCCGGCGGCGGGCACGAGCAGACGTCCGACCTTGGTGGACAGGGTGTAGGAGTCGCGGGGCCTTTCCGCCAGGGCGGCGCCGAGTCGTCGTTCCGACAGGCCGAGCCCGTAGTGGGGCGCGGTGTCGAACAGGCGGACCCCCGCCTCGTAGGCCGCGTCCACCGCCGCGCGCGCCACGTCCTCACCGACCGCCGAGAACAGGTTCCCGATCGGGGCCGCGCCGAAGCCGTACCTGCTAACCCGCACCGCCTGCTCCGTTCCGTTTCTGCGATCCCGCCGGAATCCCTGTCACGACTTCGGCCGGAGCCTGAGCCCCTGCATCCCGCCGTCCACGGCCAGGATCGTGCCGGTGGTGGCCGAGGCGAGCGGGCTCGCGAGGTAGGCGATCGCGGCGGCGACCTCCGGGGCGCTCACCAGGCGGCCCATCGGCTGGCGGGCCTCCAGCGCCGCCCGCTCGGCCTCCGGGTCCTGCGCCGCGTCCAGCAGGCGCTGCACCCAGGGGGTGTCGGCGGTGCCCGGGTTGACGCAGTTGACCCGGATGCCCTCGCGCACGTGGTCGGCCGCCATCGCCAGCGTCAACGACTGGATCGCCCCCTTGGACGCGCTGTAGAGCGCCCGCTGGGGCAGTCCCGCCGTCGCCGCGATCGAGCAGGTGTTGACGATCACGGCGTGCTCCGAGCGGCGCAGGTGCGGCAGGCTCGCCCGGGTGACCCGGACGATGCCCAGGACGTTGACGTCCATCACCCTGGCCCACTCCTCGTAGGGGTTGTCCTCGATCGTCCCTGCGGCGCCGATCCCGGCGTTGTTCACCAGGATGTCCAGGCCACCGAGCCGCTCGACGGCCTCGGCGACGGCCGCACTGACCGCCTCCTCGTCGGTGACGTCGGCCCTCACCTCGACGAACGGGCCACCGGAGGCGTTGATGTCGAGGGAGGCCACCCTCGCCCCGCGTTCGGCCAGCAGGGTGGCGGTGGCCAGCCCGATGCCGGATCCGCCGCCGGTGACCAGGGCGCACATGCCGTCGAACTCACCCATTGAGAGACCTCCGTACCGTTTCGTCGCTCACGCCTGTCCCATGGTCTGCCGCTGGCGCCCGAGTCCGTCGATCTCCAGCTCCACGACCTGCCCCGCGCGCAGGTACGGCGTGCCGGGCAGGCCGAGCGCGACGCCCGCCGGGGTGCCGGTGTTGATCAGGTCACCGGGTTCGAGGACCATGAACCGGCTGAGGTAGCGGATCACCTCCGCCACGGTGAAGATCATGTTCTTGGTGTCGCCGTTCTGGAAACGCTCCCCGTCCACCCACAGGCGCAGGCCAAGGGCCTGCGGGTCGGGGATCTCGTCGGGGGTGACCAGCCAGGGACCGAGCGGGTTGAAGGTCTCGCAGGACTTGCCCTTGTCCCACTGGCCGCCGCGCTCCAGCTGGAACTCGCGCTCGGAGACGTCGTTGGAGATGGCGTAGCCCGCGACCTTGGACAGCGCCTCCTCGTGTGTCTCGACGTAGCGGGCCGTCTCGCCGATGACGACGGCCAGCTCGACCTCCCAGTCGGTCTTCACGCTGTCCCTGGGGATGAGCACCTCGTCGTCGGGCCCGACGATCGTGTTGGGCGCCTTCATGAAGACGATCGGCTCGGCCGGGGTGGCGGCGTTCGTCTCCGTCGCGTGGTCGATGTAGTTGAGGCCGATGCACACGATCTTCCCGGGCCGCGCGATCGGGGCGCCGATCCGCAGCCCTTCGGCGTCCAGCACGGGAAGATCGTCCCGCTCCAGTGCCTCGCGGACCCGAGCCACGCCTCCCGAAGCGAAGAAAGCCCCGTCGATCTCGGTTTCCGAGATTGCACGGAGGTTACCGGCCTCGTCCAGGACGGCCGGGCGCTCCTGGCCCACGGGTCCCACTCGCAGTAGCTTCACGCCGTACCCTTCACTGATACATCGGATGTCTTGTTCCGTGATGTTTAACGACACCAAACCTCGGTGTCAACCCTCACCGATCGAAACATCTCCTCCACCATCGAGGGGGAACCGCGGCTGGAAGGTTTGACGTGACGCGCTCGAATACACCCGATGACTTGACGCTCTGGTACGACAGACCGGCCGCCGACTGGGAAACCCAGGCGTTACCGATCGGCAACGGCGCGCTGGGTGCCACGGTGTTCGGCGGCGTCGGCGGCGAGCGGATCCAGTTCAACGAGAAGTCGCTGTGGGCCGGCGGCCCCGGAGCGAACGGCTACGACTTCGGCAACTGGACCTCCCCGAGGCCGGACGCGATCGCCGAGATCAGGGCGCGGATCGACCGCGACGGCGCGATGTCCCCCGAGGCGGTGGCGGCGAGGCTCGGGCAACCCAGGAGCGGATTCGGCGCCTACCAGACTTTCGGGGACCTCTGGCTGGACATGCACGACGGCCCCGAGTTCCCCGAGGGCGCCGTCACCGGTTACCGCAGGGAGCTGGACCTGCGCGAGGCGGTCGCCAGGGTCGGTTACACCGCGAACGGGGTGACCCACTCCCGCGAGTACTTCGCCAGCCACCCGGGAAACGTCGTCGTCGGCAGGCTTTCGGCCGACAGGGGCGGCGAGGTCTCCTTCACGCTGCGCACCTCCTCTCCCCGCGACGACGGGCAGGTCTCGGTCTCCGAGGGCCGCCTCACCGTGAGGGGCGTCCTCGCCGACAACGGCATGAGGTTCGAGGCGCAGGTCCAGGTGATCGCCCGGGGCGGCACCCGCACCGACGGCACCGACGAGATCACCGTCACGGGCGCCGACAGCGCGGTGTTCGTCCTCTCTGCGGGCACCGACTACTCCGACGTCTACCCGGCCTACCGGACCGCGGACCCGCACGCCACGGTGACCGGGGCGGTCGACGGAGCCTCCCGCAGGTCGTACGAGGAGCTCAGGGCCGAGCACCGGGCCGACCACCGCAGGCTGTTCGACCGGGTCGGGCTCGACCTCGGGCAGAGGCCCCCTGCCGTCCCGACCGACAGGCTGCGCGCGGCCTACACCGGCGGCGCCTCGGCCGACGACCGGGCGCTGGAGGCGATGTTCTTCGCCTACGGCCGCTACCTGCTGATCGCCTCCTCCAGAGAGGGGTCGCTCCCGGCGAACCTGCAGGGCGTGTGGAACGATTCCATCGATCCTCCCTGGGCGGCCGACTACCATGTCAACATCAACCTGCAGATGAACTACTGGCTCGCCGAGCAGACCAACCTCGCCGAGACGACCGAGCCGTACGACCGCTACATCCGGTCGCTGGTCGCTCCCGGTGAGAGGACGGCGCGGGAGATGTTCGGGGCGCGCGGCTGGGTGGTGCACAACGAGACCAACCCGTTCGGCTTCACCGGCGTGCACGACTGGGCCACCGCGTTCTGGTTCCCCGAGGCGGCGGCGTGGCTCACCCTGCGGATGTACGACCGCTACCGTTTCAGCGGCGACATCGAGTATCTGCGCGAGACCGCGTACCCGGTGATGAAGGGCGCGGCCGAGTTCTGGCTGGACACCCTCCACACCGACCCGCGCGACGGCAGGCTGGTGGTCTCCCCCGGCTACTCCCCCGAGCACGGCGACTTCACGGCGGGCGCCTCAATGTCCCAGCAGATCGTCTTCCAACTGCTGACCGACACCCTGGAGACGGCGAAGACACTGAGGACCGACACGGCCTTCCAGGCCGAGGTGACGGCCGCGCTGGCCACACTCGACCCGGGGATCCGCATCGGGTGCTGGGGACAGCTCCAGGAGTGGAAGGAGGACCTCGACGACCCGGGCGACACCCACCGGCACGTCTCCCACCTGTTCGCACTGCACCCCGGACGGCAGATCGTCGCCGGCACCCCGGAGGCCGAGGCGGCCAGGATCTCGCTCACCGCGCGGGGCGACGGCGGCACCGGCTGGAGCAAGGCGTGGAAGATCAACTTTTGGGCCCGCCTGCTGGACGGTGACCGCGCGCACAGGATGCTCGTCGAACAGCTCGGCGGCTCCACTCTGGACAACCTGTGGGACACCCACCCGCCGTTCCAGATCGACGGCAACTTCGGCGCCACCTCCGGCATGGCCGAGATGCTGCTGCAGAGCGGGCACGGCACGGTCCACGTGCTGCCCGCGCTGCCGTCCGCCTGGCCCACCGGTTCGGTGACCGGTCTGCGCGCCCGGGGCGACGTGACCGTGGACGTCTCGTGGCGGGACGGCGACGCCGACAGGGTCACCGTGCACGCCGGGACGTCGGGCCCCCTCAGGGTCCGCGCCGCCATGGTCGGTGGCCGACACCACGTCGAGGACGAGCGCGGCGGGATCGTCACCCCGCGTCGCGACGGTGACGTCATCACCATCGACGCCGAAGCCGGCGGGTCCTACACGATCGTCAAGCTCGCCGTCCCCCGATCGCGGCCGCCGTGCGGGCTCCGACTTGACGAGACCCCCTTACCGTAATAGAACACGTTCCAGAAAGAAGAATCGCCGAGCGCCCGCTCAGGCACTCGGTAACTCGGCGTGCCCGGAGCGGAAGGCGGGAGCAGCGAAAAGTCCCGCGATCGCCACGTTCGCGATGGATTTTCGGCGAACGCGTGAGGGTACGCCGCTGACCGCACCCCCAAAATCGCGCCGATATGAACCGTGTCACGAAAACGCCGACCGGTTCGCAGGAGGACCATTGGATATCGATCTGGTCGACCAGGACTTCTACTGGCAGAACGGCGCACCCTACGAACAGCTGGCCTGGCTGCGGGCGAACGCGCCGGTCTACGCGCACCCGGGCGACGCCGAGCGGGGATGGCCGGGCTTCTGGGCGGTCACCAAGCACGCCGACGTGGTGCAGGTCTCCCGCCGCTCCGACCTGTTCTCGTCGAGCAGGAAGCTCGCGCTCTTCAACGAGATCCCCGAGGACCAGAGGGCCCTCCAGCGGCTGATGATGCTCAACCAGGACCCACCGGAGCACACCCGGCGGCGCTCCC
This sequence comes from Streptosporangium sp. NPDC000509, assembly GCF_042898365.1. Taxonomy (NCBI): domain Bacteria; kingdom Bacillati; phylum Actinomycetota; class Actinomycetes; order Streptosporangiales; family Streptosporangiaceae; genus Streptosporangium; species Streptosporangium sp. NPDC000509. Next base: position 14,412 of record NZ_JBIAYX010000006.1, on the reverse strand, counting down.
TGGTCAACCGGGGCTTCACCCCGCGCATGATGAACGCCCTGGAGGGGCACATCCGCGACATCTGCCACGAGCTGGTGGACGAGGCGAAGGGGCGCGGCTCGGTCGACTTCGTCAGGGACATCGCCGCCCCGCTCCCGCTGTACGTGATCTGCGAGCTGCTCGGCGCCCCCGTCGAGGATCGCGACAAGATCTTCAACTGGTCCAACCAGATGATCGGGGCCGAGGACCCCGACTACGCGGCCGATCCCGAAGAGGGCACGAACGCGGCGATGGAGGTCTACGCCTACGCCAACACCCTCGCCGCCGAGCGGCGCGCCCAGCCCCGCGAGGACATCGTCACCAAGCTGATCATGCCCGACGCCGCCGGGGAGACGCTCACCGAGGAGGAGTTCGACCTGTTCGTGCTGCTGCTCGTGGTGGCGGGCAACGAGACCACCCGTAACGCCGCCTCGGGCGGCATGCTCGCCTTCTTCGAGAACCCCGAGCAGTGGCGGCGCCTCGTCGCCGACCGCTCTCTCGCCCGCACCGCCGCCGACGAGATCGTCCGCTGGGTCGCCCCGGTGAACCTCTTCCGCCGTACGGCCACCGCCGACACGACGATCGGCGGGCAGGAGGTGAAGGAGGACGACAAGGTCGTGATCTTCTACAGCTCCGCCAACCGGGACGAGGAGGTGTTCGCCGACCCCGGCGTCTTCGACATCGGCCGCGACCCCAACCCGCACATCGGCTTCGGCGGCGGCGGCGCGCACTTCTGCCTGGGCAACCACCTCGCCAAGCTGGAGCTGCGGGTGCTGTTCGAGGTGCTGGCCGAGCGCCTGCCCAACCTGGAGCAGGCGGGCGAGGCCCGCCGCCTGCGGTCCAACTTCATCAACGGCATCAAGGACCTGCCGGTCACCGTCGGCTGAGGTCGGGCGACACCGGACACGACGTGGGAGGGGGCCGCCCTCCCATGTCGGAGGCACCGGAGAATCCGGCTCACACCGGCGGCTCACGGTGGTGCCACCGATGCGTCCGACTCAGGGTGGCGCCACCGAGGAAACCGGGCCGACCTCCCCGTGCCCCACCGTTTCCCAGCGCGTTCCCCCGCGTTCCCCCGCGTCCCGCGTGTCCCGCGTGTCCCCCGTGCGCCTCTCCGCGCCGGTCGACGGAGCGGCATCACACCCACACTTTAAACATTCTGTTGAAATCGATTTGTTGACAACGGCTTGTGTGCTGGATCATCCTGGTCGCATGCCCGCTCATCACGACGGATCATCCGACCCCTTCACCGCTCCCGACCCCGCCCTGACCCGGACGCACCGCGAGTACGCCTCCCTCTCGCGCATCGCCGAGCGCCACGCGACCGACGAGTCCCAGCGCCTCCGGCAGGTCCACCCCACGGTCCTCGGGGCCCACGAGGCCGTCAGGCTCGTGACGTTCCTGCTGAGCGGCAGCGCCCACCCCGAGGAGGGTGAGCCGGAGGTGGACCACGCCGACATCACCGCCGCCCTCACCCTTCTGCCCAGGGCCCGCGCGGAGATGGACGAGCTTGAGGCCGCGCTCCTCCTCATGGCGCGGGGCCGCGGCCTCACCTGGCAGGAGATCGCGTTCGGCCTCGGCCTCGCCACCCCCCAGGCGGCCAAGCAACGCCACGAACGCCTGGCGGGCCGCACCGCCGCCCCGCCGGCCTGAGGGGCTACGCGTCAACCCCCACGCGCCGCTCAGCCGCGACGCGACGGGAGAATCCCCGGCCCTTCAGTCCGGGGAGGAGGTCAAAGCAGTTCCTCGATCAGGTCGGCCGCGCGGACGGTGCCGCCCTCACCCCGGACCTCGTCCCTGAGCTTCGCCAGCCGAGCCGCCACCTCCGGGTCGGAGGTGAGGTCGAGCAGGGCGGCGCGCAACGCCTCCGGGGTGGCGTCCTCGGTGTCGATCCTGCGGCCGACCCCGAGTTCCACGAGCCTGTCGGCGTTGCCGAACTGGTCGACCGCCTGCGGGACGGCGATCATCGGGACGCCGCAGTACAGGCCCTCCTGGCTGCCGCCCATGCCCGCGTGGGTGACGAACGCGTCGGCCCGCTCCAGGATCGAGAGCTGCGAGACCCAGGAGTGCACCTCGACGTTGGCGGGGATCGCACCGAGTTCCGCCCGGTCCACGAACCTCCCGACCTGCAGGACGACGTGCCAGCCGGGCAGGTCCCCGAAGGCGGCCAGGCAGGAGCGGTAGAAGTCCGGCAGGTTGGTGAAGGCCGAACCCAGGGAGACGAGCAGCACCTTCTCCGCACCCTCGGGCCGGACCCAGGGCTCCTGGTGGGTGCGGGTGGCGAAGCAGGGCCCGGTGAAGGTGATCCTGGCGGGATCGACCCGGTCGGCGTTGGGCTGCATGATCTTCGGGATGAGCGCGAGCGCCCGTGGCGGACGGCCTCCGAAGTCGTGGGAGTCGGTGTCGCGGATGCCGTTGTCGTGCAGCCACTCGTCGAACCGCCGGTAGTGCTCGGCCCCGCCCGGAGCCTTCTTCAGCTCCTCGACCATCGGCGCCATCTCCTCCCGGTAGCCCTCCCAGGCCACGTACGTCGGCGAGAGCTGCATCAGGGGGATGTCCCAGTTCTCCGCGAGCACCCGGGCGGTGTAGCCGCCGATGTCGTAGAGGAACAGGTCGGGCCGGTCGTTCTCGTACGCGGCGCGGAGCTGCGGCAGCATCGAGATCGCGTCGCCGAGGAAGACGTCGAGCTGCGCGACCGTGTCCTCCGGCCACTTGGCGCTGTCTCCCATGGGCAGGGTCGAGGTGTACGGGACGAGTTCGGCCCCGGCTCCGGTGATCACGTCGGCGTAGGAGGGGTCGTTGGCGTAGGTCACCCGGTGCCCTCGCGCCACCAGCTCCCTGATCACTTCGATGCTCGGGTTCACGTGGCCCGGCGCGGGGATGCTGACCATCGCGATGTGCGCGCGTCGGGGCATGGTTTCTCCTCTGTCGGAATTCGGAATTCTGTCGGGATGCCCTCGGGGGTCCGTCGAGACCTTTGGCGAGGGTCAGACGGAGTCGCGTGAGTGACGAGACGTCTCGTCTCGCTTTTGACACAGCATTGCCCCTGCCGCGCACACTGTCAAGACGAGACGCTACGACTCGTCTACTGAATACCCGGACCGGCTCAGGGCCAGGAGGAGTCCTGGTCGGGGTCGCCGCCCTCGGAGAGCAGCTTCACGTCCGACTCGACCATCATCGCCACGAGCTCCTCGAAGCCGACCGTGGGCTCCCAGCCGAGCTGGACGCGGGCCTTCTTCGGGTCCGCGCACAGCAGGTCGACCTCGGCCGGTCGGTGCAGGGTCTGGTCGGTGACGACGTACCGCTCCCAGTCGAGCCCGGCGGCGGTGAAGGCCGCCTCCACGAGGTCGCGGACGGTCTGGGTGCGACCGGTGCCGATCACGTAGTCCTCCGGCGTGTCCGCCTGGAGCATCAGGTGCATCGCGCGGACGTAGTCTCCGGCGAATCCCCAGTCGCGGCGCGCCTCCATGTTGCCCAGGCGCAGCTCGGAGGCGAGGCCGAGCTTGATCCTGGCCACACCGAGCGACACCTTCCTGGTGACGAACTCGGCCCCCCTGCGCGGGGACTCGTGGTTGAACAGGATCCCCGACACCGCGTACATGCCGTACGACTCGCGGTAGTTCTGCGTCAGGAAGTGCCCGTACGCCTTGGCCACGCCGTACGGCGAGCGGGGGTGGAAGGGGGTGATCTCGGTCTGCGGGGTCTCGCGGACCTGGCCGAACATCTCCGAGGAGGACGCCTGGTAGAAGCGGATCTGACCCGACCCCGCCGCCGTACGCGAGGAGGAGATGCCCGAGCAGACCCGGATCGCCTCAAGCATGCGCAGCACACCCATGCCGGTCACCTCGGCGGTGAGCTCGGCCTGCTCCCACGACATGGGGACGAACGAGATCGCGCCCAGGTTGTAGACCTCGTCGGGCTGGACCTTCTCGACGGCGGAGATCAGCGAACCCTGGTCGAGCAGGTCGCCTCGGACGAGCTGGACGTCCTGCAGGAGCTTGCGGAAACGTGGAACTCGGGGGTTGGCCTGCCCGCGAACGAGACCGGAGACCTCGTAGCCCTGACCGAGCAGGCACTCGGCCAGATAGGAACCGTCCTGCCCGGTGATACCGGTGATCAGCGCGCGCCTGGCCAACGCGTCCTCCTCGCTTGCGGGGGCGGCAACCTATGCCGGTTCTTGTGCCGTTTGATGGCGAATGTACCCGCAGAGCATCCGGCAGGCACCATCACCCTGAGACACAACTCACCTAGAACGCGTTACACCGAATCACGCTCGATAAGGCTAACTTCCCAGTTCGCACGCAGTGAAGCGCGATCTAGGGACAATTCCACATCAAGTACAACAGGGCTCGTGAATGGTAGGGTCCGAGGACAAAGGTCATCTTTCACGGTACCTGTCCCCTTTTCGGACAGGTTGAGAAGGGGGTTGCCGTGCCGGGTGCTGAATCACTGCGGGTCGCGCTGCTGTCGTACCGCAGCAAACCGACCTGCGGTGGGCAGGGCGTCTACCTGCGCCATCTCAGTCGCGAGCTGGTCGCCCTCGGGCACAGCGTGGAGGTCTTCTCCGGCCAGCCCTACCCGGAGCTCGACGAGGGCGTCGTCCTCACCAAGATCCCCAGCCTTGACCTGTACCGCGACGAGGACCCCTTTCGCACCCCCGGGCTGAGTGAGTACCGCGACTGGATCGACCTGCTCGAAGTCGGCACCATGTGGACCGCCGGGTTCCCCGAGCCGCTCACCTTCAGCCTGCGGGCGTACCGCGAGCTGAAGAAGCGCGTCGGCGACTTCGACGTCGTGCAGGACAACCAGACCCTCGGCTACGGCGTGCTCGGCATCCAGAAGCTGTTCCCCGTGGTCGGTACCATCCACCACCCGATCAGCGTGGACCGGCGCATCGAGATCAAGGCCGCGACACTGCGCAAGAAGCTCCCGATGCGGCGCTGGTACGGCTTCGTGCGGATGCAGGCCAAGGTCGCGCCCCGGCTCAGCCCGATCCTCACCGTGAGCGAGTCGTCCCTCGCCGACATCCACCGTGACTTCAACGTGCCGCAGAAGAACATGCGGCTCATCCCGCTGGGCGTCGACACCCGCTACTTCCACCCGCGCCCGGAGCTTCCCAAGCGGCCAGGGTCCATCGTCGCGGTCGCCAGCGCCGACTCCCCGATGAAGGGCGTCGCGACGCTGCTGAGGGCCGTGGCGAAGCTCGCCACCGAACGCGACGTCAACCTGACCGTGGTGAGCAAACCCACCCCCGGCGGCCCGACCGAGAAGCTCGTCGGCGAACTGGCGCTGCACGACAGGGTCAGGTTCGTACACGGCATCTCCGACGCCGAGCTGGGCGAGCTCATCGCCACCTCGGAGATCTCGGTCGTCCCCTCCCTGTACGAGGGCTTCTCGCTGCCGGCCGTCGAGCACATGGCCTGCGGCACCCCGCTCGTCGCGAGCCGCACCGGGGCGCTGCCCGAGGTCGTCGGCGACGCCGCCGTACAGGTGGCCCCCGGCGACCCCGAGGAGCTCGCCGCGGTGCTGCGCCGCCTGCACGACTCCCCCGAGGAGCGTGCCGCGGTCGGCAAGAAGGGCTACGACCGGGTCATGGAGCGCTTCACCTGGAACGTCGTCGCCCAGCGGACCGTGGAGGCCTACCACGAGGCCATCCGGGCCCGCCGGGCGAAGTGAACGATCCCCTGAGACGACCGAAGTGAGCGACACCCTGAAACGACCACCTCTCACAAGGAGCGGCGAGTGCTGACTGTCGACTTCGACCGGTTGCCCGTGGGTCCGGGAACCCGAGTCCTGGACCTGGGCTGTGGCGGCGGACGGCACGCCTTCGAAGTGCTGCGGCGCGGCGCCGACGTGGTGGCCTTCGACATGGATGCCAGGGAGCTGGAGGGCGTGGCGAGCATGTTCTCCGCGATGGACAAGGCCGGGGAGGTGCCGCCGGGCGCGACGGCGGAGACCGTGACCGGCGACGCGCTCGACATGCCGTTCGAGGACGGCGGCTTCGACCGGGTGATCGCCGCGGAGGTGCTGGAGCACATCCCCGACGACATGGCCGCGATGCGCGAGATCTTCCGGGTGCTCAAGCCGGGCGGCCAGGCGGCCGTCACCGTACCGAGCTTCCTGCCCGAACGCATCTGCTGGGCACTCGACGAGGCGTACCACACCGCTCCCGGCGGGCACGTCCGCATCTACACGCTCGCCGAGCTGAGCGCGAAGCTCAAGTCGACGGGCTTCGTCATCGGCCCGCACCACCACGCCCACGGCCTGCACGCGCCCTACTGGTGGATCAAGTGCGCGGTCGGCGTCGACAACGACGACCACCCGCTCGCCAAGGCGTACCACGAGCTGCTGGTCTGGGACATCATGAAGCGCCCCGCCGCCACCAGGATCGCCGAGGCCGTACTCAACCCGCTCATCGGCAAGAGCGTGGTGCTCTACGTCCGCAAGCCCGCGTGACCTCCGAAGGAGGGGCAGTGAGCGGCTGCATGGAGTGGGAAGAGGTCGTCCTCACCGCCCGGAGCATCGCGGCGGTGCAGGAGGCCGACGGCGGCGTTCCGTGGCCCGAGGGACACGTGGACGCCTGGAACCACATCGAGTGCCTGATGGCGATGAGCGTGGCGGGGCTGACCGGCCCGGTACGCCGCGGGTACGACTGGCTCGTCCGCACGCAGCGGGCCGACGGTTCCTGGCCGATGAAACTCGTCGGCGGCGAGGCCGTCGAGCAGGGCGGGGAGTCCAACCACGCCGCCTACGTCGCGGTCGGCGTCTGGCACGAACTCCTGGTGACCGGGGACGAGGACTTCGCCCGGCGGATGTGGCCGGTCGTCCGGACGGCGCTGGACTTCGTGCTCGGTCTGCAGACCACCCGGGGTGAGATCGTCTGGGAGCGCGCGGCCGACGGCAGGCCCGCCGCGTACGCCCTGCTGACCGGTTGCGCCTCCATCCACCAGGCTCTGCGCTGCGGTGTGCTGCTCGGCGAGCACCTGGGTGACCCGCAGCCCGACTGGGAGCTCGCCGCCGACCAGCTCGGCCACGTGCTGGCCGCCCACCCCGAGGCGTTCGCCGACAAGAGCCGCTTCTCGATGGACTGGTACTACCCGATCCTGGGCGGCGCGGTGCGCGGCCAGGCCGCGGAGACACGGCTCGCCGAGGAGTGGGACACGTTCGTGGAGGCGGGTCTCGGCATCCGCTGCGTCTCCGACCAGCCGTGGGTGACCGGCGCGGAGACGTGCGAGCTGGTGCTCGCCCTCGACGCCCTGGGCGACCGGGGACGGGCGCTGCGGCTCTTCTCCGACATGCAGCACCTGCGGCACGAGGACGGTTCGTACTGGACCGGCTGGCAGTTCGTGAACGGCAAGCACTTCCCGCACGAGCGCTCGGCCTACACCGCGGCCGCGGTCGTGCTCGCCGCCGACGCGCTGGACGGGCACACCCCCGCCTCGGGCATCTTCCGCGACGCGGGCGGGTACGTGACCGACCGTCCCACCGCCGCGTGCGGCTGCAGCCACGCCCGCTCCAGGAGCTGAACCTCCGGCGGTTTCTTTGCACGGAACCAGAAACGCGGTGCTTGAAGGGCTGAATGCGGCTCACTACGTTCGGGTCCGTGACTCGGAGGGGCGGTGGGGTTCGCAGATGCGCGGCGGGATTCCTCGCCCTGGTGTCCGCGACCGCCGGGTGGAGGCTGACCGCCCTGCCGGACACCTCGGCGGTGGAGGCGTCCGCCGCCTTCTCCTTCCACGCGAGACCGCTGAGCCCTCCCTCGCGGGCCGGTGACCGTCTCCTGCGGCCGGTCGCGCCGGGGTACGCGCGCCTCGGGAGCCCGGCGTCGTCGCTGGGCGCCGGGGTGGCCCTGTTCGACGTGGACGGCGAGGTCGTCGCCGACGACCTGTGCCTGGTCGATCCCCGCCGCGACACGGTGACCGTCAGGCCCGCGCCGGGGACCCCGCGCCGCTACCGGCCGTTCACACTGGTCCCCCCGGAGCGCAGACGGTACGAGGCGCCGACCGGGTGCCTGCCCGCCGATCTCGACCAGGACGGCTGGGAGGACCTGGTCGTCTACTACTGGGGCCGCTCCCCCTCCCTGTTCCTGCGCGTCCCCGGCGAGCCCCCGTCCGGTGCGGCCTTCCGTCACCGTTCGCTCACCGCCGAGCCGGAGATCTGGAACACCAGCGCCGCCACGGCCGGAGACTTCGACGGGGACGGCCGCCTCGACCTCGTCTTCGGCAACTACTTCCCCGACGGGGTCAGGGTGCTGGGCGGCGACCACGGCGACAGCGGTGACCACGACGACCGTGACGACAGCGGCGCCAGCGGCGACGCCGTGATGCCCGACTCGCCGTCCGCCGCGGCCAACGGGGGCGGCGACCGGCTCTACCGGGCGACGGGACCCGCGCTGTTCGCCGAGGAGAAGGGGGTGTTCGACGAGGTCGCGGGCGAGGGCCGGGGCTGGACCCTCGCGCTGGGCACCCAGGACCTGGACGGCGACGGACGGCCCGAACTGTACGTGGCCAACGACTTCGGCCCCGACCACCTGCTGGTCAACGAGTCGGCGCCCGGCAGGGTCCGGTTCACCGAGGCGAGCGGCACCCGGCATCTGGCGACTCCCTCCTCGCGGGTCCTCGGCCGCGACTCGTTCAGGGGGATGGGGGTCGCCTTCACCGACCTCAACGCCGACGGCAGGCCGGACATCCTGGTGAGCAACCTCAGCGGGGACCCCGCGCCGCGCGAGGGCGACTTCGCCTTCGTGTCACGGCGAGGAGGGCTGCACGAGGGTCACGCGCCGTACGACGACCTCGGCGAGGAGCTGGGGCTGAGCCGCAGCGGCTGGTCCTGGGACGTCAAGGCCGCGGATTTCGACAACGACGGCATCGACGAGATCATGCACGCGACCGGGTTCGTCAGGGGTGAGGCCGACCGGTGGGCGCGGCTACGGGAGGCGGAGGCGGCCAACGACCTGTTCCTCTCCCGTCCCTCGCTGTGGCCGGATCTGAAGGTCGGCGACGACCTGTCGGGTCGCGAGACCAACACCTTCTTCACCAGGGGGCCGGACGGCCGCTACGTGGACGTGGCGCGGCGAGCCGGGGTCGACGGCGCCGGCGGGGACAGGGACAGCGAGGACGGCGGGGACGGCGAGGGTGCGGTCAGCCGGGCCTTCGCCGTGGGCGACGTCGACGACGACGGGCGGCTGGACTTCGCGGTCGCCAACCAGTGGTCCGCGTCGGTGCTCTACAGCAACCACGGGCCGACGGCCCCGTTCGTGGGCCTGCGGCTCCGCCTCCCCGCCGGTGCCTGCGGCACGGCCGGAGCGGCCCACCCCGGACCGACGCGGCCCGCCATCGGTGCCGTCGCCGCGGTGCGCCTGCCCGGCGGGATCACGCGGAGCAGGCAGCTCTACCCCGCCAACGGCCACAACGGCGTCTCCGCACCCGAACTGCTCTTCGGCCTGGGCGACGACCTGCCGAACCCCACCGCCCCCGTCGAGATCTCTTGGAGAAACGCCTGCGGCGGCACGCGTACCGCGTCGGTGTCCCTGGAGCCCGGCTGGCATCAAATCCTGCTCGCCGGCGACCGTGCCTCGGAGATCCGGCGGCCATGAACGCCGACCGGAGGCGAGAGACGGCGTTCCGGCGGCTGGCGGGGTCCCTCACCCTGATCACCGTGCTCGGACACACCGTGCTCGGGTTCGAACAGTCCTGCCTGGCACCGGTGGTCGGCGTGCTCACCGGCGTGACCGCCGAACTCGCGCTGGAGACCGTGGAGGCGTGGTCGCGGCGACGCCGGCCCCGCTATCTCGGGGTGCCCCGCGCCCGGGTCGTCGGCTTCCTCCTGCCGTCCTACGTGTGCGGCCTGCTCTGCGCGATGCTGCTGTACGGCAACGGGCACCTGATGCCGATCGCGCTCGCCGTCCTCATCGGCGTTGGCGGCACGTACGTCTTCCGCATGAAGGCACCCGAGACGGTGGAGCAGGAGCGAAGGACCGAGGACGTGCCGGGGAGCCCGTTCCTGAACCCGGCGGCCTTCGGGATCGTCGCCGTGCTGCTGCTGTTCCCGTGGGTCGGCCTCGCTCCGGCGTACCAGTTCACCGCGTGGGTCTCGGGACCGTTCGACCTGGTCGTGCCGCTCGCCGTACTCGTCTGGGGCACGGTGATGAACGCCAGGCTCGCGGGTAGACTGCCGCTGCTCATGGGCTGGACGGGCGGGTTCGCCCTGCAGGCGCTCGTCAGGGGCGCGCTGACCGACGTGTCGACGGTGAGCGCGCTGCTGCCGATGACCGGGACGGCCTTCGCCCTCTACGCCGGATACGTGATCGTCGAACCGGGCACCTCCCCCGCCAGGCCGCGTGAGCAGGTCGTGTTCGGTCTCGCCACGGCGGCGGTCTACGGGCTGCTGGTCCACCTTTCTGTCGTCTTCGGGCTGTTCTTCGCCCTGGTGATCGTCGGCGCGGGCCGGGGTCTGCACGCGACGCTTCCGCCCCACCTCCGCCGCACGCTCGCGGCACACCTCCACGCGACGCTTTCCGTCAGCCGATGCCCGATCCGACCCGTTCGAGCACCCGCAGCGAGCCCTCCTGCCGGACCTCCTTGAACGCGCCGGAGGCGAGGGCCCGCTGGTGGACGCGGTACGGAGCCTGCCCGCCCTGGGTCGGGTCGGGGTAGATGTCGTGAAAGACCAGGGCGCCGCCCGGCATGACGTGCGGGGCCCACCCCTCGTAGTCCTTGGTCACCGGATCCTCGGAGTGGCCGCCGTCGATGAAGAGCATCGCGAGCGGTGTGTTCCACAGCGCGGCGACGCGCTCGGAGCTGCCGACGATCGCGACGACCTCGTCCTCCAGCCCCGCGGAGGCGATGGTGGTGCGGAAGGTGGGCAGCGAGTCCATCTTGCCGAAGCGGAGGTCCATCAGCGTGGGGTCGTGGTGGGCCCAGCCCGGCTGGATCTCCTCGGAGCCCCGATGGTGGTCCACGGTGAAGACGACGGACCCCGCCTGCCGCGCCCCCGCCCCGAGGTAGACGGCGGACTTCCCGCAGTAGCTGCCGATCTCGCAGATCGGGCCCCGTGGGCCGTACTCGGCGGCGGTCTCGAACAGCGCGATTCCTTCCTCGGGTGGCATGAAACCCTTGGCGCGCTGGGCGACGTACAGCAGGTCGGCCGGCATGGTGGCGATGCTCATCGCAGCAGACTACCGAGGCCGAACAACATTCCGACTCCCCTTGCCCGACCTTGTGGAACGTGTTCTACTTTGCACCGTGAACCAGCGCACCCGCATCGTGATGACCGACGACGAGGTGACGGCTTTCATCGCCGAGTCTCGGAAGCTGCAACTCGGCACGATCAACCCCGACGGAACACCGCACATGGTGACCATGTTCTACGGGCTGACCGAGGGCAGGATCTCGTTCTGGACCTACGGCAAGGCGCAGAAGACGCTCAACATCCAGCGCGACGCCCGGGTGAGCTGCCTGATCGAGGCCGGAGACGAATACTCCGACCTGCGCGGTGTCCTCGTCTACGGGGTGGCGCGCAGGATCGACGACCTCGATGGCGTCCTCGGCATCGGCATGGACGTGACCAGACGGATGGCCGGGATGCCCGACGCGGAGGAGTCACTCACCGAGTACGTGGCCCACACCGGCCGTAAAAGGGTCGCCTTCGTGGTCGAGCCGAGTCGAGTGATCTCCTGGGATCACCGTAAGCTCGCCATTCCCGGTTAGGAGGCCCATATGAAAATCAAAGTCGACTATCTGGTCTGCGAGGCCAATGCGATCTGCACGGGACTCGCCCCGGAGGTCTTCGAGCTCGACGACGACGACCAGCTGCACGTGCTGCTGCCTGAGCCGCCGCCGGAAATGCTGGACCGCGTCCGGCACGCGGTCCGGTCCTGCCCCAAAGCCGCACTCTCCCTTGAGGAGAACTAGGAGGACCCCCCATGCGTGGTGCGCTTCTACATGCCGTCGGCGACGACAAGCTCGACATCCGCGACGACCTCACCCTCGCGCCGATGGGCCCGACGGATGTCCGTGTCAAGATCAGGGCCACCGGCGTCTGCCACTCGGACCTGTCGGTGATCAGCGGCGTGCTGCCCATGCCGTTGCCGGTCGTCCCCGGCCACGAGGGGGCGGGAGAGGTCGTCGAGGTCGGTGACCACGTGACCTCGGTACAACCCGGCGACCACGTCATCGTCAACTGGACCCCGGCCTGCGGCAGCTGCGCGAACTGCCTGGTGAACCAGCCTTTCCTGTGCATGACGTACGTGATGGACAGCTTCGTCAACGCCCGTTTCCGCTACGGCGGCGACACCCCGGCGTTCGGCATGGCCGGGTGCGGCACCTGGTCCGAGGAGATCGTCGTGCCCTGGCAGGGGGCGATCAAGGTCGATTCCGACGTGCCGTTCGAGGCCGCGGCCCTCATCGGCTGCGGGATCACCACCGGCGTCGGCGCGGCGCTGAACACGGCCAAGGTGAGGGCGGGCTCGACCGTCGCCGTGGTCGGCGCGGGCGGTATCGGCCTGTCGGTGATCCAGGGCGCCCGCATCTCCGGCGCCACCACGATCCTCGCGATCGACCCCCTGGAGTCCAAGCACGCCCTCGCCAAGAAGGTCGGCGCGACCCACGCCATCACCCCCGACCAGCTCATGGACGCGGTCGGCACGCTCACCGGCGGGGCCGGGTTCGACTACGGCTTCGAGGCCGTCGGCAAGTCCGCCGCCATCATGACGGCCTGGCAGGCGACCCGCCGGGGTGGTGACACGATCGTGGTGGGCGCGGGCGCGATGGACGACAACGTCCCGCTGAGCGCCTTCAACCTGCTGTTCGAGGGCAAGAACATTCTCAGCTCGCTGTACGGCGGCTCGGACGTCCGGCGCGACTTCCCGTTCTTCGCCGGGCTCTACAAGGCGGGCAAGCTCGACCTGGAGAGCATGATCAGCTCCCGTATCAAGCTGGCCGACCTGAACGACGCCGTGGCGGCGCTCAGAGGCGGTGAGGTCCTGCGCCAGATCGTCGTCCTGGACTGAGAGCCGTCGTCGTCGGCCGCGTGGCGGGCGTGCGAACTCGGTTCGCGCGCCCGCCACGCGGGTGACGGGGCCCGCTCACCAGGTGTGCACCCGGTGGGTGGCGGGCTCCGTCACACCTCCTCGATCGCCGTCATCCGGCTCTGGTCGTCGGCGCTGCGTTCGACCGCGGCCAGCACGCGCTGGACGTTCAACCCGTCGTCGAACGACGGAGCCGGAGCGACACCGGAGGTGATCGCCTCGACGAAGTCCTTCACCTCGTGGGTGAAGGTGTGCTCATACCCCAGACCATGACCCGGCGGCCACCACGCACCCGCGTACGGATGCCCGGACTCGGTGACCAGCACCCGGCGGAACCCCGCCTCCTCGGCCGGCAACGCATGATCATGGAACCACAGCTCGTTCATCGCCTCGAAATCGAACGCCAAACTCGCCGCGGAACCGTTCACCTCGATCCGCAACGCGTTCTTGCGCCCCGTCGCGAACCGGGTGGCCTCGAACGACGCCAGCGCACCACCACTGAGACGACCGATGAACAACGCCGCGTCGTCGACGTCGACCTCCCCCATCTCCACCCCCGCACCACCCGCGGCGGCCGACAGACCCGCCGAGGCCTCGGCCAGCGGCCGCCGGGTGACGAACGTCTCGGTCAACCCCGAGACCTGCGTCAAACGCTGCCCGGTGATGAACTGCGCGGTATCGATGATGTGCGCGCCGATGTCACCCAACGCCCCTGAGCCGGCCAGATCCTTGCGCAGCCGCCACACCAGCGGGAAGTCCGGATCGACGATCCAGTCCTGCAGATACTGCGCCCGCACGTGCCGGATCGTGCCGAGGCGGCCCTCGGCCACCCAGCGGGCGGCCTGGGCCACGGCCGGTACCCGACGGTAGTTGAACGCCACCATCGCATACACCCCCCGCTCGGCCGCCGCCCGCGCCGCCTTGGCCATCGCCTCGGCCTCGGCCACCGTGTTGGCCAGCGGCTTTTCGCACAACACGTGCTTGCCCGCCTCCAGCGCGGCGATCGCGATCTCGGCGTGCGAATCACCCGGCGTGCAGATGTCGACCACATCGACGTCCTCACGCGCGATCAACGCCCGCCAGTCGGTCTCGGCCGCCGCCCAGCCCAGCTGCTCGGCCGCCGCCGCCGTCCCCTCCGCGGAGCGCCCGCACACCGCGGCCATCACCGGCCGCACCGGCAGATCGAAGAACGCCGACACGCTGCGCCACGCCTGGGAATGCACCCGGCCCATGAAGGCGTAGCCGACCATGCCGATACCCAGCGCCGGCTTGCTGTTCGCAGCCGCCATCAGGACTCGAATCCCAGCGGCAGGTACTGGGCCACGTTCTCCTTGGTGATCGTCTCCGAGGCCAGGGTGATCGACTGG